>CAYFXE010000082.1:0-3080 GCA_964347035.1 uncultured Eubacteriales bacterium | reverse complement strand
CCGCACACACGCTTTCCAAGCGTGCTCCTTAAGCCACTCGGACACCTCTCCGCTTTGTCTCTCTGGATCAGAACACCGAGAAGGTGGGTGATTAAATTATCAAAAAAAGAATGTAACGTCAATCTACACGTCAGTAACTCAGTTACTCCGTGTCTCAGTGACTCACCAAGATATCTTTCTGTTTCTTCCTGAGTGACTGATCCACTGTGTCACTGAGTTACTGGTCCAGACAAATTAAGATAAGGCTTTTCATCGAAAGAAAATCCATATATCATATCACCAGCCGGAAATGAGGAGGCCGGAGGCCGATGCACAACCCCTCAAAGATCCTAGAAAACACCATCCAAAGATGCCGAGAGAGAAACATCATCATACCCACTTACGAGGAGATGGCTCACCCAGAAAAAATTCCTGAAGGAATCCGGGAAGAGCTCAACAATATCGGATTGTGGGATTTAAATCCCAGAAATCTGTTCCGGATTTCATGGAAAAACGAGCCGATCGAGTTCGGCGGAAATTTTGGAGATGTTAACTATATCGAAATCCCCCAGGAATTGACAGGCGCTGAGGCCAGGATCATCATGCTCATCGGCAAGTATTTCCCCACTGGGTCCCATAAAGTCGGGGCGACATTTGGCCCTCTCATCGAGAAGCTGGTCCAAGGAAAATTCGATCCAACTCAACAAAAAGCTGTCTGGCCCTCGACAGGCAATTACTGCCGAGGAGGAGCTTACGACTCCTATCTCCTTGCCTGCCCCTGTATTGCCGTCCTCCCAGAAGGGATGTCCAAGGAAAGGTTCGAATGGCTGGAAGAGATCGGCGCCGAAGTCTTCTCCACACCGGGGACAGAAAGCAACGTGAGGGAGGTCTACGAGAAGTGTTTTGAAATTAAGAGAGAACGCGGCGATGAGGTGGTGATCTTGAATCAATTCGATGAATTCGGGAATGCGATCTGGCACTATGTCTGTACAGGGCAAGCCATCGAGGAAGTTTACGAGAAAGAAAAAAAGGGCAAACAAAGATTGACAGCGCTGTTTCTGACCCAAGGCTCGACAGGTACTCTCGCCTGCGCGGATTACTTGAGGGGAAAGCACCCAAACCTCAAGGTCTGCGCTGGAGAGGCGTTGCAATGCCCAACTCTTCTTTTGAGCGGCTACGGTGAACACAGGATCGAGGGCATCGGCGACAAACATGTTCCCTGGATTCATAACGTGAAAACCACAGACATGGTCGCTGGTATTGACGATGAATTCTGCCTGAGACTCCTGCGCCTGTTCAACGAATCCGAAGGGCATCGCTATCTCCGATCAAGGGGCATCCCAAAAGATACAATCGACAAGCTCGACCTTTTGGGTATTTCCTCGATCGCAAACCTGATCGGCTCGATAAAAATGGCCAGATATTATGAGATGAACCAGGATGATATCATTTTTTCAGTGGCCACCGACTCGATGGAGCTTTACCAGTCCAGGATTGAGGAGTTGAGGGAAGAGAGAGGTCCGTATAAAGAGGTTCAAGCAGCAGTGGATTTGGAAACCTGCCTGATAAGCCTCAAAACAGATCACATGCATGAACTGACTTACTGGAATAAAAAGAGGATTCACAACCTGAAATACTTCACCTGGATTGAGCAGCTCGGTAAAGACGTCGAAGAATTAGATCGCCAGTGGTCTGAGGAGGACTACTGGAACGAAAAATACCAATCCTACCAGGAATGGGATCGACTCATCCAGGAATTCAACGAGCGGACCGGTCTGAAAAAGAAATATTTATGAATATTTCTGGATAAACCTACTTTTTCTTGACTGTGAGGATGCCGTTAGGCTGTTTGAACTTGGCTTCGATGACCACTCCTTTCTCATCCAACACGAATTCCACACTGTACCCTTGCAGGTTTTTGATGTTGAATTCCGTGCCTTTGTAAGGAACAAGCTCATATTCTGGCTGACCTGTCAGAAGGAGAGCAAGAGTATTTTCTCCCTTCAAGAAAACCTTCGCTTTGACGTTGGGCAGCTCATAAACTCCCAGAAACTTTTCCAGGAAGCTCTTCTGTTGCATCTCCTTATCCGGCATCCGGGTGAAGAGTATGGCTTCGACCGCCGGCTCGATCTGGATGGCAGCTTGATGGATATTTCCCTTGACATCGGTCAGGAAGGATACTTTCTGACTCTCGCCGAACATTTCATTCGTTATCTCGAAGACGTCGTAATGGTAGTGGGTCATCAGAAATTCTATGGAGTTGTAGACGAACTTCATTTGATCTCCGTCTTTTAGAACCGAAGCGATACCATAACCCGGATGTTCATACTCTCCGATGTAATCTTCGATGGAATGAGAAGGCTTCGTATTTAACTTGCGCTCTTTTTCTTTCTCCTTTTTGGACTTTTCCTCTTCTTTTTTGGCCTTTTCTACTTCTTCCTTAATCCGTTTGTGCCAATCGATAGGATCCAGACCGAGGAGGCGCTCAAAGGCGTTGTAAGCAATGATCGAAGTCAGCGGTGTACCGCCCATGTTAGTCAGGATGACCAATCCCAGCTTATCCTTGGGCATCAATGATACCCGGGCGGTGAAACCGTCAATCCCTCCGCCATGGGAGAGCATCAGATGGCCTCGGTAGGCTGTAATCCCCCAACCCATACCGTATAGAGAATAAAAGAACTCATCATACCTCAAGCGGTTCGATGAGATCATCTGGGGCGAATGGATTTCCTGAAGGTTTCCCTCGGATATGATCTGCTTGTCAGCGATCTTTCCCTTGTTCAAGTTAAGCAGGAGCCAGTTGGCCATATCCGCCACGCTGGAATTGATCGATCCGGCTGGACCAACTGTATCAATATTACGAAAAGGAATTTCAATAACTTTCTCTTCTTTTTTTAAGTAAGGAAGGGCAAAGTCTTCAGCCTTTTTGGAATCCTCCACAGAAAAATTACTCCTGTTCATTCCCAGGGGATCGAGAAGATGTGTCTTCGTGAATTCCTCCCAGGTTGTCCCGGCGATCTGTCCGACAAGGTATCCGGCTGTCATGAACATTAAATTCTGATACTGGTAAGTGGTCCGAAAATCTTTACTCGGCTCGAGGT
>CAYFXE010000081.1:0-3177 GCA_964347035.1 uncultured Eubacteriales bacterium | reverse complement strand
TGAAAATCGAGATAAATTATGAGAGATTCGATGCCATCCCCAAAACCAAATTCCTATATTTTACTTTTTTATACTAGAGAGAAAGTTGTCCCTTTATTCATAACGCAAAGAATCGATGGGATTGGCGAGCGCAGTCTTGATGGACTGGTAGCTGACTGTGAGCAAGGCAATGATCAAAACCAAGAAAGCAGAAAAAGCAAACATCCAGATCCCGATATTCACTCGATAGGCAAAACTCTGAAGCCATCTTTTCATGACAAAATATGCGACAGGCCAACCGATGATGTTGGCCACCAGAACCCACTTCACAAACTCCTTCGAAAGGAGGATAACTATTCCCGAGACAGACGCACCGAGGACTTTCCGGATGCCGATCTCTTTGGTCCGTTTCTCTGCCGTAAAAGAGGCTAACCCAAAGATACCCATACAGCTGATAAATATGGCCAGGATAGAACAGTAGGTGAACAACTGTCCCTGCCTCCGTTCAAAATTGTAATACCTATCGAATTCCTCATCGACAAAGACGTATTCGAAGGGGTATTCCGGGGCAAACTCTTTCCATTTTGCTTCAAGGAAAGCAAGAACCTGGGACACATCCTCCAAACGTATCTTTGCAGAGATATAATAGAATTGAAAAGGTCTTAATGTGAGAACCATCGGAGCAATCTCATACAGGATCGACTCATAGTGAAAATCTTTGACAACACCTATAACTTTCGCTCCAACACCAGAATCTTCTTCGCTGAACCGTTTGCCGATGGGATCATCCCACCCCAATTTTCTGACAGCCGTCTCATTCAGTATGACGGCATTTTCGATATCCGTTGGAAATTCTCTAGAAAAATTCCTTCCGCTGACCAGCTCTAATCCATAAGTCTCGATAAAATCATGATCTATAAAGAGAGTTTCCATATGGATCGATTCCCCCTCAGGATACCCTTCAGGAATGAAGGAACGCCCGCTGCCCGTACCGCTAGCAGGAGTTCCGAATGATGCGCAGGCACTCAATATTGACGGATGTCGTAAGATCTCGCTTTTAAATGTCTCACTTTTCTCTCTCAGGGGCTGGCTAGTTAGATAAATGGCAATAATCTGTTTGGCATCAAACCCGGGATCCTTATTCTTCATGAAGCGTATTTGAGAATAAACCACTGCTGTCGCAAAGATCAGGACCATGGAAATGGAAAACTGTAGAACACTCGAGACCGTCCGGAAAGACAGGCCTTTTGCCTTTTTCTCGAAGGCTTTTTTCAGAACCTTGGCGGGCTTAAACGCCGAGAGGACAATGGCTGGATAGCTCCCCGAAACAAAACCAACAAATAATGATATGGCCAGTAATCCAAAGAGCAAACCGAAATCACTGAAAACATCAAGAGTAAGTTCCCTTCTCACAAATTGATTGAATTTCGGCAGAAGGAGAACAGCCAGTCCAATAGCTGCCATCAAAGACAGGAGGGCCATTAATACCGACTCGGTAAAAAATTGTTTGATCAGCTGCATCCTGTGAGCGCCCACGACTTTTCGTATGCCCACCTCTTTGGCACGACTGGATGAGCGGGCTGTAGCCAGGTTCATGAAATTGATGCAGGCGATGATCAGAATTAAGAACGCGATGACCGAATACGCATAAAGGTAGTCTTTATTGGTCCTTCTGGCAATATCATAGTTCCAGCTGGAAAAATGAATGTCTTTGAGGGATTGAAGATGAAGGTTGTATCGGTCGTCTTCCACAGGAATATACTTAGCCATAAACGCAGGAAACTTATTTTCGAGGTCTTTGGGTTTAGTCCCTGTGGGAAGTAAAACATACGTATAATCATTAGAAAAACGGCCCCAGTAATTCCCCTTAACTCTGTCTTCATTGGCTCGCGATGAAAACGATGCCAAGGCGTCAAAACGGAGATGAGAATTTCCTGGTACATTCTGCATGACCCCGGTGATTTTATAATCTTGAGAATTCTGAATGGTGATGAACTTCCCCAAAGGATCGTTTTCTCCGAAATATTTTTGGGCTATCTCTTCGGTCACGACAAGAGAATAAGGCTCCATAAGTGCGGTTTTTGGATCGCCAAGAAGAAGAGGGAATGTGAAGATATCGAAAAACTCAGCATCCACACAAAGAAGATCCTCAGGTAATCTTTTGTCTCCGACCTTGAACAGTCTTTCACCCCAGTCGGATATTCGTGTTACCTTCATGACATCAGGGAGGTCATTCTTAATCGCAGGGGCTAAAGGAAGTGCAGTGATGGGAACGATCTCAGCCCCTTGAGTCAAATCTAATTCTGAAAGAACTCGGTAGATACGGTCTTTGTTTACATGGAAGTGATCAAAGCTCAGCTCAAAACGGACAAACAACAGGATCAAAATGCAACAGGCCATACCCATAGCGAGGCCGGATACTTTTATAAAAGAAAATCCCTTATGCCTTTGGATTATCCTGAGCGCAATTTTAAGATAATTCTTTAACATTTCGATACTCCAGTAGAGAAGATTCTTGACAAAAAATGGAAGAACGAGAAAAATCTGAAGCCAATAAAAGATCCGGGCTCGGAACAGGCTACTCGATTGAACTATGGTCCGGAACCTCTCTTCAAAATCTCCCATCGCCGAATAGCGCACATTAGGATCAAGCAGGCGCTCGATGATACGAACAGCCATCTTGGGAGGGTGAATATCTTTCAGTGCCATATTATTCTTCCACAAAATCTTATTCATCGACATCAAATGCCGGCAGCCCGGACCAGATAATGGAATTGACACGTTTAACAGCCATTAAGGCCTTCTGCCCCTCGATCGTGATCTTATAGTAAATCTTGTGCCGTCCTCCTCGCTCAGCCGTGGGTTCTCCTTTGATGGATTCCACGAGGCCATGTTTTAACAATCGACTTAGCGACGC
Organism: uncultured Eubacteriales bacterium; assembly: GCA_964347035.1. Taxonomy (GTDB): domain Bacteria; phylum Acidobacteriota; class Aminicenantia; order Aminicenantales; family Aminicenantaceae; genus CAYFXE01. The sequence continues at coordinate 281 of CAYFXE010000081.1, read as the reverse complement.
ATAGATCGACCCTGTCAACCAGGATTTTCCCGTTGCTTTAATAACTTCTTCTTGTATAGTGATGCCGTAGGCATTTTCTTGAAGGCGCCAAATACTGAGAAGTATGATTTCCTCGATCCGTGATATCAGCCTCATTTTTTTCCTCTCACTATATGTATACGTTTGTTGGATAAATAGGTTGACCTAAAAATGAAATAATTTGATCTGCCCTGAAAAAGCGAAACTCCCCGCAGCCCAGAATCAGCCTTAGATAAGCCCCGCTTAGATGTGCGGGGTGGATT
>CAYFXE010000080.1:0-3840 GCA_964347035.1 uncultured Eubacteriales bacterium | reverse complement strand
ACAGAAGATTCTCTCCTGGCCCCACACAGGTTTCTCAGTCCACACTCAAGTCAAAGCCGAGACCAAGAGAGAAGCAGAAAGAGTCGGCAAATACATAATCCGGCCTTTTCTGTCTTTGAAGCGGATTTTTTTCAATGAGATAGCAGGCAAGGTTCGCTATCAGCATTCATGACATGGCTCACCAGAGGAGTCTATGGATTACCCCTGATTAAATCAGGGGCAAGCCTAGAATTCATCGCCCACCTCGAGCGTTTCATCCAAGCCATGTATCTCTTGGGAATACTTTTGCCTCTCGGAAGAAAGTGCGTTATACCGTCCATAACTCTGAAAGGACACGTCTGAAATTTCCTCCGAGCACGCCGATAATATCATCATCGCTATATCCCCTGCGGATGAGCCCTTCAGTCAGATCATACATTCTTTTGGGATGGTCGACTCCCTCGATATCAATTTTTTCCCGGAACCTGTAGAGGTCCTTATACCCTGCGCGGAGCATTTTTTGAAAATTTGGTGGCATATCGTCGTAGCCATCCAGATCACTGTCGCTGCCGACGCCGACTTTTTCGATGCCAATGAGCCTGGCAACGTGATCGAAATGATCGAGCAAATGTTCGATGGTTGTCGGTTCCTTATCATGAACGAACATCCTGACACCCGTTATTCCCATGACTCCGCCGGTTTCAGCCATATTGCGGATTGCTTCATCTGTCTTGCAGCGAACATGTCCTTCGACAAGAGACCTGCAGTTTGAATGTGTTATAAGAACTGGTTTTTTCGCTGCTTCAAAGGCATCAAGAGTCGTCCTGTCGCCGCAGTGCGAGACATCGACCGCCACTCCAACCTTTTGCATTTCCTCAATAATTTTAACGCCGAAATCGCTTATGCCGCCATCAGATCGTTCTGTGGAGCCGCTGCCGATCAAATTTCTGGCATTATAGGTCAATTGAGAAACACGCTGCCCCATCAGGTGAAAAAATTTCACATCAGTCAATTTTTGAAAATGATCAGAATTCTGGAGGCCAAGCACAATACCTATCTTGTTCGATCGTTTCAGCCTGTTGAAATCCTGAGCACTATCGATCCTCATAAAGTACTCATCATGCTCAGCGATAAAGCTGTTCCAGCCGCTGAAGAAACTCAGGACGGATTCCTTTGCTGCGATGCCACCCATGCCTACGGCTGGATGAAAAACATCGATACCGGATGATTTGTATTTTTCAAAATCTTTCGAGGTGAAACTGCTGGGTTGCGCCAAGTATTTCAGGGGCGAAAGATAATTCAAGGACAGAGGGCTAAGCATATCGATAACCGTAGCCCTCTCGACAAGTTCTACGGCCCGGGCAGAATATGTTTCTTGGGAGGATGAGAAAAGCCGGTACTTCCCTAGATTGATCATAGGCGCTCCCAGGAAAATCCCGCTCACTCCTGTGGCTGCTAATTTTAAAAAATGTCGTCTATCGAACTCTTTCATTTTTCGTCTCCATTCTATGTTTTTGAACCGATATCTGGAATTATTATAAAATTCCGGAAGGTTTTCAATAAACAAAACATTCTTCTCATTGCTGTCGTCCTTTTGAGATAAAGAAGAGTGCCAGAATGGTAAAATTTTAAACTTTTCATTAATTTATTTAAGGATATTCAGCTTGAGATGGGAGCTGTGTTGGGAGGAGCGGTAAACCGTGTGTGTCGCTTTCTTGAAATCAGACTCTTGAGCATGGTAAATATCAGTGAACATCTGTGGATTTCTGTCGATGACCGGAAACCAGGAGCTCTGAATCTGAACCATGATTCTGTGTCCCTTGAGAAAGGTGTGGCATTTATCACGCAGGTCAAACTCGATATGAGTCACTTGATTCGGAACGAGGGGCTCTGGCTTCTCATAACTGTTTCGGTACTTGCTGCGAAAAACTTCTCCAGCGAGCAGCATTTCAAAATCACCCATCCTGACATTCCGCGGATTGGGTTCAGGATCTGGGGCATCACCTGGATAGACATCGATCAATTTGACAACCCAGTCTGCGTCCGTTCCTGTGATAGAGAAAAAAAGGCTGGCTAGGATCGGTCCGGCGATGGTGATGTCTTCATCCAAGACATCTGTTTGGTAGACGAGAACGTCAGGCCGTCTAGAAGCAAATCTCTGGTCCTCAACCATCCACAGATGACCCTGCGAGGTTCGGATTTCGGCTGAAAATGGTACGGGTTTGTCAGGATCGCTGATGAAGGAGTCCATTTCCTCACCGGGACCACCATCTGGAGGCGAGAACGAGAGTTTTCCATCGCCTCTAAGATAGAGATTTCTCTGCTCGGTCTTTTCCGGAGGCCAACGGTCAAAAGATTTCCATTGGTTCGAACCAGTTATAAAAACCTGTGCCTCTTTCAGATCCATATTTCCTTTATCTTTCAAATAGTAATTGAAAAAAGGAAATTCGATGTTTCGTCTGTAATACTCGGCGGTTTTTGATCCAAATTTAATGTTCCCGAGTGATTCACCAGAAGTCCGAGCCCATCCTCCATGAAGCCAGGGGCCGACAACAAGAATGCTCTTGTTTTGCGGATTTTTCTCTTCGATGGTGTAGTAGATGCTCATCGGGCCGTAGAAGTCCTCGGCATCGAACCAAGCAGCGACATTCAGGATGGGATGTTTGATGTTATCGAGATGCTGGAGGACATTCTGTCTCTTCCAGTAGTCATCATAGTCACCGTGCTCCATGTACTCGTTCCAGGTCGGTACCTTCTCATGAAAATATAATTTGTCCACATTCGCTACCGGCCCTAATTCCAGAAAGAATTTGTATCCGTCAGGTGTGCCGTAGTCGAATCGCTGAGATCTCTTTTCAGTAACACCCTCCCTTACGACAGCATTGAAGGACAGCCAGCCAAACGTGTACATGAGGCGGAAGGCACCGTTGTGATGAAAATCATCACCGATCCACATATCAGAGGGAGAGGCCTGGGGTGAGGAGGCTTTAAGAGCAGGATGGGCATCGATCATTCCCATGACAGTCTGAAAGGCCGGATAAGAAATCCCCCACTGCCCGACACGACCGTTGTGGTTGGGGATATTTTTCAGGACCCATTCAATGGTATCAAAGGTATCACTGCTTTCATCCGTATCTTTAGCGCTTTCCTTTTGAGGCTTGTGGGGCCTCATGACAATGAACTCCCCTTCGGACTTGAATTTTCCCCGCACGTCTTGATAAACGAAGATAAATCCATCGGGAGCGTACATCTCGTTGGGCCCAAGAAAAGGCCTGCGAATTTCGGCACCATAATAGCCTATGGAGTATGGCGTCCGGTAGAGAAGGATGGGATATTCCTGACTTCTATCTTTGGGAGTATAGACCTGAGTGAATAATTTGTTTCCATCCCTCATGGGAACCATATACTCGGCTTTGTGATAATGACTCTGGATATCATAATTGTTTTGGCTGAGAAGAAAAAAAGCAGAAGCAGCGACCGACATCCCGATAAGAGTTAAAAAAAGATAAAGTCGTTTTCTGGGGGCTAACATAATCTTCCTCCTCATGGCGTTCAGAGATACCAATGATAGATTGAAGGCGATGAGTGTATCACATTCAAATCAATGTCATCAACAGCAACAGAGTCTAGAAAGCCTTTCCCTCTCTGCTGCCGAACAAGATTTCCCATCAAGAATTCAGAAGTTCGATCCAGGAAGCATCCCCAAAACCGTAATAGGAGGGTATTTGGGGATGGAAGAAGCGACCATTGAAGATTTAGCCTTCGGATTTCGGCCTTTGAGGGCAGTCGAAGAAGTCGACCTGCGAGTATGTCTGAGCGAAGCGAGTTACGCAGCAGCCGAGAAGGACGAAAGGAGAATGG
>CAYFXE010000079.1:0-4337 GCA_964347035.1 uncultured Eubacteriales bacterium | reverse complement strand
CGAAGCCCGAATCCGAGCGGGATTTTCTCGCTGGGGAAATCCCGCGTGTTTTCGATATGCTCAACCTGATCCATACTGTTATCTGTTATCACGGCAAATGAGATGCTTACTCGCAGTTCAAGCCCATTAACACAAGATGAAATAGTATTCTATTCTGAAAAGACCTGGGCTGTAAAGATTTCGATCTGAGCTCCCTTTTTCCATTCATCCTCCGCGAGTCCGGCTTTCAGGCATCCATGACTTAAATAGGTTTCTAAGTTCCAGTCCCATTCCACCGCAACTTGCGGGAGGAGAAGCCCCTTGTTGAGCCCTTTGGAGACAACGATTCCGTGTATTCCGACTTTGATCTTCTTGATGTCCTTGACTGGCTGGGGCGAGGAGAGAACAGAAATTTCCATCCTGGTGTTTGGGAGTTCCTCAAGGTCCAAGGGCTGAAAACGGAAATCCTGGGTGGCTGCCGATACAGCGACATCTAGGATCGTTTCATACAGAGGCTTAAAGGGAAGGGGATATCCGATACATCCCCGGAGCTCATCGTTGACTTTAAGGGTAACGAAGGCTCCTCTTTTTTTCTTGAGACTCGGATCTGTCACTTTAACCTTGGGGGCTTCTTTGCCCTCGAGATGGGATTGGATGGCTTCCCGGGCCAGTTTGAGGAGGAATTTTTGTTGTTCCGAATTTAGGTGATCGTCCATAATTTTATTTATATTTTTTTATCTGAATTGGCGAGAGAAAGAAGTCGTCTGTATAATCGACGATGAAGGATTTCAGGGCTGTCTTTTTTTGAGAGGTGAGATCGACCTCGAGGAAAAGCTTACCATATGCAAATGGAGCTAGGATTCTTTTTATTCTTTTTTCTTCTGGCTTGATCATGAAAAAGCCGATGATTTTTCCGTCAAAGAGCTGATCAAGATTAAAGTATTTATCGGGGGAGATTGAAGAGGCTCCAGGTGTAGGGAAGACGTATTCCACGATATACCTGTGGCCTCTCTTGTGTCCGATGAGGAGTCCTTCTGAGTTCGATCCAGGCGCCAGGAGGTTCAACCCTTCTAAGGCCTGGTAGGCTTCCCTGGAAAGGTAGGCATCCATCGCCAAAAATTATATCAAAAATTCTGAAAAAACAACAAACCCTGTTAAAAAATTCCCAATAGAGGAGCGAGGACTCGGATGCCTATCCATATGATGATGATCCCGGCGATGTTCATCCAGAATCCAAACTTCATCATGTCTAGAAGACGCACCAATCCCGCTCCATAGACGATGGCATTTGGTGGGGTGGCGACGGGAAGCATAAAGGCAAAGCTGCAGGCGATAGCACAGCCTAACACAGGCGGCAGGGGATTGACGGCGGCTGCCTTGGAGATGGCTATGATAATAGGGATGATCATGTTGGCAGAGGCTGTGTTGGAGGTCACTTCTGTCAGAAAAACACTGAAGGTGATGGTAAGGAAGGTGATCAGCGATAAGCTGGCCGTTGTCCCTGGAGAAATAAAGAAACGTCCGATGGCATCGGCTAGGCCGGTCTCGAAGATTTGGAATCCCAGGGATAATCCACCGCCAAAAAGCAACAGGGTACCCCAGTCTATTCGCAACGCTTCTTTAAGGGAGAGGGTAAATCGACCGCTGCTTATATCGATGGGGAGAAGAAAGAGCAAGCAGGCGCCGATGATGGCAGCCACCGATTCTGGGAAGTGGCCGCGGAACCAGAGAAAAAGTCCAGCGTCCTTGCCCCAGATAAGAGCCAAAAAACCAGGAAACGTCCAGAGAGATACCGTGACCAGAAAAGCAATCAGCACATTTTTTTGAGCGCGGTTGAGTCCTTTCTTGATTTTTTTATCCGCAATTGGCAGGGATATCCTCTTCTCCTCGATCCTTCCCTGCATCCCCAGCTTAAATCTCATGAAGAGGAAAAGCACAAAATACATGGGGATGAGGACCAAGAAGCCGAGCATCATCCACTGGAAAAAAGTGATCCTGTAATCGGCCAGTCTTTCGAGCATGCCGATGGCAATGAGGTTAGGAGGGCTGCCGATCGGTGTGCCGATTCCACCGATCGAGGCTGAATAGGCAATCATCAGCAGGAGGATGGTTCCGAAGGATGTGGCTCGCCCTTCTTTCTTCTCATCAAGAAAAGCGCTGAGTATTCCTAGGCAAATGGGATACATCATGGCCGTGGTAGCTGTGTTGCTTATCCACAGGGTCAGGAAGACTGTGGTCAGACCGATGGCAAACAGGATTCTCGTCTTTTTGAGAGCAATGGATTTGAAGGATAATATTGAGAGGGCTAATTTCTGGTCGAGAGCATGAACGCTCATCGCTCTGGCCAGGACGAAACTACCCAGAAAAAGCATGATAATCGGGTTGGCAAATGGGGCAAAGGCGTCTTTGACGGGAGCGATTCGGAAAACGGTGATGAAGACAGGAATAAGGAGGGCCGTGGCCGGGATCGGGATACATTCCGTAACCCACCAGATGACGACCAGCAGGAAGATAGCCAGCAGACGATGGGCTTCGGGATTTTCAGGAAGGAAGGGCAGGAAGTAGGCCAGGAGAAAAAGGAGAGGACCTAAGACAAACCCGATCGTCTTTCTTCTCTCCATTTTCAAACGAGTATATCATAAACGGGGTCAGACCTTCATAACTTTCATAATTGGATATGAAACTCTAAATAATTATAAAAGTTATGAAGGTCTGACCCCGATTCCGATTCTTGACTCAATGGGGAGATCGATTTATGATGATTGAAAAGTGAGAGAAGATGAAATTTGAATCTGTTGTCGTCGGCCCTCTTGAGACAAACTGTTATATTGTCTATTGTCCTGAGACTCGAGAATGTGCTGTCGTGGATCCCGGCGCAGAGGCCTCTAAAATATTCCGTCTTGTCGCCTCAAATAGTCTTCATCCCGTGACCCTGCTTAACACCCATGGACACATAGACCATATCGGAGCGAATAGAGAAATCAAAGAAAAATTCGATATTCCGCTCTGCATCCACCGCGACGATGAGCCCATACTCAAGAATGTTCTTCAATCGGAGTTGAGTTTTTTTCTCGGTGCCCAGGAGTCTCCGCCACCCGATCAATACCTTGAGGAAGGTGAAACGATCAAGATTGGTAAATTTTCTTTGCGCGTCATCCACACTCCCGGCCATTCCCCGGGAAGTGTTAGCTTCCTGGGTGATGGATTCCTTCTCTCGGGGGACACCTTGTTTTTTGGAGGAGTCGGTCGAACCGATCTTCCAGGAGGGTCTTGGCCAGAACTGGTCAATTCCATCAAGACCAAAATCCTGACCATGCCCGATGAGATGCCTTTGCTTCCCGGCCATGGTCCTTTCACCTCTGTGGGTCAAGAAAAGAGGTCGAACCCTTTTGTCCAATGACAAATCTTTCCTCATCGCCAGAGGATGTTCTCCAGGGTTTCCTCGATTATCTGTCAGTTGAGAAAGGCCTTTCCCCGAACACAATTCTTTCCTACTCGAGAGATATCAATAAGCTCTTCTTATTCCTACGAAAGGGAAAAATTTCCTGGTCAGAGGTCAAAGAGGAGGATCTGATAAAGTTCGTCCACCAGCAGAGCAAAGCAGGGCTGGCCCCTCGGTCTTTGGGTCGGATGATCTCTTCTCTTAAATCCTTGTACAAGTTTCTGGTGCTGGATGGCATCATTAAAAAAAACCCGGCCATCAACCTCTCCTCTCCCAAGATATGGCTCAAATTGCCCCATTTTCTGACGGTCGAAGAAGTCGAATTTCTCCTCAAACAGCCTGATGAGACAAAAACGCGCGGCATCCGGGATAGGGCGATGCTCGAGCTTCTGTATGCAACAGGTCTGCGGGTCTCAGAGCTTATCTCGTTAAAGCAAAAGAACTTGAATATTGAGGATGGATTTCTTCTCTGTCGGGGTAAGGGGGGAAAAGAGCGGGTCGTTCCCATCGGAGAATCGGCTAAGCAGGCCATCCAGAGATACCTAGAAGAGGCACGTCCGAAGATGCTTAAAGAGCGGTCCGATTCACTTTTTCTCACCTCTCGAGGCGGAACCTTTACAAGGCAAGGCTTCTGGAAGTTGCTTAAAACCTATGCCACGAAATCCGGACTGGCATTGAAGATCAGTCCCCATATCCTCCGACATTCCTTCGCTACCCATCTTCTCGAGAGAGGAGCGGATTTGCGGTCAGTCCAACTCATGCTTGGGCATACGCAAATCACCACGACCCAAATTTACACCCATGTCAGTCGGGAAAGACTCCGTAGAGTCTACGACAAGTACCACCCCCGGGCCTGACGAACCTGACCTACATTGTAAAATAAATGGGAATATCTCCTGTATACCGAAACATTTTA
>CAYFXE010000078.1:4646-4897 GCA_964347035.1 uncultured Eubacteriales bacterium | reverse complement strand
ATTCCTGCGAAGCCCGTGCCTACGGAAGCAGGTAGCAAGAATTCAGAAGTATGAAAAGTAAGATTGTTCGCGGGTTAACCGTAGGACTCGTCGTCTTCTTTGTCGCTATTATCCTCAATTTTTTACATGTGTTCCAGGTCTTAGAATGGAAGTCTTGGGATTTGAGATTACGACTCTTCTCCAATTCCTCCGAAGCAAGTCAAGACATCGTTCTTTTTCTTGTCGATCAAGATAGCCTCGACGTCTACGAA
>CAYFXE010000078.1:2234-4467 GCA_964347035.1 uncultured Eubacteriales bacterium | reverse complement strand
ACCATGAACGAAGCAGGGAATGTCTTCCTTTCTGTTTTTTTGAGCCAAGAGGAAAAATCCGAGGAACAGCCTATTTCTTCGCTAGAAAAATTTTCCATGGTTAGGGAAAGATATCCGCCAGAAACAATATATCCATCTTCCTCTTTCACCCTACCATTGGACAGTCTTCTTCTTTCCACCCAGGGAGTCGGGAATGTCCGGTTTTCGCCTGATGGAGACGGAGTGTACCGCCGCTTGCCTTTGATTTTCAGTTACCAGAATCTTGTCCTTCCTTCTATACCCCTGGCGGTGGCTGATTTTTTGAAAGGAACACATAGCCTAACTGAAATACCTCTCGAAGACTCGGGCCAGATGATCATCAGATTCCACGGACCCACGGGTACTTATTCAAGTTATTCCATAGCTGCCCTCATTAATTCTTACGCCCAGATGATGGAAGGAAAGACCCCTCAGATTTCTCCAGAGGAATTCGCAGGGAAGATCGTCTTTGTTGGGGCCAGCGCCCCAGGGCTTTATGACCTCCGGCCATCACCACTAAGTGCCGTCTGCCCAGGAGTCGAAATACTAGCCACAGCCCTGGATAATCTCCTTCACCACGATTTTGTGCGGCCATCATCAAAAGCCTTTGTCATTTTCCTTTTGTTTTTCTTCTCTCTTTTAACCGGATTAGGGACGACCTTCCTTAGAAACATCTGGCATATTGTTTTTTTTGCTTTGGTTTGCGTAGGCCTGCCTGTTGGCTCGGTTATCTTGGCATTTTCTGTCGGTTATTGGCTGGATTTCGTCGCTTCCGAGTTTGTAGTCATTTTGAGTTTTTCTGCGGCCTCTTTGCTGAATTATCGCTTCGAAGGTAAACAACGGCGGTTCATAAAAAGTGTCTTCCGTCGCTATCTCAGTCATCATGTTATCGAGCGGATCTTAAAAAATCCCGAACTGCTTCAACTGGGCGGGGAAAAAAGAGAAATCACTTCCTTCTTTTCTGACTTGGCTGGTTTCACCTCTATATCTGAGAGTCTGCCGCCCGAAGACCTGGTCCATCTCCTGAATGACTATCTTTCAGAAATGACGAATATCATCCTCTCTCAGGGCGGGACTCTCGATAAGTATGAAGGAGATTCGATAATCGCCTTCTTCAATGCCCCGCTCGAGCAGCCTGATCACGCCATGAGGGCTTGCCGGGCAGCACTTGAATGTCAGAGGCGACTGGCAGAATTGAGACCCAATCTTCAGAGTCATTACGGGCATGAGCTATTCATGCGGATAGGAATCAATTCCGGTCAAGCTGTGGTGGGGAACATGGGTTCCCGCGACCGTTTCGATTACACGGCCATGGGCGATACAATCAACCTGGCCTCCAGGCTGGAGGGAGCGTGTAAACAGTATCGTGTACCTATCCTCATCGGAGAAGACACGTTCGAACAAGTCAAAGAGCATATCGTCACCAAAGAGGTAGATCTGATTCGAGTGGTGGGCAGGAAAAAACCTGTGCGAATTTTTGAAATTTTTGGGGAGAGGAGAGATGTGTCGGAGGGAAAACTCGAGAAGATCAAACACTTTGAACAGGCTATTGAGGTTTACAGGAAGGGGGACTGGAATGTAGCCCTGAACTTGTTTCAAAAAATGGAAAATGATATGTTAGCCCAGGTATACATCGATCGATGTCAGAAGCTTATGGAATCAGGGACAAAAGAAAATTGGACTGGAGTTTACGAGTTAAAAGAAAAGTAGGGAGCACGAGATGGAGATTGAATTTTGGGGTGTAAGAGGGACGGCGCCTTCCTCAGGGAAGGATGTCGTTAAGTATGGAGGTCGGACGCTTTGTGCCTCCCTGAGCTACTCAAGGAGTGAACTTGTCATAATCGACGCCGGGACAGGGATTAGAAGACTAGGAGAGAATATAATAAAGGAGAGTGGAAAAGAACCAGTGGTCTGTCATATATTCTTCACCCATTTTCATATCGACCACATCATGGGCATGCCATTCTTTCCTCCGCTGTATTCCAGAAATGCCAGTCTTAACTTCTATGCGCCGTCAACTCCAGAGGAAACAGAAAAGTACTTAAGCGCTTTGATGGCTGGAAGGTTATTCCCTATCGAATTTATGGACTCGTCTTCCTGGAAGAGCTTCAACAGGGCGCCTGCGAGTAATTTTCATCTCGGAGAGCTTGAAATATCTACCTGTCCACTCCGCCATCCCCAAGGAAGTGTCGCCTACAAAATAAGAGGCAAGGAA
>CAYFXE010000078.1:507-2224 GCA_964347035.1 uncultured Eubacteriales bacterium | reverse complement strand
GATTATTTTGTTTACGATGCTTTCTTCACGCCAGAAGAATATGAAGACGGGAAACGGGGCTGGGGGCACAGCACCTGGCTTGCAGGAACAGAAGTTGCCAAGGCAGCCGGAGTGAAGAACCTGCTTCTTTCCCACTTTAATCCCAATCATTCCGATAGACAAATCGATGGGATCCTTTCTCTGGCTAAAAGAGAGTTTGCAAAGACGATGGCAGCAAGAGAAGGATTACAGTTAACGATCTGATTTATTTCAATGGATTTTTTTACTCAAATGTCATTCCTGCGGAACCTGAGCCCGCGGAAGCGGGTAGTAAGAATCCAGACCTATCTGTGTAATAGTCACCTTCCTAAAATATTGCCTGTGGTCTTTTTGGGTCAAATCACTCACATTAAATGTATAGAATCATTATACGATGCAACCAAATAATTAAACATAAGCATCCAAATCAGAGGAGACGACAATGAATGGTCAAGCCACTTCTGGAGTCGTGACCTACATAGACATCCTATTCATCTTCATCATCTTGGCTGTGGTGACAGCTTTTTACTTTCTTTTTAGGGCGCTCATCTTTAAATCTCTGATTTCAAAAGGGACACCAGCCGGAATCTTTGTTTCTCGGCTCATCCTTCCGTCGGCTCTCATATTGATCACATTATTTTTTAGAATAAACGTGGTGAAAGAAGCTTTGCTCCTCAGTCGAAAGTTTTATCAATATATGGATGCGCTCTTTATTTTCTTTGTTGTGTTTTTCTTGATACGTCTTGCTGATGCCTCTATTCAGGGTTTTTATACCCAGCGAGGGCTCGCCCATCCTCTACCCAGGGTCCTTCATGGATTAATTCTTGGGATTATTTATTTACTCGTCTTATTTGTTATATTAAGGGATATCCTTCAGGTCAATATCACTCCATTCTTGGCGACTTCGGCTATACTGACTATGATCTTGGGATTGGCCCTGCAGGGGGTTCTGAGTAATATCCTATCGGGCGTGTCGCTCCATTTCACAAAGTCATTCTACAGGGGCGATTGGATACAGGTTGGTGAGGATGAAGGGAGGGTCATCGATACCAACTGGAGGGAAACGAGGATTTTTGACCGGTATTCTAATATTATCGTCTTGCCGAATGTCAAGGTGGCTTCTGAAAAATTCACGAATTTTTCTAGGCCGACAGAGAGCTCAGCTTTAACCCTCACTGTGAAGGCTGGATATGATGCACCTCCGACATCTGTCTTAGAAGCTCTTCTTGAGGCGGCGGCCGATGTTCCTGAGGTGAGCATAACACCTGAGCCCGAGGCTTATGCTTTGAGCTACGATGATTTCGGGATTAATTATCTTCTCAAGTTCTGGATCACAGATTTCGAGCAGAAGTATCCGATTTGGAGTGAAGTCGGACGACTCGTCTGGTACAAGTTCAAAAGGCGTAATATCGAAATTCCGCTCCCGTTGAGTGACAAGGTGTCTGATGTGCTTAAGATGGTGAGGGAGAAAGAGGGATTATCTCCTGTTGTTGTCGAAAGAGAACGAAATTTCCAAGATCTTTTAAGCTCATCATTATTAAGGTATCAGGATGGTGAGGAAGCAGGGGAGCTTATTGTTCCGGAAGAAGCGGTGCATGAACTTGTTAGTACTGTAAAGCGAGTGAAATTCGCTCCAGGAGAGATCCTATGCAAGCAGGGGGATAGCGGAGAGAGTTGTTACATTGTGTGTTCGGGAAGT
>CAYFXE010000078.1:0-497 GCA_964347035.1 uncultured Eubacteriales bacterium | reverse complement strand
CGAGATTGTATATGAAGAGAAGGGAAGGAAATACATATCAGATTTCAGAGTAGGAACAGGTGGCATCTTCGGGGAGATGTCTCTTTTTACAGGAATGCCCAGGACTGCCACGGGGATTGTCGAGGTTGAATCAGAATTACTCGAGATAAAAGTCGAGGATTTTGCCAGGCTGTTAGAAAGTAATCCAGAGGTGGCCGATGTCATCGCTGAAATTGTGAGTGAGAGGAATAAAAAGAATAGAGCGTTTCTAAAGAAAATTAAAGAGCTCTCAGCGAAGGATATCGAGGATAGCTGCAACAAACGTTCTATCCTGAAGAGGCTGAAGATCCTTATAGGTCTCAAGTCCTGACATGGAATTACTGATTTTGACTGAAAACCTTAGAGCAGTGTACCGGAATGAGCCTATACTTTAAGAAGAGTTCTCGAAGCGTCAAATTGAAAAACTGGCCTTAAATTGGTAAATTATTAAAGCCTGGTATGAAAAATCCGGTACGCCT
>CAYFXE010000077.1:0-4992 GCA_964347035.1 uncultured Eubacteriales bacterium | reverse complement strand
TTCAACCGGTAGGTCAGGAAAACCTGAGGCAGAGCAGTGTTGAATTTACTCTGAGCTCTCGATCCTGTGGGTGAGGTAAAATCATGAGTCGGCCAGATGTAGAAAGCATCGATAGAAAAGTTGAAATTCGTCTCTTGATAGGCCACTCCAGCGGGGTTGAAGAATATGGCAGTCGGGTCATCTGCAAGGCCAACAAAGGCTCCCCCGATGGCCATGGCTCTGGCCCCCATCAAGGTGTTGTTCCAACCTCCAGCCTCAAGCCCAGAAAAAATAAAAAAAACGGAAACGAGAAGAACAAGAGCCTGTTTTTTCATGATTCCTCCTTTCCAGACAACTAAACCTCTTTTTTTTAATCATTTATACAATTCTGACCTGTTTGTCAACCTTTTCTAAATCAGTTGTCAGTTATCAGATATCAGTTATCAGAAAGAAAGGAATCTATATTAAACTGAGAACTTTAAACTGAGAACTGAGTTACTGGTTCAGTTGTCAGTTTTCAGTTGTGAATTGTGGATTGTGAAATGTCATTTCCGCGGAATCTGTGCCCGCGAAGCTTGTTCCTGCGCAGGCAGGTAGCGGGAATCCAGAAAAGCAAATTCCCTCCTGATAGCAGAGATCAAATCGCACTCACTCAGGAATTTGAATTCCCTCAGAAAAAACTCAGATGATAATCCAAAGGACGCTTATTTCTTTGGTGTCCTCTTCGGCTTTCTCTTATTGACCATGGCCTGGTTGAAAACGTCCTTTATTTCTTCGACAAAGATGAATTCCATATCTTTCTTGATTTTAGCTGGTATGTCGATCAAATCTTTTTTGTTCGGAAGCGGCAGGATAATCCTCTTGACTCCTGCCCGTTGGGCTGCCAAGACTTTCTCTTTCACACCACCGACAGGAAGCACATTACCCCTGAGGGTGATCTCTCCTGTCATCGCCACATCCCAACGGACCTTTCTTCCGGTACAAACCGAGATTAAAGATGTGGCAATCGTCACCCCGGCCGAAGGTCCATCTTTGGGAATAGCCCCCTCGGGGATATGGATATGGAAATCATTCTGAGAGAAAATGCGGCTATCTATGCCGAGTTCCCTGGCATGGGCTCGAGCAAAGCTTAATCCTGCTTGGCCTGACTCCTTCATCACATCCCCTAACGAGCCAGTTAAGGAGAGCCCGCCTTTGCCTTTCATTTTTGAGGCTTCGACAAATAGGATCTCCCCTCCGGTGGCTGTCCAAGCAACTCCTGTGGCCACACCCACTCGATTCTTTTGCAGGAGTTGATCCCTGAAAATTTTCGGTGGGCCTAGGTAGCTCTCGACGCTCTGAGAAGTCACTCTGGTCAGCATCTTTCTTCCCTCAGCAACACGCCGGGCCACTTTTCGGCAAACAGATGCAATCTCTCTTTCCAGATTTCTAACCCCGGCCTCTCGAGTGTAAAGAGAAATGATTTTTTTGATCGCTCCTTTTGAAAATGTGATCAGCTTCTTACTCAGAGCATTCTCTTTAATCTGCTTCGGAATTAAATGGCGAAAGCCGATCTCGAGTTTCTCTTCCTCGGTATACCCTGGCAGATGGAGAATTTCCATCCTGTCGCGGAAGGCAGGCTGGATAGGATCAAGAAGATTAGCCGTGGTTATGAACATGACTTTAGACAGGTCAAAGGGAACGCCAAGATAATGGTCTCTGAAAGCATAATTCTGCTCAGGATCCAAGACTTCGAGGAGTGCAGAGGAAGGATCTCCTCTGAAATCCGCTCCGATCTTATCCACCTCGTCCCTCCTGAACACCGGATTGTTGGATCGGCACCGTCTTAATTCTTGAACGATCTTTCCGGGCATAGCCCCAACGTAAGTTCGTCTGTGTCCTCTTATCTCCGCCTCATCTCTAACACCTCCCAAGGATATCCTCACAAACTTCCGGCCCAAAGCACGGGCGATGGAGCGCCCCAGAGATGTCTTCCCCACTCCCGGGGGCCCGACGAAACAGAGAATGGGACCTTTGAGTTTCTTGGAAAGCTTCTTGACACCTAAATATTCAAGAATTCTCTCCTTCACTTTTTCTAATCCGTAATGATCTTCGTCTAAGATTTTTTTCGCCTTTTGAAGATCGAGGTTATCGACTGAGGCCTTGTTCCAAGGCAGGTCAAACATCCAATCCAGATAATTACGGACAACAGCTGTTTCGGCTGACTCGGGATGCATGCGAGAAAGACGGCTGATCTGTTTCTCCAGCTCCTCCTTCACGATGGCTGTGACCTTGATTTTCTTTAATTTTTCCTTGTAACCTTTTATCTCCTCTTGAATCTCGCCTTCTTCCCCGAGTTCTTTCTGTATGGCCTTCATCTGCTGTCTTAGAAAATACTGCTTTTGAAGTTTCTCCATCTCACCCTTGGCCTCAGAGCTTATTTTCGACTGAACATCCAGAAGCTCAAGCTCTTTGGTTAGGAGTTCATAGACTTTCTTTAGCCTCATGACAGGATCTTCTATTTCCAGAACTTTCTGAGCGTCATTGACCTTCAATTCCAGATTAGCTGCAGTGAGATCGGCCAGTCTTCCCGGCTCTTCGACATTGGTGGCAATGATGAGAATCTCTGGGGGGATGTTCTTACCCAAAGAAGAAGCTTTATCCAATCCTGAGCGGACATTGCGGATGAGCGCTTCAACTTCTATGTCTTTTTCCGCTTCCTCTGCGTCATGGATGACGTTTATCTTGGCTGAGTAAAATGGCTTATCCTCCTCCAGAGTATCAACCTTAGCTCTAACCAGCCCCTGGGCAAGTATCCTGACCCTCCCATCCGGGAGCTTCAACATTCTCATGACCAGGGCAACCGTTCCCATTTCATGAACATCTTCTCTTTTCGGCTCCTCAATTTCCATGTTCTTTTGAGTAAGGAGAAGAATCATCCTATCAGAAGAAAGGGCTGTATCGATGGCATTCTTGGATTTTTCTCGTCCCACGAAAAGAGGTACAACCATATAGGGAAAGACCACGATGTCTCTCAGCATGAGAACCGGGAGCGCTTTCGGAATGTGAAGCTTCTGGTCTCCCTCACCATGTAAGTCTTCGAAGCTTTCGATTTCGTTGTTATCCTTTTTTGCCATGGATTGACTCCTTCTCTAGTCCTTGGTCTTCTGTATTTCCACAATAATTTCCTTTTCTTTTCTCCGCTTAAACTTTTTCAAGACGATGCGCAAAATCCCATTCTCAAGGGAGGCTTTGGCCCTTTCGGGGATGACGACACAAGGCAGAAAAATGTAGCGGCGGAAATTTCCGAATACACGTTCAAGTCGGAGATACTTTTTTCTTCCTCGAAGCAGAGTTTCCCGCTTGACGCCGCTTACTTCCAAGCGGTTGCTATGAAGAAGAATACTCATATCCCTCTTTGCGATCCCAGGAAGTTCAATCTCCACGATGATGTCATCGACTCCCTCAGAGATATCCACGTATGGAACCCAAATCTCATCTAATCCCAGGAATTCTCTCTTCTGGAAAAAGACTTGAGCGGCGATGCGGTTGATTTCAGCTTCAATTTTTTCTGTTCTGGAGACAGGCTTGATTTTTTTGACCATTGTCAGGAGGAATTATTTTTCTTTCAGTAGCTTCTCCAGAACTTCTTTGAACTCCACAACATCCTTGAATTCTCGGTAGACAGAGGCAAATCGGACATAGGCGACTTTGTCCAGGGATTTGAGCTTACGCATGACAAACTGACCTATTTCCGAGGCATTCATTTCTTTATCAGGCTTGTCCTGAAGTTTGGCTTCAATCTCTTCGACGATCTCTTCTAGCTTGGAGATAGGAACCGGCCTTTTTTCACAGGCTTTGAGCAATCCCCGCAGGAGCTTTTCTCTGTCAAATTGCTGGCGCCGGCCATCCTTCTTGATGATCATATAAGGGATTTCTTCGATCTTCTCATAGGTCGTGAAACGTCTCTGGCAAGAGAGACACTCTCTCCGGCGGCGAATACGTAAACCGTTCTTGGTTTCTCGAGAGTCGATGACTTTGCTTTCTGAATGATCACAAAAAGGACATCTCATCGTCCTACATCCTCTCCTAATTTTCTAATTTGGAGTAATGAAATTCCCTCTTTCCATAATATAGCATATCCCAGTAGACAAGTCACCACGACCTGAACCGCATGGACGATGATTGTCATCCCGACAGCTTGATTGCCATCAATCTGGAAAAAGGAGGTCATGCCCAGCTTGCTGAAATAATGAAATCCGCCCACCATTCCGGGTGTGGGAATCGACGCCCCGACCATCGTCAAAAAACAATACGGAATAAGTAAAAAGAAACGCACAGAGATGTCATAGGCAAAGAAGAAAATCCAGTAATAAAAAATAATGCCGATCCAGACAACGAACGAAAGTAAGATATAAATGAGCAAGTTTCCGATCGAGTGAAAAAATTTCAAGCCCTCGATAAACTCATGTACGAGCTTGAGGATCCTTTTTGAAATTTTTTCTGGCAGGGGCTTCATCAGTTTGGAGATGATCAAGAGAGTTTTCTCTTTAAAAAAATGAAGCGAAAGAACAACAAACAACATAAACGATGCAAAAGCCACTCCCACAATTCCCCATAAATATAGGTTAGAATAAGCCTCCGAGTCAGCATAAAAATAGGAAGGGTAGACAGGTTTGGCAATCAGGAAAAGCCCTAATAAGAAACACATGGTGAAAATGTCGAAGATCCGTTCGACGACCACCGTCCCTAAAACAAATCCCTTTCTCATGTTTTCCTTTTGGGCTAAGTATAGAGGCTTTATCAACTCTCCTAATCTACCAGGAAAAATGAGCGTGACCGTAAAACCGATGGTGTTTCCCGCTAACCGATTGAATAGACTGGTGCCTTTTTTCTCAGCTTTGAGGAGATACTCCCATCGAATCGCTCGCGTCAGAAGATGAAGAGGGACAAGGATGATGATGAGGATAAAAAATTTAAGGT
Source organism: uncultured Eubacteriales bacterium (assembly GCA_964347035.1). Classification (GTDB taxonomy): domain Bacteria; phylum Acidobacteriota; class Aminicenantia; order Aminicenantales; family Aminicenantaceae; genus CAYFXE01. The sequence continues at coordinate 51 of CAYFXE010000077.1, read as the reverse complement.
TGACGTCTGTCAGATAGGATAATACTTCCATCCAGTCCACGCTTCTGAAGA
>CAYFXE010000076.1:0-5175 GCA_964347035.1 uncultured Eubacteriales bacterium | reverse complement strand
ACGATTCTGCAGCCAGAGAAGAATGGGATTGGCAGCCCAGCTATGATCTTGCAGCCATGACTACAGATATGCTGGAGGCTTTAACCAAGCGCCACGAGGAAGGAAAGCTAGACTACTGAGGCAACCCAATCACTGCTTAGATTCTGGCAAGAATTAGAAAAGACATCCTAAAAGGTTCATCTCCGGTATAGTTGTCAAGGATGACATTCCCGCCTCCCTTCGTCATTCCTGCGCAGGCAGGAATCCAGTCTCCTCTCCTCGTCATTTATGTGCAGGCAGGAATCCAGTAAAATGAAAGACTCTTTTCCAGATAGTTCTGGATTCCCGCCTCCGCGGGAACAAGCCTGGATTCCTGCTTCCGCAGGAATGACAGATAGCCTCGGATATGACAGATAGTCCCGGATGTGACAGATAGTCTCAGGAATAACAGTGGACTCCCATAACCGCTTACGCAGGCTTAAGCTTCCGCAGGAATGACATAAAAAAGGTCTATCCTTTATGTCATTGCCTGTTGATTGAGTCGATCTTTAAAGAAGCGGGGCAAGTGAAAAGCCCCCTTGTAGATATCCAGGTCAAAATACTTGAGTCCTGGCGGCGGATTTCTTTTTGTCGCCAAAGGATCCATCGTTTCTGAAAGAAACACATAGCACCAGCTTCCTCCTGGGTAGGTTGGGACAGGAGCAAGATAAAAACGAGCGAAATCAAAAATCTCCTTGAATGAGGCATATTTTGTGGCGATGGCCTCAAGCTGATAAAACGGAGATCCGACCTGGGCTACGACAATCCCCTGAGGACCGAGACAATCCTTGAGCTCTCGATAAAAGCCTTCATGATGGAGACGAAGAGAGGGGCCGACAGGATCGGACGAGTCGACGATAACGATATCGAATTTATGATCCTCTTTCTGGATAAATTCTCTTCCATCCCTGATAATCAATTCGACTCTCTCATCCCTTGAACAGGAGGAGAGCCAAGGAAGGAACTTTTTAGAAGCCTCGATGACCAAAGGATCGATCTCTACGAGGGTCACCTCTTCGATCGGGTAACGGAGAACTTCCTTCAATCCCCCGCCATCTCCCCCACCGATGATGAGAATACGCCGGGGAGAGGGGTGGACGACAAATGCCGGATGAACGAGCATTTCATGGTAGAAGAATTCATCTTTTTCCGTGGTTTGAACCAGGTCATCCAACAGCAGGATCTTCCCAAAATATTCATTCTCTATAACTTCAATCTTCTGAAAATCAGAATGGGCGCTGTAGAGAATTTTTTGGCTTTTGAAAAAAATTCCTGTGGACCTGGAATGGTATTCTCTAACCTCAGGACATCCTTTGCTGGAGGTCTGATTCTTATCGCTCATAACGTCCAGATATAGGGTTTCTTATCCGTCAAAACTTTGCCCTTCTTCAAACCCGCCTTCAGGTATGGGGGAAGAGTAAAAAGAGCCTGATGAAGAGAAGATTCGTAAAACTGAAGATTCTTGACTCCTCTCCTCTCCATCCTTTGAAGGATTTCCTCATGTTCTAATTCGAGCGGATCCTCCTTTTTGGAGGCCAAGACAAATCCCCACGGCAGGCCGAAAGAAAACATATGGACCCAGTAGGGACGGATGATCGGAAAAACTTTCTCCAGGGTCTTGGCACAGGAGGCAAAAAAATCATGGTATACGGGATCTGTACTTCCTGCTTGAAGAACAAACAAACCATCCTGGTTTAAAGCCTGATCAATCTTTTTAAAAAATTCCTCGGTAAAAAGATAAACAGACGGGCCCTTCTCAATCGGCTCTGTCAAATCCGAGACGATCACATCGAACTTATCTTTTGAATCTTCTATGAAACGCCGGGCATCACCGAAGACAAGATGGACCCTTTGGTCTGAGAAAGCACCCTCCGACCACTCAGGTAAATGTTCTTGACAGAGCTTGACCAGTTCTTGATCGATGTCCACCATACTCACCCTGCTCACCAGCTCATGTTTGAGAACCTCTCTTAGGGTCGCTCCCTCTCCCCCTCCGATGACCAGCACATCCTGAGGGAAGGGATGGGTGATGAGGACCGGGTGGACGAGAGCCTCATGATAAGTCCGCTCATCAATTTGGGCCGATTGAATCTTTCGATCCAGGAAGAGCACTTTGCCGAAGAGAGGACTGTCAAAGATCTGGACCCATTGATACTCGGTCTTCCCCTGGTAATAGACTTTATCAATCTTTATCCCTCTGACCATGTGTCCTGAAAATTGTTCGAAAAAATACAATCCTTCGTCCATCTTGGCAAGGATTATATCACGGTCCAGGACGAAGCGTAAACAAATACACCATTGAAATAAGGACACTAACAATTCGAGAAAAGAGGTAGACCTGGTTTTGCATTTTTGGTATAGTGTTTCAACCTAAAGGAGGTAAGACATGTTTGGCAAGATCAAGGAAGATCTGACACAGGAAATCCAGTCCATTCGTGAGGCAGGTCTCTACAAGGATGAGAGAATCATCATGACACCCCAAGGAGCAGAGATTGAAGTCAAGGGTGGCCGTGAAGTCTTGAATTTCTGCGCGAATAATTATCTCGGTTTATCCAGCCATCCGAAGGTTATCGAAGCCGCTCATAAGACCCTGGATGAATGGGGATACGGGATGAGTTCTGTCCGCTTCATCTGTGGGACCCAGGATATCCATAAGATTCTCGAGCAGAAAATCGCAACTTTTCTTCAAACAGAGGACACAATCCTGTTTGCTGCTTGCTTCGATGCCAACGGTGGAGTCTTCGAGCCCGTCATCGGAGCAGAGGACGCAATCATCACCGATCAGCTCAACCACGCCTCGATTATAGATGGCATCCGTCTCTGTAAAGCCCAGCGGTATATCTTCAAGCATGCCGACATGGCCGATCTCGAAGAAAAATTGAAAGAAACCCAAAATCTGCGCTACCGGATGATCGCCACAGACGGAGTCTTCTCGATGGATGGAGATATTGCCAAGTTGGATGAAATTTGTGACCTGGCTGATAAATACGATGCCATGGTCATGATCGACGATGCCCATTCCACCGGCTTCCTCGGCAAGACAGGAAGAGGCACACCCGAATACAGAGGAGTCATGGGGCGAATCGATATCATCACCGGCACTCTCGGGAAAGCTCTGGGAGGAGCCTCGGGTGGATTTATCTCTGGAAGACGAGAACTGATCGAGCTCTACAGACAGCGCTCAAGGCCCTATCTCTTCTCCAACACGCTGGCGCCAGCAGTCGTGGGAGCCTCTATCGCCGTCTTCGACCTGCTCTCTGAAACCACGGAATTGAGGGACAAACTCGAGTGGAACACCAAGTACTTCAGGGAGAAAATGACCGAGGCTGGCTTCGAGATAACTCACGGAGAGCATCCGATCGTACCCATCATGCTCGGTAAATTCGAAAACGATGCCAAGCTTTCTCAAGATATGGCTCGGGATCTTCTCGATGAGGGCATTTATGTGATCGGATTCTATTATCCCGTCGTCCCACGTGGCCAAGCCAGGATCAGAGTTCAGCTCTCTGCCGCCCACGACAAGGAGCATCTCGATAAAGCCATAGAAGCCTTCGCCAAGGTCGGAAAAAAATACAACGTTATCCAGTAGTTACCAGAAGCGTTACTAAAATCAGGACAGGCAGGGGCTAAGCGGCAGAATCTCCTTCCGAATCCGGGCTATTATCCTTTTCTTTTTCTTCTAACTTTTCCATCGTAATACCCGTATAGCCATAAAAGATGGACACCAGCGGGTTGGAAATATTTAAGAAGGCGTAAGGAAGGTACAAGAGGGGGTTCACTCCAAGAGTGGCGTGCATGAACGCACCACAGCTATTCCAGGGAATGAGGGGAGAAGAGAGAGTTCCCGAATCCTCAAGACACCGCGACAGGTTTTTCGGATGAAGCCCCTGGGCATCAAAGGCGTTCTTGTACATCCGGCCCGGAATCACGATGGCTATGTACTGATCAGAGGCAATAGCGTTCATCCCGATGCAGCTCAATATGGTCGTGGCGACCAATGAGCCGGTCCGCCTCACCCTCTTCAACAGAGCCTTGGCCAAGACCTTGAGCATGCCGGTCCTTTCCATGATTCCTCCGAACGAGAGGGCGCAGATGATTAGAGCCACGGTCTCCATCATGCTGATCAATCCGCCCCTTGATAACAGGTCATCGACCATGGCCACTCCCGTGTTCGAGACATAGCCCGAGTGGGCGGCCTCGATAACATCTGCCAGCGTCCGAGACTGAGTGGCCAAGGCAAAAATCCCTCCTAAAGCCGTCCCCCCCAACAGAGCCGGAAGCGGAGGAACCTTCTTGACCACCATCAGGATGACAATCAAGGGCGGAAGGAGGAGTACAGGATGGATAGTGAAATGTGTTTTGACTGAGGTCAATATGATCTCGATATTCTCAGCCTCGAGGACTCTTCCTGAAGCTCTAATCCCCAGCAATCCGAAGAGAACGAGGGACAGGACATACCCGGGGGCAGTGGTATAGACCATGTGTCTGATGTGAGAGAACAGATCCGTTCCGGCTACAGCTGGCGCCAGGTTGGTCGTATCAGAGAGGGGAGACATTTTGTCGCCAAAATACGCTCCTGACACGATCGCCCCAGCCACCATCGAGACAGGAATACCCAATCCTTGGCCAACACCGACCAGAGCCACGCCCACAGTCCCGGCGGTCGACCAGGATGATCCTGTTCCCAGGGAGACGATCGAACAGATGATGAGCGTCGCCACCAGAAAAATCCCCGGAGAAAGGACTTTAAGGCCATAATAGATCATCGAGGGGACAATGCCTCCCAGCATCCAGGTGCCGATCATCGTCCCGACAACCATCAGAATCAAGATGGCTCCCATCGCCAGGGTGATACCATGAACCATCCCCTCTTGAATCTCTTTCCAGGGATGCCTGCGTGCTGTGGCCACGATGGCAGCGATGGCTGCGGCCGAGATGAGAGCGATATGGGGGGGCTGTTTGAAAACGACGATCGTGAAGAACAGGGCGACGATGAGAAAGATTACGGGAATCAAGGCAATTCCCAGACTTATGTCTTTCCTCTTATCACTCACTTTCCTGATCTGCGATTAAAGAGTAGAAATTTTACTGAAACCCGAGGCAAAAAGCAAAAGAAAAAAAGACAGAGTAAGCATCCTTATTTCCGTGATGAAAGTT
>CAYFXE010000075.1:4244-5243 GCA_964347035.1 uncultured Eubacteriales bacterium | reverse complement strand
GAAAATGGAAAATCATTGGTGGGATGAGTGGTGTTTTTTTACAGGATCACTTTTTCTTCAAATAAATATACGATGAAAAATTGCCGTAGGACCTGTCGGTAGTGAAACTTGTTGAAATATAACCGTAAAATTTTTCCTCTTTCTTCTTCATTTTCAGATTAATATTATGCGGCATCCGTTTTGCATCACCTGAAGGAAATGATCCATAGCAGGAACCGTATAATATATCATCGGTAAACCTTGCCCGGTTGAGAAGAGTCTCCATTTGATCTTTGATCTTAACATGAATGTCACCGTCCTCCTGGAAAATAAATGTGACCGGTATTGATTCGTCGTAAGTTTTGATCTGCCTTTACGACAGGGCGGCGTTATTTGCGAAACAACGAATCACAAAAAGCCGTAGAAATCTATAAATATTTCGTCTCCCTCTATCCTAAATCCGTATCTGGACATGTGGCATTGGGCGAGTCTTATATTCACAAACTCAAGGGGAGAGGTGGTGGGGATCGCCTCCAGAATCCTGACCGTCTCCGGAGGCTCTCAGGGTTTGGGTTTTGTCGTCAGCATCAACACGGCTAAGCAGCTTCTGGCGCTGGAAGACCGGACCTGGATCGGCTTTGAAGGGATCTTTCTGGACAAAGAGACGTTATCTCAACTGCTGAACCTGAATCTGGAAGGTGGTTTTTTGATCCAGCATGTGGCTAAAAACAGCCCCGCAGACATGGCTGGACTTAAAGGAGGCATGATCCCGGCCAAAATCTTCGACACCGAAATTCTTCTGGGCGGTGACCTCATCGTCCAGATAGGTGAGCAGGAGACCTGTCACAGCCAATGTCTGGCCAATGCGCATAAACATCTAACTGGACTGGATAAAATTCCAGTCCGTTTCTTGCGTAACGGGAAGATTATGGAAAACATCATCGATGTCTCTAACAGCCGCCGAAACTTCCTGAAGAAATAAGCAAGAGTACAGTTTCTTCCATCCTATCCTACTTTTTT
>CAYFXE010000075.1:0-4234 GCA_964347035.1 uncultured Eubacteriales bacterium | reverse complement strand
TTTTCCTTCCACAATATCTTGACAGAATCTCCACACTTCCTTAACGTTTAAGCAAGGACATTAACATATATTAAGGTTGGGATACGGCAGCCTCCCTGAAAGCTAAAATGCTTGACAACCTAAAAATTGCCCTCCGCAGACAAAAAAAGCTGATCACTATCTTCTTTCTTACCATCTTCATTCCATCTGTAACTCTCAGCATCTTTGGTATCCGCTCCATAAGAAACGAGAAATTCAGGCAGGCCGAGCAGATTGAAAACGAACACAGGCGGGCTGCTGATTTCATAAAGGGACAGGTCGATACCCGGTTCAAAGATATCGAACCAGCCCTCATAAATCTGGTTCAGGATGAGGCCTTCCTTAAGAAGGATATCTCGGCTATAAGGAATTTGCTCAGTAACCGATTCGATAATCACCCACTCATAGAACATGTTTTTCTTGTTTATGAAAATGAAAACCCGCGATTCCCTCTCTTTCAAACAGCAGCAGATATAAAAGGCAGGCTCCCCCTCATCTCACAAACAGAAGCGGTAAAAAGCAACCTGAAAAAAGCAGAAGAATACGAATTCAAGACAAAAAACTTCAGAAGTGCCATCCGCGCCTACGAAGGACTTATCCTCCAGTCTAAAGCCAATAACTTCAAGGCACAGATGCGCAATAATATCGCTCGCTGCTATACAAAACTCGGGGATTATAATCAAGCGATTAAGAACTACTCCCTAATCTGCGATAAATACCCAGAAAGCCAATCCTCCTACGGCCTCCCCCTGTGTTTGATAGCCAGAGTTGAGATTCTGAATGACTATCAAAGTCTAGGAGAAAAAAGCAATTCTTTAAAAAGCTCTTTGGAATTATTCAGGGATATCCTCCAACAGACTTGGTATCTAAACGAGAACCAATTCAAAACCTACTCGTCAATGGTCAATGAAGCAGCAAGAGAAGCCATTTCGAAAGCCGAAGGGAATCAATCATTCGAGGATGATAAAAGAGAATTAATCCGACTTGAGGAAATTTATCAGGAAAGACTCCGGCAGTGGCAGGTCATTAACGAACTGAAAAAAGAGATCATCCCAGAGCTACAAAGAAGAATCCCTCCTCCAAAACCTCACGAGTTCGCCCCATATCAACACTCAAAATCGATAGGTCAAAAAGACTTCCTGACTTTAGCTGTTCCGGTTACGGATCAGGATAGGAAAAGCTCCTTAGGATTCTTAGGTGTAAAAATCAAAGAAGATCATTTAAAGAATGACGTCCTGAAAAATCTCATCGAAGATACCCAGTTAACTGAGAATTCGAGCGTAACGATTTCTGATCTCTCGGGCAGAATTATCCTCGGCGAAGAAAACCCATCTCCTGAGCTATTGACAGTGACGGAGTTTTTCGAGAATAATTTTCCCCCATGGAAAATTGAATTTTTTCGCGAAAAAACAGCAAGCTTAGGAATCGCAGATATCAGGAAAAGCTTCTACTTCTGGACGATCCTCACCCTGATCATCGTCCTCATCTTCGGCACGGCCTTGATCATGAGGACCGTTGCCCATGAGATGGAAGTTTTGAAGATAAAATCAGACTTTGTTTCCTCTGTCTCCCATGAATTCAAAACTCCATTGACATCGATAAAAGCACTCGTCGAGCGGCTTCAATCGGGAAAAGTGAATGAAGCCACAAAGATGGACCAGTATTTTTCTGTCATCTCCCAAGACGCAGAGAAGTTGACCAGGCTGGTCAATAATATCTTAGATTTCTCCAAGATCGAAGAAGGAAAGAAAGAGTATGAACTCGTGGAAACAAACATAGCCCAACTCGTCAGCCAACAGATAGAGGCATTCCAGAAGGATGTCATCAAAGAAGGCATAAAGATAACAGTGCAAATTGAAAAAGATATTCCCTCATTGACCTTAGACAAAATTGCTGTATCCCAGGCCTTCAACAACCTTCTGGATAATGCAGTTAAGTTCTCCCCAGAAGGAAAATGCATTCGGGTCGAAGTCACGAAGGATGAAAAAAAGGTGATGATTGATATTATCGATGAAGGCATCGGAATCCCCTCAGACGAAATCGATAAAGTCTTCGACAAGTTTTATCAAGCCCGGAATGCCCTCAAGCAATCGGTCAAAGGAACGGGTTTAGGACTGACCTTGGTTAAACACACCATCGAGGCTCATGGAGGAACAGTCCATGTAAAAAGCAAGATAGGCCAAGGAAGTACTTTTACCTTGATCTTCCCGATAAAAGGAAAAGGAGAGTAAGGCATGTCCAAAAAAATTCTCATCGTCGAAGATGAACCCGGGATTCTCCTTAGCCTTAAGGATGAGCTGGAATCCGAGGGCTACACCGTTATCGAGGCCGACAACGGGGAGAAAGGCTTAGCCCTGGCCAAGCAGAAAAAACCAGACCTCATCATCCTCGATATCATGCTCCCTATCCTGGACGGATACGAAGTCTGCAAGAGATTAAGAATGTCCGGCAACACGACTCCTCTCCTCATGTTGACCGTCAAAGATAAGGAAATCGATAAAGTGCTGGGCTTAGAGTTGGGAGCGGATGATTATGTGACCAAACCTTTCAGCCTCCGTGAGGTCCTGGCCCGGGTGAAAGCCCTCCTCCGTAGGACAGAAGAACGGACAAAAGATATCGCCGCTTACAGCTTCGGCCAGATCGAGCTCGACTTCAAAAAATACGAAGCTAATAAGAAAGGCAAAAAACTTGAACTCACTCCTCTGGAATTTCACATGCTCAAACTGCTCATCCAGAAGAAAGGGGAGGCACTCTCCAGAGACGATTTCCTGGATAAAATCTGGGGAGAGGACAACACCTATGTCTCCTTCAGGACCATAGACAGCCACATCGCCAACATCAGAAAAAAGATCGAAGACGACCCAGCTAACCCAAAGCACATCATCAGCATCAGGAGTGTGGGGTATAAATTTGTCGATTAGGGGCGATTTTTGACTGAAAAAGACGTCCACTTTTGTGCTGAACTTCCATCATCTCTTCATACTTCCTTAACTCATCTCATCAAAAATCTTATATTAACGACAACGAGATGAGATGGAGGAACGACATGAAAAAAATGAAAAGACACATTTTTATTTTTCTTAGCTTGACCATCGCATTTTTTCTCCTGTTCAACAATCTCTCTTCCCAACAAACAGCCGGAGAACTCTTCGAGAAAGCCTTGTACCTTGAGGAAGCCAAAGGAGACCTCCAGAAAGCCATCGATCTTTACGAGAAGATTCTCGCCCAGTTCCCCGACAATCGAGAAATCGCTGCTCAAGCTCAGCTCCATCTAGGCCTTTGTTACGAAAAATTAGGCCTAAAAAAAGCCCAGAACGCCTACCAAAAGGTCGTCGAGAACTATCCTGAACAGAAAGAAGCCGTCAAGGTCGCCAAAGAAAAACTCACAGTCCTCTTCAGTGCCAAGACCTTAATCGAAAAAGGAGATAGAGAACTAAAGATTCGCCAAGTCTGGTCGGGTCGTGGAACCGATATTCTGGGCTCTGTCTCATCCGACGGGAAGTACCTTTGTTTCACAGATTGGAATACAGGCGACCTGGCCATCAGAGATCTCAGCACAGGGAAAAACCGCCGTCTCACCAACAAAGGATCCTGGCTCAAGTCTGAAGAATTTGCCCTCTTTTCTGAATGGGCCCCTGACAGCAAATATGTCGTTTACCAATGGTTCAACAAGGAAGAATTCTTTGAACTTCAGACTGTCGGGATTGACGACCCAGAGCCCAAGATTCTCCATCGAGATAAGGAAGTATCATACGTCCAGGCTTTCGATTGGTCCCCTGATGGAAAGTCCATCCTAGCTGGATTTTACTATCCAGATAATGATGATGTTCAAATAGGCTTAATCACGTTAAAGGATGGCTCTGTTCGAATCATAAAAACCTTCGGAACAAAGCTTGGCGGTACAAGTCCCCCATGGGGATTTAATTTTTCGCCAGATGGAAGCTGGATAGCTTATGATTTTCGTTCTGATGAAAGTACCAAAAACCGGGATATCTACCTGCTCTCGGCTGATGGGAGCAGCGAAATTCCTTTGATCAAGCATCCGGCTCTTGACTATGTTCTGGAGTGGACACCCGATGGTCAGGGGCTCCTGTTCGGAAGCGAACGCACCGGATCTCAGGGAGTATGGTTCATTCAAGTCAAAGAAGGGAAGCCTCGAGGAACTCCTCAGTTAATTAAAGACAATGTCGGCCCGTTATTGCCTATGGGATGCACC
>CAYFXE010000074.1:1487-5726 GCA_964347035.1 uncultured Eubacteriales bacterium | reverse complement strand
GTGGTCGCCTGATGGCAATTCTATTTCTTTAGAGGGATTCGAAGAAGAAGGACAGAACGGTATTTTCAGGATCGATGTCCAGACAGGTGAGTATGAACCCGTTGTTGTCTGCGAAAATAAACTAGATCGGATCTACTCACACAGATGGTCTCTTGATGGAAAAGCAATTTTCTATACTAGAGGTAATCGCAAAGCCAACACGTCTTTCATTTTCGTCCATGACTTTGAAACAGGCCAGGATACAAAACTCGCTGGTACCCCATCTGACGCAAAAGATATCGATATTTCTCCGGATGGAAAGTCCCTAGTTCTGTTGAATAGAGAAAAGAAAAGAGTGCTGAGGACAATCCCTACCGCCGGAGGAGAACCTCGGGAACTCCATAGTTTTAAGCAAGATGGAAATTTCGTTCTCACTCCCGCCTGGACTGCTGACGGACGTTTTATCCTCTTTCCTAAGGTCCGCTTGTACGAGGAGGGTTATACTGCTCAGGATGAAAAATGGGATATGTGGCGTATTCATGCAGAAGGTGGCGAACCTCAAAAGCTTGATTTGACGATGAGCCGATTCCGGCATTTGACCGTTCATCCAGACGGTCTCCATCTTGGCTTTTCATCCACCGGGTACACCAACAAATTCCCAGAAGTTTGGATCATGGAGAACTTCCTGCCTAGAGAGAAAAGTAAATAGGAGAGAATCATGAAAAACGCAAAAAGAACATACTTTTGTTTCTTCGTGTTAGTTCTAAGTTTCCTCCTTCTTCATGATAATCTCTCTTCTCAACAAACAGCGGGTGAGATGTTCGAAAAAGCCCTCTACCTGGAGGAGGCAAAAGGGGAATTGGAGAAAGCCATCGATCTCTACAAAAAAATACTCGAACAGTTTACCGACAATCGTGAAGTGGCCGCCAAGGCCCAGCTCCATGTCGGTCTCTGCTACGAAAAATTAGGCCTCAAAGAAGCCCCTAAGGCTTACCGAAAGGTCGTCGAGAATTTCCCCGAACAAATCGAGACGGTCAAGATAGCCAAAGAGAAATTATCCGTCATCGAAAGGGCACAAAACGTCATATAGATGGGTGATAAAGAATTTAGAATCCGTAAAGTCTTTGATTATGCAAAGATGGGCGGCAGAGGCAACATGGGAAGACCATCTCCCGATGGCCGTTATCTTTTGTATAGTGACATGAGTTCCATAAACGTCTGTGCTCTTGAGTTCGCCACCAAAAAGAAACACTACATTACTAATGAAAAGATTCCTTCTACATTAAAAGAAAATCCAGCAAAGAGGCCGATTGAATTTCATTGGGGTGGCAGCATATGGTCTCCGGATGGAAAAAAGGTGGCTTACTCTTGGCTGAAATTCAAGGATGTTTTCGCCTTCGAAGATGCTTGGGATGAGCAGTACAACTTAAAGGATGCTTTTAAGGAACTGCGCATCATTGGGTTCAACGGTTCCAACGCGAAAGTTCTCTACAGTAATTATGATTTGGAGAAAGTGAACCCGCTCGATTGGTCATCAGATGGCGAGTACATATTAGCCGAATTTATCAAAAAAGATAAAACCCGCAAGCTGGTGATGATATCTGTGACAGACGGTTCAGTACACGTTCTCAAGACATTCGATAGACTCCCTCGCAGGGATGGATTCAGGATAGGAGAGCTCTTCTCACCTGACGGCCGTAACGTTGTTTTTGACTCACAACAAAAAGATTCTCCGAGGCGTGATATCTTCCTCCTCTCGACTGATGGATATCACGAGGTGGCTCTTGTCGAGCACCCCGCCGATGATTTTGTCCTCGGATGGGCTCCAGATGGGAAAAGTCTTATCTTTGTCAGCGATCGCACCGGGTCTATAAGCATATGGGCTATACGGATAGCAGAAGGCAGGCCTCAAGGAGAGCCTGTGCTCGTTAAAAAGGATATGGGAGCAATCTGGCCCAAAGGTTTTGATAAGAAAGGCTCGCTCTATTATGCTTCTGAGACCATGGTCAGTGATGTCTTCACAGCCGCGCTTGACACCCAAACTCATGAAATCCAGTCGAATCCAAAGAAAGCCTCCGAGAGCTTTGTCGGCTCTGCAATGGCTCCCGACTGGTCACCTGATGGAAAATTCTTAGCTTATATTTCTGATGCTGCAGATTTGAAATCAGTCCTCATTATCCGCTCCATAGAGAAAGGCAAGGAACATGAGATACAACCAGAATTGAGGTACATACGGGGAACATGCTGGTCCCCTGATGGAAATTACATTCTATCGGTAGGAAGCGAAACGGAAAATCAGGAGGGATTCTATAAAATAGACGTTAAAAAAGGGAATTTCACATCCATTCTCAAGTTTGACAAAGAGGATGTTGTCGGAGCTCCTGTCTGGTCTCATGATGGTAGAAAGATATTTTATATGCACAAAGCTCCGCAACAAGAAATTGCCAGCATAATGATGTATGACCTTGTTTCCAAAGAAAAGATGGAAATCCATCGTGATAATTTTCAGCGTTACTACCTGAGAGGCCGACCTTTCTTTCCCCAAGATCTGGCCCTCTCACCAGACGGACAGTTCTTGGTATTCAATGTCCGAGATCGGGATACACTAGAATCTATTCTGAAAGTAATACCAGTCTCAGGAGGAGAAGCAAAAGAAGTGGTCAGGTTGAAAAAAGGATTAAACATCACGACTGCAGATTGGACTCCTGATGGGAAAGATTTGCTCTTTGCGGAAAGTAAAATCCAGAGAGGCTATAAATTTAATTTTTGGCGGGTTCCAGCGGCAGGAGGAGAACCCCAAAACCTCGGATTACAGATGGACAGGGTGCGCACTCTTCGTATTCATCCCGAAGGACAACATATCGCCTTTCGAGCTGGTCAGAGAATAAAAGAAATCTACGCCATGGATAACTTCCTTCCTAAAAAATAGAACCGTCTCCAATTTCTCCAATTTCTTTATCTGACATTCGGTGACAAAGTTTTACATTTTTTTGACATTTTGAAGGGTGATTTTGATACAATCGGGGTGAATTCAGCTCTATAAGTTATGTCTCGACCTAGGTCATGAAGTTATTCACTCAAGGCATCCTGGCCAGGAGGAAGATCGTCTTCATTTTCCTGATCGCCATCCTCCTCCCCTCTCTTGTTGTCGGCTATCTGAGCTTCACCACCTTCTCCAAAAGACGGGAAGCCGTCAAAAATATCCTGGAATCAAACCTCTGGATATCGGGAGAGGCGGCCTTGAAATCCATGGAGGATGCACTCTTTGATGCGGAAAGGAAAGCCTTAGATCCAGAAAAGTTTTCCAGACTCCTTTATTCAGAAGATACGGAAACAAGTCTCCAGAATAATCCTCCCCAATCCCAAAGCATTGCCGGAAAACTCTTCTTACTCGATGCCGAATATCAAGTCGTCGTCCCCAAAACAGGAAGAGGAAACACGGCGATCATTGCCACCGACATGGTTCAGGAGAAAAGTGAATTTGCTAGTATGCTCAAGAGAGCAGAATCTCTGGAATTTTCTCGGAGGAATTATGCCCAAGCGGCTGAAGCATACCTCAGGTGCGCCTCCCTCGCTCCCGCTGATAAACACAAGGCTGTGGCCCTCGAATCTTTAGGGCGCTGTTATTTGGCCTCTAGAGATTATGCAAAAGCTTACAGGATTTATGAAGAACTCGCCGTCGATTATGGACAATTTAAAAACAAAGCCGGACATCCCTACGGTATTCTCGCGGCCTTCCAGCTTTATGAAATCGAGAAGCGAAGACAACGAAATGAACTCAGTCTAAAAATTCTTCTCAGTCTTTACGAAAAAATCCGGACCGGCTCTTGGCTGATCGACCTCCCTTCCTATGATTTCTTCACGACCGAGATCGAATCTGTACTTGAAAAGAATGGATCGATAGAAAAATACCCAAATCTCCAAGAATCTTATGATGCTCTCCAAAAACAGCAATCTCCTTACCTAGATAGACTGATCTTCAGCGAATTTATAAAAAGTGAAGTTATTCCAAAAATCAAAGATAAGCAGATTCTTTACCGATTGGGAAGTGAAACTCCGCAGGGACGGCTGGTGGCGACTCAGAACGAAGACTTCAGTTTGGTCTCTTACGCCCCGCTCCCTGATTTTCAGTCGGGAAAAAGCTTTATAGGAGGTTTTTCCTGGGATAATAGTGTTCTTAAAAATGAAATTCTGCCTAATATCATCGAAGATATCAAAAAGGAGACTGGACTCAATATTCAAATCATGGCTGCCCACGCT
>CAYFXE010000074.1:0-1477 GCA_964347035.1 uncultured Eubacteriales bacterium | reverse complement strand
CACAATTTGAAAGTGAGGAATTAGACACGAATGAGTCCTTAACACTCTCCTATCGACAATTCCCTTTCCCCTGGAAACTCCTCGTCTCCCAGCCAGCACTCAAAGACCTCGAGCGAACAGCCCGCCGAGAAAACTGGCTCTACGGAATCCTTCTGGCTTTTGTTGTGGTCCTGATGCTGTTGGGTGCATTCCTGATCGTGCGCGATATCTCACGCGAGGCAGAAACCACCCGCCTCAAAACAGAGTTCGTCCACAACATCTCCCACGAGCTCAAGACTCCCCTCACCCTCATCCGTCTGTACGGAGAAACGCTCCAACATAAAGAAAACCTCTCGGATAATGAACGAAAAGAGAGCTATGAGATCATCACCAAAGAGAGCGAGCGTCTGTCGCACCTGATCAACAACGTATTGGATTTTTCCCGGATTGAGATGGGGAGAAAGGAATTTGACTTCAAGAAGGGCAATCTCGCTCAGGTCATCCGAAACACTGTTGAATCCTACCGCTACCATCTGGAGAAAAAGGGATTTGTCCTCCAGGAGGAGATCGCATCCGACCTTCCCGATATGAATTTTGATGCCGAAGCCTTGGCCAGTGTCTTGGTCAACCTCCTGAGCAATGCCATGAAATTTTCGCCAGATAAAAAAGAAGTAACCATAAAATTATCCCGAGAGGATGAAGATGCTGTCCTTCAAGTCGCCGATAAAGGCATAGGTATCGCTTCTAAAGAAATATCGAGTATCTTCCAAAGATTTTACCGTTCTAAGAGCGAAATGGTCTCCGATACCAGGAGAAGCGGCTTGGGTTTAACGTTGGTCCAGCATATTACAGAAGCTCACGGCGGTCGGATAAAAGTCATCAGTGAGCCGGGAAAAGGGAGATTGATAGGAATTTCGTTTTTGCGCTTACGGCAAATCCCTCGCAATTTCACCCAATTTCCACCCGTTAACATGCTGAGATAAGATTCTCACATCCAAAACGACAAGGTCAAAGATCCAGAAAGCAGCCCAATTCACCCGATGCCTCCAAATCAACATGTTCAAGATAGACTCGGCCCTTGAATAGGGAGAAAACAGCCGCAGAGGCCCTCAGAAATACTCCTCACTCTCCTCGGCTGCCATCAGGAGATCCTGCTGGACACATTGAGGCGGAGGGGGCCTCTCAGCCATGAAGGTAAGCTTCAGGTGATCGATGATCTTATCAATAACTTTATGGTCTTCAATGAAAGAGATAATCTTCATTTGACCTCCACAGGAAGGACAGAGGAGAGGATCCACCTCGTAGACTTTTCTTATCATCTCTGCCCATCCCTTTGAAGGGACAAACGGCTCCTCTTGTTCGATGATCAGGGAGGGATTGGCTGCCTCACGGATTTTCCTCATCTTTCCTCTATGGGCATTAGAATAGAGGCCGTAATAACGTACCATGACCTGTCCCTTGTCAGGGATGTGTGAGGTGACTCTGGCGATGAACTCCA
>CAYFXE010000073.1:3002-6103 GCA_964347035.1 uncultured Eubacteriales bacterium | reverse complement strand
GAAGAACTCGATGTTTCATTGGACATAGTGGATATGGTGATGGGGGATACAGACCTCTGTCCATGGGATATGGGAACTTTTGGATCCTTGACCACGCGCTTCTTCGGACCTGCTTTGAGGGCAGCAGCAGCAGAGGCCAGAGCTGTTCTAATTGAATTGGCGGCAGATCATCTAAAAATCTCTAAAGATCGACTTACAGCTAAGGATGGCGTTGTATTCGATAAAGCTCAAAGGGAAACCAAGGTCACCTACGCCGAATTGGCTCAAGGGAAAATAATCGAAAGACACCTAAAAAAGAAACCTTCGGTTAAGAGTCCATCAGAATTCACTGTCATCGGAAAACCGACGCTCAGATTAGACAGCCTGAATAAGGTCACAGGAAAAGCTAAATTTGCAGGTGATGTCCGTATACCAGGAATGCTGTATGCGAGGATTTTAAGGCCCCCTGCTCATGGAGCAAAATTAAAAAACGTAGATACATCTGCCGCTAAAATCATTAAGGGCGTTCAGATCATCCAGGATGGCGATTTGATCGCTGTTCTCCACGAACACCCCGACGAGGCAGAAAAGGCCTTAAAGAAAATCAAAGCACAATACGATATTCCCGAAGCTAAAATGGACGACAAGACTATCTTCGATCATCTGCTCAAAGCGGCTTCAGAGGTAGAGACTGTAGATCAAGGAGGAAATCTTGACAGTGGCCGGAAACTCGCCTCGATTGTTTTCGAGGAAACCTATGTGAACAGCTACGTGGCTCATGCCACTATCGAGACCCATACTGCGGTGGCGACAATGGATGGTAACAAAATCATAGTTCAAGCATCGACTCAAACTCCTTTCGGAGCCAAGAGTGAAATAGCTGAGACACTCGGCCTGCCTGATGAGAACGTCCGGATAATACCGCCTTTTGTTGGTGGGGGGTTTGGAGGAAAGACCCGAAACCAACAGGCTGTCGAAGCGGCAAGGCTGGCAAAATTGACCGGAAAGCCCATCCAAGTCGCCTGGAGTCGGGCCGAAGAATTCTTCTTTGATACGTTTAGGCCAGCCGCAGTCGTTAAAATCAAATCAGGAATCGACGGTTCCGGTAAAATCGTTTTCTGGGATTATACCGTCTATTTTGCAGGCGAAAGAGGTTCACAACATTTCTATGACATACCTCATCACCGAACCGCGGCTACAGGAGGAGGCTGGCGAGGCTCCCCTGACTCCCATCCGTTTGGAACAGGACCTTGGAGAGCACCAGCTAACAACACCAACACTCATGCCAGAGAATCTCAGATAGATATCATGGCTTCCAAGATAGGCATGGATCCCTACGAGTTCCGACTGAAAAATCTGAAAGACAAAAGAATGATAAGAGTCCTCAAGGCAGCAGCGGAGAAATTCGGCTGGACCCCGGCCAAAGCCCCGAGCGGTCGAGGCTATGGTATCGCGTGCGGCATCGATTCGGGAACATACGTGGCGACAATGGCTGAGGTCGAGGTAGATAAGAAAACAGGAAAGGTACAGGTCAAACGTGTTGTCTGTGCTCAAGACATGGGATTGGTGATCAATCCTGAGGGAGCAAGAAACCAAATAGAGGGTTGTATCACCATGGGATTAGGTTACGCACTGACTGAGGAAATCCACTTCAACGGAGGCAAAATCTCTGACCTCAATTTTGACACATACGAGATTCCTCGGTTCTCATGGCTTCCGAAAATCGAGACCGTGCTCGTTGAAACAAAGGCATCCGCACCACAAGGAGGAGGAGAGCCAGCGATTGTCAACATGGGTGGCGTTATCGCCAATGCTATCTATGATGTCACTGGTGCTAGACTGTTCCAGCTGCCGATGACCCCCGAACGCATTCGGGGTCAGACTTTGAAAACTTGAATTATTTAAGAATCACATCAATCCCTTAGAATACCCTTTCCTCTGCGAGCCAAATTTTATCTCAATATCGACAATATATTCAAATAATTCAAGTTTTCAAAGTCTGACCCCGCTCTTTATGGTAATCGTCAGGATTGTCGATATCTCGCAGGATGGCTGGGCTGTCGACTTCCACCTCTAGTGTATCCTCCGGATGGTTATAGACAACACCCCGAAGGCCGACATCCACACTTAGACTTTTAATTTCCTCTAGATATTTGATGTCGATGAGAACAGGATGCCCTCTCCTCTTCTTGTAGGCCGGGACGACGATCCCCTTTCCTGTCTCTTTGTAGGCATCAATAATTCTATCGATGATTTCAGTAGAAATCGAAGGCTGATCGCCGAGGCAGACCAAAACACCCTGGATTTTCTCTGATATCTCCTGAAATCCCCATTGAACAGAGGACAGCATACCTTTTTGGAAGTGAGGATTGATCGTTATTCTAAGATCATAATCCCTGATTTTATTCTTGATTTTTTCAACTCCTGCGCCGAGAACCACCAGGACTTCATCCACCTTTGATCGAATGACATTGTCGAGGATTGTTTCGATCATAGTCTTTTTCCCAAAAGGGAGAAGGAGTTTAGGCTCGCCCATTCTCTTGGATTCTCCGGCAGCAAGAATCATGGCCCCGATTTTCATTTTATCCTCCTTTCATTTTTCATTCGGCTGCGGATCTCGACAAGTTGCGCAGCAATACTGACCGCAATCTCTTCAACAGTCTTCGAACCTATATCTATACCGATAGGAGCATAAACTCGGTCAAACTGCTCAGGCCTCGCCCATCCTTCCTCGAGGAACTTTTCACGCATCAGGCTTATTTTTTTTGCACTCCCGATCATCCCGATGTAACCTGCATCTGATCCTATACACGGACGGAGGGCTTCCGCATCATTCCGGTGGCCACGAGTCACGATCACAACAAAGCTATCTCTGTCAAAGGGCAGACCATTCATGGCTTGTTCAATATTATCGACGATGATGTGGTCCGCATCAGGAATATTCTCCGTGTTGGCAAACTCAGGCCTGTCATCGATGACTGTGACCTCGAAATCCAAGAGATTTCCGAGATGGGCTAAGGCGCGGCCGATGTGCCCGGCACCAGCGATTATGAGCTGTGCCGAGGGGAAAAAAGGCTCTAGAAAGAGATAATTCTCTCCTCCTTCCTCTAAGGCCAGCAATG
>CAYFXE010000073.1:0-2992 GCA_964347035.1 uncultured Eubacteriales bacterium | reverse complement strand
CTTTCAATATCTTCTCTATACGCAGAGAGTGGATGTCCCAATTCCGAAAGATCATCTCTCTGTCTCACCCAAAATCGAGAAATGGATAGGATTCCCTCTGCTGATTCTCGAATCCAAGTACTAAGTAATCCCGGTTGTCGTCGAAGCAGAGATTGTTTT
This sequence comes from uncultured Eubacteriales bacterium, assembly GCA_964347035.1. Classification (GTDB taxonomy): domain Bacteria; phylum Acidobacteriota; class Aminicenantia; order Aminicenantales; family Aminicenantaceae; genus CAYFXE01. The sequence goes on along the minus strand of CAYFXE010000073.1, from coordinate 2,833 downwards.
GTATGTTCAAAAGCCTTTTTATTATCTTCGGGTGAGGCATCGATTAGGATCTTCACTCTGCCTCCGCAGATCGCTCCTTCCTCTGCGGTGATATCGGCATCAAGAATGAAATCATAATGGAGGGACTTCTTCTCATTGAGAGTACTGAGCGCCTTTTTCTGAGCATCGCCTTCCAATATTCCGCCGCCTAAGGTCCCATCGAGGAGTCCTTCTAAAGAAAATATAGCCGAAGCTCCGGGCACCTGAGGAGTCGAGCCCTTGGCTTCGATAATGGTCGCCAGGGCCACATGCTTTTTGGCTTCTAGCAAATCCAAAAGATGAGTGTAGATATTCTTCATATAATTGGATGTTTCGTTTCACCCAAAGAATACTAAAACAAACATCTCACCGCAAGGCACTTCTGAAACATCGGGAAAATTCGTAGATAGTCGGTTGTTTTCTCGATCAGCGCTCATAAATTATCTCTCAAGCTCTATCAGCCTTTAAGTGATGCTCCTGATTTCTTCTAAAATCCTTTCAGAGACTCGTTTCTCTTCTGTATCGAATATTTTCACCTCCTGGCTTCCAACCAACTCGAGAAAATCCTCGATAATGGTCTTCCTGACAACAAGAATGGCATCGGGTTTTGGCAGGAAGATGACTTGCTTGAGAGCTGGCCAGATGCCCTTTCCAGCCAATTCCAGGGGGCCGACTTCATCCACGGCGAGGATATCAACGCCTTGACTTCTGAGGATTATTTCTTTAGCCCTGGCTAAGCCTTGAGGAACAAAAAAATATATACCAATCCTTTCCCCATCCTCCTCCCCTTCTCTGCGGATAAACGGAATCGATTTCTTTTCTTTCAAATCGAACAAATCATACCCAGCAATTTCCTGATTTTCCAAAACAACTTCACTCAAATAGCCATCCATCCGAAAATTTTCTTTTCGCAACTTATCAATAATTAATTTCAGGGATGTGGTTTTTCCAGAATGTACAGCTCCGGTCAAGACAAAAATCATGGGGTCAGACCTTCATAAGTTTCATAGTTTGTGAAAAAAAATGCAATATTCATCCAAAAAAAATATAAAAGTTATAAAAGTTATGAAGGTCTGACCCCGACAGCAAAGACCCGGGCCGGGGCTCCTGTGCCATCTTTAATGAGCATCGGGATGACATAGAGCATGGCTCCACTCGCCGGAAGTTTATCCAGGTTGGCGATATTCTCCAAAGCCAGTTTATCGGCTGCGAAAAGTATTTGATGAACCTTAAACTCCTTGGATTTTCCGTAATCGATGCTCGGCGTGTCGATGGCGATTCCGGTGATGTTTCTTTCTTTGGCGAGAAACTCCACGGATTCAGGAGAGAACCCAGGAAAGCTCAACTCAGGAACAGCTTCTGCACCCATCTTCTCTGTTCCGAGGACTTTCTTTTTGTCGGGGTAAAACTTGGTATCGATTCCCGTATACATGATGACCCAAGCGCCCTCAGGTATCTTTCCGTATACTTCCTCCCACATTTCGATGTCAGCAACAGTAAGGAGATAATCCCGATCCTCCTCGCATTTCATGGTGACATCAATCTTAACTGCTGGGCCTATCCACTCTTCCAGAGGAATCCGGTCCATTGTCCGTCCGTTCTCGGCAAAATGAATCGGAGCGTCGGCATGGGTTCCTCCGTGTTCTGAAGCACTGAATTCATTGGACGCATACCAATAACCACCCTCTGAAATACCCCAGAAAACCTTCACCAGTTGGAACGGCTTGGCTGTTGGCCAGTAGATAGAGTTCTCATCAAAGGGATAAGTCATGTCCAATATCTCTCCCTCGATATCACTCGAAGGAGGAGAGGTGCAGTTAATATAAATGACCACGAATGCTATAAGGAGAATAATCTTTGATATATTTTGTTGAATTTTCATCCTATTTCCCTCCTTTTATAGAGATAGATCTTTTAATGAACTGTCAAAAAAGTTTCTTATATTATTATCAGAGAATTGTGGGAAATGCTAGATCTATACCAAACCAAGACTTTGTTCCTGTCGTAATCTGTAGGGATTTTCAAGGCGATACTGAGGACACTTTGTTGACATGTTTTTCTGTTAAGCTTAATCTTCATACAACGCATCAAGCCGATCTTTGTACTTGTCTGTTACGACATTTCGTTTGATTTTCAAAGATGATGTCAGTTCTCCGCCTTCGGTGGTGAATTCGGTGGGCTCTATTAAAACTTTTTTTAAAGTCTCGAATGAGGAAACGGATTTGTTTCTCTCCTGGATTTCGTTATCGATCAATTCTACGATTCTCGGGTGCTCAGAAAGCTCCTTCCAGTTACTGAACTGAATGCCCTTCTTGATTGCCCACTGTTTCACTTCATCCTGATCCAATGTGACCACGCCTGTAAGACACTTCTTCCTTTCGCCATAGACCACTATCTGATTTATGAAGCGTGACGTCAGCATGATTTTTTCGATTCGCTGTGGGGCGATATTTTTTCCGCCCGAGGTCACGATTAAATCCTTCTTCCGGTCGGTTATGCGCAAAAAACCATCCTCATCGATTTCACCGATATCTCCTGTATAAAGCCAGCCATCTTTGTCAATCGTTTCGGCCGTCATTTCGGGATCCTTATAGTAACCGAGCATGACGTTTTTACCCCTGAACAACACTTCACCATCTGGTGCAATTTTTTGTTCGATCTCCAGTCCTGGGGGGCCACATGTCCCAAACTTATAGTTATCGTAAAGGTTAACGTTCGAGAACGAGGTGTTTTCGGTCATGCCTATGCCTTCAAGGACGAGGATGCCGCAGGCATGGAAAAATTCTGCAACGGCTTTATTTAAAGGTGCCGCTCC
>CAYFXE010000072.1:0-6723 GCA_964347035.1 uncultured Eubacteriales bacterium | reverse complement strand
AAGTCGACTTGCGAGTATGTCTGAGCTGGGGTCAGGCCTTATCCCAAGGTTTTGTCCTCGGGTACAGGGAGAGAAACAGCTTTTCCGGACGACAAGGCCTGACCCCAGCAGCAACCGAGAGGGGCGAATGGAGAACGGCGTGAAAAACCTGAAGGGGAGCTAGGCCATCCCCAAATACACATTCTTTAACTTTCATCACGGAAATAAGGATGCTTACCTGGGCTATTTCAGATTCCTTTCTATTATGCTATTCTTGTACAAAGCCAAAAAAAATTTTTCTATAAAGGAGGCTCTTGTGATAAAGGTCAAAACATTTGCCACTCCGTTGAAAATATTCCATGCCAAAGAAGAATTGGATAATCTGGACAATACGGTCAATAACTTTATCGGGGAGAACAATGTGCAGAAGATTATTTCTGTGAGTGATACATGCACGACTGATGACACCGGAGCCACCATCGGGCTTATAAGAGTCATTTCCTACGAATGAGGATAAACTTCGCCTCTTCCCAGAAATCTTAGAATAAAATCAAGCCTTAAGAACATTTCAGCTCATTATATCTAGGGAATTATCTATTCATAATGACACGAGAATCTAGGCCTGAGTTTTCGGCCAGATGCAGCGTATAATTAGGGATGTTCTTTTTAAGAAAGAACGTTCCCATTCCCTTACGCTTGAAAGCCGCTGAGTTCTGTATCATACTTAAATTATGGAGGAAATTATGATAAGCGTCCTCGATAAAATGAAGAAGATCTTTCTTGTGTCCATCACCATAGTTTTCCTATCTATTTTGATATGTTCGGCCCAGGAATCTGAAGAGCTGAAAATCTTCCAAACAGATAAAAGAATTACGATCGACGGAGACCTGGAAGAGTGGAACGGGATTGAAGAACGGCCGATCGATCTATCACCTGGGGGAGAGATTATCGAACCCACACCAGGAATGCAGATCACGGCCCGCTTCACCTACGATACCGAGAAATTCTATGCGGCCGTCAAGGCCAGGGATGATTTTTTTGAATTTCCGGGTCGGAGTTGGAGGTATGGAGATGGCCTTTACCTGACATTCCTGGATCCCTATTTGGGAAACCAGAGCGATCGATTCTACACCTTTGCCTTTTCCATCGAAGGAAAAAGGAAGACAAGGCTCCTGATTAATAAAGATGGCGAATTTTTTCCAAGAGTCCGAGTCCAAGACATTGAACTGGAGATTATTGCCGACGAACAGGAGCGAACGCTAACTTACGAAATTGCCATCCCTTGGAAATACCTGCGTCCTTTCCAACCGTACTTCCAGGAGCGGTGGGGAATCAATCTTATCTATGTGGATCGTGATCAAGGAAAGAGAAAGATTGCCCTTCTCTTTCCTGATACGGGTTATGATACTGAGCTTTCCAACAAACGAAAGGGAGCGATTTTTCAATTTATCAATCGAACCCCTACAGAGGAAGAAATCCAGACGGCTATGGGAGCCTCCCGTTTTTTTCATGACGACGATAAAACATTAACCTGTGTTATCAATGCTCCATCGGAAAAATCTGGCTGGAAGGTTCGGATTGAATTGAGTTCGGCTCAGGATAATGTTTCGCGCATCGAAGAAATCACCCTTCAGAAAAAGATGAATATCTTCCGTCTAGATCTGGAAGAGAGAGATTATCCTTCGGGTTCGTACGACTTGAGTGTTGGGATTTTAGATGACAAGGGCTCGTTGAGGTATACGAATAATCATCGGTTTTTCATCGTGAACAGAGATGAATTCGAGAGCTTTAAAACAAAGATCGAGGAGATTAAAAAAGGAGAACTCTATACCAAAGACGAGCGATTCAGGCTCAGCCTTCCGACTCTAGAAGCCAGGATGGATTGGATTCAAGATTACATGAAAAAGTCTCCCCCCTTCTCAGAGATAGAGATCCTGGGGGAATGGTATGAAGAAATTGACATTTTGTTCAAGAACATAGAAATCGGAAAACCGGCTCTCTTCCCTCCAGGATCCATAGGACGTCTCGTCCACACCTCTGCAATCGACAGGACATTTCAACCCTACTCGGTCTACGTCCCTGAGGGATATGACGAAAAAGAACCCACTCCGCTTTTCGTCACCCTCCACGGAAGCGGAGTTGATGAGAGGAATGCGATACTGCAGGTTTCGAGGATGCATGGCATGGCCAGATTACGGAAAAAATTCCCCCAAATGATTGTTATTGCGCCCAAAGCCAGGGGCCTTTCAGATTGGTATACGGGGGATTCCGGGAAAGAAGTCATCGAATGTATCAATCACATCGAGAGCCTGTATAACATCGACGAGAAGAACATCATCCTGGACGGATTTTCGATGGGCGGTTACGGAGCTTGGCGGCTGTCTCTTCTTAATCCGCAGCTCTTTAAAGCTGTTATCATCCGTTCTGGTGCTATCTCTCCTCCTTCCCACATAGAAGGAGAGAATATTCTCGATCTTCTTGACAGAGGCAAGGACCTCAATTTCTTCATTGTTCATGGGGATAAGGATAACGCCGTGTCTGTGAAGAATTCCAGAGAAGCCGTCCAAAAATTAGTGGAGCTTCGAATCAACCACAAGTATATTGAAGTTAAAGGCGCTTCTCATATCAGCTACAACAAATGGGAGGAGATTTTTGACTGGTTGAAGACAATCATTAGCAAATGATGACAGACAGAAGTTGTTGACGTCGTCAGAAACCAAAAGCTAGGCCGAACGAAGCTGAGAACGAAGAGACAGAGCCGCAGTATCCAGCCTGCATTTGCGTCTCCCTTCCAGACTGATAAAATAGTAAAAAACCTTTATCGGAACATAATGAAACTTTTTTCCTTAAATATCTCTTATAATAAAATGTAGGATGATGTTTTCTGAATTCAAAGAAAGAAGGATGCAAATATATAAATTGAAGCCTGAGCTGAGGCGTAATATAATTTGTCTTCTTACCTCAATCATTCTTCATGTTCTCCTTGTATTTATCTTCATCAACGTCGCATCCCCAGTTAAGGTTATCCAGTTTAGGGAAGAAGTCACGGATTTGATCATCGTTCCGCCTGAAGCGCTCTTACTGCCTGAAGGCTATGAAGATTTTCCTGGGACCGGGCTGTACGACGAACCTTTCCTGGGAAGAAGGTCGAGAGAGAGAAGATCTTCCTCTAGGGAAGAACTCTCCGAGATAGAATCGGCAATAGAAGCTGAGATTCCCCCTATGCCAGAGAGAGAAATTCCGCCCAGTCAAGCGGAAAGTGCCCAGGCTCCTTTGCTCAAGGGCCGTCTCACCTATCGCTCAGGATTAGCCTCCGAATTCAAGCTCAAAATTCCCGCTGAGTCCGACCTGGATTTATCCAAGACGTCAAAAGAAGAACAGGAAATCGGTGGAGTTTACGAGGAAAGGAGAAGGATTGATTTCTCTAAATACACGCGTTCTGACCTCTCCGCGATTCTTTCGTCAAAAGGACAGACCTTATCAGGCCGCCCCGGGACAGGACGAACAGGCCGCAGGACCAGAGCCTCGTTTAAGGTTCAAAATTACGATATCACTCCTTGGGCAGAGAGAGTTGTTAACAGGATCCAGAGCAACTGGAAAATCCCTATCCAGCAGGCAGTATCTGTGAGTCAAGCTGTAGGTGTTTCTGTGATCATCGATAAAAACGGAAAACTCACCTCGATTGAAATCCTCAGCTCTTCTCGCGTTGATTCTTTAGACCAGGCAGCGATCGAAGCCATAAGATCGAGTTCGCCCTTCCCCAGTTTACCGGATGATTTTCCATACAAAAATTTGGAAGCATTCTTTGTCTTTCAATACTATGATTAAAAAAACTTTGTTCTTTTTCTTTCTCGTGACGTGTTTTCCTTACCTATCAGGGGCAGATTTAAAGAGCGACATATCTGGGTATTTGAGTGATAGGAAGGATTATCAAGGGGCAGTTGAATACCTTCTCGAACAGGTTGAGGAAACCCAAAAAGGCTTTGATCCCATTCTTTGCGGGCTTCTGGCCTATTCTTTCCACAAGCTCGAGAATAAGACGAAGGCATATGAATGGCTCTCCAACTACCTTGAGCATTACAGAGGGGAGGAATTCATTTTTGATTTCTTGGATGAAGCGACATACCTGGATCTTCTGGTCTTTATCGGCAGATGGAAGCAGAAGTATCCTTTAGTAACAGAACTCGCCTTGATAAACAAAGATGCCTACCAAGGACCTAATCCACCGGATAAGCTCATAATCGGCATCTCTATCGAGAATGATGCCTATTTCAAATTTTCGGGAAAAGAGGGCACGATTAAGGGAGGACTTTTTAAACGAGGCTTCAACTCATTCAGTATAGCCGCTGATATGTTGTTCGAACGACCTGGATCGCACACCTATGTCCTGGATTTAAAGACAGAAGATTTGGTCTTGAGAAAGGAAGTCGAGATAGATATCCGTATGGATTCTTTTGAGTTTAAACAAGAGGCTCTGGAGGTCGAGAAAAAGCCTTCGCGGGTCGTCCAGCAGCCAGAATACAAAATATCCATGTATGTGGGCGACGAACTCATCGCCAGCAGCAAAAAGCTGCCTCCTTTTACTCTGCCAATAAATATTGATTTACCTCCCTGGCCGAAAGACCCCAGCCCCTTTGGCCCGATCTACAGAGATCAGTATGCCATAAATACATTCTCGATTGCTGATGCGGTTGGAGCAATCTATAAAATGTTGAAAGATCTGAGAGGGGGAAAAAAAGAAAAAGGGATAAGCACATCAACACCTCTTCAAAAGCAGATGCAGATCACCGCGACTTTTTTAAGGAGAGATTTAAGAGGAAAGGCGACAGAGATCCAAGCCGTCATAACTCTGAAAACCAGACACTTGAAAACTTCGCTTCTGTCCATCCAATAAGGGGTGACAATAAACGATTGGATATCCTCTTTTCTCGTCTCTTTTATCTAAGGATTACTATTTAAGACTAATCTTTTGAAGAGAGGTCGATAAAAGGATTCTGGATGGTGAGGTTCATGATTTTTTGACCATGCTGCAGGTCTTCGGTGTAGAGTATGACACAATCGGCTTGTGAGGCTGCAGCGATAATCAGTGAATCAAAGAATGGGTATCGCCATCGATCCATGATTTCTAATCCCTGGTTGAAAAGTTCCATGCTGGAAAAGACCTCACAGAGGGACTCTAACACGACATTGAGGTATCTTTGGGCATCCAAGAACGTCAGCGGAGTGGCGAACTTTCGTGTCGCTGCATTCAAGAATTCTTGAATGACCTGATAGCTGATGATGCCTGTTGATAGTCTAGAGTCTAGGGGACGTTCCCCGAAGTGCCACCCTTCGAAAATTGTTATTTTAGGAACACAGATCTCAATCTGAATTAGATTTTCTTGGGTTTGCGAAGATTATTCTTTTTGGCTGCTACCCGACCGCAGTTGGTACACACGAATGATGGATTAGCGACGAGTTCGAGGTAGGTTTCCAGATCCTTCTTGAGAATTTTATTACCGACAAGCTTGCACAGGCTTTTTCCTTTAACCTTCACTTTGCTTTATCCTTTTTAATAGGTCCGATATTTCATTCTAGAGAAACTTCCTAAAATTTTCTAGGGAACGTTTCTCGACAGCGATCCACACTCGTCCCCAAGTCATCCCCGCATCATCCTTCCATCATTCCTGCGGAAGCAGGAAACCAGATTAAAAAACTTCTATCCAGAATGGACTTGATTCCTGCTTCCGCAGGAATGACGAGAGGGAGTGGGAATGACGGGACCGATAAGGATAGGAAGATTGAGAAGGCAATGAAAAAGGGGAGCTGGGTGATCTCACCCAAGCTCCCCACGGATTATTGGCCACGCTTAACGTTGCTGCCGGCTCGTGGTCATTAATCCTTCCCAGTTGTTCCGGGCGTCACTTCTTTTTTTTCTCGGCCTTTTGCTTCTCTTTCATTTTGGCTGCCACCATCGCCTCGATCTTCTGCATCTGTTCGTATTTCTCCTTCAGTTTGGCTTTTTTTTCGGGATCATCGGTCTCGGCAATCATCTTTTTGAGTTCTTTCTTATTCGCGAACCATTCTTCGTCAATCATGACCTTTATCGCCTTCTTGTTCCCATCATTATCTTTCACTACAACCTTTACTGGCTCAGTCATCACGAATGTCTCTTTTTTCTTCGGGTTTTTCATCTCTGCTTTCATAGCTTGTATCTGCGCCAGCTTTTCCTTGATCTGGTTCTTTTTCTTAGCATCATCGGTGGCTTTGTACATCTTTTTCAGCTCGTCTTCTTTTTTCAGCATTTCCTCGTATGCTTTCTTCTTCTTCGCTGTCTCGACTCTGTAATTTTCCTCCAGCACTTTCATGTACTCATACAGCTTCGTGAGCTTTTGTTTTAATTCTTTTTTCTTCTCTTGATCTTCGGTCTTTTCGAGCTCCATCTTTAATGCTTTTTCTTTGGCCATCAGCTCTTTTTTCATCTTTACCATTTCTTTCTGCTTGGCCAATTCTTCCGCTTTCTTTTTCTCATCATCAGCTTTGTCGTTGGTTGTGTCAGGTTCGGATATCACAGCATTATCGACAACACTTTTTCCGCTTGCCTCTGGACTCTTCGCGGGTTGAGGTTCGGCAAACACAAGCACTAGCAGGGCAATCACAGGCAGGATCAGAAGGAGTTTGAACTTCGCCCGTCCTCTGGACTTAATTTTGGTCATCATGGTTATCCTCCTTTTGATGAGCGAGCGGTTGAAATTGTTGACGATC
>CAYFXE010000071.1:0-6752 GCA_964347035.1 uncultured Eubacteriales bacterium | reverse complement strand
ATTTCCTCACCGTTCCTTCAGACCAAGAGTGGGTGTCGGAATACTAAGAGCAAAAAACAGAGTCCAGGCCCAAAAAATCATTCTGATAGAACCCATTGCCATGGAGGGCAACCTTGTTCGTTTGGGCCAAGGTCCCGTGTTGATCCTTCATGAAACATTACAATCCCGATGGAAGGATAATGTTCATGCTATCGCACACGAAAAAAGAATACCCCTCCAGTTCTATCCCGAAATTAAATCAAATTCTCACTTCCCATTCATGATGCAAGAGCAGGAAGTTCTCAGCCTCTGTCTTCCTGTCAGGTTTTCCTCGACTATGGTCGAGGTCATCGACTTGAATGATGCAGAGGCCCTGAAGAATCTTCTGCTCTCCCTGCTGGGGAGGATATGATGAAAAAAACCAAATGGATCTGGACGCTTATTATTCTCATTGTTGTCTCACCTGCATTTGGTGGCCAGAATAGGAATAACCATTCCCCGTGGAATCTGCTGAAGAATCTTGTGCTCATCCCAGGAGTCTCAGGATCTGAACAGAACGTAGCTGACTTTATCCAATCCTTACTGCCTGCGCAGTTAAGAATTCAAAGAGACCACATACATAATCTTTGGTTCACGGAAGGAGAAGGAAGACCTCATCTCCTGTTTGTAGCGCATACGGATGAGATAGGATTTGTGGTCCAGGAGATAACTCCTGTTGGAACTCTCAAGGTTGAAAGAAAAGGAGGATTTTTTCTTCAGATGTACGAAGGACGGTCTGTCGTCATCTATACAAACGAAGGATCCGTCGAAGGAATTGTAATGCCCAGATCCGATTATTACAAAAATGACCAGGAATTGAAAACATATGACTTAGAAAATATCGAGATTTATCTCGGAGTCTCCAGTGAAGAAGAGGCCAAAAGACTAGGAGTGCAGGTAGGCGATCAAGTCACGATTAATAAGAAAATCATAGATCTCACTCCAGACATCATCGCCACAAGAGCTGTGGACGATCGAGCAGGATGTGCAGCTCTCCTGGCAGCATCTCATAAGATCGATTGGAATAAAATCAAGAACAAGACCATCACCTTCGTCTGGGATGTCCAGGAGGAGACCGGTCTCATCGGCGCCTCCTCAATTGCCGAGAGTCTTAAGCCCGACTCTGTCTTCGCTGTTGACACTTTCGTATCATCGGATTCTCCTCTCGAATCTAGACGGTTCGCTTATACACTGCTGGGAAAAGGAGTTGTGGTTCGAGCCATAGATAGCAGCAATATTGCACCTCAATCTGAATTTAAAAAAGTCCTGGATATCGCCCGCACCCACAGCATTCCTGTTCAGCTCGGTTATACAAGGGGAGGAAACGACGGATCGGTCTTTGTTCCAGAGGGAGCCGTGGATATCCCTCTTTCCTGGCCAGGCACATATTCCCACTCTTTTATCGAGAAGATCCATCGGCAGGACTTGGAAGCTCTGACCGACCTCATTATAGCCATTGTCAAAGATTGGTGATGGATATTTTGTATACAAGGAGTGTCATATGACAGAAACAGAGAAAAAGAAACCCGTTCTTTTGACGTTCCCGAGAACCTTTTGGGTGGCCAATCTGATGGAGTTGTTCGAGCGGGGAGCCTATTATGGATTGAATGCAGTCCTTGCCCACTATTTGGCTAAGGTTCTGTTCTTCAGTGAGCAATCTGTGGGGATTCTCCAAGGATTTGTCTATGCTTTGACCTATATCATCCCCATCCTGGGAGGTGCTCTGGCTGAGCGCCTCGGCTACCGCCGGATGCTTCTTGTGGCCTTTTCTCTGCTCAGCGTTGGCTATTTTGCTGCCGGCAATTTTACTTCTTATGGTTTGATCTTTTTGTTTCTCCTGATCATGGCCACAGGGAGTGGTCTCTTCAAGCCCATCATCACCGGAACAGTAGCCAGAACCACCACCAAAGACAACAGCGGCTTCGGGTTTGGCGTTTACTACTGGAGTATCAACTTAGGAGCTTTCTTAGCTCCTCTTTTTGTAAGTTGGATTAAGGGATTCAGCTGGAAATATGTGTTTTTCTCCTCGGCGCTGTGGTGTTTTCTGATGCTCTTTCCCGCCGCCTTTCTGTATAAAGATCCGAAAAGAGAGGAAAGCACGAAAAAGATAGGCCAGGTCCTGAGTGAGGCCCTGCTTGTTCTGAGAGATTCCCGATTTATGCTTCTGATTGCTGTCTATTCCTGTTTTTGGATCCTGTATTTTCAGATGTTCGGTTCTGTCCTCTGGTATCTGCGCGATTTTATCACCCGTTCCCCAGTCGATGAATTCATGGTCAAGCTCGGCATCCCCTTCCAATTTGATGTGGAACACGTGACCGTCATCAATGCGGGAACCATCATCCTTCTCGTAGTCTTCATCAGCCGGATCGTGAAAAATCTCAAGCCTCTTCCGGTCATGGCCACAGGAATCATCATCGGCTCGTCGGGTTTTCTCGTCCTGGCCTTTACCCATAATGCCTGGTACTTTGTATTAGGAATAGCAGTGTTTTCATTAGGGGAAATGACGGCTCATCCAAAATATTACAGCTATGTCGGTCTGGCGGCTCCCAAAGACAAAGTCGCGGTTTACATGGGATATGCTTTCCTTTATGGCGTTATCGGAAGCCTGTTCGGGAGCAATATCGGTGCTGTCATGTATGAAAGAATCCTCAAGCCCATTGCTCCTCCTCCAGAAGCCGTGGCCACAGGTGTTCCCCTTGCCCCGGACGTCATAAGCCAAATCAGGTCGTTCTGGCTGATTTTTGCCGTTTTAGGTGTTGTCTGTCTGAGCTGCTTACTCCTTTACAATAAATATTTCTCGAAGGATACACCTCAAGCCAACCGGAAGGCCTGGAAAGTCATGCTGGGCATCTATATTGTTCTAACTGCTGGAGGACTTTACTTTTTCATATATTCTCTCTTCCTCGCTCCCGAGATTCAATGGAAGACCTTCGTCCAATCCTTGATTTTACTCGCGTTGGGAGGAGGGGGAATATGGATTAGTTTGAAGAGGAATGAATAGGGAGGTCGCCGTGAAATCCTTTACTGAATATTTAACGTTTAACACGGCAACAAGGCGGGAATTCGTGAATATCACGCCTCAAGTAGAATCCTGTGTTAAAAAGAGCGATGTCAGGGAAGGACTTTGCCTGGTCAACGCCATGCACATTACGGCCAGCGTGTTCATTAATGACGATGAGTCTGGTCTTCACCGGGATTTTGAGGCCTGGTTGGAGAAATTTGCCCCTCATGAACCCGTATCTAAGTATGATCACAACCTAACGGGCGAGGACAATGCTGATGCCCACCTGAAGAGAACGATCATGGGTCGAGAGGTGGTTGTGGCCATCACCCAGGGGAAGTTGGATTTTGGTCCCTGGGAGCAGATTTTTTACGGTGAGTTTGACGGAAGGCGCCGAAAAAGGGTGTTGGTCAAGATTATCGGCGATTAAACAAACAGAGGGTTTTTCCTTTTTCCCCCTGATAAAGAATGACTTTTTTTATTTTTTTTGGATGGCCTCCTTGACTGTTTCTGACTGAGAAAGGAGAGCTTCCCGTAGAACCTCGCTTATCAGATCGAAGGCCTTGATAATCTTCGTGTTGGAGATGGAATAATAAACGTTTATTCCCACCCGACGCGCCCTGACGATGCCCTTGGCTCTTAATATGGCCAGATGTTGAGATAAGTTGGCTTGAGATATCTTTGTATTTTCGGCCAATTCAGTGACAGACATCTCTTCCTTGCGGAGATTATCCAGGATTTCCTGCCTTTTGGGGTGTGACAGAGTTTTGCAGAGTTCTGAATGTAATTGATAGAAGTCTTTTTTTTCCATGAACAACTCTCTACTTAAATTATTAAAATATTCTAATAAAAAAATTATAAGGCATGTTTACACACAGTGCAACAAGACATTTTGAGGGGTCAGACCTTGATAATTTGAGTTTTTCTGCTGACATGACATGATGAATCGAAAAAAAATCAATTTATCAAGGTCTGACCCCAATTTTGACTACTTTGCTTCAGGATATAGAAGGGCATTGAGCAAGAATTTGTATGTTCCGTGGGATTGGGCTCTGTGCTGACAGCGGAAGCCGATGAGAATGATATGACCCTTTTGATATTTGGCGTCGACCACAGCCGCCTTTCGCGCAATGACTTCCTCTCCCAGGAGCCAACCGCTGAGTAGGATGTCCTCCGAAGGGTAACTGGCCACAACAGTCCTATCCCAATCGCCTGAGCGGGGGACCGAAGTGCTTATGGCCAGGCTTCTTGAGAACATACCAGCGGCTTTTTCTGGCATTCCGTACCCGATCGGCGTTTTATTATTGACTTTGAGCTTGAGGATGGAGGTGGGGCAGAAGAACTTTGTCCTGTCCACTCTCTCAAGAGCGTTACTGGCAGGGACTTTAAATTCCTTAAGAATCAATTCACAAGCACTATTCAAGGTGACGAGAATTCCTCCGTTTTCGACAAATGTCTTCAATGCCTCCACTCCCTCTTTCTCGATACCACCTTCATACTCGGGCGGCATTTCGGTATAGCGCCTGTAATAGCGGGAGGTCGGACTCGGTTTTCCTGATTTGATGATTTCAGGACTTTCGCTGGCGAAGACGATCACGTCGAACTTTGCTTTAAGGTCCACCTTTCTTTTCTTGGTGCCCTTGAAATCTTTGTTGTGGAGTGTAGTGAAAGGGATCTCTAAATCATCCAGAACATAACGCGTCCACCCTTCATCCATGTTCGACCTCCAAGACTGATACAGGCCGACTCTTGAGTTTTTTAGAGGAGAATGAGGAATATTTTCGATATTATCCATCTCATAGCCCTTTAGATGCCATTTTTCCAGGAATCCAGGAAGGACTTTTTGAACCTGGGGAGAACTCTTGATGATGAAACTTCCGGCCGCGGCTTCAAAATCATCTGCTTTAAAATTATCCTTGGCTCTTGAGATTTCCGCCCCTTCCTTTAAAAGAGAAAAGACAACGGCAAAGGAGGCATTATTTCGAGAATCCAGTATGATATAAGGAGCCGTATCTGTGGGAGCCTTGACACTCGGATAGGGCACTTCCCCCAGTCTTTCCAATCCGACTTCAAAAGGATGTTCGATTCTTTCGCAGTTGACACCCAGCTGGAGGGGGAGAGTCCAGCCAGCGTTATCATAGGGCGGAATCGGAGGTCCACCTGGATACTGCCGCAGGTCAGGATATTTTTGTTTTTCGAGCAGAGCCTGGGCATACGGTCGGTATGGTTGAGACATCAGAACTACGAAAGAGCCAGCAGGGAAGAGTTTACCATCTGCCACAAAGTCTTCTTTCGCCTGATGGATTTCAATTCCGCCGAACATCAAAACATCCAACATCCTCAGGGCCGTGGGATAATCTCGCTGTTTTTCAGGAATCACGAAGGCAAATGGATGCCCTTTCTCCCCTTGCTCGATAGCATCCCTGCCCATCTGATAAAAGTTGTACAGAAAATCCTGTTTATGAATATAAGCTGTTTTAATCAGGCTCAGAGAAAGAGTGAGTTCATAGTCGACGAGGTGGCGAAGCCTCCACCATCCGCCAGGCCATGGATCAGGAAAATTCATCCGTTTTTCGTAATATGATTTGGGCAGCTCAGTCGGATCAATGTAGATGGGAGTTGCCACTTTGACCGAAGCCATCTCACTCAGGATACCGATGGTATTATGTAGCCAAGAAGTATCATCGCAGGCCCCGATCCACCATCCTGTGTAGCTTCTTCCATGAACAACCCCCTTGAACCCATTCTTCTGTAAATCAAAGGACATATTGGATCCACAGAGATTAACTCCTCGCCAGAGAAGAGGATGGACGTTCGGTACTGGTGGGTCCATGAAGGGAGGTACGAACAGACGGGCACCTGTCGATCCCATCTGGTGTTCATCGATGTGTATTTGAGGAATCCAATCATGATAAAGCACCTTGGTCACGGCCTTTGTTTCAGAGAGATTAAACATAAACCAATCTCGGTTGTTATCATGGCCAGCATAATGTTGGTAAAGCCAAGGCATCCTCCCCCCTTCATATTTTGTCCCGACATATTTTCTGTACCAATCGACCACCATCTGCTCCCCATCAGGATTTGAAGTCGGAACAAGAAGAAGAATAACATCCTTTAAAACCTTCTCTGCCTCAAACGGAGTGTCCCCTGTAACCAACTTGTAGGCAAGCTCCATCGACATCTGGGCAGCAGCGATTTCAGTGGCGTGGATATTGCAGGTGATGAGCAGGATGACCTTGCCTTCTTTGGCGAGTCTTTTTGCCTCATCTGGGGACAGATCTCGAGCATCCCGCAGTTTTCGGGTGATCTCCCGGTAAGTATCGAGCTTGGCCATGTTTTCTTCGGCAGTAATAACCGCCATGATCATCGGCTTTTTAAGCGTCGATTCACCTATTGTTAAGACTTTGATTTTCTCGGATTCCTGGTCGAGTTTTTGGAAATACTCCTGAATCTGGCCGTAGTCGGCCAGTTTTCGATCCGCTCCGACTTGATGCCCAAGAAAATCCTCGGGTGATGTCTGCGCTCCAAGAATCAAGGGGAAGAACAATAAAACAATGAAACAGGTTATGCCTCTTAATAAATCCTGTTTGCCTTTCATGCATCCCTCCTTGTTTTAAATGAAGCTTTTATTTATCACTTGCCTCTGATCCTGTCAAGAAAAAAGGGGAGCTTATGGGGTCAGGACTTATCCCAAGGTTTTGTACTCGGGTAAAGGCAGAGAAACAGCTTTTCC
>CAYFXE010000070.1:0-7571 GCA_964347035.1 uncultured Eubacteriales bacterium | reverse complement strand
GCACCTTGGAAAGGAGTCAAAACCTATGAAGATTTTAACTGCATTATTAGTCCTTATTTTTATTTGCTCTTGGTATACTCTTGTTTGGGCAGAGGAAAATCCTCGGGTTTTGATCCAAACCGAACTGGGAGATATTAAAGTCGAAATATACATCGATGACGCACCTTTAACGGCGGCCAACTTCCTCAAGTATGTTGATAAAAACTTATTCGAAGGAGCGTCTTTTTACAGAGTGGTCACCATGGACAACCAGCCGACGAACGACATAAAGATCGAAGTCATCCAGGGCGGATTAAGGTTCGCTGAGAGAGTTCAGAGGTTCGCTCCGATCGAGCATGAAACCACAAAAAAAACAGGTGTATTGCATAAAGACGGTGTGATTTCAATGGCGAGAAGCGAGCCCGGTTCCGCCTCTTCTGAATTTTTTATCTGTATCAATGATCAGCCGGAGCTGGATTTTGGCGGCCAACGAAATCCTGATGGCCAAGGATTTGCCGCTTTTGGGAGAGTCATCGAGGGGATGGATATCGTCCGCAAAATCCAGCAACAACCCGCTGAGAGCCAGATGCTCGACCCAACAATCGAAATCCTTTCCATCAACAGGATCGAATAATGTCTGAGCTGGGGTCAGGCCTTATCCCAAGGTTTTGTACTCGAGTAAAGGCAGAGACACAGCGCTTCCGGACGACAAGGCCTGACCCCATCAGCTTGATCCTGACGCCTGTTCCAGCTTATTTTATTAAAATGACGTCTTTCTGAGGCTCTGATAAAAATTCGGCCTGGTGTTTTTGGACGATCACCATCTCTTCGATTGTCACAACACCCCGGGCCGGGACCTTAAGCCGGGGCTCGATGGTAAAAACCATGCCTTCTTCTATTTTTTTGAAGGGTTTTTGGGCATATTTTTCCCATGCAGGCCCTAGAAGAGCAGTCCCGTCATGAGCAAACCGTCCCACCTGATGCCCCAGGCCATGAGGGTATTCTTCATATCCCTGGGAAACGATGTGATCGCGGGCGATCGAATCGATCTCGACGCCCTGGACTCCTGGCTTCAACGCTTGTCTGGCCAGTTCGATGGCGGTGACAATAGTGTCAAATCCTTTCTGCACCTCTGGCGGAGCCTGTGTCTCACCCTCCTCCAAGACATAAAATGTCCGCTGGATGTCTGAGCAGTAATCTTCGAATTTCACGCCAAAATCCATGTTGAGAACGTGGCCTCTCTCGATTTTTCGATCGGTGGGTTTGTAGTGGGCCTCGGCTGTCACTGGTCCTGTGAAAACGGCCGGACAGTGCGATCTATCCCAGGCAAAATCGAGATTTCTTTTTTCCACTTCTCCTATCATGTATTCGGCAATTTCCCTTTCTGTTCTTCCAGGAGCAATAAAAGAAGCTGTGGAATTCATGATATCCAGGGTATGATCTATGGCTGTCTTTATACGCTCAACCTCGTGGTCTGTCTTTCTCGCTTTCAAACCCGATGTCACCTCTTCTGAGGAAATCACCCTATCCTCATAACCTATTTCTGTTAGAAACTCGAGGAGAGTCAGATACATCCCATGAGTCAGTCCATCGCTTATTTCACTGTCTTTTGAATAATTTACGGCAATCAAGGAAGGATTGATTTCTTTCAACGTCCTTGTCAAGCTCTCTTTAATCCCCTCCACATAATCCAAAACATGCCTGTACACTCCCAGATCTTCGATCGTTTGCCTGTCCATCTGGCCTACGATGGCGTATGTTTCTCCAGAATTTGTGACGATAAAGGCTGAATGCCAGGTGACATCAGACGGGATTAAGAAATCCAACATGGGATCTCGGTTTATCGCACTTTCCCTGACAAATGTGATCCAACAGTCTATCGATAGTTCGTTTAATATCTTAACGGCTTGTTCTATCTTCTCCCGTATGAGCATTATAGCCTCCTTATGTTTTAAGTGACGTATATCATAGGGAATAATAGCCGTCAAACCGCGAAAGATTGCAGTCTAAAAAAACCAAAAAGAAAAAAGTTGCCAAAACAGATTGAGAATTTTATAATCCCATAAAAATATGAGCCCTAACTACGAAGGAGGAACCTATGACGACTAAGATTCCTAAATCTTATCTAGGCATCGTTATTATTCTCGGCGCTGTATGGGGTTTTTCCGAAGCGGCTCTGGGGATGTGGCTGAGAAGCTGTGCCTCGATGTATTCCGGAGCGATCATGACCGGAGTTGCCCTATTCTTCATGGCTTCCAGTTGGTTTCTGACAAGAAACATCTTGTGCATTGTCCTTCTTGTCGGCATCACGGCTCTTTTCAAGATGTTCGATGCTCTCCTTCTCTCCCTCCCTCTCCAGCACGGCGCTATCGGGAATCCCATCTTCGCTTTTTTCATGGAGGCATTGGCCTTTCTACTCTTAGTTGCGATCTTCAACACAAAATTGAAGCAAAAACCCGGTGGACAGGCTATCTTGGGCGGGATGGCAGCCCTGGTTGCTGTCAACCTCTTTCCTCTTGTCAAATTTGCCACCGGTGTTCCTGCCTGTGTCGTGCCCGGAACAGGCTATCCCCTTTCTCTGTATTATGCTCCGTTGGCTGTTGCCCTTTCTGCTTTGACCGTTCCGTTGGGGGCCTTGGTCGGCGTTAAGCTTCAATCTGTCGAGAATCTCTTCCAAACCTCCCCGAACGCCAGGAAATTGGGATACCTCTTCTCCCCAGGGATACTCCTTGTCTGTCTGGCTCTCATCGCCCTCATCCGACTTGGATAATACTAGCTTCTATATTTAGGGGAAATAGATGAAAAAGAAACAGGGAAAAACATACACACGGCGGGACTTTATCAAGGGAGTCGGGGGTGGCGCTATCGGAGCCGCTATCGTTCCCAAGCTCGTCGCCGAGGATATCCAGACACAAAAAACGGAAGAAGGCGTTGTTCCTCTCTACTCCAAGAAGAAAATCTCTGTTAGCATCAATGAAAAAAAATTCACCTTGGAAGTCCAGGCCAACGAAACGCTCCTCGATGTCTTAAGGGAACGGCTCAACCTCACCGGAACAAAAAAAACATGCGGCCGAGGTGAATGCGGCGGATGTACGGTGATTATGGATGGACAGCCAGTCTATTCTTGCCTCTATCTTGCCTTCCGAGCAGACGGAAAAAAGATAACGACAGTCGAAGGGCTCGCGTCAAACGGCAGACTCCATCCTGTCCAGCAGGCGTTTATCGACAAGGATGCCTACCAATGCGGCTTTTGTACACCAGGATTCATCATGGCCTCGGTAGCTCTCCTCGACAAGAGTAAAAACCCGAATAAAAAGGATATCACAAAGGGGCTTTCTGGAAATATCTGTCGCTGCGGCAACTACCTCAAAATCTATGAAGCTGTCTCGGCTGCGTCTGAGAAACTGAGGAGGCCCTGAAATGAGTAAGCAAAATCATTTGATTGATGATAGAGATTCCAACCTTCTGTACTACGAGGAATACAGAGATAAGAAAACTGAGGAACCAGAAGAGCTTCCCTCGCCCGAAAAAGAGGAATTCAAAATCATCGGCAAATACACGCCTAGAATCGACGGCGAGAAGATTGTCACCGGTCAAGCTCCGTTCACCCATGATATCAAACTCAGGGGGATGCTCCACGGAAAAATCCTCAGATCTCCTCATGCCTGTGCGGATGTTGTTTCTGTCGACCTCAGCCGGGCCAAAAATCTACCCGGAGTCAAAGCCGCCATTCAACTCAAGGAAGGACGTGTCAAATACGCCGGGGAACAAGTGGCTGCTGTCGCCGCTGTGGATGAACAAACCGCCGAGCAGGCCTTGAAGCTCATCCGGGTCGACTACAAACCTCTCCCGTTTGTAGTTAATGAGGAAAAAGCCATGGCAGAGGGAGCCCCCCGAGTTCATGATGTGGGCAACATCAGAAAGTTTAATGATTATACCAGAGGCGATATCGAGAAAGGATTCAAAGAAGCTGATGTCGTCCTCGAGAGGACGTACAAAACAGCTATCGAGATCCATCACCCCGCCGAAACGCACGGCAGCATCGCCAAATGGGAGGGTAAAAGGCTCATCGTCTGGGACTCCACACAAGCGATATTCAATGTCAGGGACGGCCTAGCTCAATATTTAAAAATCCCGGCCAGCCGGGTTCAAGTCATAAAACAATACATGGGCGGAGGGTTCGGGAGTAAGTTAGGCCTGAATGATTATACAGTGGTTGCCGCCTTGCTGGCCAAAGAGGCAAAGAAACCCGTCAAGATCATCCTGACCCGTAAGGAGAATTCCCTGTGTGTGGGAAACCGCCCGTCCAGCCTCCAGACAATCAAAGGCGGCGTTAAAAAGGACGGCACTCTCACCGCACTTTCTCTCAAAAACTATACGTGCGGCGGCATCACGAATGGTGACCGATGTTCCGAGCCGATCATCGATGTTTACATATGTCCCAATTTGAGTGTGGAAGAAAGCACTGTTTTCACAAACACAGGCGCTGACCGCCCGACGAGAGCACCGGGTCATGTCCAAGGGACCTATGCTCTCGAAGGATTCCTGGAAGAACTCGCTGTAGAAATCGGGATAGATCCTCTTGAGTTGAGGAAGAAAAATTATTCCGCCAAAAACCAAGGCGATACCGGAATCCCCTACTCCTCCAAGGGCCTTGATAAATGCTACGAGATCGGGTCTGAAAAAATTGGTTGGGAAAGACGCAACAAAACACCCGGAGGAGGAAGAGGAAAGATACGGCGGGGTCTGGGCATGGCCAGTCAGATCTGGTGGGGGACAGGAAGACCAGGCACAGCGGCTGATGTCAAAATCCACCGGGATGGCAGTGTCGAGGCCGTGTGCGGCACCCAAGATCTAGGGGGAGGCACACGGACCTACATGGCCACGATCACAGCCGAAACCCTCGGATTAAGACCGACAGATGTCACCGTCAAGATCGGGAATACCATGTACCCCTGGTGTGGCTCTTCAGGAGGAAGCACGACCAATCCATCGGTGGCTCCGGCGGTGCGAGACGCGGCTTTGAAAGCCGCTGACTGGCTGAAAAAGCTCGGAGCCCGGAAGTTTAAGGTTTCCGCCGATGATATCATTCTTGAAAACAAGAGACTCATCAACAAGAATGATCCCGCCCAATCTGTCGCATTTAACGAGTTAGGGAGGGATATTCGCCGGGAAATGGTCTTCCATGGGGAATATTCCGGACGTCCCTCCGAGTACGCCTATAACACATTCGGAGCTCATTTTGCTGAAGTCGAAGTCGACACGCAGAAGGGCCAAATAAAAGTCCTTAAAGTCGTGGCTGTCCATGAAAGCGGGCGCATCACCAACAGGCAAACCGCTGAAAGCCAGGTCGTGGGAGGTATCACTCAAGGAGTGAGCACCGCTCTCTTCGAGGAACGAGTCATGGATGATACCACAGGAAACATGGTGAACCCGAATATGAGGGATTACAAGCTGGCCACCTCCCTTGATATCCCTGAGATTGAGGTCTATTTTGTCGATATGGTCGACCCGTATATCAACATCCTCGGCACCAAGGGACTGGGAGAGCCGCCTCGCATCCCCATTTCCGGAGCCATTGCCAACGCAGTCTACAACGCGATAGGTGTCCATATCAGAGAAATCCCGATGACTCCTGATAAAGTGCTTGCCGCCCTGAAGCGAAAGGAGGTGGCCTGATGAGAAACTTCAAGATAGCTCAACCACAATCGCTCGACCAGGTGACCTCGCTTTTATCCCAGAAAAAGGAAAATATTTTTCTCCTGGCTGGGGGGACTGACCTTATCGGAGAAATCAAGGAAGAGGTCCTCGAGCCGGAAATTATCGTCGACCTCAAATCGATCGAGAACCTTTCCTACATAGAAAAAAGTCAAGATGGGGTAAGAATCGGAGCATTGACGACCATAACCGAACTCGCCGAAAATCCCGTTATCAAGGAAGAATTCCCCGGGCTTCAAGAGGCAGCAGAGTCCATCTCTACTCCGCAGCTGAGGAACATGGGCACGGTCGGCGGAAACCTCTGCCAGAGACCCCGCTGCTGGTATTATCGAGATGTTCAGGTTCAGTGTCGAAAAAAGGGAGGCAGCCGCTGCTTTGCGATTAGAGGGAGAAATAAATATCATGCGATTCTGGGGGGCGGGCTCTGTTACATCGTCCATCCTTCTGACCTAGCTCCTATGCTTATAGCCCTAAATGCAGAGTTGACTGTCCGGTCTGGTAAAAAAGACAAAAAGATCCCCCTGGCTGATTTCTTCGCTCTTCCTGAGACAAACGTGCGCAGAGAGAATATTTTGGGCCCTGGTGAAATCATAACAGAAATCAAGATTCCGACCTCAAACAGAGGAGATATGAGCACCTACCAAAAGATGAAGGAGAGGGGCACTTGGGATTTTGCCCTGGTTTCAGCCGCGGTGAAAGGATCTCTCAACGGCAAGACCTTCAGCGACATCAGGATTGTCCTCGGCGGCGTGGCTCCCGTTCCCTGGCGAGCTCAAGCGGCTGAAAAAATGATTAAAGGCAAGACCGTCACAGAGGATTTGATCAGGCAGGCTGCCAAAGAAACGCTGAAAGAAGCTAAGCCTTTAGAAGAGAACGAATACAAGAAGGAATTAGTCGAGACTATCCTTGCTAGGGCTGTTTTATCCTTGGTATAAAAAATTTCCATTTGGAATTTAAAAATATTCTGATGATATCAGCATCAAAATTCCCTATGTCAATACATTAGGAGATTTCGATGAACGAAACAATCCATTTTAAACTCAACGGTAAGCCAGTACGTTTGACTGGTGATAGAGAACGAATGCTCTTGTGGGCATTACGCACTGATCTCAGTCTTACTGGAGCCAAGTATGGATGTGGAGAAGGCTATTGCGGAGCCTGCACAGTCCTTGTCAATAAGGAAGCAGTCAGATCATGCCAGTTCCCGTTGAAAGACGTCGAAGGAAAAGAGATTTTAACGATTGAAGGGCTGGCCAAAAATGGCGATCTTCACCCCTTGCAGAAAGCATTCATAGAACACGATGCCCTCCAATGCGGTTTCTGCACTCCAGGAATGATTCTTAATGCTTATAGTCTACTTTTAAAAAATCCTCAACCTTCCAGACAAGAGATTCTTCAGGGCATGGAGGAGAATCTTTGTCGCTGCGGGTCATATCAACGAATTGTCCAAGCTATCCAAAGTGCCGCTAAAGAAATGAAAGGGAGCTAGAGAAATGAAAGAAAAAGAAGACGATTACTTGGACCTGGATTTCAAAGATATAACCTTCTCATCCCCTATCACGCGGCGGGAATTCCTCAAGCTCACCGGTGGCGGAATCATCATTTTTTTCTCTGTTGAAGAGGCGTGGCCCTTCCAGGAAGAGCGCCGGCAGCGAAGGCGTGGGTTTGATTATCCAGAAGATTTCAACGCTTATCTCAGAATCGGCGCAGACGGAAGAGTCTCCTGCTTCACGGGAAAAATCGAGATGGGCCAAGGTGTGATAACATCTCTGGCCCAGGAGTTGGCAGAAGAACTCGATGTTTCATTGGACACAGTGGACATGGTGATGGGGGATACAGACCTCTGTCCATGGGATATGGGAACTTTTGGATCC
>CAYFXE010000069.1:4689-8947 GCA_964347035.1 uncultured Eubacteriales bacterium | reverse complement strand
ATTTCCTTTTTGGCCTTGCTCCAAATTCTTCACAATTTTCTGTAATTTCCACCCGCTGACATCCAGGAATAAGAGATCTCACCCAAAACGATAAGGTCAGCGACTAGAAAACCGTGCGCTCTGGGTGATGGTGTCGATAGATTCCTGCCATAGCAAGGAAGAAAATACGAGAAACAGACCAAAACCTTACAGGCATTCCCTTCTGTAAAGGGCCTCCTTTGATCTAGACACTGTGTCGAAAAATGTCAACAGAAGTTGACGTAGATAGGATTGTTCGATTAACTGCCCTAGTCAGTCGTCTGTCCTAATCCAAATTTAAACCCAACAGTAATTGTCCTGGCTTTCATCGGGAAGCCTGGCTCTGGACTGTAGACTTTGTCCAAGAGATTCTCCACTTTGAGGAAGATGCTGACATTAGAAAGGCTTTTGGTCAGGATGCCGTTTAGAACAACATAACCTGGAATATTGACAATGTCCTCACCCACCTTTACCTCAGAATCCGAGGCTCCAAGGCCCCAAAGACTCATTCTCAGAGTTTCCATGAGCCTTAAATCGAGGGTGAAATTGATCTGTGAGCTGGGGAGGAGTTCGAGAGGCCGGTTCTCCTGTTTGTTTTCGCCTTTGAGGTAGGTGTAGTTGATGGATATGTTTGACCAGCGGAGAGACGTCCGGAATTCCAATTCAAAACCGAAGATATCAGCCCTTCCGATGTTAAGGTTGGACTTGGTCCCATCCGGCAGGAGGATGACGTTTATGAGATCTCTGAACCGGTTATAGAAAACAGCTCCGCTTAAAGCCATGTTTTTTTCGTAGGTGAAACCCAGCTCGGTGTTTGTGCCTCTTTCCTCTGCAAGATCAGGATTTCCCGTGGTGGTGCTGTAGAGGGCTCTCATCGAAGGAAAGCGAGACTTTTGGGAGAAGCTGAGATGAAGATCGAGATGTTCTAGGGGAGTGAATTTTACGCCGACAATAGGGTTGAGAGACGACTTGTTTTCTCCTGTATGTTTTTTTAAGTGATCCAAACTCACACCTGCTACCAGTTTCCATTCTTCATTTAGGGCGTAATGATTTTCCAGGCCGAAAGAGACCGTTTGATGCTCAAACTCGTCCCATTTCTCTCCGATATCATCCTGTGTCCGGGCTTTGTCCTGTCTGAAATTGAGGCTGAACTTCCATTCATCCTGAGATCGGTAAGGGATGGAACCAAGCACGAAGGCCCCGTAGGAATCATTCTTGAAGGTGGATTCCCACTGGAGCTTTTCCAGATTCTCGTCCTGGAAAGCATCGAGGATGTTGTCGTGCCGGACATAAAAACTTCTGACCTTGAGCGTTCCCCCCTGCCAAAAGGGGAATGTTCCTCCGAGGTTCAGTTGAAAGCGATTCCAGTCTTTAAACCGCCAAAAACGAGGACGAAAAATCTTGGTCGCATAGGGAATCCCGTATTCTGAGTTGTAGTAGGCCGCTTCCAACAGAATTTCGCTCTTTTGAAAGGGATAGAAATAGATTTTCCCTGTGAAGTTTGTCCTCGCATAGTCGCTGTTTGCTCTAAGGATGTGCTCTCCTTTATTTTTCCATTTGAACCCGTCCGACTTTTCGTGCGAAGCAAATCCGGCGAAAAAGATGTTTTTCCAAGATAAAGCTGCGTTAGATGAGATATAAGATGTTTGGTTGGAGTCGTATGAAGATTTCAAAGAAAACGATGGAGGATTCGGCCTTCTAGTGATGACATTGACCACTCCCCCCATAGCATTCGGGCCGTACAGGACAGAGGAGGCTCCTTTGATGATTTTGATGCTTTCGACTTCCTCGGCCGTGATTGTCTTCAGATCAAAGGAGTTAAAAAACGGTTCGTAAATGGGAATGCCGTCGTATAGCAGTGCGATTCGTTGGCTGCTGAGTCCCCTGATTTTTAGCATGAATTCATTTTTACTGCCGCTAGAGACGAAAGTTCCCGTGGTCAGAGGAAGGACTTCCGAGAGTTCCTTGGAAAAGGTGAGTTCGATTCTCTCTCTTTTTATCAAAGAGGTCGTGGACAGAGGCGTGTCTTTGGGGCGTTGGGCCTCGACCACGATCTCCTCTGTCAGAACTTTTGGCTTCTCGACTTTTTCTTTATTTACTTCTTGGGCAAAAGGAAACGAAAGAAATAGAAATTGAATGCAGGCGAAGAGAATGAAAGCTTTAGACAGAATGCTGAATATTTTTGTCTTCATCTATTGATTTTTTTTCTTGTGCCTGAGACTCATCCTTGACTTCGCCAAATCTTATAAATAAAACTCTTATAGCCGATCATTTATGCTGAGTCAAGCCAACATCAGCTAAATATTGCTTAAGGCTAATTTATTTTTTTCCCTAGATCATCAAGTTATTTCCCTATATCGGAGGAGAATATTATTTGATAAACAAAAGAACTACCAAAAAAATCTTGAGATATGAAAAGATTGAATTAATTTTCCGATCAAGGTATTCTTTCAAGGCAAAAAAGGATATTTACCATGAAAACCAAAACAATCATCATCCTCATCTTGGCTCTTCTCTTTGTGATAATCGTTCTCCAAAACACCCAGGTTGTTCCGATTCAATTTCTCTTCTGGAAAATCAGCATGTCCCGAATCATCCTGATTCCCTTTTTCACTTTGATCGGAGTCATCATCGGACTGCTGGTCCCGAGGTTTTGGAAGGGATAAAAAAGAAGGGAAGGCAGTCTATTTTGGTTGACATATGGAATCGGGGAAATATAATTTGAGTCTTTGTGTTCCGCCTATTGAATCGTAAATAAAAATTAGGGAGGTTTATATGAGTGATATCATCATAGCCAGTGCAGTCAGGACCGCAGGAGGGAGATTTGGAGGTGCGTTCAAGAAAGTTTCTGCTGTAGAGTTGGGAGCTCTGGTGCTCCAAGAGGCTGTGCGCAGAGCCGGGATCGATCCTTCCCAAGTGGAAGAAGTCGTCTTCGGTACGGGTTGGCAGGCTGGATTGGGGCCGAACATCGGACGCTTGGCCACGGTCAAAGGAGGACTGCCGCACGAAGTGCCTGCCTTCACCGTGAACAAAAGATGCGGATCGTCGCTAAGGGCTGTCACCCTGGCTGCCCAGATGATAAAAGCCGGCGATGCTGAGATTGTTTTGGCCGGAGGAGCTGAGAACACCTCTCAAGTCCCCTACATCGCTGCTGGCGCGAGGTGGGGAAACCGGATGGGGGACAGCAAGCTGGTCGACATCATGCACCAAGATGGGTTTATGTGTCCTCTAGCCGGTCATTTGATGGGAATGACGGCCGAAACACTGGTTGAAAAATACAACATCAGCCGTGAAGAACAGGACACTTTTGCCGTGGAGAGCCAGAATAAGGCGGTTCAGGCTTCACAAGAAGGAAAGTTCAAAGCGGAAATCCTTCCTGTAGAGGTTCCTGTCAAGAGAAAGCAGACAGAAATCTTCGAGACAGAAGAAATCCCCAGAGAAGGCGTCACTCTGGAAAAATTGGCCAAGCTCCCGCCTGTGTTCAAGAAGGACGGTTCGGTAACGGCCGGGAACAGCTGTGCGCTGTGTGACGCGGCTGCTGCGGTCGTGATCATGAAAGCGGAAAAAGCCGAAGAATTGGGAGTGAAACCACTGGCTCGGATTGTTTCTTATGCCCACGCCGGAGTGGATCCTGCCGTTATGGGGATCGGACCCGTACCTGCTGTCCACAAAGCCCTGGAGCGGTCTGGATTAAAGCTGGAGGATATCGACCTTATCGAGCTCAACGAGGCCTTTGCCGCCCAGATTTTGGCTGTGGAAAGGGAACTGAATTGGGATCGCGCCAAGGTCAACGTACATGGAGGAGCCATTGCACTCGGCCATCCCGGCTGAGCCACAGGTGCCAAGATTATGACGACCCTAATCCATGCTATCCAGAGTAGGGATAAAAACCTGGGATTGGTGAGTTTGTGCATCGGAGGAGGGCAAGGCGTAGCAGTAGTCGTCGAGAGGCTCACTTAAAAAGAAAAAAGATTATCCTGATATCGCTTTAATTGCCGGAGGTATCGGCATTTTTTATGAATAATTTAGGTTTCTAAGAATGGAGGATTAGACATGGATATCAAAAAGCCTTTTGTTGTGGGAGCCGGGATCATGGGAGCCGGGATCGGACAGCTCTGTTCTCAGCAAGGTTACGAGGTGACGGTAGTCGACATTTCGGATGAGATCATCAACAAAGCCGAAGGAAAAGTTCGCGCGGGCTTAAACAGAAGAGTCGAGAAGGGAAAGATCACCCAGATAG
>CAYFXE010000069.1:0-4679 GCA_964347035.1 uncultured Eubacteriales bacterium | reverse complement strand
TTCGGTCCTTTCTCGAATAAAATGGTCGACTGATTTAAACCTTGCCGGAGACAGTGATTTTGTCGTCGAGGCGGTTCTCGAGAATCTGGAACTCAAGAAAGAGATCTTCCAGAAGCTGGATATGATATGTCTTTCTGATACGATCTTGGCAACGAACACAACGGCTCTTTCTGTGAGTGAAATAGCCGCAGCAACCTCTCGGCCGGATAAAGTCATAGGAATGCACTTCTTCAACCCGGCCGTGATCATGAAGCTGGTGGAAATCATCCGCGGTGACGAGACATCAGATGAGACCGTGGCCAGGACAAAAGACTTTGCCGAGCGCTTGGGTAAGGTTCCGATCGCGACGGCCAAGGAAGCGCCCGCGGGTATTGTCAGCCGCGTGCTGGCTTCGCTTCTGAATGAAGCTGCAGTCGTCTACGACAACGGAATCGCCACTCCAGAGGATATCGATGAAGCCATGAAGCTTGGAGCGGGATTGCCGATGGGGCCTTTAGCCCTGATTGATATGATCGGACTGGATATTCATCTCTCCAAAATGGAAACGCTTTATGCCAAACTTCAAGATGAACGGTACAAACCCCCTGAGGTGATCCGGAAGATGGTGGCGGAAGGAAAATTGGGGAGAAAAACAGGCGAGGGATTCTATAAATACTGAGAGAACTCCCTGTGGAACGGGTCCCTGTTTTCGTGGCTAAATCTGATCAGAGAGAGTTGTCCATACCGAATATTTGGTGTTAATCCCTCAGGCAATTGTCTCCACAAAACATAAAATAGAATTGGAAATTTAAGGAAAGGAGAACACCATGGATTTTGATTTTAGTGAAGAACAAAAAATGATCCAGGAGACCATCCGTAAGTTCGCCAACGAAGAGATTGCGCCCGTGGCCTCCGAGAACGATAAGAAGGGAGAATTCCCCCGGGAGTTATTCAGGAAGTTGGCAGATTTAGGGTTTATGGGAACTCCGATTCCGGAAGA
Organism: uncultured Eubacteriales bacterium; assembly: GCA_964347035.1. Classification (GTDB taxonomy): domain Bacteria; phylum Acidobacteriota; class Aminicenantia; order Aminicenantales; family Aminicenantaceae; genus CAYFXE01. Next base: position 3,700 of record CAYFXE010000069.1, on the reverse strand, counting down.
ATACGGTGGTGCCGGGTTTGATTTCATAAGCCACGCGATCGTTGCCGAGGAGATTGGCCGGGTCGAATCGTCAATGCGGGGGACTTATTCGGTTCAGGTCTCGCTTGTCGAGCTCCCGATTTTAAAATACGCCTCAGAGGAGCAGAAAAAAAAGTATCTCCCCAGACTGACCAGCGGCGAGTGGATTGGCTGTTTTGGCCTGACAGAACCCGATGCTGGAAGTGATCCAGCATCTATGCTCGCCACAGCCGAAGATAAAGGAGACCACTACCTTCTCAACGGACAAAAAACCTGGATCACGAACGCCGGCATCGCTGACCTGGCCATCGTTTACGCCAAGACAGATAAAGATGCGGGGGCCAGGGGGATCACTGGATTTCTGGTCGAGAAGGGATTCGACGGTTTCTCGACTCGAGACCTCCACGATAAACTGGGGCTTAGGGCCTCGAACACTGGGGAGATTTTTTTGGAGAATTGTCGCGTCCCCAAGGAAAACGTCATCGGAGAGCTCAATAAAGGATTTAAAGTTGCGATGGGGACACTTGATTTTGGCCGGTACACCGTGGCAGCTGGCTGTGTGGGTTCGGCCCAAGGATGTATCGATATCTGTAAAGAACATGCCAAGCAGAGGATTCAGTTCGGAAAACCCATCGCCAGTTTTCAGCTCGTCCAGCAGATGATCGCCGACATGGTCGTCGAGTGTGAGGCTGGTCGCCTGCTCGTTTATCGGGCAGGGCACTTGAAGAATAAAGGGCTACCCAACACAAGAGAAACTTCTATCGCCAAGTATTTCTGCAGCGAGATGGTTAACCGCGTCGCCTACAAAGCCATCCAGATTCACGGGGGCTACGGATTTTCGGGCGAATACCCTGTAGAGCGCTTTTATCGAGATGCCCGCATCAATACGCTTTATGAAGGCACCTCTCAAATTCAACAGTTGATCATCGGGTCCTTTGAGCTCGGAATCAGGGCTTTTACCTGATAAGAAACAGGGGAAGAGATATAGAATAATACCATGGATTCAGTCTCCTGGTTATAGCCAATAAGAAAAATTAAAGATAAATCCTGTATCAACCATAAGAAAAGGAGAGATACGATGTATAAAACCCTTCGGTACGAAAAAAAAGAAAACATAGGAATTCTGACCATCAATCGGCCTGATAAGCTGAATGCGATTTCCAACGAGTTAACGACCGAGTTGAAGTCCTTCCTCGATGAAGCCGAAAGAGATGATGACCTCAGGGTGCTTATCATCACAGGAGCGGGGGATAAAGCTTTTGTTGCCGGAGCGGACATCAATGAGCTTGTCGGAAGGGACGCCCGTCTCGGAAGACGAGTCTCGCAGGAAAGGCAGGATATATTTTCCCGTATCGAAAACCTGCCCATTCCCGTTATCGGCGCCATAAACGGATATGCTTTGGGTGGAGGATTAGAATTGGCTCTGGCCTGTAACATCCGTCTGGCTTCAGAAAAAGCCCAGTTTGGAGCCCCTGAAGTGAAGCTGGGTATTATTCCTGGCGACGGCGGGACACAGCGCTTGCCCAGGCTTGTGGGGCTGGGAAGGGCCATGGAGATGATCCTCACCGGGGATTTTATCGATGCCGAGGAAGCCTTTCGGATAGGGCTGGTGAATAGGGTCTTACCTCCTGAGGAATTGATGGGCAAGGCCATGGAACTGGCCCAGAGAATCGCCTCTCGACCTCCTTTGGCCGTGAGGTATGCCAAAGAGGCCGTAAACAGGAGTCAGGAAGGAGGCCTGACAGCTGGTTTTTCTCTGGAGTCTTATCTTCATGCCCTTTCTTGCACGACCGAGGATAAGAAGGAGGGTGTATCTGCGTTCCTGGAGAAGAGGAAGGGCAAGTTTAAAGGAAAATAATACAAGCAAATTTTACCAAAACTTTGGATTTGAAAAGTCATGAAAATGTTCGATCTTAATTATTATTAGAATAGAGAGACACAACATGCGGAGAAAAATCTTTTTTCCAAGCAGCCAGGGAATCAAGATTTGTGGTGTCATATCCAACCCGAATTCAAGCCTTGATACCATTATCACGATTTCATGCCACGGATTCTTATCCAGTAAGGAAAGCAGAACGAACAAGGCTCTTGAGAAAAAATTGAATGAAACTGGTTTTTCTATCCTGATGTTTGATTTCTTCGGCCACGGTGAAAGCGAGGGGGATTTCGCCGGATTGACCATCTCCGCTTCTGTCGAAAACGTTCTAAGCGCTATCGAATTCCTGGAGCAATCTGGCTACACGAGAATAGGACTTCTGGGGTCCAGTTTCGGAGGAATGGCGAGTCTCTTGGCAGCCTCGAAGACAACGGATCTTGTTTTCTTGGCCCTGAAATCTCCTGTGGTCCATTATCCGAGCATGATAAAATCCCTTTATGGTGAGCCGATGCTCGAGGAATGGCAGAAGAAAGGATTTGCCGATGTTGAAGGTCCAGACGGCAGAAAACACAGGCTGAAATATAATTTTTTCGAGGATTCTTTAGCCAATGATGGTTATAAAGCGTGCGAGCGGATTTCTATTCCGACCTTGATTGTTCATGGTGACAAGGACGAAACAGTCGCTGTGGATCAAAGCCAGAAGGCCGCAGGCCTCATCAGAAATTGTCGATTAGAAACGATCGAAGGTGCGGACCATAGGTACACCAAGCCTGATGATTTTGATAGAATGCTGGACCTGATTTCTGAATTTATCCGTCAGCATTCCTGACCCTCATAGAGAGCTGATCACTCCTTCCCTGTATAACTGGTTTGAATCCTTAACCTCTAGATTCGATGTTTCGATGAGTTTGATGACCTGAGCGACCGTCCTGATCATTTTTTGTTTATCGTCGGGGAGGGAGCCTTCCACTCCTCTGTAAATAATCTCGTTTTCCGCCCAAAGGTAATTCGTCAGATGATCGGAGGCCAGATAGCAGCTCTCTAGATCAAGAGTCTCAAGAAACAGTTTTACTTCTTTGAGCCTTTCTAACGGGGGAGTGATGACAAATTCTCCTTTCGCCATCCTCTCTGCCAGGGGAGTTCCTCTCTGGATGGTGAGTGTTCTGAGCCTGATAAAATCTGGGGCAGCAGCGTTTAAGACCCCGGCGCTGTTGAGGGCATGTTCCTTCCATCTCTCTGATCCGCCTGCCCCGCTTATCACATAAAAGGAGACCTCAAATCCAGCCTGTTTGGCCTTGAGACCTGCTTTGATCATATCTTGAGGGGACGCGCCTTTGCGAAGCCAACCAAGGACAGCAGCATCTCCAGATTCCAGCCCGATATGGAGTCGAGCCAGTCCAGCTTCACGGACAGCGATTAAGAATTCCATTTTCCGGCTTAGGATGGTTTTAGCCCGAGCGTAGGAAGTGATGCGTTGGGCTTCAGGAAATGTCTTTTTGATGAAGTGGAGTATCTCAGGAAGATGCTTGTGGACGAGGTTATCACTATCTCCGAGGAATAGTGAGTGAGTGGTTCCGTATATTTCTTTGGCCATCAGGACGTCATCTTTCACTTCCTCCATGGGTTTAGTTTCGAATTTGATATGCTTGTACATGGAGCAGAATTCACATCTGTTCCAGGGACAGCCGCGCGTGAGGCGGATGAGGGCACTGGTAGCCTCATTCGGAGGCCGGAAAGGAGGAAAATCGTACATTTTTGGTATAAATTCTTGAACATTCCCGGGATCGGTTTCTTCTTGATCCTGAA
>CAYFXE010000068.1:0-9635 GCA_964347035.1 uncultured Eubacteriales bacterium | reverse complement strand
AATAACTTAAAAACTTGATATCTCACTCACTTTTTGTTTCAATAAGGGAGGGGAATGGAAATACCAGAAACTTGTCACCCTCATGACAATAAGAGCGCGAGGAGAGGAAAAATGAAAAAACATATCATCCTTGTTTTATTCTTATTCATTTTTCTGGGCTTTAATTTGCAGTCCGCAGCCCAGTTCACTCCTGAAGAATTAGTAGAGAGAGCCAAATGGGAAGAATTTCTGAAGACGGCAGAGATCATTGATGCCAAATTAATCGGCACAGGAGTCAATAAACCGTTCAGACTCTTTCTCAAAAAGGGAGATGAGGAAAATAGTGGCTGTTGGAAAAATCCAAGAGGAAAAATACAAGGCCGCATTGAAGGCTGGCAGTATGAGATTGCAGCCTATGAGATGGATAAACTTCTTGAGCTGAACATGATTGCCCCTACGGTTGAGAGGAGGTACAAGGGTAAACGAGGCTCTCTCCAGCTCTGGTGTATTTTTGAGCACAGTTTACTGGACGTCATGGAAAATAAAATACCCATGCCGCCAGAAAAACTCGATCATTTGAATAAAATGAAATACATAGCCCGGGCTTTTGACAGCCTGATCGCCAATGATGACCGCACCCAGGAAAATATCTTTTACACCAAGGATTGGAGGATGCTCCTCCCCGACCATTCGCAGTCGTTCCGCTCTGGCAAAAAATACGAGGAGCAGTTGATGTTCGGGAAAAACGGGATCAAGGGAGTTAAGATGATCAGACAGCTGCCTCAAGTGTTTGTCGAAAAAGTCAGAGCCTTGGATTTTGAGTCCATTAAAGCGGCTGTGGGGCCTTATTTAACCGATAAGGAAATCAAGGCTGTCCTCAAGCGCAAAGAGCTCCTATTGAAAGAAATCGATGAGATGATCAAAGAGATAGGCGAAGATAACTTTTTATATTGAATTCCGTCTTCAATCCTGAATGGATTTTCTCTAATACTCCATCATCCACAAAAGTATCTAAAAAAAGGAGAGGATCATATGACGACTAAAATTCCGGCATTCCTCACGAGTCGAAGACAATTTCTTAAGAATGTTTTACCAGCGAGCACGCTCTTCTGTCTCGGATGCAGCAGCCTTTTGGCCATTCCCGGTCAGGAAGAGAAAAAAGAGACGGCTGAAAAGAAACATAAATTCTTAGAGGACTCAGGGATGAGTTTTAAAGATGTCTATGATTTCGGTTTCACGAATAATTTCATCCCGATCATGAAGAATCTTGAGGCTCAAATCGGAAAAAATAAATTTATCGAGCTGTTGAAGAACGCCTCAATGGAATCGGCCAGGCAGAATGCTCAGAATCTTGTCAAGAGCCTTCCCAAAAATGATTTCACGGCCTTTAAATCCATATTCAAAAATTTATTAGTAGACCGTTTCTGGCAGCACGTCTTATCCTTTGAAATCGTCGAAGAGAGCAACACGGTCATAGAAGGGAAAATTAAAGAGTGCTTATGGGCCAAAACATTCCGCGATGCTGATGCCGCTGATATCGGGTACGCTGCCATTTGCCATGGAGATTACGCCTATTGCCAAGGATTCAACCCGAAGATCAGAATGATCAGAACGAAAACATTGATGCAGGGACACGATATCTGCAACCACCGCTGGGTCTGGGAGGGATAGGCGCCTTAACCTCTTTTTTATTGCATTCCAGAACTTAGCTTTATAAGATAGTCCCCGTACCTCGCGGGAGAATTCTATGGAATACGGATGGCTGTCTTTAATCCCCCCCTTACTCGCTATCCTGCTGGCCTTCCTGACGCGAGAGCCCATATTCAGCCTCGCCATTGCCTGTCTCTTAGGTGTTCTTCTGATGGGGCAGGGGCTGATCGGCTTCCCCGAACTCCTGGTTAAAACTCTCGGCAGCCGTGAGTTCATGTGGGTTTGCCTGATCGAGATCTGCATCGGGATTCTGGTGGCTTTTTACCAACGCTGTGGGGCAGTGGATATGTTTTCTCGCAGGGTTAAATCCTTAACGCGGACGCGATCACAGACTCAGTTTCTGGGATGGGGATTGGGGATGTTCATTTTCTTCAGCGATTATTTCAGCCCGTTGTTCGTCGGACCTGTGATGAGAAAGTTGACCGATAAGGCTAAGGTTTCCAGGGAGAAGTTGGCCTATATATGTGATTCTACGTCTGCTCCGGTAAGTGTTCTGGCGCCGATCACAGGTTGGGCTGTATTTATTACCAGTCTGATGATCGGCATCGGACCCGTGCTCGATAAGAAAGAGGCCATGTCTCTGTTTATCAAGTCCATCCCTTTTAATTTTTATTCCATCTTGTCGGTCGTGATGGTGGCTTTGATTGCTTGGAAAGTTATGCCTGAATTTGGCCCGATGAGAACGGCTGAGCGCCGGGCCATTCTCAAAGGCGAAGTCAGCCGCCCCGGTTCAGTCCCGATGATGAGTACTGAGCTAACGAGCCTCTCTGTTTCTGAAAAAGGGCGGCCGAATATCTGGATGAATTTTTTTGCCCCTGTTTTGATCGTTATCGCCGTAAACCTGGGGACATTTTTTGCGACGGGTCAGGCACGAGTCCTGGACAGTTTTATGCTAGCCACAGTTGTCCTCGGCATTTTTATGCTGTTCCAGAGAGTGGATAACGTGCGTGGTTTGATGAAGACTGTTTTAGCCGGAATTAAGGGAGTTATGCCTGCTGTTATGATTCTGGCCTTTGCTTATGCCATCAATATGGTGAGCCGCGAGATGGGGACTGCACAGTATGTCATCGATATTAGCCAGGGATGGCTTAATCCAGGTTTCCTGCCTGTTTTGATTTTCGTGATCAGTGCCTTTGTCAGCTTTGCTACAGGCACGTCCTGGGGGACCTACGCTATCATGATCCCGATTGCTGTTCCTCTGGCCTTCGAATTCAGCCAGGGCCAGGTTTCTTCCCTTGTTTTAGTAACGATCGCGGCTGTGGCTGGAGGAGGGGTGTTCGGAGACCATTGTTCGCCCCTTTCTGACACCACGGTCCTTTCTTCCTTGGGCAGTGCTTGTGATCACATGGATCATGTGCGGACTCAGCTGCCCTATGCTTTAGTCGTGGCCTCTGTAGCTTCTGCCATTTACTTAATCATAGGAATAATTTAGGAGGAAAGATGGGCTATTATCTTGTCCTGGGTGCTGGGAAGATGGGGGTTGTGCTGGCCAAGGATCTTTTAGAATCCGATGCCAAGAATAGAGTAACCCTCGTAGATATCGATGAAAAGCAGCTACAAGCAGCCGTAACCTTTATCAACAGTAAGAAATTGATCCCTGTTCGAGCCGATATAGAGGACGAGAAACAAATAGAAGAGATTTTCAGAGACCATGATGTGGCTCTTTCGGCTCTTCTCCACAGGCATAGCCTGATAGCCATGAAAGAGGCCGTAAAAGCTGGCCTTCATTTTGTTGATTTGGCCGGGGAATTCACTCCTGAACGGCAGAAATTTTTTGCGAAAGCCAGGAAAAGAAAATTGACCCTTCTTTCTGGAGTCGGGGTGTCACCGGGAATCACCAATGTTTGTGTGGGGAGAGGTGTTCATTTGCTGGATCAGACAGAAAAGGCGCTCATCTACGTGGGTGGCACGCCTGTTCGTCCAAAGCCTCCTCTGAATTACAGGATTTTGTATGCGGTCAACAGCCTTCTTGGCTTATACGAGAGAAAAGTGCCGATTCTCCGAGACGGAAAAGTAAAAAAGGTCCTTCCGCTTTCAGGCGTAGAGTCCATATCTTTTGAGCCTCCCTTCTCCGGGATGGAATGCTTTTTCACAGATGGTTTGAATTCTCTCATCCATACCATGAAGGGAAGAGTGAAGAAGGAGCTCTGGGAGAAAACCATTCGACATAAAGGCCACAGTAAGGAGATCAAAACCTTGAAGTCCTGTGGTCTATTTTCCACCAAGCCTATCCGTGTCTACGGACAGAGGGTTGTCCCCCGAGAGGTTCTTGAGGTGCTCCTGGATTCAAGGATAAAGCTGGGCAAAGATAAGGATGCAACTCTTCTGAGAGTTGTCGTCTCTGGTAAGAAATCTGGAAAAGACCGAATCCATGTGTTCGAGATGGTCGATCATTATGATACTCGAAAAGACTACACATCTATGGCCAAGACGACGAGTTTTCCGGCTTCGATTGCTGCCCAGATGATCGTCTCGGGCGAGATTCGCCGGAGAGGGAGTCTTTTCCCTGAAAACGTGTTCCATTCCCGCTTGTACAAGCCGTTTATGGAAGCGCTGAAACAAAGGGGAGTTGTCGTCACCCATACAGTTCGTTAAGAAAAGGGGCAGTTACTAGTAAAAAAATTGTCATTCCTGTTAAGAATTCGTCATCCCTGCGCAGGCAGGGATCCAGTTATAAGAAGGATTTCTATTCAGATATGTCTGAATTCCCGCTTTCGCAGGAATGACATCGTTTTTTTTATTTATCATTGGAAAAAAGATGTAAACTCGAATCACTTGCTCCTTCCGATAGGATTAATCTTTCGGTAAAATAACAAAGTCTACAAAGGATTGACTATCCATGATAGAGAGGAAGAAGAAGATGGCCGAAGTCACAGAAGAGGCTCGTACATTACTCAGGGAGTTTAAAGGAGATTCCTATATATTTGGGATTGACTGTTTAGAGAGGATTGGCGAGCTTGTCACTCCTTTTGGCAAGAAAACTCTTTTGATCACAAACTTGGGAACACGGAGTAAAAAAGAATTTTCCGATCTAGTCCAATCATTGGAGAGGGCTGGATGCAAAATCACCGGCCCTATTCCAAGCGCAAGGCCGAATGCTCCACGGGAGGATGTGTGGCGCCTGGCGAAGGAAATAGAGCAGACACATCCGGACTGTGTTGTTGTTGTCGCCGGAGGCTCTGGAATCGATGCGGCCAAGGCAGCCGTAGTCCAGGCCGTTTTAGGCGGCGACCTAGAAGAATATTTCGGCGTCGGAAAAGTCACCGAAAGAATTCAAACAGGAGGAGAAGTCCTTATTTCTGTCGTAGCGGTCCAGACGTCTTCTGGATCTGGCGCGCATCTTACCAAATACTCGAACATAACGGATATCGGGAAGGGGCAAAAAAAAATTATCGTCGATGAGGCGATTACACCGCCCAAAGCCCTGTTTGATTACACTCTCACGCGGACGATGTCTGCCGATTTGACTCTGGATGGGGCCTTTGATGGAATGGCCCACTGTCTGGAAGTTTTTTATGGAGCTTCACCGTCCAACTTTGCCAAACTTCAGAGAATCGTGGAAACAGGCCTTGAACTCATCATCGGATCCCTAGAAAAAGCCGTAAGCGACGGAGGGGATATCGCGGCTCGTGAAGCCTTGGGATTGGGAACGGATCTTGGAGGATATGCCATAATGCTGGGAAGCACGAGCGGCCCTCATCTGACGAGTTTTTCTCTTGTGGATATCCTAAGCCATGGAAGAGCCTGTGCTATCATGACTCCGTATTTCATAGTCTTCCTTGCTCCGGCGATCCAGAGGCAGCTCGAAATTCTCAGTCGAGTCTATGCCAAGTATGGACTTGTGGAGTCTGGAGTTATGAAGCTCGAAGGAAGAGATTTAGGAGAGGCCGTGGCCAGGGGGATGCTGAATTTGACCCAGAGGTTAGGATTTCCGACGACTCTAAGGGAAATCAAAGGGTTTAGCCAAGACCACATCCTAAGAGCCCTCGAGGCGGCCAAGAATCCACAGCTCGAGATGAAACTCAAGAGTATGCCAGTTCCTTTAGAAGCTAGAACGGTGGATGATTATTTTGGTCCGGTCCTGGAGGCAGCCAAAACTGGTGATTTCAAGCTGATCAAGAACGTTTAAGTCCAAGATGAAAAAAAATACAAGTTTTTTTCAAAATAGTTTGTTTTTTTATGGCAGCCTGATATAATACAAACAAATCTTGTTTCGCTGGCTGGGCAGGGTTTTCAATAACCCTCCTTCATTATCCCCTTTTGCTTATTTTCCCCATACCCAAGACAGCCAGCACCTCTTTATAACAGAATTTTTTCTTTACCGAATGTTCTCCATTTAATAAACTTGGGGACTTAAAAATTATTGAAGGCTTAATTCATAAAATGGAAGGATCGAAGCGACCCGCCACAGTCTGGAACAGGCACTTTCAGGTTGCCCTTCTGGGGTATTTCCTTTTGTTCATGAGTGTTTCGTTGTTCTTTATCTATCCTCTTTTTTTCAAACAGTTCGATGCTCCTAAGAGCCGCATCGGACTTATCATGGGCATTCACAGCCTTATGGCTATCTTTTTTCGCCCATTTGTCGGGAGGTTTGTGGATGTCAAGGGAAGACGGATAATTTCTCTTTTGGGGATAGGCTTTTTGATCTTGATTTTGCCTTGCTTTCATCTGGTCCGTAATGCAGGGCTATTACCGATCATACTCAGGGCCATGACAGGCATCGGCTGGGGGGTGAGCATGACTGCCACGCTGACCATTTGCTCTGATCTGGCCCCTGTGGAAAGGCTCGCCCACTCCATGGGAATTATCGGTATCGCTGGTCTTCTTTCCAGCGCCTTGGGACCCTTGCTGGCCGAGGAGGTTGTCAGACAGTTCGGGTTCGGCGGCCTTTATAACACAAGTATGATCTTATTGATCGTGTCATTCCTGTGCATCTTATCCACAAAGGAGGTCATGAGGCCCCACAATTCTAGACACTTCCACAGGCCCCAGTCCCTAAAAAATATATCCCTCCTGATCATCCTTTTGATGTCCTTCTTACCCATTTTTCACGGTGCTGTCAGGGGGGCGGTGGTCTATTTCATCGCTCTTTTCGGAAAATCGATTCCTTTTGAGAGGGTGGGGCCTTTTTTTGTGGCTTTTTCTGTGGCGGCCATCCTCACCCGCTTGAGCATCGGAGATGTCTCGGACCGTTATGGACGCAAAAGAGTCATTTTTCCTGCGGTGTGTATCATCAGTTTTAACCTGTTGTTGATCTCTCAAGTCGATGCATTTTGGATGTTTGTCCTAGCTGGTTTCATCGGCGGTTTTGGGCAAGGGCTTATTTTTCCCGCTTTGAGTACCTATATCATAGATATCTTAGGACAAGACAACAAAGGGCTGGCCATCAGCCTGTACTTGACTTTTTTCGACATCGGGATGGGAATGGGATCGACGTTTTTCGGTTGGGTGTCCGATCTTTATGGTTACCGATATATGTATCTTTTCGCAGGGATATTGTTTTTTGTGGTGGGTGTGGTCTTTACTTTGAAAGCGCCTTCGCCCAGAAAAGAATGAGTCGACAAATTGGGGTCAGACTTTGACCCCAACTTATGGGAGGGGTTAATCAGAGCTGTTCTTGGACCTTTCTTGGATTTTCTCTTTTTGCCACCAAGAAAATATTTAACCCGTCTTTAAAGATCATCCCTATTAAAAGGTTTTTCCACGAAGTCCTCCGCTCCGGCTTTTTTGGCTTCGACTTTGAATGTTGCACCTTTGTAGACGCCAGTCATGAGGATCACTTTGGTGAGGCTTAGGGCAGGATCTTGTTTGACTCTCCTGCAGAGTTCTAAACCATCCACTTTAGGAATCAGTATATCGCTAATAACTAGATCCGGATTTGTGTCCTTGGCACGCTCGTAGCCTCTCTCACCATCTATGGCCGTTAAAACCTTAAATCCGCCTTTGGACAAGATCATTTGAAGCATAGAAAGAGTAACCCGGTCATCGTCGACGACAAGGATTTTCTTCATTTTCTGGATATCAATCCATGAGTATAATAAAAGTACTCCTGAACACAAATAATTATTGGAAAATGAAAAAAAGGAGAAATTTTTCTAGTACAGTTTTCTGCCTGTGATCCGAGAGAGCGAAAAGAACCTAAGGAGGCGTTTAGTGATGATTCCTTCGATGTATTTGACCTTGTAAAGGGGGACATCGGGAATTTTGCCCCCAGCCATGACAGCGTGTCCTCCTCCTCGACCGTATCCTTTAACCATCATCTGCATAACCTCAGATGTGTCAATATCTGTTCGGATCGATCGAAGACTGAGATAGATATCACCTTCAAAAAAACCCATGACAAGACTCACCCGTATACCTTCTCTGTATATCAGGAAATCTGCGATTTCAGCGGGAAGTTCTGGGTAGGGAACAGGGCCTAGGGAGCAGGTCACCACTGATTTATACACTGTGCTTCTATCGAGGGCCTCCTTGACACTTCGGAAATATTCTGATGAGAGAGGGGGATAAGCAATTCGGTACAGGGCTTTGAAATCTACTTTAGGGAAAAGGAACAGATAGTTTTGATAATCCTGCTTGGTGCCTTCACGGCCAAGATCCTTTGTTTCGCTCCTGATGGCATAGAAGAGGGCGGTGGCCAGTTTTTTTGGAATCGATAGCTTGAGATCTATGAAAGAAGAGACGACGAGAGTGCTCGTCGCCCCAATCTGCTCACGGATATAGGCCCACTGTTTAAATTTTGTCGTCGTTCTTAAGGGATGATGGTCGATAATAATATCAGGGATAACTTCTTTGGGAAGAGAGCTGTTTCCCGTATAAGGCTGGCAGTCGACCATAATGATAGGATCATTTTTAAGGAGCGAAGGTGTGAAGGGGACGATCGGGATTTTTAGGACTTTGACCAGAGCTCTGTTTTCGGCTCTCCCGATCAGTCCACTGTAGGCTATAGTGGATGATATCCTCATTTTTTTTCTGAGAAGATAGGACATGCCCCAGGAGGAGGCGATGGCATCAGGGTCGGGATTATCATGAGGCATAATCAGGACCTGGTTGCTCCCTGATAATGACTGAATTTTTTCAGCAATCATCGATTTTCTTTTATGATTGACCTATTTTGCCACTTTTTCTGGGACTATTCAATTTGCAGCTCGGCATACCCGGCAGAGATAATCAGCTTAAAAGCCTCATCGACGCTGATGTCTAGGGTTTTGACTTCATCTTCGGCTGCAATACAGAAGAAACCAGAAGTTGGGTTTGGCGTTGTGGGAACGAATATTTTTAACAATGTCTTTTTTTCTGTCGATTTAAGCACTGAAGTCACCTCTCCTGTCACAAATCCGATAAAAGACAGACCTTTTATCGGGAATTCGAGTAAAACAGCCCGCTGGAATATCTTTTTTTCACCGACCACACCGATAGTCAAATGTTTAACTCCTTGGTAGATGGTTTTAATGACAGGAATTCTAGCCAAGAGCCCTTCTCCCAGGCTGAATATTTTCCGCCCAAAAAAATTGCTGGCCAAGGCTCCCACGAGGATGATCAGGAGGAGAGCGATGACGTATTCGATCCCACGGAAGGGAATATAGGTCCGAGGATGGATGACATCTGGAAGAAAATCGAAAGTCCCGTCTATCCATTTCACCACAACTCTGATGATAAGGATGGTGACCCATAAAGGGATGATGACGATCAAGCCTGTCACGAAATACCTTCTGAAAATTTTTGAAAATTTTTCTTTCCACATATCGTTTTGGTCCTCCTTTTATAAAAACCTCCGATGGATTTTTGGTTCGAGAATCATCCTATCACATTTTTTAATCGGGGTCAGACCTTGAATCGGGACATTTGTTACATCTACCCTAAAGGAAATGTCCCGATTCAAGGTCTGCCCCCACATGGAAGCATCTTATTTTCCGTGATAGGAAAGGTATTTGGGGATGGATGAA
>CAYFXE010000067.1:0-9721 GCA_964347035.1 uncultured Eubacteriales bacterium | reverse complement strand
GGTCTTCTAAAATTGATGGCAAAAAAGCTGGAACCTTTTCGATTATACTGAAAAAATCTGAGGCGATTATAAGATGAGTTATATAAAAAGGAGAAATCGATGGAAAACAAAAATAAGAAAATTTTGTCTGTATTAACCTCCTTCGCTTTCATTTTTTTTCTTATGCAGGCATTACCATCAGGGGCTCAAGAGGCCTCTTCGTGCGAAAAAGCACTCGAACTCATCGGGAAAGCGGTTAAGCTGTATCAGGCCATCAACGGAAAACTCCCAGATAAGCTCTCTGAACTCTGGAGTCGGGGCCTGGTTCGAAACTTCGAAGACTTCCTCTGTCCAGGTTCAGAAACCGTGATCGAGACCACCGAAGACATCGATCAGAAATCCGATTTTGAAATACCTGTTCTAACGAGTCAAGAAGGCATTTATCCAGTGGTCGCCATGAAAGCAAAAGAGGGACGGCCACGTCTTGCTTTTCGGTCCGATGGCTCTTTAGGCCCATATGCGCCTGAAGCAGTTCCTGTCGAGAGGGAACAGCCTCGACAACCGACCGAAACGACGACACAACCTGAGACAACAACGTCTCCGACAGAAACAGAACGGGAAACGCCGACAACCACCAGCCAAGAGACGACAACACCCACTACTCAGCCAGATGTTCCAACAACAGAAACAGAGCGGGAAACGCCGACGACCACCATCAGAGAACCTGCTGTGACCGAGGAGTCAGAGCGACCTGCTGTGGACAGGCCAACTCCTGAAACCACAGAGACTGAAACAGAGGCTTTAAGAAGAGAACAGCCTCGACAACCTGAGGAGATCACGTCAGAGACAGCGCCCTCAATTCCTGATTTACCCCAGGTAGGTGCGATCACCCCAGCCGGAAGAGGCCCCCTGTCCCATTCCACTGCTCTGATAATAACCTGGATTTTAGCCGTAGGAATCCTTATTATGCTGGCCCTGACCATCTTTTTGATAAGAAGAAGAGGAGTGCTCGCGGCAGCCGGTCCTCAAAGCTCATCGATAGATCTTAATCTGGAAATCACCGATCCCGCCGGCAATGTTCAAAAAGTCACACTCACTTCAGCCCCGTCAGAAATCGGCCGTGATCCAAAAAACGATATTACTCTCGACGATCCGAGTGTCAGTCGCCGCCATGCCAAGATTGTGATTAAAGATGGACGCTTGTGGCTCATCGATTTAAGCGGAAGCGAAAACACGCTTATCAACGGCAAAAGCACGAGTCAGGCCGAGATATTTCAAGATTCTGTCATCGAGCTCGGTTCAACGCGTATTCGAGTCCTATAAACAGGACTTGTCTTTGAAATTTCTGAGCGGCTTTTTTCACGGATTTTCCGTAAGAAAGGAGAAGTTAAGATGCTTGCTCACTTCATGAATAATAAAATTTTGAAGGGCTTTGTTGCTGTTGCTCTCGTTTTCCTATTGGCAGATCCCTGCAGGTACCTATTCGCCGCTTCATCGGCATCGACAGCTTCTGATAAAGACTATTGGACGATGACGCAGCGGGAAATTAACTCTGAATTGAATATCATCAACGCAAAAATCCGAGAGATAGAGATGGAACACTTCCGACTCAAAAGTGATGTTTACATCAAGCGGAATAATGAGTATGTAACCACCGTCATTGATTTCATGAACCAGATAAAGAATAGAAAGGCATTGGTTGAGACCAATCAAATCGCCATCAATGAGATAAGAAATGATGCTGCGGAATCAGGAATGGAGCTTAGTCCCCGACAGAAAGCGGCTATCGAAAATTTTCAAAACCAGATTGCTCAGCTAAACGAAGAAATTGGAAAACTTACCCAGAAAGAACAAGAGATTAGAGCCGAAAGAGCGGCATTTGAAGAATCTGCCTACCCCCGAATAAAGTCCATTGAAAACGCAGAAAAGCAGAAGACAAAACCTCTTATAGATTTGCGAAGCAAGATTGAAGATATCAGAAACCAAAAGTTCAAACCAGTGGCGCCTCCTAAGAAAACCACGCCCTCTCAAATCCAGATAACAGCCCCGGCGGAAGCTCCAAGCGAAATACTGAGTACTGTCGAAGTGAAAGTCGATCCGCAAGAATTTCTTCGAGCTCTTTTAAAAGACTGGGGAGGAAGATTCGAGAACAGTCCCTTTCCAGAAAGGTTCTGGCGGATGGGAATGGACAAATTTTCAAAAATCACACCCGATGGGGCTGGAAAGCGGCATCTCAATTTTTACCGGAACTATGACACGGCCGTCACGTATTACAAGATGGGTTACAGGTTGGGTATCGAGACCTCCGATCCGACAATTTATGCCATCAAAACCACTGATCTGGCCGAGACACCCGAAGGAAGAAACTATCTACTCGAGATAAAGAATGCGCTGCTGCAGAATAAAAATGCCGGTGAATTCATCGTCGAGATCCCCAACGAGAAAGTCTATAAGGCTGCATTTCTAGAACGTATCCAGCCGAAGCCAAGCTTTGTCGAACCCGAATCTTCCACATCCTCACAGCGCCCTCCCAGGTCTAAGCTTCCTGTTGAAGATCACGCGCGGAGCAGCCCAGAAGCGAAAAAAGAAATAACACTCAATCTCGCCCGCAATGAGGAAGTCCTGGAAAAGTCTCCGGAATTAAGAGGGATTGATCGATCCGAAAATCTGATTGAGCCCGAGGCCGCACAGGAACGTCTTGAGGAAAATTTCGACCGGCAAAAGCAGAAGACTCTGGATGAATCATTGAGGAACGAACCCCGAGAAATTAAAGATACCGTAGCCGAGAAGGTGAACGAGGTTGCCGGGGAACATAATCAGAAAGCCGCCAAGGCCTGTATCGAACAGGGAAAGAGAACCCAAAACATGCAGACAAATACGGTGAAGGAAATGATCAGCCGAGGCAGGACTTATTACACAGAGATATATGAAAAAGGACAGACGAATTTGAGCAAGAGCAGAATGCCTTGGCATAACAGAGGATTGGGCGTCCTTTTTCTCGTGTTAGGATTCTGGGATGTTGTCCATGCATTTTATCAAGGAGGCTGGGAAGCTGGAAAATGGTCTGCGGCTGTGTTCGGAGGGGCCCTTATCTTCTTTCTCGTTGCTTATCCACCTCTGGCCGCATACAGTATGCTGTCGGCTGAAATCCTAGCTGGCGGCTTGTTCGGTCTTTGGATATGGCATGTCTGGGAAAGTCTGAAGGAATGGGTCTCCAGTTATATCGATGCTTCTAACGCCGAGTACATTCTCGGAATCAAACCGTGGGAACAGAAAATATCGGTTCCGGCAGTAGGTTGGCAGACGATAGAGCATGATATCGGCTTCATGAACTTTTCTGGGAGTCCAGCTTACGGCCTTGACAGAGATAAATGGTATTTGAAATTTCGCTCTCAACCAGAGCTTCTCAATGCGATTACGATGTACCAGTATCGTCTTAATTTAGCTTACGGTAATCCGACGAAAGTCCCGCCAAAATTCAGCCGAGAAGAAAATCTTAGGATGGCAACCAGGATCATCGAGAATGAATGGGCTAGAAAATATCAAGAAGAATTCAAGAAAATCGAGGAGGCCATCCAGGAGCATCGAGCTCAACAGCTTCAGAAGGAACAAAATTTAGATTACAGGCTTTCCGATTCCAAGGATCCGGATCCGGAAGGAAATATTTTCCTGATGAAGATCGAGCCAGAATCACCAAGAGCAACGGATACCGAAATCAAGGTCAAAGCTTACTATGGCGTTATCGGACTGCCGGGGGATGAGGTCAGTATCCAGACGAAAATGAAACTTCTCAACACAGACATCGGTGGAGGACCTGAGCCCATCATCAAGACAAAGAATCTGGAATACGGTATCGGAGAGGCCTACAAAGTGGAAATCGATAAAGAAACCCTAGAGCTAAGCGGATCAGGTAACTATGAGCTCACATTCGAACTCCAATTGAGGCCGAAAGGAATTTCGCCCAAGCCGGCCAAGATCGAGTTCTATATTCCGATGGAGGAATTTGATGACGGACTGCCCAAACCCGTGGCCTTTCAGGAACAAGACATCCACCGCATCGATCCTTTATTTACGGGGGCCAAGGTGATGAAGAAGGAGAAGGAGGACCTATATTCTGCCGTTGTCTTCAATCCTATTGCCGAACTTCGAGGAATACACGCTCGAAATACAAACGAGATTTATAAGGGTTTGATCATTGATAAATTTGAAATTCTACAGTTTGGAGAGCCTAAATGGGCTCGGGAGAAATATGAAAACTGGCGCGAAGGTCCCTCAAAGAGACAAGATGCGAAGTTCGAAGAGGATTCAGAAAATCTCGAGTATCGGCTGCTGTCATCAAGCAAGATAACAAGATGGGTTAATTATCAGGCCGTCTATTCGACTCGGCATGGCCTAGAAGCTGCTTTTATCCACCGAGATATTTTTTTCATCTGGTGTCGAATCTCGACCGAGGAGGGCGACTTCAACGAACTCTCCGAACGCTGGCAGAAGATTCGACTTAACTGCAAAAAGCTGATTGATGACAGAATTCGCCAGCTAAACTAATAATTTGGATAATGCTTCAATTTAGATATAAAGCGTTCTTTTTCTCAGTAAATAGAATTAATTTATTTCTTTTCTTAAGGGTCAATGCGGAAGCTGGTTAAAATATGAAAATAAGAATATTCACGCTCATTGATAAATTATTTCAAATAATTATTTTTACTTCGAGGAGGGATAACCATGAGGGGACGAACATTATTAATGTTTCTAGCCTTTATATTTTTGATGACTATTTCTTTTAGTGAGGAAGTCGCAGAGAAGGAAACCCCTCACCCCACTCTAAAGGCACTTAAAATCGAGATTACAAAGATCCTTGCGGATTTCTTGCCTGACGCCAAGATTGAATTCAAAGACAGCATTTGGCTTGTCGCTCATTACAAAACTCAGAAGTTTATGGTGCACAGCATTGCAAAGACAGGCAGAATCTCTGACGAGGCCCACGAAGAAGAAGGACCTAATCATGAGGGTATCCTTCTCAATTTTTATGTCAATTCAGGGAATCAATACCTGGGATCGCTGGTAATTCCACAAACATTTA
This sequence comes from uncultured Eubacteriales bacterium, assembly GCA_964347035.1. Classification (GTDB taxonomy): domain Bacteria; phylum Acidobacteriota; class Aminicenantia; order Aminicenantales; family Aminicenantaceae; genus CAYFXE01. Next base: position 4,662 of record CAYFXE010000067.1, on the reverse strand, counting down.
GAGAACCATATTGGAGTACCTATATAAACGCTTACTCTATTCCGGATAGGGACGAACATGTCTGGACCTCATTGTCCTATGGAATCAGAGTCGATCCGAAAATGCTTGAGGAGATTAAGGCCATTTTGGCGAAAATTGAGAAGTAAGAATTTAAAAGAAAAAAACAAAAGGAAGAAAGCATGAAAAAAACTATCCATATCATTAAGTCAAATTTTCTTGTCTTTGTTCTCATCTTCTTTTTTGCCTTAGCGACTTCCAGTTCAAGAGACCAGACAATCATACTAAATCCCGAAGATGGATTCATCCTACCAAATCAGAAAACGATTAAAGTCAGCTTAGACACACTAAACCCACCTGCTTATCTGAAACCGAACCAAGCCGAACAAGCTATAAGAAATGCAGTGGATAAATGGAATAATTCATTGGGCGGAAAACTGAATATAATGGTTGAAAATATAGGAAGCACTGTGCCACAGAATGAGGTCTTTATTCGGATTCAATTTAGCAGCAACTCATCGCTCTTCAAGCAGAGTGGTAATGAACTAGGATACACCACCTTCCATGTGGAACGTGTCAGACGTATTGCTGAAGTACTCATTTTTCTCAATGATACTCCAGCGATGAAAAATATGTTCAGCACGAACGGCGCTATCGACGCCACGTATGATCTTGAACTCGTGGCCATGCATGAACTGGGTCATGCAATCGGAGTCGATCACGATTCGTCCGCTTCTCATTATCCACCGGTTATGAGCCCTCGACTCGGGAACAACTTAGAAATCAACCAATGGACCAAAAAGAACATTACAGATCTCAGAAAACTGTACCCGAAGGATGACCAGCTCTTACAAAAAGCCCTTCAGAAGAGAGACCAGTACGATTTTGCCGGCATCTATGAAGGGACACTGACCTACACTAAGATGAAAAAAGAGAACGAAGCAAGCTACACGACCATCAACAGAAATGTCACCTTTTCAAACTTCAAAATCGAACAGACAAATTCAAAAGTGATTCTCACCTTTCAAGGAAATAAATTAGATGCATATGGGGGAAGCAGCCTTCTTTTACTCGAGGGAAAGCCGATAAGGCTCGAAAAAATAGATGGATGGATCGAATGGGCAGAAATAATAAAGGATCCTCAGGGATTGAAGGTTACCCTGGAAAGAATAGTGGAGCCAGGTCGAAAGCTTTACCAGGCTGAAGGCTATTTAACAAAGATGGTTCCATAAGCGGCTCTGATCAATAATATGAGGACGAACTGCAAATAAATCCTTGATCATTTCGTCTATTGATAAAAATAACTTGATTTCAAAATCTGTGGATGATAGCTCCTTGACGACGCCCACCGTATTTGTGAAAATCTTGAAGTATTTATCAAGATAGATAGTGACAAGAAAGAGGAGGAAGGGATGAGAAGATTTTTTTCGATTCGTATTTTTGTAAGCTTTGTTTCTGTTATTGTTCTTAGTCAGCCCGCTCAATCCGAGCAGTTACAGATCGCCTGGACCTTTCCAGGTCCTTCCAATTCGCCCTACTCGATAATCACCTACAGCACGACAGGTCAGGGGATGGTGTACACAGTCATTCATGGGAATAAATCGAATTCCTGGACGGAATCAGACCGAGTCACAAAGCCTTTTGTGGTAGCCTTGGATCTCAAGACGGGCAAAAAGCATTGGATTTATGAGCTGGAGTCCAAAGTCCTCTCTCCACTTCTCTACTTGAACGGCTCTGTTATTGTCTATGATATCAAAGGAAATCTGATCTGTCTGGAAGCCTCGACAGGACGATCGATTTGGAAAGTTGAAACTGTCCCTCAACATGGCAAGCAAGAGGAAGAATTGTCCGTGCCTTCCGGAAAGGGGGACCGGTTCTTCCTGCGAGAAGGGAGCAACCTTGTGAGTCGGGATATAAAAGATGGGAGGCTTCTCTGGAAAAACGCCATAAGCGCTCCATCCAATGAAATTGTCTGTCCTTCCCTTGTGGATGAGAAGATAATCCTCTCTACCTCCTTGGATGATGTGATTGCCTTCTCTCAGGATGATGGAGAGCAGCTCTGGAAAATCTCTCCCGAATGGCTAGATTCGCTCATGGTGGTGTCCGAAAAATACTCCTGGTACACTGTTTTCCAGGGAAAAACCAGGACACTGTCCAATTCCGATGGAAGTCAAATATGGGCTTATCCCGATCCGATCCCATCCAGCCCAGAGCCGACACCAGGTGTCAGTAGTGCCTGGCCTCTTTCGGTCCTCGGGGAGAAACTTTTCCTTCACCAGGAATCCGCCATTTTTAAGCGTGACAAGGGGGGAACTCCGTATTTCGTGTCCAGGGGATTTGAGATCTGCTGTCTGGATCATACGAAAGAAAGGGTGAAGTGGAAGTTTCCGCTCGCAGAAGAACTTGCGGGTTTCAGCCTGGCTGGAGGCAGAGGAATTGTTGTCCAAAAGAGCTCCATAACACTTCTTGACCTCAACACAGGGCAGCCTGTTTGGGAATTCAAGAGGTCGGAGATTAAAGGACTTCAAGGAGAGGCTCTCGTTACTCAGGGAAAAATTATGGTGATTGGATCCAATGGCCTGTACTGTCTCGAAACAGGAGATCCAACTCTAACAGGATGGCCTCAGGCCAGAGGGACCTTTCTTCGAACAGGGCGAGGAAAGTTATAATCCGATAGTCTACGACAACATGAGTAAAGAATCGATAGACGGCTTAAGGAAAGCAAATAAACGGAATGTCCTTTAAGGCCGAGATAGTTATAAAACGGTGATTAATGAACGACAGAAGCAACTAAATCAAAATGACGAGAAGGCTTATCATGTCAAATCGAACATGGTCAATTTTTGTGCTATTGATTATCCTATTGCTAATAGGAATTTGTCCGCTGAGTGCACCGCCGGCATCAACAGAGGAGCCGGGGACAGGCCTCAAACTCAGCAGCCCAGAGCAGCTTCGCGGTATCCCTTTAGCCTATACTCCTTATGCAGGAGATGAACTCCCTCCTTCTGTTGATCTTTCCAATGATATGCCCCCTGTCGGACATCAGGGAAAACAGAATTCTTGTGTCGGTTGAGCACTGGCCTACGCGCTCAAGAGCTACCAGGAGAAGATTGAAGAAAAAGTCCCCTTCGTCCAACAAAGAAGGTTAGACTTTAGAAGAGTCTTTAGTCCTTCCTACATCTACAACCAGATCTCCACCGGACGGAACATCCCTGTCTACTTCAGAGATGCCTTCAACCTCCTCTCTAATCAGGGAGTTGCCCCTTGGGCAGGCATGCCTTATCGAGAGAATGACTTCTCCTCTCAGCCAACCAGTGCGACTAGGGAGAAAGCCAAACGATACCGAATCGATATCTGGAGGAAGGTCAATGTGCTGGACACGAAGGAGATGAAGGCTCACCTACACGCCGGATACCCTGTTGTCATCGGGGCCAAAATCGATGTGAATTTCAAGGATCTTTCCCGTAATCAGATCTGGAACTCGCTCGGCGATGTGATCGGAGCTCACGCTATGGTCGTCGTTGGATACGGTGACCGGATGAGAACCTTCAAGTTGATGAATTCCCGAGGATAAGATTGGGGAATTAACGGCTTCTGCTGGGTAAATTATGATCATTTCCGAAATGTCGTTATCGAGGGTTTCGTCGCTAAAGACGCCATCAACAGCCCAAGACCTACCCGACCTCAGCCTCAGCCCCGTCCTCAACCCCAACCTCAGCCTAAACCCATTCAACAAGCATCAATAAATGTCACCAAAGTCGAGCACAATGCGTATTACCCCGATAGACCCGATCTTGGCTACTTTATGAAATTCGAAGGTAACCTTTACATTCCACCAGGTCTAGGGAGAACAGATCAAGTGGTCATCTATTTCTACTTTAATGATGGTTATGGAGGAAAAGGAAGACAGGTACCAAGCCAAGATGTCCATTATGCAGACGCAAACGGATTTGCCGCGTGTGGTACAGCCGTCTATGATGTCCCCCCTCAGGGTCTTAATACCCGTTGGCAGAGCTGGATACCCTATAATGCCATGAACCTTCCAGGGGGATGTTGGGTGAACACGGTCCAAGGAATTGTCTACCAAGAAATGGTCAACTATCTTATTGCCGAGCCAATGCTTTTTGTAGACAATTTCGGGGTGGCCCGAGGTGAGTTCATTCGTTTTTATGTCAGGAGGTGATCGAGGAATTCTTCATCGAGATTTTTGAAACAGGCTAATTTTCACCTAATTCTTAAGTTTCTACCACCCTGTCACCAAAAGCCTCTTTGCTGCCTTCAATCCACATTTCTGATAACGGTCATAGGCCTGGGCAGCTCGCTCTCGAATCTTCTCTCCAGATTCCTCCAATACCCAGCCATCTATGGCACCTTTAAGGGTATAGGCCTCTGCTGTCAGCAGTCCTGTTGTCCACAGAAGAGGATGGGCCCCTGCTTTTTGAAGCGGTTCCTTAAAATAAGATTTGCTTTTGCAGGCCAAGACGATAGCCTCACGAGTTCTTTGATCATTATTCAAGAGATTATAATCAAGATTAAAATCCATCAACCCGTTGTGGCCCACGTAGACTATCAATTGAGCTTTCCCTCCAATATTTAAGTTAACAGCGCGAGAATCGATCTTGATCACCAGGCTTTCTCCTTTATTCCCAGAAACGGAGTTAAGAA
>CAYFXE010000066.1:5818-9767 GCA_964347035.1 uncultured Eubacteriales bacterium | reverse complement strand
AAGAGATGGGTCAGATGAGAGATGGTCTCCTCGAAGTATTTATAGTTCGTATACTCGTCCAGGTCGCCCAAGAACTGGCTAGTGATCACATAACCGTTCTTGTAAAGCGAGATCGTATCCTTGAGCTCTCCTCCCAGGGCCATGATATGATGTGAGGTGTCCAGGATCGAAGGCGTTCTTTGCGGGTAAGGGACATACCCTCTGGCCCGCCGTATAAACAGTGGCTGGTTATCCACGACCTTGAGCACAGAATCGTCCGCCCTCATGTGGATGGGACGGTTATGAGTGAGAATATAATCGCAGAGTTTTTCGATGCCCTCTTTTTCGCCTTTCATAATCGGAGCATCTTTTTTGTTGGAGCTAGTGGCAACAATCAATTCGAGATTCCTGAGCAGGAGGTAATGAAGCGGCGTATAAGGCAGCATAAATCCCAATTCATCCAGATGAGGGGCGATGCCTGGGATGTCTTTCTTCTTGCGGAGGAGGACGATCGGCCGGCGAGCGGATAGAAGCTGTTCTTTCTCTGCTGGATTTAAATGAGCATATTTTTCGATGGTTTTTATTCCAGAGGCCATCAGAGCCAACGGTTTGGTTTTGCGTTCTTTAATCTTTCTTAGTCGGCTCACTGCCTCCTGATCCACAGCCGAACAGATCAGATGAAATCCACCTATTCCTTTAACGGCCAAGATTTTTCCCGCTTTGATCAGTGAGGCAGCTTTTGGAATCCCTCCTGCAATTGTCTTTCCGGACTTCGCTTCAATAACCTGGACTTGAGGACCGCATACTGGACAGGCCACGGGCTGGGCGTGGTATCTTCGGTCCAGAGGATTGATGTATTCCTTCCGGCAGTCCTCACACATTTCGAAGGTATCCATTGTGGTCTCTTTCCTGTCGTACGGGAGGGAGCGGACGATGGTGTAGCGCGGGCCGCAGTCAGTGCAGTTGATGAAGGGATACTTAAATCTTCTGTCTGCTTGAGACATCATCTCTTGGCGGCATGCCTCACAAATGGAAATATCGGGTGAGATGAAGACAAAACTTTCCCCTTCTTTGGATTTTTTTATTTCAAAATCGTCAATATTCATAAAGGCTGCAGGTATATGGGAAATTTCTTCAATTAGCGATAAAGGAGGCTTTTTCTCCTCAAGAGCTTCGAGGAAATCCTTGAAATCTGTCTTGTCATCCGTTTCCAGATGGATTTCAACACCATAACCAATATTCTTAACCCAGCCGTTATACTGGAATTCTTTGGCTAAACGATAGATAAAAGGCCTGAACCCGACACCCTGAACCACGCCGAAGACTTTGATCTCCAGGGCAGATCGAAAGGCATTTGTCTTCGACATCAATCATGCTCCTGAATGTTTAATAATAACTTCCTCATAAAGCTCATAATTCTTGTGACAATGAAACTTCAAATAGCTTTTTATCTAGAATACCTGAATTGATATGATCCAGTCTGAATGGATTCATCTTCGGCTGTACTCACATCCACAATAATCCTGTCGGTAGAGTCCATGGCTCTTACTCATTTCCACACTCTTTTTAAAGCCTTCTTTTTTCTTAAAATTGGCTGCCAAAAATTTAAGGTTGTTTCTTTGAGCAAACATCTGACCCTGACGATTGAGGACTTCGGCCTTTTTCCAGGGGCTGAGGCTCATCACTGTTGTGAAGATTTCAAAATCGAGTTCTGATGCTTTTTCCGCGGTCTTTTGCAGTCGTAAAGCATAACAGATATCACAGCGTCGCCCTTTTTCGGGTTCATCCTTGAATTTTTCGGTGATCTTAAACCAGCGATCGCTGTCGTATTCTCCCTCGATGAAGTTAATTCCGAGAGTTTGTACCACGTCTCGTGTTTCCTCCAGTCTTAAATCATATTCATCCTTTGGGTGAATGTTGGGGTTGTAGAAAAAACCAGTGACCTCATAGTCATCTTTGAGCAATCGCAGAACATACAGAGCGTCAGGCGCACAACAGATATGAACCAACATCTTGGGCTTCATGACATTCTATTGTAAAGAGTAAAGAATTCTGAGTAAAGGGAGTTGAAAAGAAATTAAAAAGGGGGTTTTTCCCATAAATAGGGAACAGTCCTCTTTATGCCGTCATATCTACTCATTTCCCTCATTTCTATTTATTTCCATCATACCTGCGGAAGCAAGAATCCTCGCTTTTGTCATTCCCGCGTAGGCGGGAAACCAGAAATATCTGAATGAGAATCTATTGTATCTCTGGATTCCTGCTTCCGCAGGAATGACAATAAGGAGCGGAAATGAAGAAAGAAAAGGACTAGGTTTCTGCTACCCTCTACCGCGAGCACAGGTCTCGCAGGAATGACATTTTTTTATAAACTATTTATCTGTTCCTCGAGCTCCAGGATTCGCTGGTTGGCTCTGTCTATCTGGGAATAAAAAATGAGGAGACCATCATGTTCTAGCCTGAGTTTATCTAAGTTTCTACCTAAATTCTCAAACAATGGGTCTTTTTTAACTGTGACATGTCTCAACTTTTCCCGAAGTCTTTCTCTGTTACTTTCCCACTCTTTGATTTCCTTCTGGAATTGATGTTTCTGCTTCTTTTCTTCCTCTTCTATTTTCTTCCTGGTTTTCTCGAGGACATTTATGTGTTCTTCAATTTTTTCTCTTTCTCTCTGTACTTCTTTTTCGTCATCCTTTAATCCATGGAGATCATCGTTCGATTGTTCCTTCATCTGCTTCGCGTCTTTGATGTCTTTTTCTATGTCTTCTTTTTTTAATGATTTCTCCTCTTCGGGAAGGGATTGATTCTTATCGATGTTTTTGATCTGTTTCTCAGCCGCATTTATTTTCTTTTCAGCTTCTTTCTTGGCTTTTTGAATCTGATCCATTTTGAGGTCTAGGACTTTCTCTTTTTCTTTGACTTCATTCAAATTTTCTTTATGGGGAACTTTCTCTTCTTCCAGTTTCTTGAGCTTTTCCTCGTATTCGAGTTTTGATTCTTCCAAGTTGAATGTGAACGTCCCTATTTTTGAGTTGATTTCTTCCAAGGCCTCTTTGATATTCTCTTTTTCTCTCTCGAGTTTATTCAATTCTTCTCGCATCTTTTCACCCTTCTCAGGGAAGATGTTTTCCTTCCAGGCTTTTTGCCCCATGGTTCTTAGAAGCTCTTCCTTCTCGCGTTTTTCTTTTCGGAGCTTGGCTTGGAGACGCATTTTGACGAATTTAATCTTTGTCCTGAAGAAGAAGGCGTTCAGACGCCGTCGCAGATCCTTATCCCTGAGAAAAATAAACGTCACCAACAGCAGGATAACACAGAGCAGCAGCCAGAATATCCAGAAAGGAAGGCCTTCTCTAGACTGGGGAGGAGGTTGAGAGGAGAACAGGCTGGCCAAGAATGATTTCATTTTTAATGAGGGTTATGCCTTATTACTTATCTCTTTAGGCCCCGATTGTCAATCCTTTTTTGAGGATTACCAGGGATAAAGGCTGTATGAGAGGAGGTGTTAGATTTAATTTTTCCCGATCGTTTGATTCTCGATTGGTTGAGAGGCCCTTTTTACATTTCGGATAATTCCTGTTATCGTCTTTTTTTTGCCTACTGTGGACCGCTTCGAAGAGGCAAATTTTTGGATGGACCAGTCGATAAGATACAGGGCAGCCGGGAGGTTTTCGTAAAATATCGGCTGGATTTCCTCCTCGGTGTTAAAGAATCCCCCCCGAAGTTCGTCGATAGGAGGAAGCTCGATCGTGAACGCTGGAATATTGTGGATACCCAGGGCCCAGTCTGTGGTGTCGCCGTTAGTAAAATACAAAGAACTTGCGGCCGGGCCATAGGCATAGTTAGTCCCGTATACAGATTGCATGAGATTGGACATCTGGTTCGCTATCTCAAACAGGAGATCGTCTTTTTCGGAGGGTAAGTTCGTATAGCCCCAGGGATAGAGGATGATTTGGGAGTAAATTGACCGTCC
>CAYFXE010000066.1:5104-5808 GCA_964347035.1 uncultured Eubacteriales bacterium | reverse complement strand
AGTAACTGTGGTAGGAAATCAGAGCTTGAAAATTTCTACCTGGGAAAAGATCTCGTATGGTTTGTGTTTCTGGTTCAGAAAAGGGGGATCTTCCTCGGTAAATATTTGAGGCAGGATTAGGGCTCGAGCCCTCATCGTCGAGTCCCCACTTATAGTCATAATTCCGGTTAAGGTCCACACCATAACTCCCATCACTGTTTCGCCGCCTGTTTTTCCGCCAGTAGCGGTAGAAATGAATAGAGTACTCCAGCCCATCCGGATTGAGCAGGGGTATGATCCGAATTTGGCTATTGTTAACGAGATTTCTTATCTTAGGATCAGAGTCGTAATTTTCAAGAAGGTATTTACCGAGAAGAAATGGAACTTCCACAGAAATCCACTCCCGGGCGTGATGGCAGCCGATAAACAAGACTTCAGCCTCGTCTTCGTCGATGGAGATATTATCGCTTATGATGAGGGCGTATATGTTCCGGCCCTCCAGACTTTCTCCGATAACGGCCACTCGGGCGATTTGAGGATATGCCTCTTCAAGAGCAATTAAGTCTTGCTCGAGCTCTCCGTATGAATGGTATTCTCCGTTGGCTCCAGTTTGGGTAGAGATATCCTTTTGGCTATTAGGATAAAAATTGTGAGTCTCGATTTCATATGGAATGCCGGCCTCCTCGATTTTGGCAGAGTCATCAAGATCATGGCGAAGAAGAAGA
>CAYFXE010000066.1:4269-5094 GCA_964347035.1 uncultured Eubacteriales bacterium | reverse complement strand
CCCGTTCGAACAATACGTCCAGGTTCATTTTTTGGAGCTTTTTGATGGTATCTAGGGATATGTCTAAGCTGATGATTTCTGTGTTGAAATAGTTTTGTGACAATAAAGGCAAGAAAGCAAGCCAAATGAAAACAACAATAATCATGATTTTTCTTAAGTTCATCATCGACCTCTTAACTACAAGAATAACCTTGTTTACCCTTAGAACGGGTTTCTTTATCGAATCTAAGTTTTTTTGAAATTCTCTCATCCATCATACTTCCAGTAACCATTCTTTCTCCTATAATTCGAAACTGAAGGACAGGCTGAATTTCCGGGCGCGCAGAGAGTTTCCTGAACCACTCTCCTGGCCGAGAAAAGCACCGGCATTCAGAGCAAGTTTGCCCCACTGAAGGCCTGTCCCGACTGTGAGGTAATAATATGAAGAGCTCGGATCCCTCATCGGCTGAGGATCATACATAAAGCCCACCCGGAGGGGAGAGGTTATCGTTTGACCGAAGAGCACAAAGGCGCTCACATATTCGAGTCCTGTGCCAATCTGGATGATATTCTTGAAACGTCTTTCGATCTTTTCCTCAAAATAAATTATTTCATAGTTATCCCAGTTGAAAAAGCTGATATCAGAGGCTAACCGAAGGTTTGGTGAGAATTGGTAGTTCAAGCCCAGGCCAACGACGAGCGGTTGTTTGTAATCGTTTCCAGCGGCTGCATCTATGCTGATATCTGTGTTACCCCGGGGAGAGAGATACCTATAGGAGCTGTTGCTGTCAGCTTTTCGGGTGTAGGGAAGACGGAAAACCATTGCCAAAGAAAACTGATCAGTCA
>CAYFXE010000066.1:3713-4259 GCA_964347035.1 uncultured Eubacteriales bacterium | reverse complement strand
TCATTCACCTCAAAGAAGAAACCGGGCTCGCGCCCGGCCGACGTCCATCGTTGTACCAGCTGCTCATTGGCATCGAACTGCAGAGTGTTGAGCATGGGCAAGCACTCCTGCTAAGAGACGGTTTGATGTTCGAGATAACATACTGGTCTTTTACGTTTTTTTCGTAGTCACCATGGATGTAATTAAAGCCTAGGCCGAAGGAGATTCGAGCGCTAACCTGTCGGGCGATAGCAAAGTGAGTGGTCAAAAGTTCTCCCCCCTGGCTGAAGTTAAAGATGTAGTACAGGTTTTCTCGATAATTGGCTCTCTGTTCGATTGAAGGACGTTCGTAGATTTCTGACAGGGCCTGGCTGATAGTAACAGCCCAGTTTTTCCACCGGAGAGAGATACCCGCAAAATCGAGCGCATAGATATGAAGGCTCAGATTATCATCTGTCGTGATGACTCCGGTATTGATAAGGGAGTATTTGAACAAGGAGGCAGAACTGTAAGAGGTATTTATCGAAATACTGAAGGAGCTACGAACAACTGGGATATTTATTTGGT
>CAYFXE010000066.1:239-3703 GCA_964347035.1 uncultured Eubacteriales bacterium | reverse complement strand
TCAGGAGAATTCCTCATTTACAACATCCAGCATACTGCAGCATCTCATAACAAATTTATGGGTAATTGAAAAATTTTTACATATTCGTTACATGATAGAAGGGGCAATAGGGATGGATTGGCAAGGGATGTAGAGCAATCTGTAGCGAAAGCGAACCGGGTACCACCTACCGCCAAAGATGTAGCGCCTAGAAATCCATACTGATTCCAACTTCGTAAAGGCGCTTCATCTTCGTATTGCCCCAGGACCAATTGAGACCAGGCTGGGCTGAGCAGGAAGAGCCAGAGTAAGAGCAGGGTGATTGACAGGGATAATAACCTCTTTTTTTTCATTGACTTCTGATTTTACCCACCTCGAGAATCATTTGCAAATTGGATTTAAGTATGCTATAGAAAATCTTTATTCAGGAAAGATATGGCCAAAGAAAGAAAAAAACGCCTGATAAAAATTACTGGTTCGGGTTTTTATGTGCCGGACAAATTATTGACCAATCTCGACCTCGAAAAAATGGTTGACACTTCAGATGAATGGATTACGGCCCGGACAGGAATTAAAGAGAGAAAGATCGTCTCCGAGAACCAGGCTACATCCGACCTGGCTGTAGAAGCCAGCCGTAAGGCTCTGAAAGATGCCGGCCTTAGGGTGAGGGGGATTGACCTGATCATCGTTGCCACCTCCACTCCGGATACTCTTTTCCCCTCGACAGCCTGCTGGGTTCAGAAGGGGCTCGGGGCCCCTCATATCCCCGCCTTTGATATTTCTGCTGGCTGTACGGGATTTATCTACGGCATGATCCTGGCCGAGAGTTTGATCCTGAAAGGTCAGAACAAACGCATTCTTCTTGTTGGAGCAGAGGTTTTGACCAAAATCGTCAACTGGGAGGATCGTAACACGTGTGTGCTCTTCGGCGATGCCGCCGGAGCCGTTATCCTGGAAGCCAGCGATGATAATTCGGGCATGCTCTCTTCCTACTGGAATGCGGACGGGAGGTTGGGAGATCTCCTCATCTTACCCGGGGGTGGGACAAGACATCCGGCTACGGAAAAGACCGTCGTTCAGAAACTTCATACCCTCCAGATGAAAGGAAACGAAGTCTTTAAACATGCTGTGAAGCGTATGGGAGAAGCGGCTGTTGAGGCCTTGAAACAAGCTGGGTTGAATAAAGATAATGTTGATTATTTTATACCTCATCAAGCCAACATCCGGATCATAGACGCTACGGGTAGGCGGCTGGCGGTGCCGCCCTAAAAAGTCTATGCCAACATCCATAGGTACGGGAATGTCTCCGTGGCCTCCATCCCGATCTGTATCCACGAGCTCAAGGAAAAACGGAAGCTCAGAAAAGGGGATATCATCGTTATGGATGCCTTCGGTGCCGGCTTCACCTGGGCCGCTATCGTTTACCGCTGGTAAAAAAATGCCATTCCCGCGTAAGCGGAGACCCAGTCTTCCTCCTATCATTCCCGCGTCCCCTCCTGTCATTCATGCGCAAGCAGGAATCTACAAACCGGTGTTATTCCCCCGGGACCAGTGCCCACGAAGCGTGTACCTGTGAAACTTGTGCCCGCGTAGGCGGGTAACAAGTAGCGGGTAGCGGGAATGACAGGATAGGCCAGAAATGACATAAAACAGGTATTAATATTTACAACTTAATGGGAGATAATCTAAACAAGAGCACCTGTTTGACTTTCTGCATATCGAACTAATATAATCTGGGGAAAGCATTTTTTATTACATTTAGGAGCGATAGAATAAAAGGGAAATTTATAGATCTCCTTCAGGAACAAGTTCTCCTTTGCGATGGGGGCTTGGGAACAATGCTTTATAACAAAGGAGTCTATTTGAATTCTTGTTTTGATGAACTTAACCTTAGTAATCCAGATCTTGTTAGAGATGTCCACAGAGAATACATCCAGAGTGGTGCCGATATCATCGAAACAAACACTTTTAGTGCTAATCGCTATAAACTGAAAAAATTTGGACTCGAAGATAAAGTTGAAGAAATCAATCGGTCGGGTGCACTAATTGCAAGAGATATAGCTGGAGATAAAATTTTTGTTGCAGGTTCTATCGGTCCTTTAGGATTAAAAATTGAGCCTTGGGGCTTAAAATCAGTTGAAGAAGCAGAGGAAGCATTCAGTGTCCAAGCACAAGCCCTCCTCGAAGGGGGTGTGGATTTTTTCATTCTTGAAACTTTCTCCGATATCAATGAAATCCATCAAGCCATCAAAGCCGTCCAAAAATTGGGGGAGAAATCAGTCATCATTGCTGAAATGACAATAAGAGAAGATGGAAACAGTCTCTACGGGACAACGCCCGAGGTTTTTACAAGGAAACTCGAAGATTGGGGATCTCATGTGGTGGGAGTAAACTGTAGCGTTGGACCTGCTCATATGTATCAGTGCCTAGAAAAAATGGCAGAAGTCACAAAGATACCTCTTTCAGCAATGCCTAACGCTGGCGTTCCAAGCGAAATCGAAGGGAGGAATATCTATCTCTGTTCTCCTGAATATATGGCTGAATACGCTAAGCGTTTTATTTTAATTGGAGTGAAGATAATAGGGGGGTGCTGCGGAACAACTCCCGCTCATATAAAAGCGATGAGAGGAGCTATAAAAGCTCTTGAGCCTCCTCAAAGAAAAAAAATTCAAATCATATCTCCGCTGGAGGAGGAAGAGAAAGCAATAATTCAAGTTAAGGATAAATCAGAGATGGCAAGGAAGTTGGTCGATGGAGAATTTGTCGTCAGTGTTGAAATAGTTCCACCTAGAGGGCACGATCCCTCGAAAGCCCTAGAAGTTGCTCGTGAGCTTGAGTGGAGAGGAATTGACTGTATAAATATACCTGATGGACCCCGGGCAAGTGCTCGTATGAGTCCGATGGCCTTGGCGTTTATACTGCACTCCAAAACAAAGATGGAGCCGATCCTTCATTACACATGCCGTGATAGGAATTTATTAGGAATGCAATCTGATCTACTCGGGATGTACGCTCAAGGAATACGGAATATTCTTGTCTTAACCGGTGATCCTCCAAAGCTAGGTGATTACCCTGATGCGACGGCCGTTTTTGATGTTGATGCTATCGGTCTCACGAATGTCGTGAATTTTTTAAACAAAGGTGTCGATATAGGAGGCCGAAAGTTGGCTGAAGCCACAGGATTTCACATAGGAGTTGCTGCCAATCCTGGGGCTATTAATCTTGATTATGAAATATCGAGATTTGAAAAGAAGGTTGAAGCGGGAGCAGAATTCGCAATAACTCAGCCTGTATATGACATTCGTATTCTAGAGAATTTTTTAAGGAGAATAGAACATTGTCGTATTCCAATTTTGGGAGGAATTTGGCCCCTGTTCAGCCTTAGGAATGCAGAGTTCATGCACAATGAAGTTCCAGGGGCATCTCGAGAAGGACATGCCGATTCTGGAGGATGTCGCCGGGGGCGTGGCCTTTCTGGTGACGGA
>CAYFXE010000066.1:0-229 GCA_964347035.1 uncultured Eubacteriales bacterium | reverse complement strand
AGGAAAGCACAAGAGCTAGGGCCAGAAAGCGCGAGACAAGAAGGGGTAGCCATTGCCCAAGAAGTCCTTTTAAAAATAAAAGGAATAGTTGAGGGCGTTCAAATAAGCCCTCCTTTAGGGAAGTACAAATTAGCTCTTGAAGTTCTAAAAGCTCTTAATAAATATTAGGCTGTTTAATATGATCATCGTCGGAGAAAGACTGAATTCCAGCAGACGTCCTGTATTTAAT
>CAYFXE010000065.1:8331-10171 GCA_964347035.1 uncultured Eubacteriales bacterium | reverse complement strand
ACCTGACTGAGGATCGTCTTCTTGTCGATTGGCTCGACAGAATATGCATCGATTATGCGCACGTATATGCCATTTTTCTTCAAATCATCATAGGCTTTCAGCGATTCATTAACAGTGATTCCGGCTGCGATCACGGTGGCCTGATCTTTTTTATTCTTTTTTAAGACTTTCGATCCGCCGATCGGAAAATTGTGTCTCTTGGAATAGATGAGTGGTGTGGGCGGCCGGGCTGTTCTCAGATATCCCAGTCCTTTATAACGGGCAAGTGATTCTACACAACCCTCCGTGGAATAAGCATCGGATGGATAAAGAACCGCACAGCCGGGAATAGGCCTGAAGATGGCTAAATCTTCAAGCCCCATCTGGGAGGGGCCGTCGGCACCGATGCTGATTCCTGAGTGAGAACCGACAAATTTTATGTTGGCAAATGAATACGCAGACATTCTGATCTGGTCATGTGCTCGACTCAGGAACGCGGAAAAGGTGGCCACAAAAGGGAGAAATCCCTTAGCCGAAAGACCGAGGCTCATTCCCACCATGTTTTGCTCGGCAATATATGTCTGGAAGGCTCTTTTAGGGAATGTTTTGAAGAAATCCTCAGCATAGGTGGAATTTTTAACATCTCCATCCAGGGCAACGACAGCTGGATTGATGTGGCCTAGACTGACGAGAGCTTTCCCATAGGCTCTTCTGGTAGCTATCTTATCATTATATGAGTTCCTTTTGAAATTGTATCTTTTTGGTAGTTTATAAGGCTTTCGCTGTCGAGGCTTTTTTACGAATTTTTTGGCGTTCAATTCGGGCATGGGGCCTAGCTCTTCGAGAGCTCGAGCAAGAGCGTCTTTTTTCAAAGGCACGCCATGCCAGCCATTACGGTTCTCCAGGAAAGACACGCCCTTCCCCTTTATGGTTTTGGCCAGGACCGCAGTAGGTTTATCTGACCTGTTGGCCCGTCGGAAAGCATCGAGTATTTTATCGATGTTATGGCCATCAATTTTGACGGTCTCCCAACCAAAGGCTTTAAACTTTCGCTCATAGGAGAGGATATCATGCCCGTGCATCGTCTGCTCTGATTGTCCCAATCTATTGATATCAAGCACGGCACAGAGATTATCGAGCTTCAGGAAGCGGGCCGAGTTGGCTGCTTCCCAGACTGAGCCTTCCGCACATTCTCCATCACCCATCATCACGAAGACTCGGCCAGGCGACTTTCCTAGCCTCATCGCCAAGGCCATCCCCACTCCAATCGACAAGCCTTGTCCGAGAGAGCCAGTTGCAGACTTAATCCACTTCATCCTTGGTGTTGGATGACCTTCAAGCGTGCTGGTGATCTTCCTGAGCTTCATCAACTCCCTTTCTGAGATGATACCCGCTTCAGCGTACACCGCCCAAATGATGGGTGCTGCATGACCTTTAGAGAGGACGAGTTCATCGTTTGCCCAATCGTTGGGATCGGCCGGATTGTATCTCATCTCATCGAAATAAAGACAAGACATCAGGTCAGCCATGGAGAGGCAAGTCGTCGGATGACCAGAACCTGCTTTGGTGGTCATCTTTAAGGAATGAATCCGCAATCTTTTGGCGACGTTCTCCAGAACCTCTCTTTTATCCATAGGACTGTACCTCCTCAGTTTTAACGGATAATTTGAATAAAATTATCTTCTGAAAACATTAAAATGTTCGTGGGATTATGCTCCAAACTCTGGTTGTGAGATCTTCACGCATCAAAAGAACATAATATCATATCGACTTCGTTCTGAAATTGAAAGAAAAAATTGGACAAAAAATAGAACTATTACAATATTTTTTCGTACCAGATGCTGGTTGAGACTTTTTTGAA
>CAYFXE010000065.1:0-8321 GCA_964347035.1 uncultured Eubacteriales bacterium | reverse complement strand
GACTGATAAAGGGAGAGAGCGAACCTGTTTTTTTTATCGACGGTTAACTCCACAATCCCTGCTCCCTTTTCTTTTAGGACACGAATTCCCTTGAAAAGCAGAGCTTTCCCCAAGCCTTTTCCTTGATAATCGGGATCGACACCGAACATGTGGATCCGGCTTCGGGTTTGAGACCGAGTTTGGTTCTCTTTTTCCAGCAGGTGAGCCCAACAATATCCGATAATCCTTTGATCCTTCTTCGAGCGAGCGGCATGGATGTCTTGTATCAGACATCCTGTCCAGGCGAGGTAGTATTCTATCTCTGCCGGAGAATTAGGACAGAATCCCCAGCTTCTTGAGAAGCATCTATTCTGAATCTCGGCTAATAGGGCTTCTTCACCAGTCTGGAAATACCCTAGCTCTATGGCAGAAGGTGATTTAGGTTCAATAACATCTGAAAGATCTTTTTCGAGCTCAAAAAAGTGCCGGACCGGGACGAAATTCAATTTCTTCATCAGGAATCTGCCGGGTTTGTGGGATTCCGTCAAACACACATGGATGACTTTTGCATTTAAATCTTCTGCCCTTCTCCAAGCTGCATTGAACATTTCTGTAGCCAACCCGAGGCGTCGATGTCCAGGATGAATGAATCCACTCAAAATAATCCTTCCTATTTTCAATTCAGGCGTCGTATCAAGAAAACCGACGATACTATCATCGCAAAGGGCTAAAAACAGGTCTTTCTGCGGGGAATAATGAAGCTTTTTAGACTTCTGGGAGATGAGGTTAAGGACGGTCTCTCTGTGACTGATGTTGAAAATATTTGTTTTGCTACAAAACTGGACATATTCTTCAAAATAAGCCTTCGAATAATTTTTAATGGAGTAGTGATGATTAGACATCAAACTTTTAGGAAGCCTCCTTTACAAATTCGTAATGGCCGAGAGACACGTGGTCAGATTGATTGTCTCGAAAACACGCGGAGCTTGTTCCTGCGCAGGCAGGAAACTGGGCTTCGCTCGGGGTCAGGCTTCGTTATCTTGTTTGGCCTTGGACTAAATGCTTCGCCCTTCATACACTCTTCACGATGAAGTCTGACCCCAGCTCAGCCCTGCTCAGGGTTTTCTCAACATTCAATCTGCCCTTACTGTTTTCTATAAATAACTTTCCCTTTATAAATCCATAAATACTTTCATTATAAAAGGGTGAAATTGTAACAGAGAAAAAGATGTTATACAATGGCCTGACAATAAGGAAAGGTATCCATCATGAAAGAAAAAAAAGCAGACATTTTGGTCATATCCCCTCACCCTGATGATGCTGAATTCGGTGCCGCAGGGACTGTAGCCAATCTTGTCCGGCAGGGAAAAGTGGTTGTTTATATCGTGTGCACAAACGGAGATAAGGGCACCGAGTCTTTGGATTGTAAGCCGGAAGAGCTGGCTCGAGTAAGGGAGAAAGAACAACTGGAAGCAGCGAAAATTCTGGGTGTTAAGGAAGTGGTTTTTCTCCGACACTCTGATCAAACCCTCGATGATACGCCTGAATTCAGGAAAGAAATCGTCAGATATTTAAGACTTTACAAACCCGAAATCGTCATCACTGCAGATCCGTATCGCCGCTATATATGGCACAGAGATCATCGGATCGTCGGCCGCGTGGTGCTGGATGCGGTCTTTCCGTTTGCCCGCGATATCTGGGCCTACCCGGAACTTGTCGAAGAAGGCCTTGATCCTCATCACGTCAGAGAGGTCTGGCTTTGGGCCTCGGAGGATCGAGATATCAATTTTCGCTCGGACATAACTCAGAGTTACGAGCTGAAGCTGGAAGCCCTCCAGTGTCATAAGAGTCAGATTAAAGAATCTTTTTCCCGAGAAATGGAAAGATGGCTCTGTCAGAGAGCAAAGGATATGGCAGAGGGTGAAAGGTTCAAATTAGCGGAGGGCTTTCACCGAGTGGAGATATGGTGGTAGACAAGGCCCTTATCTTAATTAATTCATCAAACAGGCGGTAGGTTTCTCGAGCAGTTCTTTCCCAAGCAAATCTTGTTGTAGCATCCAGGCTTATCTTCTGTTGATCCCAGAAGTCCTGTTGTCGAGCAAAGAATTTCTCAATATTACAGGTTAAGGAAACAGGATCATCAGGCTGGAAAGTCAATCCATTCTGTCCAGCTCTAACAATCGTCTGCATATCCCCGATGCGAGAAACAAGCACAGGAGTCCCGCAGGCAAGGGCTTCGATGACCACCAATCCAAAGGATTCGTACAGGGAAGGAACAAGGAGAACATCGGCAGCAGAATAGTAGTGCTTGAGTTCGCTTTGTTTTTGCGAACCCAGAAAAACCACTTTTTCCTCGATACTCTTGTCTGCGGCAAATTGTTTTATTCGATTATATTCTTTGTTCTGCCGAAGATCCTTTATCTGACCGCCTCCGATAACCACCAACTTTAACTGGGTGTATAAACAAGGATTTTTATGTTTTAACATTGGCAGAGCATGAATGACCGTCATAAGACCCTTGACTGGTTCAATCCT
This sequence comes from uncultured Eubacteriales bacterium, assembly GCA_964347035.1. GTDB lineage: Bacteria > Acidobacteriota > Aminicenantia > Aminicenantales > Aminicenantaceae > CAYFXE01. The sequence continues at coordinate 5,807 of CAYFXE010000065.1, read as the reverse complement.
CCCCACATACAGAAGGATCTTCTCTGACCCTCTAGGGAGTAATTCATCAGAGAGGCCTGAAGTCGAACAGGGATGAAATAACTTTTGGTTGACTCCAGGATATATTACGTTCACTTTCGAAGGAGGAGTCCCATAGGACTTCATAAGACCTTGTTTTTCTCTCCATGAAGAAGAAACAACGGCATCAGATAAAGAACAGAGTTCTTTTTCAACATTTTGCCTCTTTATATGTTCTTTTTCTCCTTTTAGGAGTCTATTTTTCAGGAATCCGAGAGTATGGTACATATGAACCATTGGAACATGAAATTTATGTTTAAGCCAGACTCCAACAATCCCTGAGAGCCAATAATGTGAGTAGATAATATCATACCGAGTGGCTTCCTTCTGGAAAAAATGAACAAGATTATCCGTGAATTCTGGCAGGCATTCATACAGATGACGGCGATCGATGACAGACTCCGGTCCTCCCTTGAGGTGGATGAGCCGCACGTTGTCAGATACAACCTTAACTCCTTTTAGATCGGGCGTCTGGATGCGGGTAAAAATATCGATATCAACTCCGGCTAGGCTTGTTATCGCCGCACTCAGCTCTCTGAGATAGACACTCATACCGCCGGTTCCGTCTCCGCCCAAGAGCGAGTAAGGGCAACTGTGGAAGCTGATCGTACAAATCTTCATGCTGTTTATAGTCCGGGTTTTAAAATTAAGCTCAATATTTTACTATCTTTTGCCCCAAAATAATATTTATATTTTTCTCTCCCCCTCAAAAAATCGGCTTTTCTTTTTCCCTCTTTAATCGCCTGGGAGAGGCGGTGGTGAAATAGATACAGGCCCGGAGTATACCAAGCGTAATCTCTGTCGTAGGCAACATTATAGAAATCGATTTCTTCTTCATATAAAAAATTGAGAAGCAGAGCCATGATTTTGTCTTCATCCAACAATAAACTCAATTCCACCCACTTTTCAAGGGAGAATTGATGAACAATTTCCTTGAAGAATTCAACCATGCCTCCCTTATTCCAAAATGCCTTTTTGGAAGGATCGCTTTTTCTGTGTAGTTCGATAAAAGAATGAATCCAGGTTTGCAAGCCCTGCTGATCGGCTATGTTGATCACTTTCGCTCCTCCGAGTTGATTCACCCTTCTCAATTTACGTTTGAGTTCATGACGGTGTCTTCGCGTCATCGCGCTTAAAAATTCTTCGTATGTGGGAGGAAGCCTCAGAATGGGGGCTACCTCAGATTCGAACGATGTGCATGAAAATCCTTTTTGGGCACTGATACGAGGGAGTAAAGTTAAGGTCAATGAATCTGATTTTAGGTTCATGAGCTCCAGAGCCTCGATATCAGGATATTGCCCTATTATGGTCTCCAAGAATTCAGCATAAAATTCTTCCTCTCGGTCGGAAGCAACGATGAAATCACAATAATCGGATACCTCTTGGCTGGCGATGAATCGCAGAGAGTTTCTTTCTCTCATCAAAGGAGCAATCCCCTCCCATGCGTCCTGGTCGTCTTTGATAATGATAAGCTCTAAAGATTTTTCCTCGGAGAAGCACTTCCACCATGAGACAAACCACTGATGTGTCAAAAAAATGCTATTCTGAGAAGACGAATGCAAGAGCCTGTTCCACCTCTCCTGAAGCATCAAAAATTCTTCTGTGTCATAAATTCTTTCAAACCGCATGAGCTTCATATTTTACCCTTTGGAAAACTCGGACACAATAGGGTGTGCGCATTCGGGATCATCTCCAAATCCGTGATTAAGGTGGTGTTGGATGAGTCCTAGAAAGGCGAGGCCCGATCCGTAACGCGCTACCTGCTTGCGCAAGCACAGACTTCGCTAAATCCCCCATCCACCTCTATTATGCGTCTCAGCGGATAGGGCCTCGCCTTCCTTACACCTTTCCTCCCTTCAATTGTTCTCGTATCACGGAAATTGGGATGTTTATGGGCATTCCTGGCATAGGACGGGTTGATAAAGTGGCTTGTGACATGTTTGTTTTTTTGATATATCTACAATCACGTTTTAGGTAGCGAAAAAACACTTTTTTGATACTTAGATCTCGAACATAAGCATGAAATAAAAAAGATACAAAGAATAAGTGTATGGACGAAAATAATCTTAAAACAGCGAATTTAATCCTCGATATCCTGGAGGAAATGGAAAATTTTCTATCCAAGTATTATGGTCTCTGTGCTTTGACCTTCCCAGAAGATAGGGATTTATGGGAAGACATAAGCCAAGATGAAACCATCCATGCTCAGTTTGTTGTGAACATGAGAAAAATATTGATGAACAATCCAGACGTGTTTGAGATGGGCAAAACCAATCTGGCGGTCATGAAGACCTACCGGAAGGGTATTGAAGATCAATTTCTTCGCCTGAAAGAGGGGAAAATACTACGAAGGAATTCTTTTTTTATTGCACGGGATTTGGAAAATTCTTTGATGGAACACAGATTCTATGAGGTTCTCAAAGGAGGCAATCCCGAATATCAAAAAATGAAAAATCTTATCATCGAGGAAACCGAAAATCATTACCAAAAAATTGATGCTTACATAAAAGAAAAACTATGATTTGCTGGAGAAGATTGGATGATCTAATGCCTATCATCGTTAATCTCAGAACATATATGCAATCTTCAAGAACAATGTATGTCCTTGTGTGCCTTTTTCACCGAACCTGGCTGTTCCTTTCTGGTAAGCCAGTTGAATGAGCCCAAAAGGAGGTTGAAACCGGTAAACAAAAAGAACCTGTATGTTTTTCTTATCGATGGCTGAATTGATCTGGTAGAACACTTTTATAAATAGGTCATTGGTGAAGTAATTCGTGGCTCGGATAACATGAATCCAGGTGCTTTCCTCTTCCGGATCGGGATTAAAGGTCAAGCGGGTTAGGGCGTACTGCAGAGCGAGATCCTGGGTCAGTTTGTAATTCACTCTTCCCTCGATGAGTCGAAAATCAAGGTCAAAATTCCTGCCAAAACTGTAGGCCACCTCAGCCGACTGCCATTCTCGGGTGTTGTATCCGAGAGTCAGTTCCGACTGCCGATTGTGGAAATCTTTTTCGAAAAGCTTGTATTCTTGAGTATGGCTTAGCTCAAAAGAGAATTTATTAACCCAATCAAACTCAAGGTCCTCATCGATCTTCCAGCTCCGTAATGTCCCGTCCATCCCCCAATAAATATTGTAGTTTGATCCATATTCGATCCGTTCCAAACCCCATTTTTTTAACCAGAAGGTTTTGTGTATTGCTGAATCCAGCTCTCTTCTGTTATCATCAAAGATAAAACCCACCTGATTGGCATTATCCCCAAAGTTCTGACCGATGTGAGTAAAACGGAGGTGAATGTGGAAGGTCGCTGAATCATAGCTTGGCCGAAGGAAAAAGGCCCAATTGTTCCTGTTTTCATCTCCATAACTCAAGGCTAACTGGCCTGTGAACCTAAACGTATCGGTAAAATAGAGGGCGGTATCTATCCCCACCGTTCCTCTATTCTTTCCGTCAATCATCTTGTTGGCAAGAATGAAACCGAGGTTTGAGGACTTCATCACATCTCTTTTCAGACGAAACAGGGTGAAATTCGCCGAATCCTCGCCTGCTATTTCATCTTCTTTCGTCTGAGCACTTATTCCGGCAAACTCGTAGCCTCCAGATTTTCCGTAGAGCTTCAGTCCGCCGTAAATATCGGAAATTCTTCTCGAATAAAACAAACGAATCCTCTGGCTGTAGATTTCAGCTCCCTCTAAGAAAAAATTCCTCTTCTCTGGAAGACGAAGCTCAAATCGAGTCAAATTAATCTCCTCTTGGTCAGCTTCTACGGTGGCAAAATCAGGATTGATGGTTAAATTGCCGGAAACCATCTGGGAAAAAGCATAACGGACATCCACTCCCCCTTCTATCTCGACATCCCTTTCCTCCTCTGCTTTAGAAATGACGTGAGGGATGATCTGAAGTTTTATCTTTGATTTTTCGAGGTCGAGACCTCTGAGCTCTCCGAATTGAGATACTTTGTAAGCCGATTCCAAAGGGCCTGTCCAAAAACTGAATTCTAATCTTCGAGGAACGCCCCTTCCCAAGCTTAAACCCCAGGTTTTATTGGTTCCTGGTTCGTATTTCAGACTGCTCAAATCCACCGCAAATTCAACACTCCAGCCAAAGTCTGTTTTCTGGGCAGCTGCTTTCCAAATTCCATCCCATGTGGAATCAAAGGTACGGCCGTTTTCGGTGATCCTCCCATCCCACTGAGTGCCGAGCAGGTTGACTCCAACATAATAGCAGCTTCTCTTATCATGGAATGTGTCCATAAAGACATAGACGGAATCATCGGCCCTGACATCCGAGTCTCTTTTGGTCATGCGGGCAGCGATTTTCTCGGGGATTGGATCATAACAGAGGAAACCGAAGTAAATGAATTTCTGATCATACAGAATTTTGACAACCGTCTGGAAAGGTGAATTTTGCCCTCGCTCGGGCTGAAGTTGGATAAAATCGATTGCTCCCTTTGCCTTCTTCCACGCAGGCTCATCAAGTGTTCCATCCACTTTTAATGGTTCATCTATTTTGACAGCATAGACCTCTTTCGATTTCCATTGGCTGAATAGGGAAAAAGAAAATAGAAGAAATATAGCCATACCAAAGGCGATCTTTTTCATGGCTAATCAAAAAAGAAGTCAACTTATCACAAAATATATAGAATAACAACGGAGGCTATCAGATTAAATTTATTTATAAAGATGATTGACACTCGTTGATTTTTCACGATATTATAGACTACGGTTTGACCAAGGCGGGAGGAAACTGAACATCCTGTTTCAAATTTTAATGACGGATTAAACCCTGTGTGATCAGTTTTATAACAGCATTTTAATTATTGCGGGAAGAATAGTTTTGGCGAAAGGAGAACGCCATGACTCGACATAAATTCCTATTTATTATTCTTATCATCTCATCATTCATAATTCTTTCGGGAGAGTTGTTTAGTAAGGAACAGCGCGGCGCTGAGCTCAGAATACAGAAAACTAATGGACAACTAATAAAGGGAGAACTCATCGCTGTTAAGGAGAACTCTCTTTTACTGCTTGATTCAAATACATCGGCAGACCTATCCATCGATATCACAAATATTGAGTTTATAGAAATCGTAAGAAAGCCTAAGATTTTATTCGGAGCAGGGATTGGTTTATTGATCGGGGGAAGTGTTGGGGCTTTGACAGGTGCCATGTTCGGAGACGATGAACTCAGACATGGAGACAATCCCGAAGAGTTCAAAACCCGTTCTGCCTCCCAAAAAGCTCTGACAGTCGGAGTCTTGTTCGGACTCATCGGCGCCTTAGGAGGAGGGATTACGGGAGCGAGTTTAGGAGGTGAAGAAACCATCCAGATTCAGGGGAAAACTCAAGAAGAAATAAACAGAGAATTGATAAAACTCAGCGTTAAAGCGAGAGTCACAGATTTTAGATAGTCCAGAAAAGAGGAAGCTGGCTGTCGCGAGGTTTGCCGGAAAAGGAGAATTAATACAGGAGAGGAGCCCTGCCCAGCCAGCCTAGCAGGGTCATTAGTTTAGTCGGAGAAAAAAAAGAAAATTTCAGGTTAATCACTTTCTTTTCTATATGTGAACGTGCTGGCTGTTTATATTGGGGAAATGCAAAAGGGGGACAATGGTGGGAATAACTTTGCCCAGCCAGCGCAACAAAGTTATATTTATACTAAGTATATCATAATTATAATCTTTGTCAAGAATTATTAGATTCAAAAAAATTTGAATACAAAATATCCCCCACATAATGATTTTATAGACTTTGC
>CAYFXE010000064.1:0-10376 GCA_964347035.1 uncultured Eubacteriales bacterium | reverse complement strand
CCCACGACCTTCTGCTTGGCAAGCAGACGTTCTACCACTGAACTACGCCCGCTTCGAGTTCAGGTTAAAACTACCAAAAAGACAGGTTTCTGTCAATTCATTCCGGCCCTTCCTGATTTCCTCATGAAAAAGAAGGGTTCAGACCTTCACAATTTTATGGCTGGGAATGAATTCACTTATAGTCTGATAGGATTAATAAAGTTATGAAGGTCTGATCCCGTTCAGGTGCGTGTTTGAACGAGATCGCCGAGCATCACCGCATCTTTGCAGGAGAGAACCTTTATGGTTGAAGTGTTTTTCTGGACGTCTATGACGATCAGATTACCGATAACTTGGATGGGCGCTCCTTCCTGGACTTTTCTGTAGATGATCAATTGCTGGCCAAAATACAGTCCATCTTCTTCGCCTAGGTCGATAAGAGCCCAGCCCCCGTTTCCTATCTGATTATATTCTCTCTGCAAGTAGATGATACTTCCCTTGGTCCCCTCGACCTCCACCGGAGGCACATCAAAGCCCAAGTCTTTCCCAAGGAGCCCTTCTTTCTCTTCGAAGGGAATCAAAAAATGGCCTACCTTCACCTCACCGCAAACCTTCTCTATTTTTGCTGAAGCCTTGTTCTCTTCCAGGGCAAGGACACTTGCCTTTCCACGCTTGAAAGCGATGTGGCCAAAATCTTTAATCTTGGATCCAACCTCTAGGATCAGGAAGAGCATCCCTTCCTGAAGACCATCACTCTTTCCTTTGTTGATGTAGACTGTATCTGCCTCATTGAGGAGCACTCTTTCGTAATCTCTCTCGCCTCCGATGATTTTTAAATCCATGTTTTCATCGTCCATAACGAGAAAAGAACAGTAAAGATCGGATTCGGAGATGACGGGATAGATTTCCTGGAATATTTTTGCTTTTTCGATTTGATGTTCCTGTTCCTGGGATTGGAGGCTATCTCCTGCAAAAAAGACCAAGAGAATAACCGTCAGGGGAAATAGAATTTGATAAAATTTTTGGTGAACGGGATGTTTCACTTTAACACCTCTTGCTATCTAGATTACCTCACTTGAATTTTGGCCCTATTATATTAGTCGATTTTAACACTGTCAATAGCGGCTTTTTTTAGCGTTTGTTTTCCTTGACATCCTCAGATCATCTTCCTAACATTAAGGACAATAGAGGAGGACTATCGTGACAAAAAAGGAAATCTTGGTCAAGATGTCCAAGGATGCGGGGATCACTTACCTTCAGGCAGATAAGGCCTTCAAAGCGATGATAGGGGGGATAAAAAAATCTTTGAAAAGGGGAAAAAGAGTCACTTTCTCAGGCTTCGGCAGTTTCGAAGTCAAAAAGAGTAAATCCAGGAAGGGTAGAAACCCTCGAACCGGCGAATTGATCTCCATCCCCAATAAAAAGAGGATAAAGTTTAACCCGAGCAAAAGCTTTAAGGATTCTTTATAATCCAAAACATCTCATCAGCCTTATACCATATGTGGACAACGGATTTTTAATCTTTTAAAATAATCCTCCGACCATTGAACATAAAAAAGAACAAAATCGGTCTGCTTTTCGGGGGAAGCTCTGCCGAACACGAAATCTCCCTCATCTCGGCTTCTTCTATATATAAAAACCTGGATAAGAAAAAATACGACATCGTCTCCATCTTCATCAATAAACAAGGGCTTTGGAGGATCGTCGACTCACCAAGCTTGCCTCCTCATTCCTTGAGTGAGGGACAATTCTATCCTTTCCTCCCATGGAAAAGGAATGAGCTTGAAGAGAATACCGAGCTGGATATCTACTTTCCTGTTCTCCATGGTCCATGTGGTGAAGACGGGACGATCCAGGGCCTTTTTGAAATGGCCGATGTCCCGTATGTCGGTGCGACTGTCCTGGCTTCAGCTTTAGGTATGGATAAAGCCATAGCTAAAACCCTCTTCAGACTGAAGAATCTCCCTGTCGTCAAACACCTTATCCTTGTTGAATCAGACTGGGAAAAAAACCGAAACACTCATCTTTCCCAAATCGAGAATGAATTCAAGCTTCCTTTTTTCGTCAAACCAGCCAACCTCGGCTCGAGTGTCGGGATCACAAAAGTCAAAAACTTAGCTCATTGCAGTCAAGCCATCGAAGAGGCCTTCCAGTATGATAGAAAAATTTTGGTCGAGGAGGGCATTGAGGGACGTGAATTGGAATGCAGCGTTTTAGGAAACGACACCCCACGGGCATCGCTCCCAGGTGAGCTCATCCCTCATCGGGAATTTTATGACTACAAGGATAAATATATCGAAGGCAAAACATCCTTTATTATCCCTGCGGACCTTCCTCAGGCTATTATCAAAGATGTCCAGATGATCTCTATCGACGCGTTCAAGGCGATCGACTGCTCGGGAATGGCCAGAGTGGATTTCTTCCTGGAGAAAAAAACAGACAGAGTCTTGCTCAACGAGATCTACACCATTCCTGGGTTTACCGAGATCAGCATGTATCCCAAGCTATGGGAGGTTAGTGGCATTCCCTTTCCTCAGCTCTTGGATACGCTTATCGAACTGGGCTTTGAACGATACCGCCAGAAAAAAAGAACCTGGAAGAGATTTGCCTCATGAGAGTCCTTGGCATTGATTTCGGAGACAAACGTATCGGGCTAGCCGTAAGCGATAAGCTTAACTTAACAGCCCAAGGAATAGGCAGCTACCAAGTCAGGAACGCAAAAGCGGACCGGAAATTCTTCAAAGAACTCGTCTCAAAGTATGAAATCGAAGAAATTGTCATCGGTCTTCCCTTGAGAATGGATGGAAGCGAAGGGACCAGGGCGGAAAGAACCAGAGAATTTGCCCGTTGGCTGGAAAAGCACCTAAAACTTCCTGTGTGTTTCTGGGATGAACGCCTGACAACCCAACAGGCCTCCAAAATACTCAGGAAACAAAAGGTAAAAAGACAGACGAAAAAGAGTCTGACAGACCAAATTTCTGCGGTTATTATTCTTTCCAGCTACCTCGAACACAAAAGAGCAAAAAATCATGCTTTTCAGGATCATTAAAGTCGTCTGCTTCGTGGCTCTAACCGCGATTCTTGCTTTTTCTACGTGGTTTTCCTTCGAATTTTACTGGGTCCCAAAGAGCGTGTCCCAAAATGTCTTGCTCGAAGTAGAAAAAGGAAGCCGGGTCAGCACCATTGCCCATAATCTTAAAGAAAAGGGAATCCTCCAGAAAAAGTGGCCCTTTCTTTTCGGATACAAGCTCTTCTACTACAACAAGAGCTTGAAAGCCGGAGAATATCAATTTCAGCTTCCTCTCTCCCCCAAAGGCATCCTGAACATCCTGATCGAAGGGGCGGTCTATCTCCATCCCCTCACCATTCCCGAGGGGCTGACTAGGAAGGAAATCTCACAATATCTCGATTCAGCAGGATTTATAAACGGAAAGGATTTCTGGCAGGCCGCGGGCCTGACTGAAAGGATTGCCTGTTGGGATGAAGAGGCTTCGGACCTAGAAGGATATCTCTTTCCGGAAACCTATCATTTTCCCAAGGGGACTCCGGCTGAAACATTGGTCGAGGCCATGGTCTCGGAGTTCAAGAAAAATTTCGATGAGATTTGGCAGAGCCGAGCCCGAGAAATGGGGATGACTGTCCGAGAGGTTGTCATCCTGGCATCCTTAATCGAAAAAGAAACGTCTATCCCGAAGGAGAGGAAACTCGTCTCAGCCGTCTTCCATAACAGGCTGAAGCGCAGGATGAAGCTTGATTGTGATCCGACAATCATCTATGCCCTGAAGCAAGAAAACCGGTTCACAGACCGGCTGAGGACCAAAGATCTTCGTTTCGATACTCCCTACAACACCTATCTTTATCCCGGGCTCCCTCCAGGACCCATCTGCAATCCCGGTAAGGAATCCATAGAGGCCGCCCTGTATCCCTCTCCAGAAGCTTATCTCTATTTTGTATCTAAGAACGACGGAAGCCATCATTTCAGCCATACCTTGAGAGAACATATGCGAGCTGTAAAAAAATATCAAAAATGAGGGGAGACTTCCCCATTTATATAATTGAAAAAAGGGTAATGTTTTGTTATATTAAGTCTTCACATAGATTACGATCATTTGCTCCAAAAGAGGTGAATATCGTTATAAAAACTCACAACCCGAACTCGACATGAGGAGGTAACATGAAAACGAAAAATCTCATCATCATTGCTCTTTTCGCTGGCCTTGTTTTGACGTCATTATCGATGTCTGCAGTGGCAGCAACAATAATGAACCAAGAACAAGAAAAACAGGAACAGGAAACCGACATCGTAATCATCCCAGAAAAAGTACAATCTATATTTAAAGAAGGGATTAACACGCGCGAAGCTCGTTTGGATGTTCCTTTTTCTTTTGCCTGGCATGCTTATCTTCCCGCTCGTCAGAATGTTCACTGTGTGTTCTTCTTTAAATTGAAAAACGCAGACTTAGGTTTTGTTCCTGTCCCTCAAGCTGTCGAAATCACTGAGGAGGTGCCTGAGGAGAAAAAAGAGGAGGCTGCAGAACCCGAAGTGGAGGAGGTACCTGCCTTGCTCCAGGCAAGCGGTCATGTCTTTCTTCAGTTCAGTCGTATGGAGAACAATGCTCCTCAAGAAGTCGTGAAAGAAGTTTATATTCCGATCAACCTCCAGATAGAAGGAAAGGATTACGATCCGGAGAAAGAGGAATTATATTCGACTTCTTATCCTCTTTTCCCTGGAGATTATCTTCTTTCCATGGCTGTGGCTTCTCTTGATCTAGAAAGAGTCGGTACTCAATATTTTGAATTCAGCCTGCCCGATGCCGCTGCCTTCACAGACAAAATCGACACTACGCCTATTTTTTTTATCAAGAATATTCGGAGGATGGAGGTCGCTGAGACCAGAGCCGAGGTTCACAAGAATTTCTTCACCTATTCTGTTCTTCAAATCGAACCCAATGTCGAAAACTCCTTCTCGATGAGAGAAAATCTGGACATATTTTTCTTTGTTTATGGCGTCGTCCCTGGTGAGACAGGAAAGCATGATATCGATGTCAGCTACGAAGTCTATAAAGGAGAAGAAAAAGTCATCCAGTACGCCACAGCTCACTATGATGCTCCTCTTATCAGCCAGCCCTTGCCTTTAAAAAAGACTATCGTCATCAAATCAGAATCTGAAGGCGAGAAAAAGGAGCAAAGAGACCTTGAGGCGGGTCAATACACTCTCCAGGTCCAGATCGACGATAAAATTTCAGGCAAGTCGATCAAGAAATCTTTGGATTTTGAGGTGAAACAGGATTAATTCGCTCTGAAATTAAGAACCCGATCAGCCGCATTTCCTCCTATCCAAATCCAACAGACTTAGCCTATCCTAGAAAACATAATTAACACTCCTACAACTCCAAAATTATCTGAACCAAAAGATAGTTTTTGAGCTTTCGAGGATCTAGTCCTATCTCCTTGATATCTCCCTGGGAAACCCCTATAATGAATATGTGGCAATATATAGGAAGATTTCACTTTTCCTCTCGATTCTGATCTTCCTTTTTTCACTGTCAATCGAATCGTCAACAGCTAAAAAAAAACCCAAGGACCTCCCTGAAAAGTACAGAAAATGGTTGGAAGAAGAAGTCACTTACATCATTAAATCCCGGGAGAGAGATGTCTTCCTTCAACTTGAATCAGACAAAGAAAGGGAGATTTTCATCGAAGCTTTTTGGAATCAAAGAGATCCCACTCCTGGCTCTCCCGAAAATGAGTTTAAACAAGAGCACTACCGGCGGATCGCCTATGCCAATCAATTTTTCGGTCGTGAAACAACTCGCCCGGGGTGGATGACCGATCGGGGAAGAATTTATATCACTTTGGGTAAACCTATAGACATTGACCGCTACGAAAGCTCGGAAGAGCATTACCCATTCATTACCTGGTTCTATCAAGGTGATGTCAAATACGGCCTTCCTTCTCATTTTAATATTGCCTTTTTCAAAAGGAGAGGAACCGGCGAATACGTCTTATACAGCCCTGTGCGGGACGGCCCTCAAAATCTTCTCAAAAATTACTATGGAGACCCGACTGATTACGAAGCAGCTTATGATAAGTTGCATGAATATGACCCGGTCCTGGCCCAGGTTTCCCTCACATTAATACCTGGCGAGAGGTCATATCTCGGTCACCCCTCTCTTGCGTCAGAGACGATGATAGCCAATGTTTTCCAACTCCCCCAGAAAAAAATTGATGATCTTTATGCGGAAAAGCTTCTCAAGTACAAGGATATTGTGGAGGTGGAATACACAGCCAATTATGTGGGAAGTGAATATTTGGTCGTTCCCATAAGGGATTCTTCAGAAATCTTTTTCGTCCATTTCTCGGTAGATCCTCGTACTCTCTCTGTCGGATCGTATGAAGAGACATATTATTCCTATTTCGAATTGGTCACCCAAGTGACTGATTTAGAGGGGAAAACAGTCTTCCAGTACCAAAAAACATATTCCCTCAATCTCAATAAAGAGCAAGTCCAGGATATAAAATTGAAATCCTATTCCATTCAAGATATGTTTCCTCTGGTTCCTGGGCAATATAAGCTGAATGTTCTCCTAAAAAACACTGTGTCCAAAGAATTCACATCCTTCGAAGCAGATATTCTCATCCCAGAAGCCACTTCTTTAGTGATGACGCCTCTTCTTTTGGGCTATAAGGTTGAACCGCTATCGGGTCCTCAAAAATACTACAAGCCCTTTGTTGTTGATGGTTATCAATTGTTCTGTCAACCGAACAGATCATTCATCCTAAAAGACGATCTCGTTGCCTCTTTCCAGGTCCACAATCTCAGTCCAGATTTAATAGAGAGAGGATTCGTCCAGTATACACTCATCAAAGAAGAACAAGAGATCTCGAAAGAAACTGTAAAAATACAGGAAAGTGAAGATAAGACAAATTTTATTAAAATATTCCCGCTTCGAAACTTTCCTCCTGGCTATTACACCTTAAAAGTGGCGCTCATCAATGGGGAGGGAAAAGAGCTTCTTCAAGAGAAAAACGAATTCAGTCTTTCAACCCTAGAAGGAATCGCCAGACCTTGGGTGATCTCTCGAGCATTGCCGATGTCACATTCCACAGAATATTCTTTTATTTTAGGCGACCAGCTTCTCAATAAAGGCAAAATCGAGGAGGCGAAGACCCTTCTGGAATCTATCTATAGAAAAAATCCTGCTTCTTTGAAGTATGCCTATGGATTCAGTCGAGTGCTTTTCCTCCTCAAGGAATACGGTAAGGTTAAGATTATACTACAACCATTCCTCTCTTCTTCTCAAGAAAATTATGAATTCATCAGACTTTTGGGACAATCCTGCCAAGCCCTGAAAGAATACGAAGAGGCCATCAAACATTACAAAAAATACTTAACACACATCGGAACAAACCTATTGATCCTTAACTCTATCGGGGAGTGTTACTTTCTATTAGGAAACATGGAGGAGGCTCTCATAGCCTGGGAAAAATCCCTTGAAATAGATCCTAACCAAGAAGTCATTAAAGAAAAAGTCCGATCCATAAAGGAAAATTAAAAATGAACACATCTAAAGCCAGCCGCCTTTTTATTGTCTTTTCTTGCCTCATACTCCTTGCTTTTTGTAAGTCTTACCAACTGGAAAAAAATCTCAATCCCGATGAGAAAGAATTTCTTTCCAAAGTCCGGTTCATAATCACCAAAGAAGAACGCAAGATTTTCCTGCGTTTACCTGCTTCAGAAAGGCAGGCTTTTATACAGGAATTCTGGACCAAAAGGGATCCTGATCCTTTCACAGAAGAGAACGAATTCAAGATAGAATATTTTGCCAGGATCGAAAGTGCCAACCGAATGTTCCGAGGAGAGGGGAGGCCTGGCTGGTTAACGGATAGAGGACGGGTATATATCCTCTTCGGCCCTCCGTTCAGTCGAAAATATTATCCCACCGAGTCTTATGGAGGAATCCAGAGAGCCAGGGAAGTCTGGTATTACGGAAATTTTCCGATTGTTTTCGTGGATGAAAAAAGCAATGGCGTCTTTAGGTTACTATCGACAAATCTTGCTCATCTGGGAGAGATTAACTATGCCTTGAGAGAGACAAGAGAGGACCATGAAGATTTTGTAGAGCAAAGCACGCAAAATTCTCTTATTCTTGATTTTAGTCTAGAACTTGCTGATGCCTCCAATATTCCTGTAATTACAGTCAAGATACCTTATAAAAAAATATGGCTTGCATACAAACCTGATGAAGAAATGCTCGTGACAACCTTATCTTTGGATCTTAAAGTCCTTGACGGAAACGAGAAGACAGTGCTCCATCACAACGAGGATTATAATGTTTCCCTGACAGAAGAGTCTTTGAAAGACAAGCAGGAAGAAGATTTCATCATAGAGATACCTGTCATCTTGACCAAGGGAGAATACTCTGTCCAGGCCATTCTAACCAATCGCACCGGAGACAAGAAAGCTTCCAAGAAATTCCAGATTAAAGTCTAATCATTTTTTTTTGAAATAGATTTCTTTCACTCAAAGCCTTCAGGGAGGAGGATAAAATGAATTGTAAAGTTTTAAATCCTATGGGTGCTACCACATTATTGGTCTTATTGATAATATTTCTCGGTTGGAACCTCGATCTCGTCTCCTCTCCTCAAACTCAAGAAAAACCTTTGGAATACGAAGTGGAAGTGGTCCTCATCGAGATTCCTGTCTATGTAGCGGATAAACAGGGAAATCCGATTCTCGATCTTAAACAAGAAGATTTCGTTCTGTATGAAGACGGAAAAAAGCAAAAAATCTCGCACTTTATTCTGGTCCGGAATGATTCGCCTGAAATCGTCAGTCTTGCCCGGCGCTATCCTGCAGCCAGAAGGCAGTTTTTCCTTCTCTTCGACCTTTCTTTTTCCTCTCCGAAGGGAATACTGAGGGCTCGCGAAGCCGGCCTTAAATTCCTTAAGAAAGATATTCTTCCTCACGATTTAGTCGCAGTAGCAACATGCTCTGTCCTCCAGGGAATTCAAATCCTGACCAATTTTACGAGTGATAAGGAACAACTCATCAGCGCGGTCGAATCCTTAGGACTCGTCCCGACAACCCTGATTGCACGGGGGCCCATTGGATTCATGTTCGGTCCAATCGTCCCCTCTCAAATATCGCCAACCGAAGGAGACAAAACCAGAGCAGGAATCGGAGCCCTGGAGGATCAGCTGACGACCGTCTCTAAATTGATGCAACAGGCCCAGTGGCAGGACTACAAAGGATACGTTCAAGATTATGTGGAAGCATTTAAAACTCTGGGGCAGGCTTTGAATATGATCAAAGGAAGAAAACACCTTCTCCTTTTCTCAGAGGGTTTCGATTTAAAAGTCATGACAGGAAAAACCTTGAAAGAATTGAGTGACGAAACAGAAGCAATTGCGGCTGACAGGGTGGCCATCTCGAGAGCAGATAAGGACCGTTTCGGTGACCCCGCCTTAAAAATGGCCTTAAACCAGGCTCTCCAGTATGTTTCGACCTCAGATTGCCTTATCCACACGATCGATGTCGGCGGTCTGGCCGCCCCTGGTGAGATCGGGGATACCCGGGAAAGAGATGTTTATCAATCGCGCCGGCGGGGGCAGGATACTCTTCACCTCCTGGCGGCAGACACAGGCGGCAGGGACTACCGCAATCTCAATGAGCTGGATAAGCCTTTAGCAGAACTCCTCAATCTTACCAATTCATACTACTTGTTGGGATATTATCCCGAAAGCAAGAACAAAGAAGGGAAATTCCGAAAGCTCAAAATAGAAGTCTCAAGACCAAAAATGGAAGTTTCACATCGTAAGGGATATTACGAGGAAAAACCCTACAGCAATTATTCAGACTTTGAGAAAAGACTCCAACTCGCCGAACTTATTACAAAAGACATTTATAGAAACGACATTCAGGTGGAAAGCTTCATGTCAGCCTTCGAAGGGACTGAAGATGTGGTGAGAATACCAGTATTTTTGAAGTTCCCGGGAGAACAGTTTCTTGAGAAAAAAAGGAAAGAGGCAGAACTGGAAATATACGGCTATGCTATCGATAGTAGCGGCAAGTTTAGGGACTTTTTTTATAATCCTCTCAATATCGACATCAATAGAGTCAAGGATAAGCTGAAAACCCATGGCATAAAATATTTTGACCTTCTTTTGATCCCTCCCGGAGATTATAGGATAAAATGTATCGTCAGAGACATCGAGACAGGAGATACAGGAATTATCCAGGAAGAAATTTCTGTGCCAAAATATGATGACTCGAAGCTCGCCGTCAGCCCTCCCATCTTTATCGACAAAGACCCAGATTGGCTGTCCATTCCAGGATATGATCCTTCCAAACCGACCGGCCGCAAACAGGGAGAAGGCCTCCCCGTTGATTATCC
>CAYFXE010000063.1:10563-11709 GCA_964347035.1 uncultured Eubacteriales bacterium | reverse complement strand
ACGCAGATAATAACGTCGATATCCAAGAGTTCATGATTGCTCCTGTGGGCAGGCCTGATTTTTCGGAAGCCATTCGAGCCGCAGCGGAAATCTTCCATCACCTGAAAAGAAACCTAAAAGGCCATGGTTACAGCACAGCCGTGGGAGATGAGGGGGGTTTTGCTCCGAATCTCAAATCCAACGAGGAAGCTTTGGATCTCATCCTGGAAAGCATCCAGAGCGCTGGCTACACTCCTGGTTCTGATGTGTATTTAGCTTTGGATGTGGCTGCCTCCGAATTCTACTCTGATAAGAAATATGTCTTCAAGAAATCTGACGGATCAGAGAAAACCGATGAGCAAATGATCGAATTCTACCAAACTCTACTCCAGAAGTACCCTATCCTCTCCATAGAAGATGGCTTTGCCGAAGACGACTGGGAAGGCTGGATTAAACTGACCAGGCTCATCGGTAAAAAAATTCAGATTGTGGGAGATGACATTTTTGTCACCAATCTAGATAGGTTTAAAAAGGGTGTTGAACAGGGTGTGGCTAATTCCATCCTCATTAAGCTCAACCAAATCGGGACTCTGAGCGAAACGGTGGAGACGGTAAAATATGCCCAAGACAATGGGTATTCCACGGTTATCTCCCATCGCTCTGGAGAAACCGAGGACACCTTCATCTCGGACTTGTGCGTTGCGCTTAATGCTGGACAAATAAAAACAGGTTCCCTCAGCCGGAGTGAACGGGTCGCCAAGTACAACAGACTTTTGGAGATAGAAGAAGATTTGAAGGACAGGGGACGCTACACAGGCTCCCAAGCCTTTGCTCGCCATATCTTGTGATCGAGCCTTTGAGTCCCTTCTAGCGAGCATGGATTTTTAACAGAACCTAAAAAAAATGCCCTCCGAAAAAGAGGAAAAACACAGGCTTTTCACCTCGTCACAAATCGAGATTAAGAGATTCTATGCTCCCGGTGACTTGACTGATTTCGATCCATCTCGTGACCTCGGAGAGCCGGGGTTCTATCCTTTCACCCGAGGAGTTTATCCGACGATGTACAGAGAAAAGCTGTGGACGATGCGGCAATACGCCGGCTTCGGGACAGCCGAGGAGTCCAACAAGAGGTACCGCTTTCTCCTCAACCAAGGCCAGACAGGGCTT
>CAYFXE010000063.1:3927-10553 GCA_964347035.1 uncultured Eubacteriales bacterium | reverse complement strand
ACTCGATTCAGATCATTCTCAAGCTCAAGGAGAAGTCGGGAAGGTCGGGGTAGCCATCGACACCATCGAAGATATGGAAATTCTCTTCGACCAAATCCCTCTGGATAGGGTTAGTGTTTCGATGACGATCAACTCCACAGCCGCCATCATCCTAGCCATGTATCTCGTCTTAGCGGAAAAAAGGGGAATTCCTTGGACTGAGCTAACTGGAACGATCCAGAATGATCTATTGAAGGAATATATAGCGCGAGGAACATATATTTACCCTCCTCATGCTTCCTTAAAAATCACGGCCGATATTCTCTCCTTTTGTAAGACGCATGTGCCTCGATGGAACACCATAAGCATCAGCGGATACCATATACGAGAAGCCGGAGCCACAGCCGTACAGGAGTTGGCCTTTACCTTAGCCAACGCCATCACCTATGTCGAAACAGCGATTCAAACCGGTATGGACGTCGACACGTTTGCTCCGAGGTTATCCTTTTTTCTCGCGGCTCATAACAATTTCTTTGAAGAAACAGCAAAATTTCGGGCGGCCAGACGTATCTGGGCCAAACTCATGAGAAAAAGATTCAAGGCAAAAAATCCCCTATCGCTTAAGTTCAGGTTTCACACACAAACTAGCGGTGTGACCCTCCTGGCTCAGCAGCCAGAGAACAACGTCATTCGAGTTGCCCTCCAAGCTCTTGCTGCTGTTTTGGGAGGAACCCAATCTTTACATACGAACTCAAGGGATGAAGCCCTGGCACTTCCCAGCGAAGAGTCTGCCCAAATTGCCCTACGGACTCAACAGATTATCGCCCACGAAAGCGGAGTGGCCGACGCTGTTGACCCTTTAGGAGGTTCTTACTATATCGAGTACCTCACTAACCAGATCGAGGAGAAAGTCGAGGAATACCTCCAGAAGATCGAGAATATGGGAGGCATGTTGATGGCTATCGAGAAAGGATATATCCAGCAGGAAATTCAGGAAAGTGCTTACAGATACCAGAAACAGGTCGAGACTAAAGAGCAGATCGTAGTCGGCCTGAACGAGTACTCGAACGAAGAGGAGAAGATCAAGTTCGAGCTGGTTTACCCTCCTGAAGAGCTAGAAAAAAATCAGGTTGGAAAACTTCACCGCCTTAAAGAAGAAAGATCGAATGAGCAGGTAAAAAGCCGCTTGGGCTCATTAAGACAGGCTATCGAGATAGAAAAAAACCTTTTTCCGCTGATTATCGAGGCCGTTAAGGCTAAGGCGACCCTTGGGGAGATCTCTGGCGTTCTCGAAGAGAGCTACGGAACATTCAAAGAAAACATCCACATCCAGTAGGAACGTTTCAACGTCCCCAATCTACGGGCAGCATCTCCAAAACCATGCTAACGACTCCCTTTCCCTCACTTCAGCCTCAGAAAGAGAGTCTTATGGCGTTTCTGGTTGACTTTCCCCTGAGGTCATTCTAAGATGATTCCATGTTCAAGATCCTCAGGCTCTTATCTGGTTTTTTCTTGCTTGCAACCTTTCTGTCTGCCATTACCGCCTTTGGAGTGGATAGGAATACAGCGTTAAAGATTGCCGATGAGATCGAAAAGCATAAAGCAGAGATCATAAGAATCCGTCGTTTTTTCCACATGAATCCGGAGCTGGGTAATCGGGAATTCCAGACAGCAAGCCTCGTGGCTTCCAAACTCATGGCTATGGGATTGGATGTTGAAACCAGTGTTGCCAAAACAGGTGTCACGGGTTTGCTCGTTGGAGGGGAGAAAGGCTTTACCATAGGTCTCCGTGCCGACATGGACGCTCTGCCAATCCAAGAGTTAGCGGATGTTCCCTACAGATCCCTTAACCCGGGAGTCATGCATGCCTGTGGTCACGATCTCCACACATCGATCGCCCTCGGGACAGCCATGGTTCTCAACACCATCAAAGACAAAATCAAAGGAAGCATTAAATTCATCTTCCAGCCAGCAGAGGAAGGCCCTCCGCCTGGCGAGGAAGGCGGAGCAAATCTGATGATCAAAGAAGGCGTTCTTGATGAACCGCCGATAGGAGCCATTTTCGGTCTCCACGTCTGGCCCGAAGACGTTGGTAAAGTCTTCTACTCAACAGGTTCTATCATGGCCAGTGCTGACTGGTTCGAGATCATCATCAAGGGAAGAAGCGCCCATGCCGCCAAACCCCATGAAGGGATAGATGCCATCACATTGGCCTCCCAGGTCATCCTCAGTCTTCAATCCATCATCAGCCGAACGACGGACCCCACTGATCCGGCTGTGATCACCATCGGAAAAATTAGCGGCGGGACACGACCGAACATCATCGCTGAACAGGTTCGTCTGGAGGGCACTATCCGAACCTTGAGTGAAAAAAATAGAAATAGAATACCTCAATCCATCGAGGATATAGTCAAAGGGATCACCCATTCCTTCGGAGCCAACTATACGTTCAACTATCAAAGAGGAGCTCCTCCTGTTTACAACCACCCAGAATTGGTTGAGATCATCCTACCCTCCCTCATTAATCTCCTGGGAAAAAATAATGTTACAGAGATCACACCTCAATTGGTGGCTGAGGATTTTTCCTACTATTGCCAGAAAATACCAGCCTTCTTCTTTTTTCTGGGTGTCAAAGATCCCAGTCTGAAAACCATGCCCCCTCTCCACAGCCCATACTTTAATCCCGATGAACGGAGCATCTTCGTGGGCATAAAGGTCATGAGTCACCTCCTCCTCGATTGCCTGGAATATCAGAGTGAGCTCGAAAAGCAACTCTTCCACCCCTTATAAACCATGTCCTTCCCCTTCCTCTTTTTGAGCCTGGCATTTTTGGCTGGCATCCTGTTCTCTCACCATCTTTTCTCTTCTCTTTTAATCTTCACTATCTTTCTCGCAGTTGGACTGCTCTTGGCCTGGCTTTTCTTTTTCCTGAACCGCCCGAGGATATCCTATGCTTTGATCTTCTTGGGGATATTTTTGTTGGGAGCAAGCCATCATACTTTGTACGATCAAAGTTACGAGAAAAATTCCCTCCATCAGTTCGACCGCGCAGGTTATGCTGATTTTATCGGCACTCTTTCTAAAACACCCTCCCAGGGGATGGATAATGATCTTCTCCATCTCAAGGTCGAAAAAGTTGTCTACCAGAATAAACAAGAAAAGGTCAAGGGAATTCTCCACATTACGGTCCCCCGAACTCCCCATTCTAACCATCTCTCTGAGCTTCTTATTGGCGATAAAATCAGGGTCTCGGCTCGGCTCGGATCTTCTAGAGGTTTCCGAAACTTTGACGGCTTTTCTCTCGATTCATACCTGAAATCTCAAAACATCCACAATCGAGCCTTCACCAAGAGTCCGCTTCTCGTGGAAAGAATAAAATCCGGACATAGGTATTCACCTCTCCGATGGATATCTTTCCTCCACCGCAGATTTCAGCAGAAAATCGAAGAACATTTTTACTCCCCTGGCATTTCCACTCAGGGGATCATCTTGGAAGCCCTCCTCCTCGGTGAGAGGGGAAGAATGGATAGCTCCATCACCCGATCTTTTCAAGAGGCAGGCATCTATCATCTCTTCGCGATCTCCGGAGCCCATATTGCCATTATTTCCTTTTTCCTTTTTACATTTCTCAAAACCATCAGAGTTCCGACCAGAATTTCTTATCTCCTCCTAATAGGATTTTTGGTGTTTTATGCCTTACTGGTGGAAGGGAGACCCTCAGTGATGAGAGCCACAATCATGACGGTGGCCTTCCTGGTGGGAAAGATCATTTGGTCTAATGTTAACCTCATCAACACCATCTCGATGAGTGCTTTTATCCTTTTGCTCCTCAATCCTTACCGACTTTTCCATATAGGTTTTCAGCTGACGTTTGCCGCAACATTCTCGATCATCCTTTTCTTTCCCAGGCTCATCAAGTACCTCCCTCGCCTTCCCCTGAGAATCAGCGAGATTTTCGTACTCTCGCTGACCGCCCAGCTCGGAATCCTGCCTATCATGGCCTCCGCCTTCAATAGAATCACATTCTCATCGCTCCTTCTCAATTTCGCCGCCATCCCTCTTGTCGCGCTGATCATGGCCAGTGGCTACATCTTCCTCATCCTCGCATTCCTCAGCCACTCCCTGGGGCAACTGTTGGCTGAACCCATCCGACTTCTGATAACTCTCCTTTCCAATTCTGCCCACCTTCTTGACTGGGTACCTTCCATATCCTACCGCATTCCCACTCCATATCAGGCTATCATCATCGGTTATTTCTTCTTCCTCCTTTTCTCCCTTCTGAAATCTAGATGGAGAAGACAAAAACTCATTTTTCTGTCCGCTTTTTTCGTCTTTCTCATTCTTCTTGTATCCTCCCCTTTTCCCTCCTCATCCAGGGATTTAAAATTCACTCTCATCGACGTCGGCCAGGGAGAGTCTATGCTCGTTGAGTTTCCCGGCCGCAAAAAAATGCTGGTGGATGGTGGGGGGGCCCCGCAAGGAGACTTTGACATCGGGGAAAGTGTTGTGTCTCCGTTTTTATGGGATAAAGGCATTAAAAAGATCGATTATCTTGTTCTCACCCATGCTCACCCTGATCACTCGAACGGATTAAGGGCCGTCGCGAGAAACTTTAAAATAGGAGAATTTTGGGAAGCTTTCTCTCCGACTGAAAGCCAAATCTATGCAGAACTTAAAGGCCTGATCCGATCTTCAACACGAAAACAAAGGGTTTTCCGAGGCGATTCTCGCCTGATTAACTCGGTTCAGATTGATATCCTCCATCCGGTGAAAAGTGATCCCTACGTCCCGACTGTGCATAATGACGATTCTCTCGTTCTAAGGCTCTCTTACGGACAAGTGTCCTTCCTTCTCTCTGGGGATATCGGTAAAGACTCCGAAGCAGAGATTCTCCAGATAAAAATGGATATCCAAAGTGATATTCTCAAATCACCCCACCATGGAAGCGACTCGTCAAGCTCAGCCCCCTTCATCTACAAAGTCCATCCTTCCTTCGTGGTTATTTCTGTAGGGGAGAGAAACAGGTATGGATTTCCAGATCGAGAGGTGTTAAACAGGTATAAAGGCATCGACGCCGAAATTTTCCGTACCGACCTCCACGGAGCTATAGAAATCTCATCCGATGGCAAGGAGATATTTATCCGAACCGCCATGGACGAATTAAAAAAGTGAAATGCTCCTAAATTGACGTGATGAGGTCAAAGTCATCTTTTATATACCATCACTATGGTAAAATGCCGAAAAGGCAAGTCACAAGGGAAATCATATTGACACCCAAATTTCTTTTCTAGTATGATGATTGAGGGCCGATGAGCTTAAAACGTATCCTGGGCAGTGTGTGCATCCCCCTCCTTCTCTCCTCGCTTTGTTTCTCTCAAAATCTGGCCGAATTGGCCAAAAAGGAACGAGAAAGGCGCGAGAAGCTCAAGGGTAAGAAAAGTATTCTCGTCACCAATGCCGATCTGTTAAGACTACGAAAAAGCCCGGCCGTCTCTGTTTCCCAGACAGTGACAGAGCCAGAAAAATCCCGTAGAACCCTCCCTCCCAGAAAAAAAACCAGACAAAGGGAAACGCCCTCTCGGGAATTTGAAGAAGCCGACAAGATGGAGTTTGGAGCTCCTCAAAAAAATATCGAAGCGAAACTAAAGAATGCCAAAGAGCTGGCAGACCTGTTGGCTCTGAGAATGAACGCTCTCTGGCAGGAATACCACAGCAAGAGTGACAGGCGAGTCAAGGAAAGAATCCGGACTAGGATTTACCAGACTTCCCAAAAACTGGCGAAAGCCCGGAAGGACGAAAAAGAGGCCAGAAAGGAATTGCAACAGCTAAGGATGAAGAACGATTCCTAAGTTTCCTATTTTAGTCAGAAAAAAATTTTCCCTTGAAAAAATCCCCGCTTCGGTTGAGGTCCTGGAGTTTATCTAAAGTAGATGAATGAAACCTGTATTCCCAGTTCCCTCTTGTCTTTTGAATCGGGAATGACTTCAGCAGGAATGAATGTTTTATCAGTAGATACCGTGAGGGTGAATTCATCCCGGTCCCCCAACATTTCCTTCTTGATGTTGTAGGATTTCTCGAAATGGCTTTTTTCAGGGATAAATTTATCTAAAACCAAATCATTGATCTTGAAGATCACCATTTGGTCTTCCAAAACCGCCCGGTTGACTCCTCCCCTTATCACCAACAGCGCATCCCTGTGAGGATTATCGATGAGGCAATTGGCTTCCTCCTGGGTCCATCTCCATTGTTTGAGCAAAGATTTGGGATTTTTCTCCTGGTTATACCATCCTTCTTCATACAGTATTTCTGGTGTGTCCAAGGGAGGGGGAAGGACTTTTAAATTTTTCAGTAAAACCTCGCGTTTTGACTTTCCAGACCTGTCGAAGGGAGAATCGAGGCCCACTGACAATCTTAATGTTTCCTCTCCTTTAAATTCAGGATCAAACTCATCGATATGGCCAGTTATTCCTTCAGTTTCAACACCAGCTACAGTCTTGAAAACACCGTCAACTATTATCTCGTTTTCAGGCTCAAGATCTACAGCTCTTTTAGACGCAGATCCAGATAGCATGAACTCTTTGTTTGGATCATCAACTCGCATCTTATCGAAAGACATGTCAGCATTCAAAAACGTTACAACGACATTA
>CAYFXE010000063.1:0-3917 GCA_964347035.1 uncultured Eubacteriales bacterium | reverse complement strand
ATTCAGGAGCAAACTCATCGATAAAAGCCGGGAAATAAATCCTCCTGGAATAGGTATAAACCTTCTCAGGTTCCCATTCAGATGTGGGAATATCAGGAACATGATCGTCCTGAAAAAGCATGTTCTCTTTATGCCAGAAATGAACATACACATTATAGTCCTGTTGTGTTTGAATAAATTCACTGTCTGTCTTCCAGGTGTACTGCATATCCGTAATCAGGTTATCGGACAATTCAGGTTCAGAAAAGCTAACCTCGAGCGAAATCCCTTTCACCCGTGCAGTCCTCTTACAGGTAGACAATATTAGGGCCGTGATTCCAACCAGAGAAAGCACAAGAATTTTTCTCCTCATTTCGATCCTCCTAACAGGAAATCTCGTCGTATTATAAGAAATCTGCCCTTATGTGTAAAGCTATCAGAAGTCAGAGGAGGAAAAATGGGGTCGCATCTCAACATTTGACATTTCTTATTTAGCTTGATTGTGGGATCACATTTGAGCGCTTGATAAAAAAATCTCTAAGCAGAAAAAAATAAAAATTATGAAATGTGCTTTTTATAAATGTCAAATGTTGAGATGCGACCCCATAATTACTGAGTGACTGATTCAGTTCGTCTTTTCTATTTTTATTTTCTCTCCAGGAAAAATGCGCGGAATATTGTTTTCGTTCATCAAGTTGTTCAGGGCCGGGATATCTATCTCGATCACCTTGTTTATCCTTTCGATAAGGGACTTCAGTTCTCCAGATTCCTTCTGGATATCCTGAACTTGGCTTGGGGAGGGAGCTCCGGTGAAGCCACCGATATTCCTGGCTAGCGTAAGGATCCGGCCTCTTACAGATTGGCGCATCCCCCGCCAACCCAGTTTTGGATCACCCATGAGTATCAGGCGGATATCATCCAACTCCTTGTTAATCGCATTCACCTTTTCTGACAGGACCTCAGGAGCATCTTTCACTTTTTTCAGATTGCTCTTAACCTTATTGATCTCTTTGCGAAGTGTGTCAATTTTTTTGGTAGAAGCGGTCATGGCAGGATAGAGCTTATAGATGGAATAAAGGGCATCGTGCTGGGCTTTTCTGTCTTCGAATGAAATATCGATCCGCGGATCTCCTTCAACTTTCACCTCTGTTTTCATCTCCTGACCCGCAGCTTCGAGTGTCACCTCGTAGTTGCCCGTGAGCACATAAGGACCCCGGGCTCGAAATCTCCTCTGTCCCTCATCAGGAGTAGCTGGGGGAGCATATCTCAGATCCCAGGAGATGCGGTTGATACCAGCATTTTTCTCCCCCTTCAATTCCCTTATCGTCTTACCCTGTCCATCGCTGATGGTGATTTTGACATCTTCTTTTGGCTTCTCCTTTAAGTAATAACTGATGACCGCCCCGTAAGAGGGGTTAGGAGCCACGAAGATTTTATGGCCAGTGCTTCCCTTGTGATTATAAGGATTGAAGATGGTTGCCGGACGGATGTCAAACAGAAAGCTGGGAGAGGCCAGAGCTTCTTGACTAAGCTGCTCTAAGCAAGTGATGTCATCAAGGATCCAAATGCTTCGTCCGTGTGTGCCGAAAATTAAGTCATTGTCTCGGGGATGAATGGCGATGTCATCGACAGGAACGATCGGAAAATTGTTGTTAAACATCATCCATTTCTGCCCACTGTCTATAGTGAAATAGGCTCCTCGTTCTGTCCCCACGAAGAGAAGTTTGGGATTGCGATGGTGCTCTCTGATCACGTTTACTGTGCTTCCATCGGGTATGTTACTGGATATGTTCTTCCAGCTTTCCCCAAAATCGGTGGTCATAAAAACATAAGGTTTAAAATCGTTGTTCCGATGCCCATCGAAAGTGGTATAGGCTGTACCCTCCTCGAAACGAGAAGCCACTACGCGGCTCACGTAGGTATTCTTGGGTATGCCAGGGACTTTGCTGATCACGTTTTTCCAGGTCAGGCCTCCATCTTGAGAAACCTGCAGGTTTCCATCATCCGTACCCACATACAGCATGTTCTCCTTGAGCGGAGACTCAGAAACAGTGATGATATCTCCGTAGTGGGCAATCCCGTCGTGTCGGGAAAGAGTGTTCTTATCAGGAAGTACTCCCATCAAAGGCAACTTCTCCCGGTCCTGTTGAGTCGTGAGGTCGATCGTCTCTTTCCAGGTTTCGCCTCTGTCCTCGGAAATGAACAGTTTGTTCCCGCCGTAGTAGATTTTCTTCGGATTATGAGGGGAGATGAGGATTGGCGAGTTCCAGTTGAATCGGAAGGTCTCCTTGGCATCTTTTGGTTCAGGCCTGATCATTTTGCTCTCGCCCGAGTTGAGTTCGAAACGAAAAAGGGATCCATTCTGAGATTCAGCGTAGATCGTGGTATGATCGGTGGGGTCGACTTGAGTGTAAAAACCATCACCTCCTCCGATCCTGAACCAATCCTCGTTGGTGATACCCAACCTGTACCAGGTCGCGCTGGGACCGCCCCAGCTTCCATTATCCTGCAGGCCTCCGTAGACGTAGTATGGTTTTCTCATATCAAAACCGATTTCGTAAAACTGGCCGAGAGGCAGAGCATTGACAAAATCCCAGGTCTTTCCCCGGTCGTAAGAAATATAGATCCCTCCATCCGAGCCGACGATCATATGGTTAGAGTTATCGGGATTAATCCACATGGCATGATGGTCACCATGGATCCGTCTGACATAATCTGTCCGAAAATTCTTGCCTCCATCCTCGGAGACATACATCGAAGCTCCGAGGACCCATATCCTCTGGTCGTTATTGGGATCGATGCGGATTTGACTGTAATACATCGGACGAGGGTTCGTGCCCGACATTTTTTTCCAGGTAAAACCTTTATCCTCCGAGCGGAAAACGCCACCCTGTTTATGCTCGAAAACAACGTATACGATGTTCGTGTCGCTGTGGTATATATCGATCCCTATCCGCCCGGTGATTCCATCAGGAAGCCCTTCAGTCAATTTAACCCAATTATCACCCCCATCCGTCGTCTTATACAGGCCGCTCTGAGGACCGCCTCCGCTGAAACCCCAGCCCCGACGGCGTCGCTGATAAGCCGCAGCGTAGAGTGTGTTGGGGCTTTGGTGATCCATGGCTACGTCCACACACCCAGTGTTTTCATCGATAAAAAGAGTGTTTTTCCATGTCTTTCCCCCATCTGTGGACCTGAAAAGACCCCTCTCCTTGTTTGGCCCCCAAAGGTGCCCCAAGGCAGCGACATAGACGATGTCCGGGTTAGTCGGGTGAACGACAATCCGTCCTATATGATGAGTGTCCTTGAGACCCATCTTTTTCCAGGTCTTTCCACCATCATTCGATTTGTAAACACCATCACCCCATGAGGAACTCTGACGATTGTTGGGCTCACCTGTTCCTACCCAGACCATATCCGGATTCGATGGGCAGACCGTCACATCCCCGATCGTGCTTGTTGTCTGGTTATCAAAAATCGGAGTCCACGTTACCCCGTTGTTCGTCGTCTTCCAGACTCCTCCTGAAGCCGTGGCCGCATAGATTATTTGAGGGTTGTTTACGATAACGGCAAAGTCATCGATTCGTCCTCCCATGTTCGCCGGGCCAATACATCTCCATTTCAGGCCTTCAAGCAGTGACTCATTCAGAAGATCGCCCAGTTCTTTTTCGTCCTTTTTGGCCCCGAGAAAAAAAACCAGCATCAGCCCCAAGCAAACTCCAACTAGACACCTAGATAAAAATGCCTTTCTCACGCTAATCCCTCCTTGATAAGTATTTATAGATAAAACTCATCTATTGAAAAAATGAAGTGATAAATTATATCAATATGGTGACATTATTCAAAGAAAAAATTTGAGGGAGAAAGCCTCCCTAAAACCGTGATAGGAAGGTATTTGGGGATAGATGAAGCGACCATTGAAGACCCCGACCCAACCT
>CAYFXE010000062.1:600-11732 GCA_964347035.1 uncultured Eubacteriales bacterium | reverse complement strand
GAAGGGAGCAAAGCCATTCCCAAATACATATACCTAGTCTTCCATCACGGAAATAGAGACCCTTACTCCGAGTCTCGGGAAATTGACAGATACTTTTCGTCCTTGATAAGATGCATAAACGGATTTGGATGATGCGCCCAGGAACAGTAAAATTTAGCCACGATTGGTCGATTGTGATCTGTTTTGTTTTGTTGAGCTTCATTTTATCCATAACTTTCGGGAGGGTTTGGTCAGCTCCATCACCTGGAAACTCCTCAAATACAGAGGAACTCTCACCCTTTAAAGGAGGAGGCAGGGCCTACCATACGGACAATTATACTATCGAGTATGACACTTCCAAAGCGGCAGCCCAGAAGATGGCAGAAAAATTGGAAAACCTGAGAGCAGTGTTTTTTGAGATTTTTCAACAGGATTTTGAACTTCGAGTCCCGAAGCAGCGGATGAAGGTTTATCTATTCAATACAGAAGAGGAATTTCGGCATTATATCAGCGGAAGGATTCCTCACATGCTTGATTATTTTGGTTTGTATGACTTGGCTACGAAAACTCTCATTCTTCTTGATCCCCAAGGAAGCATTGGATACCAGAAGGTTGCACAGGATCTGGAAGTGCTCAAACATCGCCTGGAAGAAACTCGGCGAAGAATAGAGTTTCACGAGCAACGCTTGACGGGGAGAGTACCCGGTTCAACAGTACGGGGACAGCAGTGGCTTTCCGAGCAGAAAAAAAAATACCACGAAGTCCAGGAAAGGAAGCTTCGGATGGCGCTCAACCTGAAAATCAAGGCATTCGAAAAATTTTTCGTGGCAACACTCCACGAAGGAATCCATCAGCTGAGAGATTTTACTGGCTTATGGCTGGTTTCACCTCTCTGGCTCGAGGAAGGAATGGCAGAGTATTTCTCCGTTGCCGAATATGGGAAGGGATCGGCGAAGATCGGAAAGGAGAACAAGCGAGCCTTGAAGGCATTCAAAGACGCCCACTCTAAAAATAATCTTATATCCTTGAGGAAGCTTCTTACTTGGGGTGTTGCCAACCCCGTGAGCCAACAAATTGTAGATAAGGAAAAGAGGGTAACAGTCTATAGTGAATTTTGGGCGTTATTTTATTTTTTCCTCCACGGAGACAGAGGGAAGTGGCGAGAGCCTTTTATCTCCTATATCAGAGACCTTAGACAAAATCCACCCAGTCCCGATAATGACATCGAGCATCTTGCCCGATTCCAGAAGATGCTCAGCAGCGACCTAGCTTCATTCGAGCAGCATTGGATCAAGACTGTATTGGCCTGGTGAGCGCCTGCATTTTGATGTGGCCATGGGAAACAAAATACCAAAAAAAGCATTTGATGTGATCATTATCGGGGCTGGACCTTCAGGAGCGACACTCGGAAGCCTGTTGTCCGCGAAGGGTCTCGATGTAATCCTGATAGATAAAGCAGGATTCCCGAGGCCAAAACTATGCGGGGGGGTGATCACCTGGAAAACCAGGAAGCTTCTAGAGAGGCTGTTCGATATCTCCTTCGAACAAAAATTCTCAATCGAGAATGTCTCCGATTATTATTTTATTTATGAAAAATACAAAGAAAAGATATTCCAGAAATCCCCAGAGCCATTTTATTTCGTGGACAGAAGGAAATATGACCTGGAGTTTGTCTCGATAGCTGAACAAAGAGGTTGTCGAACCTTACTTGGGGATCGAGTTTTCGATCTGGATGTGCAGAATAAGACCATCTCCACAGCATCGGGAGCTATGTTTCGAGGAGAGATTATCATAGGGTCGGATGGAGCCAATAGTCTTGTGAGAAAAAAGATTTTAGGCCAGAAACAGAACCATCCATATCGCTCATTGGCTTTTCAGATTCGCGTTCCGATGGAAAGGGTAAAGACTGAATTTCAGAATTCTTGCCCAAAGATATTCGCGGGTTTGACTAAAAGAGGGTATGGCTGGATCTTTCCCTGGGATGAAGATTGTTTGATCGGCTTATGGGGGGCAGTCAGTAAAAACAGGCCATTAAAACAACCGTTTATAGATTTTTTGAATAGGATCACAGATTTTAGGGCGGAGAAGAAAGCTAGAATCGACTCATGCCTGCTTCCAGCCGGTGAATTCCTAATCCATCCGGGAGAAGGAAGTATCCTGTTAACCGGAGACGCGGCCGGTTTCGTGGATGGCCTAACAGGGGAGGGGATTTATCATGCTCATCGAAGCGCAGAGCTGGCTGCAAAGGTGATTTTTGAGTATTTCGATTCCAGAGGGGACATCAACCTCGTACAGACCTATGAGCAATATCTTTCACCCTTTCTTCGGGAATTAGTGATTTCAAGAAGGCTCGGAATCTTGGCCTCCACTCGATTGAGATATTTCGCTTATTTTCCAATAAAGAGGTCTAAATTCTTCTTGAGACTGACAGAGATAATTCACGGCATCAGAAGCTATTCCCAGATACCGCTTATGTCTAAAAGGGTAATGTCCTAATTTTCGGTATGGTCTTTTTTAAGAATTGTGGATGAATGACTTCAGTTTGTAATTTAACCCAGGATTCTGTAATTTCCTCAATGCTTTTGATTCAATCTGCCTGATCCTTTCCCTGGTGACATTGAATTGTTCTCCTACTTCTTCCAGCGTATATTCCTTTCCGTCGTTCAGGCCGAACCTCATCCTCAGGATTTTCGTCTCTCGCTCGCTAAGTTTTTCGAGAGCATCCTCAATTTGTTCCTTTAGGCTGATATGGATCACGGTGTCCGGGGGCGAGGGGATGTCGCTGTCTTCGATGAAATCGCCGATTTTGCCTTCGCCCTTATCGCCCACACGCATATCTATCGAGACAGGTTCCTGGACGATTTTTATTAATTCTCTCACCTTGCCCACGGGCAGCTTTACTTTCCTGGCGATCTGCTCAGGAGATGGTTCCCTTCCGTTGTCCTGGACAAAGGATTGAGAAGCTTTTGCGAGCTTCTGTAAGGATTCCGTGATGTGGACGGGAATACGGATAGTGCGCGATTGATCGGCGATGGCCCTGGTAATCGACTGTCTGATCCACCATGTGGCGTAGGTGGAAAATTTAAATCCCCTCCGGTGATCAAATTTTTCTACGGCGCGCATAAGTCCTATATTTCCTTCTTGGATCAGATCCAGAAAATGCAGACCTCGATTGATGTATTTCTTGGCTATGGAGACAACAAGCCGTAAATTCGCCGCGGCCATTTCTTGTTTAGCTTTGTCCCGGAGCTTTTTGGCCTCATCGATGGTATTCAGAATTTCCTTTAGATCTCTTGAGTCAAGCCCGATCTTGTTGAAAAATTTTCTTCTTAATGTGTTTATTTCTCTAAGTTTCTGCACTAGCTCTTGCTTGGCTTTCTGACCTCGAGCCTCATGAATGGAGTGATTGAGTTGGGTTCTGGACTCCTCTATTTGCTGAGCAGACTTGATTTTGTCAAGGGCATGGTCAATAATTTTTTCTTTTTGGATTTGACGTAAGTCTAATGTTTTAATGTGACGCATCATCGAGATAACAACTCGACCTCGAGCGACCGTGTTTCTTTTTAGCTTGGGAATTTTCTCCAGTTTTGAACTTAGTCGTTTGATTTTTCGGAATGTCCCTAAGATCTCTGTTTTCTTTTGTTTTAGTTTTAAACGATTTAGATCCTCATCATTATAATCAAACATGACCCGGATGATATCAGCGTTTTCTTTGACCTTCTTTTCTAGGCTCAGAATTTCATTATAGATGAGCTTGGTCTTGGACAAGGCATTGAGGATGCGCTGTTCACCTCTTTCTATCTGCTTGGCTATGGTCACCTCCTCTTCCCTGGAGAGGAGCATCACACTCCCCATATCTTTGAGGTAAAGCCGCACAGGGTTCAGTGATTGGTCCGTTCTTTTATGTGATTTAGAACAGCCTTTTTTTCTCTTGGACGTACTTTCCCTCTCAGTACTTTGGGTGTCCTCTTCAGTTACGCCTTCTAAATTGCAGGAAGGGTAATCCTCATCTGAATTTGATCTTTCCTGATAGGTACTGTCCGTTTCTTCATAAAAGTGATATTCCCCATGGAGCTCCTCGGAGAGGTGAGGCGGCATATCGTCTTTTGTGAAATTATCTTCATCCCACATTTTAAGCCCTATTATTCCTATCAACATAATATAACTATTTTTGCTTCTATTTCGTTTCATTTTTTTCGGTTAAATGGGGTCAGACTTTTAAATGGGGTCAGACTTTGAAAATTTGAGTTTTTTATTTAGATAGATAATTTTATGTTCTTAAAAAAATCAAATTTTCAAAGTCTGACCACAATTTTTACTGATGTACAACGGATAGGAGGAAGAAGAAGATGCAATTACACAGAGAAAAAGCTTTTGTCACTGGAGGGAATCGTGGACTTGGAAGGGCAGTATGCTTAGGTTTGGCTGAGAAGGGCGCTGATGTGGAGGTTCATTAAAAAATTGCTCATAGCGTTGTCTGTCTGCTCAAGAACGATTATGTCTCCGGAGAAGTCATCGACATCAACACCGGAAGATACATGGATTTATCAAGCCGGGCCCCAGCGCATCAGAACGGGCGGGATTAATGAAAGAATTCCGAACAGCACCCAGATAACAAGAAGAGGAATTAACCATTTCGCCCATTTTTCCCAGGAGAGCCTGGCTAGCCCCAAAACACCCATGGTTACTCCGGAGGTCGGAAGCACAGGATTGATGTATTCAGCCAGTTGAAAAGCATAGACAGTGGTCTGACGGGTTATGCCCACCAAATCTCCGAGGGGCGCCATGATTGGCATTGTCAAGGCTGCCTGAGCCGTCCCCGAGTGGACGAAGAAATTGATGATGCATTGACAGACAAACATCAGCTGCGAAGAGATGATCGGGTGAAAGTTTGAGATCAACTTAGCCATGTAATACAGGGCTGTATCCAGTATCTTGCCGTCCATAGCCACTACCAGGATGGCCCGGGCACAACCTATGATCAAGGCGGCGTTGATCATGTCCTTGGCTCCGTCGACAAAAGATTTGGCCAGTTCTTCAGAATTAAGCCTTCCCATTATGCCAGATAGGATACCTAGAGCCAGGAAGAGCCCGGCTATCTCGTTGATATACCATTTGTACTTCAAGATGCCAAAGACCAGGAGAACCATACCGGCCAGGAAAAGATAAAGAACCCGTTTATGGGCTCCGGTCAGCTTGACTTTTTCTTTGGCGGCTTTATCGAGATCCAGGCTTTCCTTCCGATTTAAATCATCCTCAAAGGTGGGGCTGATCTTCGGGTTTTTGAGGACGCGGTTGGCATAACGCATGACGATGATAATTGCAATTGCTGTTCCAATAGCCCAGATAATCAGGCGGTAGACCAAGCCGGAATAAAGGGGTAATCCTGCAATTCCCTGGGCAATACCGACAGTGAACGGATTAAAGAAGGCACCAGCAAAGCCAGCGGCTGCGCCTATGAAAGGAATACAGACACCCACGATCGTGTCGTAGCCGAGAGAGAGGGCAAGGGGGACGAAGATGAGGACAAAGGGCATGGTTTCCTCGCACATCCCGAAAATCGCGCCTCCCAACGAAAAAATGATCATGGTGATCGGGATGAGCAGGGCTCTGAGTGCCCGACTCTTGCCAAATTTAAGAGCAAGGTTATGGATGAAGGCTGTTATAGCGCCTGTTTTTTGGATGACGGCGAAAGCCCCCCCGACGATAAAGATAAAAACGATGATGTATGAGGCTTCGATGAATCCTTTTATGGGCGAGATAAAGAGAGCCCCTAGACCCTGGGGTTGGCGCTCGGCGAACTCGAAGGAACCAGATACCGGTACTGTCCGTCCATTCTTTTCCACTCTCTGGTACTCACCGCCGGGGACGATCCAGGTGGCGATCACTGTTAAGACCACCATGGCGTATATGAGCACAAGGGTATGCGGCAGCCTTTTGTCTTCAGGTTGAATCGGTCTCCAGCGTTGAGGATATGCATTCTCATGTTTAAGCTGCTGATCAATCGTGAAGGATGGATGCGGACTTTGGCTCGGGAAGCATCGTAGATGATGACACTGCCTTGGCCGATAACCTCAAAGGTTTGATCGGGTTTGACGAGGACAGCCGTGGATTCGTCGATACCAATCCCCAGAAGCTCTGGATTTTCGGCGACGAGACTTATCAGGCGGTTGTGTCTTTTGCGACGGATGAAATGCTGGTCGATGATCGCCGTTTTGATAAAACCGAATCCTGGGATCGTGACGATATTGGCCGCTTCGATAGTTTCAAATGAGTGGCCTTCTTCGACTTCTCTTTTCTCGTCGCCAGTGATCATTATTTCGCTCATAACAGCCGCACCTGCGCTCGTCCCCCCTATGACGGCACCCTCCTCGTAGAGTTTGAGCAGTCTTTTGTGAACAGGGGTGTTAAGGAGGATATCGGCGAGTCGTGACTGAACACCGCCGGAGAAGAAAACACCACCGACATTTTCCAGAATCTTAACGGCGTCAGGCTGAGAGGCCTGTTCATGGGAGAGGATATAGAACTCGACTTCCCGAGCCCCGTAATCTTTCAGCTGAGATGCCTGTTCGGGCCCCACCTCTTCCGGGACGCTGCTGGCCATCGGGAAAATGACAATCTTACCGATTTGAAATTGTTCCGCCAGCTCTATGAAACTCTTCATCATGCTTTCGGGGCGCTTCCCGCCGCCGATGATGAACAGATAACCCCTCGGATGGGATTGAATCCACAGAGAACAGGAAAAAAATAGGATTAACACACTCCCAGAGACTCTCATGCATTTCATCATGATTTTCCTTTATGGGATAGTCTATGAAAATTTTTTGGAAGACAAATCATAATACAATAGACACACAAGGACAAGAATTGAAAAAAGAGGATGAGAAAATGGGCGGCTCTTTTTTTTCGTCATTCCCGCGGAAACGGGAATCCAGAAATATGGAAGACTCTTATCCAGATATACCTAGATTCCTGCTTCTGCAGGGATGAAACTGAGAACTGAGTTGCAGAAAAAAAATGGCCTCTCTCTTCTTATGGCCCATCGACATGGCTTCAGGATTATGATATTTTCTACTCAAGCCATATTTTCTCCTAGGGTCACCGATACTATGGTAAAAAACTCCAGGAAACAGCCAGATTCTGAAGCCAAGATCCCTGAGGAACTCTCCCTTTCTGGTATCAGGGAAAAACGTATTCATCCTCTTAATGCACCGGTATGGCGATCTGTCCTGATAATCTCGACTGGTTGCGCATCGGCCTGGATCTTCCGTACTCTCCTCGGATTTACTCATCCTCTCTCTATCTGGCTCTTTGCCCTTGTCACGACAGCTTCATGGGTTGTAGCTATTATGATGTTATTATCTGAGGCGAGGGGCAAAATTTTCTGGATCGTTTGGCTGTCTATAGGCATTGTACTTCTTCTTTCTCTTTGGTCAGAGCCACACATATGGACCGCCTCGGCTTCATTCTCGTTTATTTTCCTTCTCTTCCGACGCTACCGACCATACCGATATCTCACTTCGCAGCGAAAGGCCGCTTTCTTTTTGATCGGTTTTATTATCTTTGGCCTGCTTACCGTCGGGTTCCTACCGAGAAAAATACAGGAAGAGCCCTCAATTCAATCCCAAACTCAACCTCCCCAGGAAAACGCTCCGGCCGAAGAAGTAGAGCCAAAAGGCGGAGTTCAACTTGCCAGAAATTTGGCATTGTATTCCCTTTCCTCCTTACGGCTTTTCTGGTTTTTCAGTCTTTTTCATCTCTTCTTTGCCATCCGGCTCCACTTCATGAGGTTGAGGCCCAAGATGGCCGTCAGTGTCTTTTTGATCGCAGGCGTTCCTCTCCTGTTGGTCATCATCATGGGGCTTCTCACTTTGTATGGAACCCTGGGCGAGAGTCGGGCTATTCGGGCAGGAACCCTTCTTCAGGACTGGGCCGACCTGGCTGTCCAGGATGAGCGTTTCTTTCGAACTATATCTAATCGACCTCTCTTATATGAAAGAAAAGGAGAGGAAATACAAACTGAAGGAGAGCCCCCTTCTTGGCTTCCCGATTTTCTCGCTTCTCTCGAGAAGGAACACTCTCGCTTCCAAGAATGGGTTGAGGCAAAAAGTGGAAAGTATTTCTGGATAGGTTCTGAAATCTGGCTGATGAACCTGAGGAATGAGGGGACATCGGATATCCGTATCGCAGCGTGTCTGCTTGATGAAAAAATGATGAATCGGTTGGCGAAGATTCTTCACAGCGATGTGAAGCTCTCTTTTTCGAATCCGATAAGCTTTACTGTGGCTGGTGATATTACAGTTAGATCAGTCAAGAGCGACGAAGAATCCAAGCAAGCTATTTTCGGAAGATATATTCCAGGGGGAAAAACACAGCCCGCCGCAACTCCTAGACCCTCATCCATCTGGAATCGGCCGCTGTATTTCGGAATGACCCATGTGGATGTCATATCCTTCCAATCTGGTAAATTTGAAGAGTTGAAAATATTGCTTTTAATAGAATCCAGTCTTTCCGATATCGCCCGGGAGCTTTTATCCGAGAGGAATCCCCTCAGCCAGGTTGTTATGATCGTCTTACTGATACTCGCCGTATTATTGCTATTGTTAGAAGCCTTCGCTCTTTTTTTTGGGGTCAGGATTACGACAGGTTTTACCTCTGCCGTTAGAGCGCTTCACCGTGGAACAAGGCGTATCGCGGCCGGTGATCTGGATACAAGAATCGATATTCCTAACGAGGACGAACTAGGGGATCTGGCTGCCTCCCTCAATGGAATGGCCGCAGCGGTTAAAAAGGGTCGGGAAGAGGCCTTAGCCCGTGAACGTCTCGAGAGTGAACTGGCCACGGCCCGGAAAATCCAGGAAAGACTGCTGCCTCATGAAATGCCCGAGTTCTCGGGATTCGAAATCGCGGGCACGAGTCTTCCGAGCCAACAGGTCGGAGGGGATTATTTTGATTTCCTCGATATCGGGACAGGTATGCTTGGGATCGCCATCGCCGATGTCTCGGGAAAGGGAATCCCTGCAGCTCTCCTGATGGCCAACCTTCAAGCCAGCTTACATGCCCAAGCAATCGAATCAGGGAATGTGGCTGAATTGGTCTCACGAATGAACGGTCTCCTCGTTCGCTCCACGGATGCGAACATGTTTGCCACCTTTTTCTATGGCATCTTGGATCGGGCTAAATCCACATTCACATCGACCAATGCTGGACACAATCCACCGCTTGTTTTCCGCGCGGATGGGAATATCGAGCGACTCGAAGCCGGTGGGCTCATCATCGGATTCTTGCCTGACCAGGACTATAAGCAAGAGTCTATAAAAATTGGTCTAAGCGACATTCTCATCCTGTACACGGATGGCATCACCGAGGCTGTTGGTCCGTCAGGGGGGAAGATTTCAGAGAACCTTTTTGGAGAGGACCGTCTCGTTGAGGTTATGAAAGCTTCTTTAGAAAAATCAGCCAAGGAGATTCAGTCGGCCATCCTCAAGGCTATCTCTGACCATACTGCGGGTGTGCCTCAAAGCGACGACATCACCTTAATCGTCATCAAACGCACTAAATAATAGCCCTCATCCTACAAATCCTTGGCCATAGCTTTCTTCTTCCAATCTGGGGACATCTTTTCGATCGCATATCGGAGGGCTGTCCTCGGCATATTCGCCCTATGCTTCATCACATAGTCAAACACTTCTTGAGGATATTTGTTGCTTGCTTCTTTTAAAAGCCAGCCGTAGCCCTTCTGGACGAGATCGTCTTGATCAACCAGAAGGAGGTCAGCGATTTCGAAGACATCTTCCAAATGTTTATTTTTACTTATTAAAGATATGAAGGACACCGCCGAAGCCCGTCTAAACCACCTGTTAGGAGATGATGCCCATTTTTTGAGCTTGGGGATGAATTCTGGAAACTGGTCGATGAACGCTCCTAACAATGCACATATATGATCACAAGCACCCCAGTTCGACACATACTTTTCAAGCCAGGATTCAAAGAGCTGAAAATCGTTCGGAACATACTGTTTCTTGAGACGAAAAGCCCAATCAAAGGCTATCCCTCTCTCCTCCATCATCCCAGAGGCCATGAGTTCTTCACAAAGATTGAAAATCTCTGCTTTGGATTTGTCTTTGAGTTGCTGAAAATATTTAGCCGTGATTTTCTTGACCTCTGCTCTTCTCACTCCGTAAACGGAGATGTCCTCCTTAAAAAATCTTTGGATGCTCTTCTGGTAGTCTGAGTCGATATGTTTTTTGAGTTCATTTCTTATCTCCTGGATAATCATAAAGATTCTCCTTTTCATTACTCAAGCTGTTCGGCTCAGGCTTGAGGAGAAAAGAATACAGATAATCTGTTATTCTTTCTTGCCGAAATAGAGATGTTCGAATTCGTGAAGGATGGATTTCAATTTCTCGATATGGGCCAGATCGACTGTCTGTTTGGACTTCATCGCGTAGACCAGGAGCCTATGGCAGAGAGAGAGTTTTAGCTGATAGTTTTTCATGGCTTCGGTGTCTTCTTTATCGGGAGACTTTATCCGCTGGGTGAGGAAGTACTGGCTGACGATATGCTGAATCTCTTCTGCATGTTTTTCTTTGTTGAGCACCCAGCGGACGATTTGGTTGAAGTTCATGGAATCTTGTTTAGAGAGCTTCTGAATCTGGTTCATGGCTTTTTCGATGGTGGTGATGTGTTCGGCGATCATTTTAATCCGCATCTCGTCGTCATAAATACCGCAGGGAACTTCACAATGAGAAAAGAGGAATGGCTGAAATAGGGTTAGAGCAAAAATGACAAGGGTAAATTGATTAAGTTTTTTCATCTCTGAATCTCCTTCCTTTATCAATTCTTACTATACAGTAAGATTTACTTGTGAAAATATATAGTAAATATTCTATTTTGTCTATGTGCTTTATAGGGAATACTGTAAAAAGGTACAACCAAATACGCTTACTTCTAAAACTGACATACATAGTTCACACATAGAGTGACCTTTTATAAGCTAAATATTTTTTATGAAAGAAGACGCTTTATGACAGAAAAAAAACACTAAGGAATAAAAAGTGTGTTTGAGTTTTTACTATCAAATTCTCTTATCTGCTTCATGCCTTCCATGATTGGTGTAAATTTAATCAATTCTTGCTTCTCTACACCCTATG
>CAYFXE010000062.1:0-590 GCA_964347035.1 uncultured Eubacteriales bacterium | reverse complement strand
TAAATGACCGAGCATCTTTGGGCTATCTTGATTATAGCTGTATTTTATCAGGGATTTAGTCGCGTCTGGCTTCTTCCAGCCTGCAGGGAGCACCCGAAAGCCTTTCTCAATAAACATCGGAATCGACGGGTATTCATTCCTCGGTTCATAATGCCAGGGACAGATTATTATGTCCTTCGGGATCATATCAACTGCTGGGTCTGTACCATTCATGGACGATTCCCATTCACCAAAATTATACTTCT
Organism: uncultured Eubacteriales bacterium; assembly: GCA_964347035.1. Lineage (GTDB taxonomy): Bacteria > Acidobacteriota > Aminicenantia > Aminicenantales > Aminicenantaceae > CAYFXE01. Next base: position 345 of record CAYFXE010000062.1, on the reverse strand, counting down.
CGCCGTCTATCAAACGGTCACCCCACATCAACATCGTAACGCCACGTTTTTTCACCAGATGTTCATATATTTCATTTACAACCTTCGCAAAAAGCTTAGCAGGGTTCTTCCCTCTGGTGGAAGGGGAAAACTCATCTCCGAGTAAGAACACTTCGTCCATCCCGACATGAAAGGCATCTGCTTCAAACGCATCAATCAACTCATCCATTAGCTTGAAAATGATTTGATTGATTTTCGGATTCATAGGATCCCATTCCCGGCAATATATGTCTTTGTTCTCAGGATACGCTCCCGGCGTAGTGTCAAATTCAGGATACTTAATCAACAGTGGAAAAGTTTCTTCTT
>CAYFXE010000061.1:0-13145 GCA_964347035.1 uncultured Eubacteriales bacterium | reverse complement strand
GGGTGAAATTGCGAGGGATTTGCCGTAAGCGCAAAAACGAAATTCCTATCAATAAAAGGTGGTTTACACAATCGTCGGCGGTGGAATTTACTAAACAGTAAACCTTATTTTTTTCTCGACTTTCCCTTCTCCGGCGATGTTTTCAACCTGAATTGTCATGACATACTGACCTTTTTCCAGCTCCATTGGTATTTTTATCAGGCAATACTTTTCTTTGTAATCAGCCATCTCGTTTTGTTTGATGGATATCGGATGGTCTTTTGTTTTCTCAAGAATCAAACTCTTTATGCCTTCCTTTTGAATCGAATAATAGACCTTAAGCATGGCTTCCAGTCTGTCCTCTTTTTTATTCATCCAGATATCTGCAAAAGGAATTTTTATAAAGATATTCAGCTTGTTCTCATTTTCTTTAAAAATCTGAAGTTCATAATCGAACGGATCTTTTTTTGTCTCTGTAACCTTCCTCGGTGTCCTCTTTCTTTGAGCCTCATTGAATTTTGATAAGTTGCGGATGCTTCGAGTATCGAGTTTCGGGACTCCCATGATATCCCCGGGGATAAAGTCAAGATAAAAATTCTTGTAAAGCCACCGCTCAACCCATTGGGCACCATAAGGGTGAATGGTCAATCTATCATTCGGCGGCCCGATAACGATGTAGGCTCTCCCCCTATCTTGAAGCCAGCCCGCCGTGCCGCTTGACGTGAAGAGTTTGTTGGCCATGTCGATCCGGGCAAAATACTCCTGTTTGAATTCGTTGACCTCTGTCAGGGGATCCGGATCTCTGACTTTCCAGAAATTTTCCATGAATGCTTCCCTCTCCTCGACAGGCAGAAGACGGAAGGCTTTTCTCTCCTCAGTGGTGATGATGTACCTGACCTTGGACAGGAATTCTTCACTGTTTGGATCGAGGGGCGGAGTCTTCTGGAGTAAAGAACACGAGCTGATGGCCAAAGAATAGATCAAGACAAAGGTAGAGCGAAACACTGGTTTTTTCTTAATCATCTGGCCGGCCTCCTTTTGCCGGTTTCAACGCCATTATTCTCAGGATACCTCATAGTAATAATTATGCCAAATTGTTTTTTCCTTGGAAGGAGATGAATGGGTTTCCGTTATGGCTTGGATTACCGCTGCGTTTGGTGGTTTCATGCTTGCTCTTTGCCTTTTAAGGATTCTAGAAATATTGAGACCTCCTGGAGGTATGCTCATCGGAGCGATGTGGATCATACCTTTACTCATAGTATGAACTAGAAAAGACTGGTTCAGTGGTCTAGGCCAAAAACCTATTATTAGCCTGCAGATCTTCATGATTATTGGAGGATTATTTATTCTTGAAATGACTCGAGGCCGCATACCTTCTTCCTTCGCTCTGCCGGCAAGGGATGGAGACATTATTTTGGGTCTTGTAGTGGTAAGTTTGGTCTTGGGGTACCAAAAAATACCAAAGTAAGGAGCTATATTACTGATTATCACAGATATACTTGATTAAATTTACGGAGTGAAGAGTGAAAAAAGGACAGGTAGCAGGCGGCTTGGATTTGAACCAGCGTCCTCCGGGGTGTGAGCCCTTTGGATTGAAGACCGCCTTGTGTTACTAACTCCCTGATTTTAAAATTAGTTAGCAACCAATTAAAACCCTTTTTTAGCCCAGGGGCTAATAAATAGGTTATGTGCCCTATCTGGACCTATAACTTAAGCAATAAGCCCATTATCTTTTGACTTATTTATGATTGTAAGCATAGAGTAATACAGGATGAGTGTCAACGAACTTGCGAATCATGTTTCTCTACTATGGCCTTTACTCAGATGCCCACCGGGACCTGCCCCCGCTTCCCAGGGACAAGCCCCTGCGGAGGCAGGGGCCAAACGAAATTCCTGTCTTTTCAAGATAAAGCCAAGTTAAAAAAGAAGAACTGGCAAAAAATTATGCTTCCTGATCTAAAAGCCGACACGATGGGCCCCTTCTCCTGCCATATTGATATATTCATCATAAAAATCTATAATGGATTGTACCCATGAAAACAAAAAAAATAGTCATTATTGTCTCCATTTTTCTTTTTTTCCTTGGGTTATCGGCTGAAAACACTGCCTCGAAAAAGAAGCCCGAGGATCTTCCGGAAAGACACAGAAAATGGTTGGAAGAAGAGGTCATCTACATCATCACCCCCAAGGAAAAAGATGTCTTTCTCCAGTTAGAAAGTGACCGGGAACGAGACCTTTTCATCGAAGCCTTCTGGAACCACCGCGACCCAACTCCCGGCAGCCCGGAGAATGAATTCAAGAAAGAGCATTACGAAAGAATTGCTTATGCAAACAAATGGCTTGGCCGGGGAACACCGACCGCAGGTTGGAGAACGGCGATGGGGCGAATCCACATCATCCTGGGAAAACCTCAATACGAAGAAAAATACGAGAACGAGACAGAAGTCTACCCCACTATAGTCTGGTTCTACCAAGGGATGAGTCCTTTCGGTCTACCTGATTCCTTCAACGTCGTCTTCTTCAAAGAATTCGGGTCCGGAGATTATGAAATATACAGCCCGATCCAGGATGGCCCTCAGAAGCTTTTAGTCCACTATCATGGCGACCCCAAAGACTACTTAACTGCCTTCAACCAACTGAGAGAAATAAGGCCAAACCTCGCCTACACGTCTTTGAGTCTTCTTCCCGGAGAATCCTGGAACGCTGTCAATCCCTCGATGGCCTCAGAAATCCTCCTGTCCAACATTTATGTCAAGCCTCAGAAGGCGGTCAAGGATGAGTATGCTGAGAAACTTCTCAAATATAAGGATTTTGTCGAAGTCGAGTATTCGGCCAATTATATCGGCAATGATCATCTGGTTTCGATCCACAAAGATGAATCAGATATTTACTTTGTCCATTATCTGATCGAACCGGAAAAACTCTCGGTCAATTTCGCCGATCCCAGATACTACACGACCCTGGAGGTCTCGGGAAAGATATCAGACCTCAGCGGAAAAACCGTCTACCAGTTCAACAAGACGATCCCGATCCAGTTCGATGAGGACGAGCTCAAAAAAATCCAGACCAAACCGTTCAGCCTTCAGGATATATTTCCTCTTGTCGAAGGCAACTACAAGTTTGACCTTCTCTTCAAAAACAGAGTGTCCAAAGAATTCACCTCCATCGAGAAGGACATCATCATTTCCTCCGGCCAATCATCTGTTGAGATGACCCCCCTCATTCTCGCTCCTCATGCCAAGGATGTCGCTTCCGGCTCCTCCAGCAAACCTTTTAAGGTGGAGGACACGCAGCTCTATCCTTCTGCCAGGAATGAGTTTTCCATCCACGATACTCTCCACGTCTTCTTTCAGATAACAGGACTTAATCAGGAGCTCCAAGAAAGAGGACGCCTCGAATTCGTCTTTTATAAAGGGGATGAGGAGGCCCTGAAAGAAGTCAAAGAGATCAAGAGTTACCCAACAAAAAGACAATTCCTTGAACAATTTTCTCTTAAAAAACTTCCTCCGGCCTACTATGAGGTTGAAGTCAACGTTCTTTCGGCAGAAAACAAAACCATCCTTTCCGAATCAGCTTATTTTTCTGTGACAGCGGGAGCCATCGTCCCTAGACCTTTCATCTATGCCGAACCAACTCCATCTCCCACAGACCCAGCAGTCGATTATATCCTGGGTGGCCAGTACTTCAACAAAGGAGACCTGGAGAAGGCTGGAATCTTCTTGGAACGAGCTTACAGGAAGAGTCCTCAATCATTGCAGTATGCTGAGGGATTAAGCCGGATTTATTTCCGTCAAGAAAAATTCGCAGACGTCCAAAGGATCCTGCAGCCCTTCTCGGAGGGCCTCCAGAAAAACTACCAATTCTTGAAACTCCTGGGACAGGCCTCTCAAAAACTCAAACAGTACGAAGAAGCCATCACTCACTACAAACAATACCTGACCCACTACGGGACCAACCTGGATGTCCTCAACGCCATCGGCTCTTGTTATTACTCGTTGGGGAACCGGGCTGAAGCCCTGAGAGCCTGGGAAAAATCACTGGAAATCAACCCCAATCAGGAGCAGATTAAGAAAATTGTGGCCTCGATCAAAGGAGAAAAATGAAAAAAAAAATAGCCTTAACAATTGCGGTCTGTCTGGCCGTATCGATCCTCGTGTTCTGCAGCAGTCTAGGCCGTCTTGAAGAAAACCTTTCCCCCGATCATCAGGATTATCTCTCCAAAGTCAGGTACATCATCACCAAACAGGAGAGAAAAATTTTCCTCAAGCTTCCGCCGTCAGACAGGAATACCTTCATTGAAGAGTTCTGGAAAAGACGAGACCCTGACCCGGACACAGAAATAAACGAGTTCAAAGAAGCCTATCTCAACCGCATCGAGGAGGCCAATCACCTGTTCAAGGAAGGCGGCACTCCAGGCTGGCTTCAGGATAGGGGAAGAATTTACATTCTTTTAGGCCCCCCCGAAGGACGGGAAAAGTATCCGACAGGCTACACCTTTTACGGTCGACCGATAGAGATCTGGTATTACGGCCCTTACCCCATCCTGTTTATCGACCGTTCCTACGTCGGAGATTATGAACTCGTGGCTCAGAGCGCCCAGTACGTGGCTCAGCTCCTCAAAGCCATGGTCGACCTCAAACCCGATGTTGAGATAGAAAAAGGTGGCGGTCTTTTTGATTTTGACCTGAATCTCGAAAAGTTTCCAGCCAACAAAATTCAGGTTCAGATCAAAGTCCCTTATCAAAAGATGTGGCTCGTGGAAAAAGAAGGGAAACTCGAGACGACTCTGCTTCTCGACTTGGAGGTCCTGTCTGGTTCTAAAGAAAGAGTCTGGGATTTCAGCCAGGAGTATCCGATCTCGTTAAAACCTGAAGAAATGAAAGACACTCTCGGCCAAAGCTTCGAAATTAAGGTAGATGCCGAGCTCCCTCAGGGAAATTACCGGATGAACATCCTGCTCGAGAACAAAACAGACGAAAAAAAGGTTCAGAAAAGCATCAGGTTTAAACTATAATCATAAAGCGAGGCAAAAATTGACTATGAAGAAAGTCATTCTCTTCATCTGTTTAATCATTGTCTTTTTCCTAACCAATTCATACCTCTGCGCTCAAGGGGGGAGAGGAAGGGCCCGGATTAGCGGAAAGGTCACCGATGAGTCGGGAAAACCCATCATCAAGGCCAAAGTGACTATCGAATTTCTTGAAAGGGAAGACGTCACCAGGGATACGACCACGGATAAAAACGGGAAGTGGAAGATCATGGGATTAGGGAGCGGGAACTGGCGCATCACCATCACAGCAGAAGGGTATATCCCCTTGCAAGACACGATCTTTGTCCGCCAGCTCGATGTCAACCCCGCCCTAACTCATGTCCTGAAAAAACCCGAAGAGCAGCTCATCACCGAAGGAATGGGGATAGAACTTTTCGACGAAGCCAGTCAGCTCTTTAAGGAAGACAAGTTCGAAGAATCTTTAGCAAAGTACCAGGAATTTCTAGAAAAAAATCCTGAACTTTACCACGTTCACTTCGGTATAGGTAATTGTTATAAGGAGTTGCGGGATACAGAACAGGCCCTAAAGCATTATCAAATCCTACTCCAGAAAATCGATGAACAGGAAGAAAAAGATATAAAACTCAAGTCCAAGGTCCTGTCAGCCATCGGAGAATGTTACCTCCAAGAAGACGATCTGGATTCTGCCCAGGACTATCTCAAACAGTCCCTCGAGCTGGATCCACAGGATGAAATCCTGGCCTACAACGTGGGTGAAATCTATTTTTCTCACCAGAAAATGGAGGAAGCCATCCAGTACTTCACCCTGGCCTCCCAGATCAAGCCAGACTGGAGTGATCCTTTCTACAAATTAGGTTTGGTGTACGTCAACATGAAGGACAACGATAAAGCCCTGGAGTCCTTTGAAAAATTCTTGGAGCTCGAACCGGACACTGAAAGATCCGCCAGCGTCAAGAATATCATGGATTTTCTGAAAAAGTAGTAATTTTCCCCTTCCCGTCATTCCAGCGGATGTAGAAATCTATTCCCCTCCGCAGGAATGACGTGGTGTGTGATTAAATTCCCGCTACCTGCTACCTGCTTTCGCAGGTACAAGCTTCGCGGGAACATGCCTGGATTCCTGCTTCCGCAGGAATGACTGGGAAAAAAAAGGGCTCCCTCCCTTGCGGGAGAGAGCCCTTGAACTTCAGCCTAGAATAAATCCTTTAGAAGATGAACTTGATTCCGATTCGGGCAGTGATCGGTGCTTGGAAGGATTGATCCATCTGGAAGCGGGGATCCCGTAAGACATCATGATCAGCAATAACATCCAGGTAGTTAAAACCAGCCAGAATTTCATCATCATCGATGTAGACATCTTCTTGGTTTATCAGAGGAAAAATACGGGTGGCGATGCTTGTGTTAAACAGATTGGTCACGTTTAAGTTAAACTGAACAGCATATCTGTCAGTGAGCTGGAGATTATACTCTGCGTAAGCGTCAACTCTCCACAGGAACGAGTTTCGTCCTTCTGTCGCGCGGCCGACAGGATAATAGCCTTGGATGTTGTTCAACTCGAATTCTAGGTTCTTCGGAGATCCACTCATACCAAAAGCAGACAAACCAGCGGTCAATCCAAAGTCAAACGTGTAAGCACCGTAGACTTTAAACTGATGGGGACGATCCGTGGGCAATTTACCCAGTGTCTCGTTTAAATTCTGGTCGTAGTGCATGAACCAGGCATCGAAATATCTCTCAACATTGGGTGACTTTCGGCCTTGTTCATCCGAGCTGGCTAAACCAGAAAAGTTGCCCCACAGGTAGCTCCAGGTGTAGTGGACGCCTCCCATCCAGTTGTTCGAGAAGCGCTTGTCGAGACCGATATCAACGGAGTAGTATCTGCGTTGTGCCTTGGGTTGAGCTGGATATCCTGGAGCGACGCGATCATTGATCCAGTCAGAGCCAGGATTCCCGTTGAAATACTGCTCTCCCTCAGGAGTCTGAACGCCGATATCCTCGATGGCCCAGAGAATCCGGTTGTGGAGAAAACGGGCCGTCAGTGAAATATCCTCTTTGAGCCTCTTCTGGATTCCGAATGTGTACTCGATCTTGCTGTAGGGTTTCAACGCTTCTTCGCCTGTATCCGGTTGAGTCGTTTCATAGGAAGGAATACGCCAGTTCAGGGTCTCGAAATAGGGCAGGAAACTTCCGTCAGTCACCGGGTGGTCGAAATGTCCGAACGTTGTCCAATCGACTGTGGTAATATCATAGTAGCTTGACAGCCATTTAAAACCACCGTAAGAACCTTCGGCCATCTCGAGCTTCATGACATCGTAGTACATCCCGACGCTTCCGAAGACCTTAAGAGAAGCGTCACCAAAAACATCGTAAGCGAATCCAAACCGGGGAGCCATCTTCTCGAAGAAATCAAAACTCACCGGAGGCTTAGATACATCCACACCTCTCTCGGCAGCCAGTCTTATCTGCTCCTCGTCGGCAAAGGAGGGGATATCTTCTCTTTCCAGTCGAACACCGAAGTTCAACGTCAGCTTGTTGCCGACTGTCCAGCTGTCCTGTAAGAACATAGCCCAGCGGTCGCTGTGGATTTCGGCCAACACGCCGAAAGGCCACCGTGCTTCTAGGTAGCCGAAAGTTGTGTCAACAGTACCCAAGTTGGGCGAATGATATTCATCCCCCCAATACAGACGGTAGTAGGTTAATGCATACGCATTATCCACATCCTGGTGGATGCGTTCGAACTGGACACCTGCTTTCCAGACGTGTTCACCGCCCAGATCGACGTAAAACGTCCCGTCGAGAGTGGCCGTCGTTCTGTCCAGAATGTTCCTTTTAGTCTGGAAGCCGTCGTAATAGCCAAAATTGTAAAAGTATTTAGCTCTGACTAAATCGGCGGGCATTCCTGGAATGTTGGCGTTGGATCTCATGTGATACCAGCGTGGTTCCTTCACTCCTAGTAGCTGTCTCGTGTTGGTCCGGAAAAATCCGCCGGTGGCACTGAAGAAGAGGTTGTCGCTGGCAATGTAGTCGGCTCTTCCAGCGAGGGTAATACCTGGATACTCGTAGCCCTCTTCCTCCCAATCCCATTCCGGATTGCTTGCTCCGTCTTGCCGTGGCAAACCCCCATCATAACTATTGGGGTCCATCGCGAAACTGGCGCTCAACCGGAGTGCAGCAAGAGGTTGAGCCGTGAGTTTGGCTGAGGCGCGGTCCCACTTATCAGTTCGTTTGAAAGTGGCATCTGCGGAACGATCTGAAAGAAAATGACCATCTCTTTCTCTGGTAATTCTTGTGGGGAGATAACTACCGAAAAACCAGAGCCTGTCTTTGATGATATAGCCGCCAATACCAAACCCGAACTCATACCGGTGCCAGTTATCTTCTTTGTAGCTTTCATTCTCAACCCACGTGTCTCCGTACGGAATATACTCGGCAACAGTGTCATCTAGAGGATTGATTCGGAGGGCATCCCTGGGAGTGGCGTCTGTCCTGCTTCCGTTGTAATAGCCTAGAATTTCGCCATGAAACTCATTTCCTCCGGCGCGGGTGATGACGTTGATCACACCGCCCATCGATCCGCCGTGCTCGGCTTCGTAACCACTGGATTTAACCTGAACTTCGTCGATAAACTCGAACACAACCTGCTGAGCCGGGTCACCGGTGTACATGTCCGTGGTATTCACACCATCCACGAAGAACATGTTTTCTGAACTGCTGGCTCCGTCCATCGAGATGCCATCAAGATCAAGCTCATCGTTGACTCCTGAGGCGATCGTGACCATGGACGTGAAATTTCTTCCTTTGGGGAGCTTGGTGAACATCTCTTTCGAGATTTCAAACGTTGTGCCGCTTTTCTTGATGTCGACCACCGGAGATTCACCGATGACGGTGACTTCTTCTTCTAATGTGGCGACCTTCAGGGTCTCTCTAAGATCAAAGGTGCTTCCGACACGGACAATGATTCCCTGTCTTTTCAGGGTATTAAACCCCGAAAGCGAGAACGTCACAGTGTATGTCCCTGGCTGAAGATTGACCAATCGAAATCGACCCATTTCATCTGTGACTGCGGAGGCCTTTCCCATCAAGCTTGGACTCTCAGCCAAAATCGATACGCCAGGTAGAGGAACTCCTTCTTCATCAACGACAACACCGGCCAACTTTCCTGTCATCTCTTGGGCATAAGAAAAGCTCAACGTGAGGATGAGGATAGATCCCAAAACAGTTAATAGCTTTTTCATTGTAACTCCTTTTTATCTCCCAGAATCTGAGAGAAAATTTACCTAACCCGAGAGTGAAGCAATTTCACTCTCATCCCTAACCTTTCAAATTTTAGGTACTCCTGTGTTTCACCTCCAGTTTTTGAAAAATTATTACTATTTATATTATATTTATCGACATAATAAAATACATCATATTTATGCAATCTTCATGCCAATTCCTGCCATTTAAATAATTCTTTTATTATCAGATGTTTAGAATAATTTTATAAAAGGTGGGTGACTCTAAAAAATCCAATTTTTTGAATTCAATCCAAAATTATGAATCAATCTCGGTCTCTACCGATTGCTTTTAAAACGGCTTTTCTGAATTCTGGATTTATCTTCGCGCCGTTATCCCTAGCCTGATTCAGGCAATCCAAGGCTTTTTGGTATTGCTTTGACGTATAATATAAATTGGCAAGGTTATTGTAAGCATCTCCGTATTGAGGATTTATCCTGATCGCTTCCGTATACTGAGCAAATGCTTCCTGGAACTTTTTCATCTTGAACAGGACATTGCCGTGAAGATAAAAGTAATCGGCGGGAATTTCTTGTGACTCAGGCACTGGATTGCTCAACTGAGAATTGATGACTCCGATATCCGCCTCCATGCTCCCGATTCGTGCCTGTACCCTGGATCGTTGTTCGGCTGTTAAATTCCCGCTGCTCATTGAAGTCTTTAATTCAAATAATCTTTCCTCCTTGGCTGCTTTCTGTTCTTGGAGTTCAAGGATAACCAACTGCTGCAGGTTGGCTCTGATCCTATCCATGGAAGCAAAATTTTCCTTGGCTTTTTCGATCTGCTTTAAGGCTGTTTCCGGCTTTCCTCTGTTATAAGAAATTTGAGAGAGGAAAAAACAGGCCCCGGAATGTTCGGGCATTTTCTCCAGGCATTTCATCAATTCCTTCTCTGCTTTTTTGTAGTCTTCCTTCAGGAAATGGGCCTTCCCATTTTCAAAATGCTTGTTGGCGATCTTGAATCTCTGGAAAAGTCTCTTCTCTTCCTGGGTGTAGTCTTTTTGTCCATACGTTAGGTTTGTTGCTAAAAAGACCATGATGACCAACACAGACAGAATAACCATAGGCTTTCTTTTCGTATTCATTTCTTCCCTTCTCGGATGCTTTTTCTGGGTGTCATTTAATTATTCTCACTGTTTTTGCCTGAAAAATCAATATGGTTCGTTCTTTGAAGGAGAAGGAAGAGAAAGTATGATTCAGGCCGATGAGATATTTGACATTTGTGTTGATGAGAGATAAATTCTAGACATATTCGGATTCAGGAGGGAGAAATGGGGAGAAAATTAAGTCTATTTATCCTTATAACCGCTGTCATACTTTTATTTTCCCACCCTAGCTTAAGTCAACAAGAAGACATTTCCGATGTTCTTAAATCCAGCAACCAGGCCGTGGTCACGATAGTCGTCTACGATGCCAGCAAAAAAGAACTCGGCCAGGGGAAGGGAGTCATCGTCTCTTCGGATGGACTCGTCTTGACCAATTACCACCTCATCTCACAGGCTCATTCCGCCAGGGTGCATCTCACATCAGAAAAAATCTCAAAAAAGGTGGAATGGGACGATGTCTTTTATCCCGGGTATGAAAGAACTGGAGTTGAACAGAAAAAGAAAAGATCGAAAGGAAAATGGGTTGATGTGGAAGGTATTGTAACCATCGACAAAAGCCTGGATTTTGCTCTGATCAAAATCGAAAAAAAAGGCCATCCAGCTTCCTCGGTCTCCTCCTCTGACCAGTTTGAACTCGGCCATAAGGTTTTTATCGTGGCCGATGAAGAATCCCTTGCAGAAGGGGCCATCACAGGACTGAAAGATCTCAGGGAAACACAGAAATTGGCTCAAATCAACCTTCCTCTTTCTTCTGAACTGAGTGGTTCCCCGTTTTTCAACGCTGAGGGAGAGGTGGTGGGTATTGCCTCTTATCTAACCGATAATTCCAGTCTCTTTCTTCCCGCCTCTTATGCTCTTCCTTTGATCAAAAAAGACAAAGTGACACCGCTCTCCAAATTCACCCACGAAGATTTCTTCAGCTCCAGTGAAGGCCTCTACTTAAGGGGGATGGCCTACGTCATGACCGAAAATTACAAAAACGCCGCCCACGACTTTGAGGAATCCGTCCGTTTTAATCCCAACAATCCTTATGCCTATTCTCAGTTAGGCGCGATATACAACAAACAGACTCAATTCGAAAAAGCCATCGAAGCTTACCAGAAAGCTCTCGGCTTGAACCCGAACGACTACCAAGCGTCTTTCGGTCTGGGAACAGCCCATCTCAGGCTCAACCAACACCAGCAGGCGGTTTCCGCGCTTATCAGATGCACATCCTCCAACCCTAGATTTCCCGATGCCTTTTATAACCTCGGGCTTGCCTACCAGAACCTGGAACAATGGGAAAACGCAACCAAGGCCTACCAGCAGTTCATCCAGATAAACCCCGGCCCGGCCTGGACGGGATACAATCAATTGGGAAGCGTCTACTTGAAGATGCAACGCTACGATCAGGCCATCACAGCATTTAAGGAAGTGATAAAATCCAACCCTTCTGACCTCAAGGCGATCTACAATTTAGCCTACTCCTACGATATGTCTGGACAGATTGATCAAGCTGTCCCTCTATACAGAAAACTGATCGAACTCAACCCGAAGGATGCCAAGGCCTATTATGGACTCCTCTTCCGCCTGTATGATAAGGCGGGTCAGTATCAAGAAGCGATCGCTATCTGCCAAGAAATCATCAGTCGATCTCCAGATAACCACAACGATTACTACAATCTTGGCATTGTTTATTCCAAGGCCAACGATCATGCTCATGCGCTGGAGGCCTTCCAGAAAGTCTTATCACTCAAGCCGGATTTTCATCCCGCGCTTTACAACATCGGTCTAGTGTATTTCAAGCAGAAAAAATTTGCCGATGCTATCCAGGCCTTCAGCAAGTTTGCTGAACTTCAGCCGGATAATCCGGATGCTCACTACAACATCGGTGTTGGATACCTCCAGCTTAAAAAATACGAACAGGCCATCAAACCCCTCCAGAGGACTCTGGAACTCAAGCCCGATTATGCCTTGGCTCACTATAATGTGGCTTTGGCTTACTACGTTGTCGGCGATCGATTCAGCGCCAACGAAGAATACAAAACTCTGAGAAACCTAAACCCTGAACTGGCAGAAAAATTAAGAAAGATCATACATAAGTAACCCAGCGCAATCCTACACCTCTTCATTCCTGCATCTGAGAAGGCAGGTACGGGAACAGCCCTGGTCCCTCTCATCCGCAGTGAATTTACAGCGGGTTTTGCGCATGATCTCCCTCACAATGGATTCGGGTGATTGCTTCTTTTTGGTCCTCATTGATATCTCCTCGCTTGGTTTTATGTCTACGCAAACCATAGCTTAGGAAATATCACAAGTTGTTCAAATTCTTCTGAAAAAGAACAGCTTGGATTACTGCTGCGTTTGGTGGTTTCATGCTTGCTCTTTGCCTTTTAAGGATTCTAGAAATATTGAGACCTCCTGGAGGTATGCTCATCGGAGCGATGTGGATCATACCTTTACTCATAGTAATAAGAGGTAATCTATTTAGGCCTTATTAAATACACCTATTCTCCCCAATTGATCCATCATCACAAAATAATCCCCGCTCTAATATGAACAATAAATTTCGGACATATACGAGTTGACTCTATTCCCCTGAATTTGATATTCTTTTGCCAGCAAGGGACAAGGGGTGACCGTAACAACCAAAAATGCTTTAGTGTTAAACAAAGAATCTCGACGACTCGGGAGGTCGAGACAATGAGTTCTAATCTATTATTTGAGGAGGAAAACTATGAAGAAAATGACCTTAATTTTTATTCATCCATGTGTGGGTATTCCGAGTTTTCATCT
>CAYFXE010000060.1:4947-13449 GCA_964347035.1 uncultured Eubacteriales bacterium | reverse complement strand
CCGTGGGTTCGAATCCCACCCTCTCCGCCATCTGATTCTTGAGATCAAACTTTGGATCAGGCATAGTTATGAATCGGTGAACAAAGAGGCCATGAAGCTTGGATAACTCGTTTGCTGACAAATCCAGGCTTCGAACAGACTTGAATGGCTCACTCGCTCCTCATGAGAGCAAAAAAAGAAGGCAATTCTTTGATCGAAAACAAGGAGTGAAAATGGACACAAAAGATTATGTGGTCATCGAGGATGCGTATGGTGCCCATAATTATCATCCCCTGGATGTCGTTATCAACAAGGGCAAGGGCATTTGGGTCTGGGATGTCGAAGATAAGAAATATCTCGATTTCTTGAGCGCCTATTCGGCCGTCAATCATGGTCACTGTCATCCTCGTATATTCAAAGCCATGAAAGAACAAGCCAAAAGAGTGACCCTGACCTCTCGGGCCTTCCGGAACGACCAATGGCCTCTTTTAGCGAAGGAACTTTGTAACATGACGGGTTACAACATGGTCCTTCCAATGAACTCCGGAGCCGAGGCCATCGAGACAGCGGTCAAAACAGCCCGGAAATGGGCTTATCAGAAAAAGGGTATAGCCCAAGATAAAGCAGAGATCATCGTCTGTTCCGATAATTTCCACGGTCGAACTATCACCATCATCAGTTTTTCGACTGAGCCGTTGTATAAAAAAGATTTTGGCCCGTTCACTCCCGGGTTCGTCGTTGTTTCTTACGGAGATATTGATGCTTTAGAAGCGGCGATAAACAGCAACACAGCGGCTTTTCTTGTCGAGCCGATCCAGGCCGAAGCCGGCATCAACATGCCGCCTCCAGGTTATCTGAAAGAGGCGAAAAAAATCTGTGAAGAGCACAATGTCCTGTTTATCGCTGATGAGATCCAGACGGGTCTGGGAAGGACAGGGAAGCTCTTCGCCTGCGACCATGAACAGGTGACGCCCGATATCCAGGTTATCGGCAAGTCGCTGGGTGGGGGATACTATGCGATATCAGCGGCCCTTTCTTTCCGCGAAATTCTCGGTATCTTCAAACCAGGAGAACACGGATCCACCTTCGGGGCTAATCCCTTAGCGTGTGCTGTTGCCAGAGAGGCGATCAAAGTCCTTCAGGAGGGGGACATGATAGATAATGCAGCGGCGCAAGGGCTGTATTTCTTAGAAAAGTTAAAAACAATCAAAAGCAGGCACATCCAAGAGGTTAGGGGAAAAGGCCTGCTGATCGGGATAGAGCTAAAACCCGAAGCGGGAGGTGCAAGGCGTTTTTGTGAGGCCCTGAAAGAGGAAGGCCTTCTCTGTAAGGAGACCCATGAGAATGTCATCCGCTTTGCCCCTCCGTTGATCATCAAACAGAGGGATCTCAATTGGGCCTTCAAAAAAATCAAACACGTCTTCAAGCAGCTTGATTAAAAAGAGTTCATCCTCTACACCCAATAGGGAAAAGGTCGCCATTTTACATAATTATGTCGTCATTCCTGCGGAAGCAGGAATCCAGGATAGTATAAATATGGCCTGTTTCTTTCCTTGTTTGTATTGAAAAAGAATTCCAAGTTCTCTATCATGAGAATGTATCCTTTTATAGGTGGTGAGACAATGAAAAAATTCGCCTTTTTCGTCGGTTTCGCTTTTTTACTGGCGACAGCTTGTGTCATCTATGTCCCAACTTATGATGAAGAACCTCCTCCAGACAGGGGGGAATATTATGAAAGAGGCTATCCCTCGAGGTTAGATACTTCTTATTTTTATGATTATCTTTCTGGCTATGGATCCTGGATTTATTATTCGCCCTATAACTACGTCTGGGTGCCCAGAGTGACTATTTATGGGTGGAAGCCATACTCCCACGGGCGTTGGGTTTATACAAACTTAGGCTGGACATGGGTGTCTCAGTTTGAGTGGGGTTGGGCTCCATTCCATTATGGTCGCTGGGGTTGGGACGGAGACATTGGTTGGTTCTGGGTTCCTGGGACGGTCTGGGGACCGGCGTGGGTGACTTGGAGAAGAAGCAGTCTCTATCTTGGCTGGGCTCCGCTTCCTCCGGAAGCGCAATTTATCGTGGGAGTTGGCGTGACCTCTATTCCCTATACGCTCCCACCTTTTTTCTGGGTGTTCGTTGAAGGACGTCATTTCATGAACGACTATATATATCGTTATACTCTTCCCTATGAACGAAACACGACCATCATCAACTATACCACCCTCCAAACAAACATTATCGTTCAAAACCAGAGAGTGATTAACAGAGGATTCGGAGTGGATTATGTTTCCCGAGTCACGAAAAGAAGAGTCACCCCCTATGAGTTAAGGGCTGTTAATCGGCCACAGACATCGAAGGTTCGAATGAATAACTTAGAAATCTACCAACCCACGATAAACCGAAATGAAGAGGCAAAGCCTAAAACAGTCGTCAAGAAGACAGAAGCCAAACAGAAAATCATGACCCAGAAGGAGGAAATTTCGCCTGCTGATCAGGAAAGGCGTATTCGAGATGCGCAGTTACGTGAGGAGAAGCTTCTGGTCGACACACAAGAAAAGGAGATCACTGATCTCAAGAAAGAACAAGAAGAGGCTGAAAAAAACGCCAAAAGTTCAGAGGATAAAGCCAATGTTGAGAAAGAATACAGCAAAAAAATAACTGAGATAAAAAAGAAGCATGAATCGGAACAAGCTAAGATAAAGGAAAGACACAAGAAGGATAAAGACAAAACCAAAAAGATCGAGTCGAAAAAAGTAAAAAAAGTTAAGAAGAAATAGGCAAGCGTCACTATACCGAGTATTTCTCTTTTATATCATCAGGAATCGGCTCTGGCTTTCCCGTCGAAGCATTGATCATAACAAAAACGGCATAGCCTTCAGCTGCCAAATCCTCTGTTTCTGTTTTTAAGATCTGAAAGCGGACTCGAACACTGCTCTTTCTTATCTCTTCCACCCAAGTCCTGACAATGACCTTCTCACCGAGAAAAACAGGGCTCCGGAATTCGATGAAGGTGGATTTTGTTGCCCAAGTGTATCCTCTTCTAAAGAATTCTTCCATCGGCATTTTGTAACATCTTCTCATCTGGTCATACCGCGCAAAAAGAACGTAATCGAGGTACACGGACTGATGCACGTGGCGGTTGATGTCGATCTCACTCGGACGGACGGTGATTTTTGTGTCAAATTTTGTGGTCATTGTCTCTCCTTTCTGTAGGATGCGCTCGTCCCCGAAGATATGGTGGCCGCGATGGCTGCTACCAACACGACCGTGCCTCCCAATATGGTTCTCGACGGGGGAACCTCGTGAAGAAGCAGGAAGGCCAGGATAATTCCGTAAACGGGTTCGAGCGAATGGATGATGCTGGCCGTTTGGGCTTGTATATGTTTCATCCCTTTGATAAAGAGAGTGTGAGCACCTGCAGTACAGAACACGCCAAGTAGACCGAGGAGAATCAAGTCTTTCGCGCTTAATTCCGCCTTGAGGATAAAGAAGAAGGGGAGGAGGAATACGGTAGCAAACAGATCTTGGAAGAAGGCAATGACAAGGCTTGAATATTGCTGCGAAAATTTTCTATTGAGGACAGTCAAGACGGCAAAGGTTACTCCAGAGAATGCGCCCCAAAGGACTCCCTGGTAGATCGAATTTTCAAGCTTAAAACGGGGAATGATCAGGAAGATGCCGAGAATACACAGGAGGGCAAAAAAAATATTAACCTTTATCAATCTCTCCCTGAAGAAAAGGGGTTCTAGAAACGCCGTCAGCACCGGATAACAGGAAAAGGAAAGAAGGCCCACCGCAACTGTCGATACCTGGATCGATTGGAAAAAAGTGATCCAATGGACAGAAAGGAGGACTCCGAGGAGAAGGAGATAAACATAGATTTTAGATGGAGCGAGACTTATGCTTTCTCTCGAAATCCAGAGAATGAGCCCCAGGGTGAGACTGGCAAAGAAGACCCTTCCCAAAACAATTAGGGTGGGGGAGATGAGGAGCCATTTACCGAAAAGACCAGCTAAGCCAAAAAGGAGAACTGCCACGTGGATCTCCCCCAGGCTTCTCTGGTTGGCCATGCCTAAAAAGATATACAAAATAAGAAAGACAGGCAACCCTTTATTAAAATAAGGGACGGTTCTATTTTTTTGCATTCAAAAAACAGAACCGTCCCCTTTTTTATCCCCTTTTTTATCTTTTTTATTCAAAAAAATTATGATAATATACTCTTTAAAATAAGGAAGGTAATCCTTCCCTTCACCCATCAACCTTCAGTATTATGACTTATTTAATTTATGCCCGCAAATACAGACCTCAGACGTTCGAGGAGATGATCGGCCAGAAGCCAGTGGTTCAAACCCTCCAGAATGCGATTAACAACGATCGGGTTGCCCAGGCATATATTTTCTCTGGGATGCGGGGTGTGGGAAAAACGACCGCTGCCCGGATTCTGGCCAAGGCCCTCAACTGTCAACAAGGGCCGACTCCCACCCCATGCAACAAGTGTGAACATTGCCGGGCGATCAACGAAGACCGGTCCGTCGATGTTCTCGAGATCGATGGCGCCTCCAACCGGGGGATCGATGAAGTGAGATCTCTGCGGGAAGGAGTGAAGTACAAACCAATCCACAGCCGGTTCAAAGTTATCATCATCGATGAAGTTCACATGCTGACGCGGGAAGCCTTCAATGCTCTGTTGAAAACGTTGGAAGAGCCTCCTCCTCATACGATTTTTATTTTTGCCACCACGGAGTTCCATAAAGTCCCAGCCACAATCAAATCCCGATGTCAACATTTTGAGTTCAAGAAGATCTCTCACAAGGAGATCATCAATCATCTCAATGATGTAGCCGCCAAAGAAAACATAAATATCACCCCTCTTGGATTGAACTTGATCGCAGATGCGGCCGAGGGAAGTCTGAGGGATGCCCAAAGTCTTCTGGACCAAGCTGTGGCTTTTTCGGGAGATAACATAAGCGATGAAGATTTGAAGGAGATCTTGGGCATCATCAGTAGGGACCTCCTGTTTGCATTTTCGACAGCTATCATCCAGGAAACCTCGGATCGAATCTTTCCGTTGATCGAAGACGTTATAGATAAGGGATATGATCTCCGGTTTTTCTACAAAGAACTGATCCAGCATTTCAGAAATTTGCTCCTGATCACAGCGGTTGAAAAACCTCAAGAATTGCTTCCTCTAGGTGAAGAGGATTTAGAGAAGTTGAGGGCAGAGGCGGAAAAGTCCTCCTCAGAAGAACTCCTCCGCTATCTTGTTGTTCTTCAGCAAGGAGAACAAGGCATGAGATTTTCATCCCATCCTCGGATTTTTCTTGAAGTCCTGTTGGTAAAACTCTGTCATTTCAAGAAGGTTACCCCTCTCAAAGATATACTTCAGGAGCTAGCGTTGATGAAAAAAGGCATAAAGCCAGCCATGGACGTCCCTGTGAATTCAGAATTGTCTTCTTTCCAAGAGTCAAAGGGGGAGAAAGAGGAAGAGCCGGCTTCACATGTCCAGATCCAGGAAAATATAGGTGAACAAGAAAAGGAAGATGTAAAAGATATTTTTACCGAACTCTTGGACAGGCTCCAGAGAGAGAAGAGTTTTTTGGCTGCTCTCCTAGCCCAGTTTTCCTCTTATAAATTCAAGGAGAAAGAGACGGAGGCTGGTTCATCGACATTGGAGATTTTCTTTGCAGGAGGGAAAGAATTTTTCATGAAGAAACTCATGAATGAAAGGAGAGTGCTTGAGGATCTCGCTGCAGATATCGCCGGGTCCAAAGTGGAAGTGAAAATTAAACAAGAAGTTGTGGAAGACGAAAGTAAGAGGGAGAGGGAGATGGAGAAAGCGTTGAAGGATCCCACTGTCCAGTATTTTATGGATACCTTCAAGGCCCAAATTCTTAAAGTGGATCCCATAAAAAGAACCAAAAAATAAATTGACGTGAAGGAGAACATAAGATGAAAGGAGTCGGAAACTTTCAAAAGATGCTTAAAACGGCTAAGGAAATGCAGGAGAAAATGCAGAAAGAATTAGTCGAAATGAGAGTTGAAGGTTCGAGCGGAGGCGGAATGGTAACCGTGACTTTAGACGGCACGAAAAGCCTTTTGTCTATCCAGATTGATCCTGAGGTCGTGAATAGAGATGATGTCGAGATGCTCCAGGACCTCATCTTGGCTGCCTTTAATGATGCTGGCGCCAAGGTGGATGAGCAGCTTTCTCAGAAGTTGGGCGCCATGGCACCGGGTCTCAAGATT
Source organism: uncultured Eubacteriales bacterium (assembly GCA_964347035.1). Lineage (GTDB taxonomy): Bacteria > Acidobacteriota > Aminicenantia > Aminicenantales > Aminicenantaceae > CAYFXE01. The sequence goes on along the minus strand of CAYFXE010000060.1, from coordinate 7,218 downwards.
CCCGGACTTTTCTGATGATCGACGAGAAACATCCTCTTGACCGCTTGATCGATGAGCTCAAGAAAATCCCCAGTATAGGGGCTAAAACAGCTCAAAGAATCGCCTTTTACCTGATAGGCCTTCCTCAAGAAGAAGCAGATGCCTTGGCCGATGCCATAAGAGACGCGAAAAGTAAAACATTCTACTGTTCTGTCTGTAACAGCTTGACGAGTGTCGATCCTTGCCCTTTTTGTGCGGATGCCGACCGTGATGATGAGACTCTGTGCATTGTTGAGGAGCCTTTCAATATTTCTTCGATAGAAAAAACGGGAATCTACAAGGGGAGGTATCATGTTTTGTTGGGAACTCTCTCTCCTTTAAAAGGGCGTGGACCCGAGGAGCTTAAGATCGATGTATTGATCAAGAGGGTCAGAAAAGGAAAGTTTAAAGAAATCATCATCGCTACTAATCCTACGGTGGAAGGAGAAGCGACAGCCATCTATCTTGCAAAAATCTTGAAGGAATTTCCGCTCAAGCTCACACGACTGGCCATGGGATTACCGGTAGGTTCTGAGATGGATTACGCTGACCAGGTCACCATAAAAAAAGCCCTGGAAGGGAGAACCGATTTTGCGGGATGATCCTGGAAGAAACAATCATACCCATGAGTCATCGCTATAAATAAGGAGGCTTCATGAAAGAGACGATTGAAATACGCTGGCACGGCCGGGCAGGTCAGGGAGTTGTTACAGCTGCTGCCACCATGGCCGATGTGCTCTCTGCAGAAAAAAACATTTATGTCCAAGCCTTTCCTGAGTTCGGAGCCGAAAAGCGCGGAGCCCCGATTCTCGCTTTTAACCGTATCAGCAAAAAACCTATCCGAACTCATAGTCAAGTTTATTATCCAGATATCGTCGTCGTCACCGACCCGTCGCTTTTAGGCATGGTGGACATAAGCAGCGGGGCTAAGGAGGATGCTTTTTTTCTGATGAATACCACTTTTGACATATCTCTCATCCGGGAAAAATTGGCCCTGGGAAAGAGGAAAATCTATATTTTAGATGCCTACAGCATTGCCCGAGATGAATTAGGAAGGGCCATCCCGAATGTCCCGATGGTGGCAGCTCTTATCAAAATCACCAACCTCATGGATCTTGATGAATTCAAGAAGAAAATCAAGATCTCTTTGAGCAAGAAGTTGAGGAGTGAAGTTGTTGAGAAAAACATTAGGACGATCGACAGGGCTTTGAAGGAGGTTCAGGAAGGATGAAAAAAGAAAATTGGAAGGAATTGACGATCGGAACCATCAATCTTGCTGCAGGGAATTCGGTCAAGAACTTAACCGGAACCTGGCGGTCAGGAAAAAAACCTCAATTTATCGAAGAAAACTGCATCCAGTGCTTTTTCTGCTGGCTGTATTGTCCCCATTTCGCTATCTGGGTTGAAGACGGTGAAGTCAAAAGCATTAATTATGATTACTGCACAGGTTGTGGTATCTGTTCGGTGGAGTGTCCTTCGAAGGATAAAGCCATTGTCATGGTTGAGGAGAAAGTGAAGCTTGCCGAAAGGAGCGAGAGATGAGCATACTAAAAACACTAAACGGAAATCAGTCCATAGCCGAGGCAGCACGGCAGGTTGATCCTGATGTGATTGCGGCCTATCCGATCACTCCGTCCACAGCCATCGTTGAGGCTATCGCTCAGTTTAAGGCAGATGGTTTAATAACGGGCGAGTTTGTTTGTCCCGAGAGTGAGCACAGTGCGATGAGTTTGTGTATCGGGGCTGCTTCAGCCGGGGGAAGGGTGATGACCGCCACGGCTTCTCAAGGCTTGGCCTTGATGTGGGAGATGCTCTACATCGCCGCCGGCTTGAGGCTTCCGATCGTTGCCGGAATTGCCAACCGGTCATTGAGTGCTCCGATAAATATCCATGGCGATCACAGCGACACCATGGGAGCCAGGGATTCTGGTTGGATTCAGATTTATTCTGAAAACTGTCAGGAGGCCTATGATAATTTCATCCAGGCTTTCCGGATTGCCGAACACTTGGATGTCCGAACTCCGGTGCTTGTCGGCTTGGATGGATTCATCATCAGCCACTCCCTGGAGGTTGTTCAGGTAGGGGATGACGATGAAGTCAAGGAGTTTGTGGGAGAATACGAGCCTCTTTATCCTCTGCTCGATACAAAAAATAAGATGACGGTTGGTCCCATAGATTTTACAGATTATTATTTTGAGCATAAAAGAAGTCAGTTGGAAGGTATCGAGAATGCCCCTCCCGTGATCGAAGCCG
>CAYFXE010000060.1:2080-4937 GCA_964347035.1 uncultured Eubacteriales bacterium | reverse complement strand
GCTTACGCTTACCAGCAAAGATCCCATGGCCAAACTCATCCGTGCGCTCGAGGACGAGGGACGGAGCAAGACCGCCCGTCTGAACCTGATCGAAACCGTCGGCAAGCAATTCGGACAAAAATTCGGTCGTGAATACGGATTCTTCGAAGAGTACAGGATGGACGATGCTGAGACATGCATTGTTGTCATGAGCTCAGCTGCAGGCACATGCAAAGATGCGGTGGATGAGCTCAGGAGAGAAGGCAAGAAAATCGGCCTTCTCAAACCAAGAATTTTCCGTCCTTTTCCCCATGAGAAAATTGCCGACAAATTGAAAAAGATGAAGGCTGTCGCTGTTCTGGATCGCAGTTCTAGCCCTGGGGCGTTCGGAGCTCCCCTGTTCACTGAAATCCGATCTGCCCTGTATGATTACGATAAACGGCCCAAGATTGTCAATTATATCTATGGTTTGGGGGGAAGAGATATCATGGTCGAGCATTTCAAGCAGGTGGCCAAGAATCTGGAGAGAATTGCTGAGACAGGTAAGGTAGATGAGATCTATGGCTACTTGAACCTGAGAGAGTAGGGAGGAGACAATGGCAAAGCTAAAAGATTTGGCTTCGATGGAAGATAGATTGGTGGCCGGCCATGGCATGTGTGTCGGCTGTGGCATTCCCCTCATATTTAAAATCATACTCAGAGCTACAGAGGATCCCATCATCATCGCTAACGCCACCGGATGTTTGGAGGTCTGTACTTCCATTTTTCCTCGCACATCCTGGAACATGACATGGGTTCACAGTGCCTTCGAAAACGCCGCGGCCACGATCGCTGGGGTTGAGTCCATGTATAAGTCCCTTAAGCGGAACGGAAAAATACCAGAAGATAAAAAGATCAAATTCATGGGTGTTGGGGGAGACGGAGGAACATATGATATCGGTCTCCAGGCGCTCTCTGGGGCTATGGAAAGGGGACATGATATCGTCTATGTCTGCTACGATAACAATGTCTACGCCAACACTGGCGGTCAGAGATCCTCGGCCACACCGCTGGGAGCCTCGGCGACGACATCTCCAGCCGGGACAGAAAGTTACGGAAAGCTGCAGCCTCGAAAGGATCTTACCAGGATTATGGCCGCTCACAATATTCCCTACGCTGCTCAAGCTAGTCCACACCGCTGGCAGGATCTGTACAACAAAGCCAAAAAGGCGTTCGAGATAGAGGGGCCCGCTTTCTTGAATATCCTCTGCCCCTGTCCGACAGAATGGAAATGTGATGAATCTCAGAGCGTCAGGCTGGCTCAGCTCGCGGCCGAGACGTGTATCTGGCCCCTGTTCGAAGTTGAAAACGACAAATACAAAATCAACTACAAGCCAAAGGAGAAAAAGCCGGTTTTGGAATGGCTCAAGACACAGGGTAGGTTTCGGCATCTCTTTAAAGAAGAGAACGCCGGAGTGGTGGCCGAGGTTCAAAAGCAGGTTGATGAGTATTGGGATAAGCTCAACAATCTGACAAGCTTATAAATCAGTGTTGCCAGTGCTGATCTTCTCCGCGAGAGCCTGAAAACTCTGCTAAAATACCGGAATCTCATCGTCCGCGTGGTCGGCTAAAGTGATTATTTCGTTGATTTAAGAGAGGAGCTACAGGAATGACACTATGTATAACAGGTATCAATCCCTATATCAAATTAGGAAATGAACCATGAATAAAAATTCCGATTATCAATCGGGCAGACTAAGATAAGGAGTCAAAAAATGTTTGATGCAAAAATTTATACAAAAAGAAGACACCGCCTTAAACGACAGATGAAGTCCGGTGTCATCCTCTTCCTCGGAAACGAGGAGTCTCCGATGAACTTCCCCGCCAATCCCTATCATTTCCGTCAGGACAGTTCATTCCTCTATTTTTTCGGCTTAGACACACCCAGCCTGGCCGGGTTGATCGATGTGGATGAGGACAAAGAAATCATCTTTGGTGATGATGTGACAATTGAGGATATTATCTGGATGGGAGATCTGCCGACATTAAAAAGAAGGGCGAGCCAGGCTGGCATCAGGATGACGGTTCCTTCAGCCGACTTGGCAAAGACGTTGAAAGATGCTGTTAGACAGGGGAGGAAGGTTCATTATCTGCCCCCATACAGACCAGAAGTGGCCATGAAGATACAGGAGTTGCTGGGTATTGATCCTAAGCTGGCCAAAGAATACGCCTCAATCGACCTGATCAAGGCAGTGGTCAAGCAGAGAGCCATCAAGATCCGAGAAGAGGTCGAAGAGATAGAAAAAGCACGGCAGATTACCTACGAGATGCACACCACCGCGATGAGGCTGTCCCGGCCAGGACTGTATGAGAAGGATATCGTGGGTAAAATGGAGGGAATTGTTGCCTCTGCGGGCTGCAGCCTGGCCTTTCCGACCATCTTTACCATTAACGGTCAGACCCTCCATAATCATTATCACGGGAATATCCTTAAGAAAGGCCGCCTCATCGTCAATGATTCCGGTGCAGAATCCGAGATGCATTATGCTTCCGATGTCACCAGAACTTTCCCGGTGACCGGGAAATTCACACAGAAACAAAAGGAAATCTACGAAATTGTTCTCAAAACTCAGTTAGAAGCTATCCGGATGATGAAACCGGGAGTTCGGTTCAGGAATGTTCACGTCAGGGCCGCCAAAACCATCGTCTCTTGTTTAAAAGATCTGGGATTGATGAAAGAGGATGTTACAGAGGCTGTTAAGGCCGGGGCTCATGCTCTTTTCTTCCCTCACGGTCTGGGACACATGCTGGGATTGGATGTGCATGACATGGAAGATCTTGGCGAGGATTTTGTCGGCTACGACAAGAGGACTAAAAGGAGCAAGCAGTTTGGATTGGC
>CAYFXE010000060.1:0-2070 GCA_964347035.1 uncultured Eubacteriales bacterium | reverse complement strand
CTATCTCCGGTTTGCGAGAGAACTCCATCCTGGGTTTGTGATGACTGTGGAGCCAGGAATTTACTTTATCCCTGCGCTCATCGATAAATGGATTGCTGAAAAGAAGCATCGTCCGTTTGTCAACTACAGGATGGTGAATCAGTATCGCGATTTCGGAGGCATCCGGATTGAGGACAATGTCCTGGTGACCAGAGACGGGCGGAGGGTGCTGGGTGAGCCCATCCCGAAGACCATTGACGAAATCGAAGACATCATGGCTTAGCCTAAAGATATACTGTTCGGTTAATATATTAATTCAGCCTATGCCAAAAGGAACCGTTCTTGTCTTACTCCTAATTATATCTATCGTTTTTGCTTTCACCTGTCGAACCCAAGACTCTGAGATGACTCCAGGAAAAATCCTCAGAATCGGAACGCTCAAGCATGGATTAAAGTCGGCGAATATTCTGAGCGATTATTTTGTCAACCTGTTTGCCCAAGTTTCCAATCCACCGTTAATGAAGATAAACAGGGAAGGTCAGGCGGAAGGCCTTCTTGTTAAAAAGTTCGATATTTCCGATGACAGGACCACCTGGACATTCGTTCTGGATGATCATCTCTTCTGGAGCGACGGAAAAAAGGTCACTGCCCTGGATGCGAAATTTTCCGTCGAATTGTACGCTAGAGAGGTTCCGTTTGCAGCATGGCTCGAGCAGGCTCTTATTGAAGTCTCTGTCTCGAAGGATAACGCCTTGGAGCTCCGATTCAACCGACCCTACACCAGACTCGATTACGATTTTGCCTCCTACAGCCTGTTTCCCAAGCACATCTGGGAGACCATCGAAAATCCCTTGGCTTATACAAACACGGGAGAGAATGTCGGATGCGGCCCATTCGCGATCGAGAGCATCGATATCAACGCTGCCAGGATATCATTCAAGAAGAATCCCTACTGGAAAGGCCAGACGCCGTATATCGAAGGCATCGAAGTTCACTTCTACAACAACATGGATATTCTCTCCCTAGCCTTGGAAAAGGGCGAAGTCGACACTTTTTACCGGTATGCCTCCTCTTATCCATATGCCAACATCGGAAGGCTCAAGGCTGTGGGGGAATTTGATTTTCTCGAAGAGCTAAACATGGGATTGAAATTCCTGGGATTCAACCTCAACAAGACACCCCTGTCGGATAAAAATTTCAGGAAGGCTCTCTCCTATGCCATTGACTATGACGAGATCATTAAGCTCGATGCTCTCGGATACGGTGAGGTGCCTAATATGGGATTCATCCCGAGAGGCATAACCGGTTACAAAGACACCCAGAAACTCGAATACAACCTCGATAAGGCAAAAAAGATATTCAGAGAATCAGGATACATGGATACAGACGCCGATGGAATTCGGGAAGATCATAATGGACAGGACATAAAACTCTCCATCTTGATCAGCCCTCTGTATGTGCGAATTTCAGAGCTTATCAAGGACTACCTCATAGCTGTCGGCCTGGATGCTAGTTTAAAAGTCGTGGATGAAAATACCTGGATAAGCCAGAAAGATAAGTATCATTATGACCTCGTGGTCTCTCGGACCACTCCCTGGGGGATGCTGATGCATGCCAATTGGGCGACCGGTTACTTCGACAGACGGCGGACAGGGGAGGGAGTGCTTCACACGGTAAATGACCCTGAGTTTTTGGAGCTCTGCGACAGCATTCTGGCTGCAACCGACGAGGAAGAGCTTAAAAAATACGCCCATAGAGTCCAGGATTATTATGCCCAAAACCTGCCCGCTATTCCGCTTGGCTGGACCCGAATTGTTACCCCTTATAATAAAAGATATACAGGCTGGATCTCCAGTCCGTTGTACGGAATATTCAATATCGATAACTTCCTCAGCATCAAGCCCAGCACTTCCTGAAATAATTTAATGTCGAGAGGCTTTGACCTTTGTCATGCTCAACCAAGGCTATGGATGAGTCATATTATATGGTATAGATAAAGAAGCATCTTTTTTTCCATGAGAGGAAAGGTTTTTGGAGATGGATGAAGCGACCATTGAAGGCCCCGACCCAACCTACCCAGCCTTCGTAATT
>CAYFXE010000059.1:12110-14128 GCA_964347035.1 uncultured Eubacteriales bacterium | reverse complement strand
GGGATCGCTATAGCCATAGGCGTAATGGTCGACTCAGGCTGTGTTTTAGTTGAAAATATTTACCGAAGAATTACTGAACGATTAGAAAAATTAAAAGTCTCACAACTCCCTTCTGATGAACGATTATCAATATGCACAAAGGGAGCTCAAGAAGTTGGGAGGCCGGTTTTATTTGCTCTTCTTACCACTATTATTGGATTTATTCCTGTATTCGATTTTTATCAATGAGACAGAGCTTGAGAGCCAATGGGAAAATCTGAATACGCTTAAAGATTTGGGATTTAAGACAAATCCCCACTCCCATCTTTGCTCCTCTCTGGATGAAGTCATCTCTATCTGGGGAGAATGGAAGGAGAAGAGAGATAACCTGGATTATGACGTCGATGGAATCGTTGTCAAGGTCAACTCGACAGTCCAGCGAAATGAGCTGGGTACGACAGCAAAGTTTCCACGTTGGGCCATCTCTTTTAAGTTTCCAGCTCGTCAAGCCACGACCCGGATAAACGACATCATCATCCAGATTGGACGAACGGGTGCCTTAACGCCTGTGGCGATACTCGAGCCAGTGAAACTATCGGGAATCACCATCAGCCGCTCAACCCTCCATAACGAGGACGAAATCAAAAGAAAAGATATCAGAGTCGGTGATTATGTCCTTATCGAAAGGAGCGGAGATGTCATTCCCAAGGTCGTCTCCGTAATGAAAGAGAGGCGTACAGGCAAAGAAGTCGAATTCAAGTTTCCTCGCCGCTGTCCCGAATGTGATTCCACAACGTTCAAACCCGATGGAGAGGCGATCTCCCGCTGCACGAATCCTTCCTGTCCGGCAAAACTGAAGGAATCTCTTCTCCATTTTGTTTCGCGCCGGGCTATGAATATCGAGGGCCTGGGAGAGGCTCTTCTCAATCAGCTGCTGGAGAAAAAATTAATCAAGAATATTCCAGATATCTATCATCTTAAACATGAAGATTTGGCAAACCTGGAAAGAATGGGGTCCAAGAGTTCTCAGAATGTTCTGGATGAGATTGAAAAATCTAAAAAAAGGACCCTCTCCCGCCTGATTTTTGCCCTTGGAATCAGGTTTGTGGGAGAGCGTACAGGTCAGATTTTGGCTTCACATTTTAAAAGCCTGGATAGACTTTCCCAGGCTTCTTATGACAGTCTCATCCAAGTCGAAGATGTCGGCCCCAAGGTGGCGGAAAGCATTGTTTTTTTCTTTAAACAACCAGAAAACATTGCGCTCCTGCACGACCTGAAGGAGGCCGGTCTGACATTTCCCTCGGAGGAGGAAAAAGAAGGAGAAAAACCATTAGCCGGTCAGACATTTGTTCTGACGGGAAAACTCGAAACACTGAGCCGCGAGGAGGCCTCAGAGATTATCGAAAAAATGGGAGGAAAAGTCTCCTCCACAGTCAGCAGGAAAACTAGTTATGTCATCGTCGGCGAATCTCCCGGCTTGAAGCTTTCCAGAGCTCGAGAGCTGGGCGTTGCTCCGATCGACGAGAAAGAATTCCTAAAAATTATCGGAAGATAACGCCCTTGACTTAGTAACTCAGGATATTTTTCATAAAATTATTTAAAATAAATTAACTGAGTTACTGAGTTGTGGAGTTACTTAGTAGCTGGTTATTTATTTCTTCTTCTTCTTCTTCCCGAAAATGTCCATAGAAAGGATGTCCTTGAGATCCATCTTTTTTTTCTCTTTTTTTTCAGTTCTGCTCATCTCTTTTAGGGCAATGGGATGTTCGGGATCAACTTTGAGCGCCCTTTCAAATTGTTTTCTGGCTTTGACCAAAAGGCCTTCGTTTTTATAAAGTAGACCTAAGCCGACATGGCCCTCCGGATTCCAAGAATCCAGCTTTATAGAGCGCAAAAAATTCTGCTCGGCTCTTTTGTGGAAGGCTGGTATCCTCGCCTCAGCCATAGCAAGGAGCAAGAAATATTTTGCTTTCTCCGGCCTCAACCTAATCGCTTCCTCAAGAAGGACCACAGAATCCTCATACATTCCCCTATCATAA
>CAYFXE010000059.1:0-12100 GCA_964347035.1 uncultured Eubacteriales bacterium | reverse complement strand
ATAAAGAGTCTTTGCTTGGCGAAATTTCGTCTCGGCCGTCTTAGCTATGTCCTTCTTGTCTTCTCGATAAATGGTCTCTCTTTTGGAATCATAATCCGTCCTTTTCGCCTCATCACTGAGTGTGTTATAAGCCTTCGTGATCGCCGCAAACACCTCATCAATTTTTTCTCTCACATCTGATGAAAGTTCTTGACCAAAAATATCTGGATGATATCGACGGGCTAGATAAAAGTATGATTTTTTGATCTCTTCCTTAGAAGCAGACGAGATCACATCAAGAATCTGATAATAATCCATACGATCAATGCCCTCGCTTAAGGCCATGACTTCCTCTATTCTTTTGTCCACATCTTCGACCTCACTTTCCTCTTTCTTCTCTTCTTCTTTCTCAATCCTTCTCTCCCCTTTTATCTCTCCTTCGAAATCAATTAAATCTAAGCAATACAAGAGGTATAAACTTTTCCAATAAGATTCGAGGCTTAAATCAGATTCTCGGCGGAGGTCATCGGTTGAAGAGGTGCCGTTTACCAGCTTTAACAAATCTTTTTCCTCTCCTGTCAGATGAAAGATAAACTCCTTGTTTTTTGGGACTGGTGTTCTTCCTTTCAGGAACTCTTTCAAGGAGGGATCATATTTCATCCGCCTAATCCCATCCTCGATCAACGCCGCGACATCGATCTCCCTTTCTACATCAGCTTCGAGGACATCCTCTATTTCCTGGTGTTTGATCTCTCCTTTGAAGTGATGAAATAAATTCAAAGCGATTTCTCTCATCTGATACATAACTCCATCATGGAGATCTTTCTGGGTAATGAGGCCCTTCTTGATTAAGGTTTCTCCTATCATTTTTCCTGGGACGATGTATTCGTCCAAACGATTAAAATCTTCCTCTGAAATTTTCCCCAAATGAAACAACACCTGACCAAACAGCTCTTGAACTTGGTTTGTCTTAGCAGAGACGAGAGTTCCCTCCAAGAAGAATAGGTATTTCTGGATATCCTTATAACGAAAAACAAGGCGTCCGCTCTTTTTATTAAAGTAAATATCTTTCAAATAAAAACCAATATGTTCCATTCTTTTTTTTGCCTCTCTCGTTTACTCTTTCAAAGGACGAAATTCGCCTTCTGGCTTTTCTTCCTTATCAGAGTCTTAAAAGGCTTTTCCTCTCTTTATTTTTGTCTCTATTTATATTAAAAAAGACACAAATTTTCAAACCGTTAGTTTATTATAATCCTCTCGAACAGAATTGCAAAGGCTCAGAAATTATGTTAATTTTTCGTTCATGAAAGTGGCTTTAGCTCAATTCTCTCCCTTTTTGGGAAACGTCAAGAAGAATTTCCAGCGACATCTCCGGTATATCGAGAAGGCCAAAAAGAAAAAGGTCGACCTTTTAGTATTCCCAGAACTCAGCTTAACCGGTTACACTTTGAAAGATCTGATCGAAGAGGTGGCCCTGAATCCTGAAAAGGATCCCCTTTTCGCCGAGCTCAAGGCCTTAAGCCGAGAGGTCTCTCTCGTCGTGGGTTTTGTGGATGAACGGGAAAGAGGCCTTTTTCATAATTCTTCTGCCTATTTTTCTGGGGGTAAAATTCTCCATATTCACCGCAAAGTCTTTCTCCCGACCTACGGCATGTTCGAGGAGATGAAGTCTTTTGCTCTGGGGAGAAACTTTAAATCCTTCGATACTCCTTTCGGAAAAACCGGGATGATGATCTGCTACGACTTTCTCCACTACGGGGCGAGCTATCTCCTGTTTGCCGGAGGGTCTGAAATCATCATCGCCATCAGCAATGCCCCTGGCCGAGGGCTTTCCGAAAAGGATGCCTACGCATCCAGCCGGATTTGGGAGCTTATGGGAGAGGCGATCTCCCGTTTCTCATCAGCTTTCGTGATTTATTGCAACCGGGTCGGCTTCGAAGATGGGAAACACTTTGCCGGAGGGTCTTTTATCTTCAACCCCATGGGTCAACTCTTGAGCCGAGCGTCTTACTTTGATGAAGAATTCCTTGTTCAAGACCTCAACCTTGATGAGATCCGAGAGACTCGGAAGAAATGGCCTTATAAGAGGGATGAGAAACCTGAAATCATCCTCGAATCCCTCCAAAGGATTGTCAGAAATTATGAAGATTAACGGTTCGTTTGTCGAAAAAATCCTGACGAGTTTTATCAAGGAAGAGCTTACCAAGTTCGGGTTCAAAACAGGAATTCTAGGACTCTCAGGAGGCCTCGATTCCTCTGTCTGTGCCTTTCTAGCCACAAAAGCCCTGAAACCGGCCAATGTCATAGCTCTTATCCTCCCTTATGGAAAATCCTTTGAGCCGGATATCAAAGACGCTCTAAAGGTTGCCAAGTTTCTGGGCATCCGTTCAGAAATTATCGACATCTCGCCGATGGTCGATGCCTACTACTCCAGATATCCCTTCTCCGACCGCATCATAAAAGGGAACAAAATGGCCAGGGAAAGGATGTCCATCCTTTATGATTATTCTGCTCGGGAGAGAGCCTTGATTTTAGGAACAAGTAACAAAACCGAGCTTCTCCTCGGGTACGGAACAATCCATGGTGATATGGCCTGTGGTATCAACCCCTTGGGCGACCTCTACAAGACTCAGATCCGTCAATTGGCCGAGTATTTGGGTATTCCCGAGAAAATAAGGGAAAAAATCCCTTCGGCAGGATTATGGTCCGGCCAGACAGATGAAGGAGAGCTTGGCCTCACCTATGAAACCATCGATAAAATTCTGTATCAACTTATCGATCTGCGAAAGTCAAAGAAAGACGTGATCAGTATAGGCTTTAAGAAGGCAGACGTGGAAAAACTTATCAACTTGATTAAAAATTCTGAGTTCAAAAGGAAACTTCCTCCTATTGCCAAGATATCGTCACGAACGGTTGGCCACGACTTCCTTTATCCCTATGACTGGGATAAGTAAAAAAACATGCTCAACCACGAGGAAGGCGGAGAGCATGCCCTTCAAGGAAGACTCTATGTTGTCGCCACTCCCATCGGAAACCTTGAGGATTTGTCATTCCGGGCTTTACGTATTCTTCGGGAAGTGCCCTGGATTGCCTGTGAAGACACCCGCCAAACCAGAAAGCTCCTGAATAAATACGCATTAAAGAAAAAACTCATAAGTTACTACCAACCCAAAGAAAAACATAAAATCCCCAAGATCATCCGTCTGCTCAACGAGGGACAAGACGTGGCGCTTGTCTCTGATGCAGGAACTCCTGGTCTATCTGACCCAGGCTATCCGCTCGTCAAAGAAGCCATAGAGGACGGGATTAAGATAATTCCTATACCAGGAGCCTCGGCTCTGACTTCTGCTCTGGCTGCTTCTGGGCTCCCTACCCACCGTTTTCTTTTTATCGGCTTCCCCCCTCAGAAGAAGGAAGGTACAAAAAAATTATTGCTTTCCTTGAGAAAAGAAACCGGAACCCTCATTTTTTATCTTCCTCTCCGAAAACTCTTCTCATTCCTAAATCTGGTCGAGGAAATCCTGGGAGAAAGACAGATTGTCATCGCCCGGGAGATGACGAAAATTCATGAAGAATTCCTGAGAGGAACGCCTTCAGAATTGATGAACATCCTCGAGAAAAAAACATTAAAAGGAGAGACCACAATCCTCATCGAAGGAATCACAAGGAAATCAAAAAGACACGAAACACGAAGCTAGAAGATGTTAAATTCCTGTTGACCTTATAGGATAGGCATTCCACTACAGTAAAAACAGTCGCTGCAGTGGATATTTCTGCTAATCGGATTTTGTTTAACTCTAATAAAAACAATATAATAAAAAATTTAAAAAAATACTTGACAAATATTGACTAAGATATTATATTATATATGGACTCAGATATAGGAGGTAAAACAAATGGCGATTATCAGATGGGATCCTTTCAGAGACTTGATCACTCTGAGAGAAAAAATGAACCGGCTTTTCGAGGACACTTTTACTTCTCGTGGTGAAGAGAGAGACATGGTGTCTAGCACTTGGACTCCCTCGGTAGATATTTACGAGACCGAAAATGCGCTTATCTTGACTGCTGAGATTCCCGGGATCGACGAGAATGATATCGAGATCAAGATCGAGGACAGCACCCTCACCCTGAAGGGAGAGAGAAAGTTCGAGAAGGAGACTAAGGAAGAAAACTTTCACAGGATCGAGAGAGCCTACGGGTCGTTCTACCGCTCCTTCAGCCTCCCACATTATATCGACCAGGATAAAATAGAAGCTGAACACGAGAACGGAATCCTCAAAATCACGATGCCTAAAAAAGGTGAACTGAAACAGCGCAAAGTAAAAGTCCTCAAAGCCAAAACCACAAAAACATCTAAAAAAAGTAAGAAATAAACAGAATATCTTACGCGATTAAGAAAGCGCCTTTGAGCATTTCGCTCAGGGCGCTTTTTTTTTGATCAGATTAGGCCTGGGCCAGGGATATTGCTCTGACCTCCTTCGCCCCTCCCTGGATGAGAACTCGACTGCATTCTCGCAGCGTCGAACCTGTCGTGTAAACATCGTCAACCAAGAGAACGATTTTCCCTTCTATTTTTTCTCTCTTTTTAAGGCTGAAAGCACCTTTTATGTTCTGTCTCCTCTCTTCTGCTATCAGGGATGTCTGGGGAGGTGTGTTTTTCTTTTTTACCAGCGCATCTTTTTCATAGTCAATCTTTAACAGTTTAGCTATTTCACGAGCGATGATTTCCGCTTGATTAAAACCTCTCTGTTTTCTCTTTTTCGAGTGGAGAGGAACAGGAACGACGATCTCCAAGCCGCTGAATAATTCCCGTTTTGCCCCAAGAGTCTTATAGGCCAAACGGGCTAACTCCTTGCCTAATATGCTGAATTTGCGATATTTAAACAGAAGAATGATATCCTTGAGTACTCCCTGATAACGGCCAGACGAGCGATGAGTAGAAAAGGGAGGTGGCTTCTGGGCACAATCAGAACAGAGATGGGGATCTCCCAGAGAATCGAAGAATCGACCACAGCGGGAACAGTAACTTGTCCGACGGGGATTAATGTTTCGCAGACAAGCATGGCAGATAATTTTTTCACCTGGAGAATCGAGAATTGATGAGCAGATTTCACAAAAGGAGGGGAAGAAGATGAGTTCAGCTAATTTGATGGAGGCTAAAAATTTATCTCTAAGAGAAAAAATCAAGCCGATTCTTCCTCTGCTTTCTCCTGACAGTGGATACAGTAAAGCGCCCAGGGAACGGCATTCAGTCTCTTTTTGTTAATCTGTTTATGACACATCTGGCAGGTTCCATAGGTGCATTCCTCGATTCTTCCCAGAGCTTCGTCGATTTTAGAGAGCTGTTTCCGTTCTGTAGTTGATAGATTGAGAAGGAACTCTTTGGTGTAAGCTGTTTCGGCTTTATCGCCAGCATCCTGGACAACGTCTGGTTCTACTTCTTTGGATTGATTGAGGACTTCGTTCAGTGTTTCGACGATTTCTGCTTTCTTGGTCAGAAGCTTCTTTTTGTAACGTTCTTTTTCTTGTTTTCTCAATCTATACCCCCTTACTTGGCGTAATGGCGTCCTTTCAAAATAGTAAGTGACCTGTAAATTTGTTCTAACAGGAGAAGACGAATCATCTCATGAGAAAATGTCATTTTGGAGAGAGAAAGGAGACAATGGGCTTTCTTTAAAATTCTTTCCTCCAACCCGAGAAATCCGCCGACAACAAAAGTGATGACTCGGGAGGAACTCGAAGTCATTTTTTCTAAAAAACGGCTAAACTCATCAGAGTTCATTTCTTCTCCTTTATCAGTGAGGCAGATAATATAATCATCTCCAAGATGTTTTTCAAGCCCTTCAGTCTCAATTTTTTTTATTTTTTCCGAAAATTTCTCTTCAAGACCTCTGGCCTCCTTTGTCTCGATCACCGCGCATTTTTCCAATCTATTGATTTTCTGTATGTAAGACTTCTGCAAGCTTCTTATCTCGTGGTTCCGTGTCTTACCAGGCCAAAGTATCTTCAGTTTCATAAAAAAAGCCTTCCCTCCCATCGATGAAATTTCTATGTCTTCTTCAGAAAATTGACAATAAAATAATGATTATCATCTCAAATGTCAACTTTTTTTATAAATTTTTTAAGATAGACCCTCCTCTCTCTCCTATTCAATGAATCATCAGGGATTGAGAATGAAAAAGGATCCTAGTAATATATCTTAGGCGCATCCCCCCAAAGCTTTTCTAACGAATAATATTCTCTGGATCCTTCAGAAAATATATGAACGATGAAACTGCCGTAATCCATCAATATCCATTCTGCATGTTCCTTACCCTCAACACTCAAGGGATAGACATTATCCTTCTTCAATTCCTGTTCAATACTCTGGTAAATAGCTTTATTCTGTCTCGGTGAGTTTCCATGGGTTATGATGAAAAAATCAGTAAACGAGGATATCCTCCTTAGATCAAGGACCACAAGATCTTCCGCTTTCTTGGCTAGGCTAGACTTAACAGACAGCTTCACATCACGAGGCAGGCTCCGTTTGGAGAATGTTTTTGTCTCTATTTTAGCCATTGTTCATCCGATAAAGCTTATTCTTCTGAATATACTCCATGACAGCCTCTGGGACGGATCCTTTTATGGACTGGTCCTGTCTGATTTTTTTCCGGATTTCGGTCGAGGAAATATTCAAACTCTCCATCGGGAAGAGGAATATCTTATACGAGAGAAGCAGATCCTCCTTGATAACTTCGACATCTTTCACTTCGATGATTTTCTCCATGTATTCTTTGGGCAAGGTTCCCGAGGCCTCCTCGAGGCGATACCCAGGGCGGCTGACAATGATAAAATAACACTGTTCGAGCACTTTCTTGTACTCTCTCCAGGTATCTATTTCTATAAAAGCATCGATACCCAGGATGAAAAAGACCGTAGCTTCAGGGAAATTCTTCTTCATCTTTTTTAACGTGTAGATCGAGTAAGATTTCCCCTTGGCCTCTATCTCGATAGAGGAGGCGATAAACTGGGAGAATGAGGAAATAGCCAGTTCAATCATTTTTAGGCGGTGAAAGGGAGACGCGATGTCCACAGACTCTTTATGCGGAGGAATATAAGAAGGGATGAACAGAATCTTCTCTAAACGGAACTTTTTCAAAACCTCCTTAGCCACCTTCAAGTGCCCCGAATGGATGGGATTAAATGTCCCGCCTAAGATGCCGATTCTCTCCTTCATCCTCACGTCAGCCTGTTTTTCTTCGTAGGCCTAACCTCTCCACCATCGCTGAAACCAATTCCTTCAAGCCTATCTTTTTCAAGGCAGAAACGGCGAAAAAGGGCAATTTCTTACTTCGCGCCAGCCCTTTGACTATCTTCAATCTCTCATTGTCATCCTCGAGGAGGTCAATTTTATTCGCGACCAGGATTTGGCGTTTTCTGACCAATAGAGGATTGAAGGCCTCCAATTCTTTCATCACCGTCTCGAAATCATGGATGGGATTTCTTTGGTTATAAGGAGAGACATCGATAAGATGAACCAGAATTTTTGTGCGCTCCACGTGCTTCAGGAATTTTACTCCCAAACCATGCCCTAAATGAGCCCCCTCTATGAGTCCTGGTATATCGGCGATAACAAAACTCTTGAATTCATCCACATCCACCACACCCAGGTTGGGAATCAGTGTCGTGAATGGATAATCGGCGACGAGGGGCTTTGCCGCAGAGATCTTAGAGATCAAAGTGGACTTTCCGACATTCGGAAAACCGATGATACCAACATCGGCGATGAGCTTTAACTCCAGGACAAGAGTCTTTTCTTCTCCTGGCTGACCATCCTCTGCTTCTCTCGGGGCTTGATACGTTGGTGTGGCAAAGGACGCATTTCCTCTTCCTCCCTTTCCTCCTCGGGAAGCCACATATTCCTGCCCAGACTCAACAAAGTCAAAAAGAATTGTTTCTTTATTCTCCTCCCTGGCTATTGTCCCGACCGGGACCTTCAGGATGGCATCCTCTCCCTTTTTTCCCTGGCGATTTCCCCCCTGACCATGGGCGCCTCTTTTAGCTTTATTTATGGGATGGAATCGAAAGTAGGCGAGTGAATTGATGTTCGGATCAGAGATCAAATAAATGTTTCCCCCATCACCTCCCCGACCGCCGTCAGGTCCCCCTCGGGGAACTCCCCTTTCTCTGCGAAAGCTCACACACCCATTCCCTCCCTTTCCTGCACGGAGAATCACCTTGACTTGATCAACGAACATACTCAGCGGGGCTCGAATCTCCTCCTAGGAAGGGACGACAGAAACGAGTTTTCTCCCTTTTCCTCTGGATTCAAATCGGACAAATCCTGTGCTCTTGGCAAAAAGAGTATCGTCTTTCCCACGCCCAACGTTTATTCCGGGCTTAAACGGTGTGCCTCTTTGCCGGACAAGGATTGATCCGGCTGTGACAAATTGGCCTCCAGACCGCTTGACACCCAACCGCTTTGAATGACTGTCTCTCCCGTTCCTGGCGCTTCCAGCAGATTTTTTATGGGCCATCCTATTTCTCCTTTAACTTGGTCATTTTCTTTGGTTTCGAAGCCGCCTTACTGGCTTTCTCGTTGGGCGGTGGTTTGGTTGCTTCTCTTTTTTTCGTCCTTGGTTTGGTTTCCTTCTCGGCTGCTGGTTTTTTCTTTGCTTCAGACTTCTCTTTGACTTCCGGTTTTTTTGGCTTTTCTTTCCTGGGAACTGCTTTCTTCTTCATCTCTTTTTCTTCCACTTTGGGCTTTCGGGCTGGCACTTTCGCACTGGAGATGATCTCTTCAATCTTTACTCGTGTCAGCTCCTGTCGATGGCCTGTCTTCTTCTTGTATTGTTTTCTTCTTTTTTTCTTGAAGATGATAACCTTATCGTCCTTGAAATTCTCGATAACTTCAGCTTTCACCTGAGCCTTTTCAACCAGGGGGGTACCGATGAGAATCTTCTTCCCCTCCTGGATGAGCAGGATCTCATCAAAGACAACCTTCTGGCCCTCTTTAATGTCGAGTTTCTCCACTTGAAGGACATCTCCCTTCTGGACTCTGTACTGTTTTCCACCAGTTCTTATCACGGCGAACATCTTATTAACCTTTATTGGAATCTGAAATTTTCGGATTCTAAATTTAACATATGCCTATTTTTATGTCAATGTGCTCTATCGTCTCATTCCCTTCCTTGACAAAAATCATATTCTCGATTCTAATTAAAAAACAGTTTGGATGGGCGGTTAGCTCAGCGGTAGAGTACCGGTCTTACAAACCGGGGGTCACTGGTTCGAACCCAGTACCGCCCACCACTTACCACCCCTGTTCTTGTATCCATTTCAACAACTTATGATCTTATTGTACTTTTGGTCTATTTAGTCAGATTACTCTAGATTAAGTTATTATTAACCTAATTTAGTCTGGAGTTACTGACCGAAGTACTGACCGAGAGTCAAATGACTAAAGGCGGATGGGATAATCGCTGCGAAAATATAAGCAATAAATTTCGGGCATATACGATTTGACTCTATTCCTCTGAATCTGATATTCTTTTCCTAGCAAGTGAGGGGACAACCGTGACAGTCAAATGCCCCAAATGTCAGACCGATAATCCTGATACATCCCGTTTTTGTGCAGACTGTGGTACCCAACTAACTCCTATAGAAGATATCCCGGTCTCCCACACTAAAACACTGGAAATTCCTGCCGAAGAGCTAAGCAGGGGAACAGCATTTGCCAAAAGGTATGAAATCCTCGAAAAGCTGGGCAAAGGGGGCATGGGGAGTGTTTACAGAGTCATCGATAAACAAATAGACGAGGAGATGGCTCTTAAACTCCTCAATCCCAATATCACTGCCGACAAAAGCACCATCAACCGCTTCAAGAACGAATTGAAGCTGGCTCGCAAAATCACCCACAAGAATGTCTGCCGGATGCAT
Source organism: uncultured Eubacteriales bacterium (assembly GCA_964347035.1). Classification (GTDB taxonomy): domain Bacteria; phylum Acidobacteriota; class Aminicenantia; order Aminicenantales; family Aminicenantaceae; genus CAYFXE01. The sequence continues at coordinate 2,200 of CAYFXE010000059.1, read as the reverse complement.
GACATCAACGAGGAGAACGGCACTTTCTACATCACCATGGAATATGTGCCCGGTGAAGATCTAAAGAGCTTTGTTAAAAGATCAGAGAGGTTGACCGAAGGAAAGGCTTTATCCATAGCCAAACAGATATGTGAGGGATTGGCAGAGGCCCATCGCATCGGTGTTGTCCACCGCGATCTCAAGCCGCAGAACATCATGATCGACAGGAAAGGAAATGCCAAGATCATGGATTTCGGGATAGCCCGCTCCCTCGAAGCAAAAGGCGTTACCGAAGCCGGGATGATCATCGGAACCCCCGATTATATGTCCCCAGAGCAGGTGGAGGGAAAAGAGGCAGATCAGCGCTCTGACATCTATTCGCTGGGGGTCATCCTTTATGAAATGGTTACCGGATTGACCCCGTATGAAGGAGAGACAGCACTAAGTATCGCCCTCAAGCATAAAACAGAGGAGCCCCCAAATCCAACAGACCTCAATCCCCAGATATCCAAAGAACTCAGCCGAATAATCCTCAGATGTATGGAGAAAGACAGAGAGAACAGATACCAGGAGGCAGAAGAGCTTCTTTCTGATGTCATCAAAATAGAAAAGGAAATTCCTACTATAGAAAGGGCACTGATTAAGAAGAAACCCATAAAAGAAAAAATTACCAAAATTCAATGGAAAAAAATTCTGCTCTACTGTGGAGCTGCCGTATTACTGGCATTGATAATTATAGGAGGGGTTTCACTATTTATAGGCCGTGCAGAATCGATAGACTCGTTGGCAGTGCTTCCTTTTGAAATTGGAGATGCGGATCCAGGTCAAGAGGATCTCATCGACGGAATCACGGTGAGCCTTATCAATAATCTGTCACAACTATCCGGGCTGAAGAAGGTGATCTCAAGCTTTTCCGCTTTCCAGTACAAAGGGAAAAAGCCCGATATACAAGCTGTAGGGCAAGAATTAAAAGTTAGAGCCATCCTCACAGGCCGGATCGCACAGCGCGGTGATGATCTATCTATAAGTGCTGAGCTTATTGACACTCAGGACAACAGCATTATCTGGGGCGCACAGTACAACAGAAAATTTTCTGAAATCTTTGCTGTTCAAGAAGACATCTCGAAAAAAATATCAGATAAGTTAAAGCTTTCCTTAACCAAAGAAGAGGAAAAACGTCTAATCAAAGATTATACAGAGAATACCGAGGCCTATAAGGCCTATCTAAAAGGCCACATTTATGCGAGCAAATGGACTCCTGCTGGTTGGCAGAAAGCCTTAGAGTTCTTCCAAGAAGCGATAGAAAACGATCCGCTGTACGCACCAGCCTATGCAGGAATTTCTTTAGCCTACAGTGGACTTGGACTGTGGGGTTATTTTCTACGAGAGCAGGCCTTTCAAAAAGCAAAAGCAGCTGCAGAGAAAGCACTCGAGATCGATGACTCCCTGGCCTTTGCTCACCACTCTCTTGGAACAGTCAGGATGATGCGGGATTGGGACTGGGACGGTGCAGAGGCAGAGATTATACGAGCACTCGAACTGAATCCCAATTTAGCTGATGCCCACTTTTTATCTGGTGAATTTTATGCTGCCATTAAAGGAGATATGGAAAAATCCCTAGCAGAGAGAAGACGCGCTAGGGAACTCGATCCGCTCTCTCCCTTAATGGATAGCGGAATAGGAATGACATTATTTTACTCCCGTCAGTATGACCAGGCCATACAGGAAATGGAGAGGTTACTGGCCACGGGGATGAAATCTCCTATGATCAATCTCTTCCTTTGGAGTGCCTATGCTGAAAAAGAACAGTACGATAAGGCCTTCCCCCATTTATTTGAGACGCTATTAGCGGGTCAATTTGTAAGAGACATCGATGCTCTTGAGGGCATCTACGAGAAGTCGGGTTACAGAGCCACTTTGCTGGAATTGAAAAACATCCTAACTGATGGTATCACTGGGGCAGGGATTTGTGTCCGACTCGGAGAAAATGATGAGGCCTTAGAATACTTAGAAAAAGCCTATGAACGACATAGCCCTGGGATGGTTTGGATAAAAGTGATGGAACCTGCTTTGGATAATCTGCACTCACATCCAAGGTTCCAAGCCCTGCTGAAGAAAATGAAATTGGAATAGGCACAACCAAAACTATAAAACATTACTAAAAATTCCTCTCCCTCTGGAAGAACGCTGATCCTGGCCTCCCCGATGTTGAGGATGCAAG
>CAYFXE010000058.1:6708-14615 GCA_964347035.1 uncultured Eubacteriales bacterium | reverse complement strand
TCCGCTTTTTCAACGATCAGCGCAGTCCTTTCATCGCCGCTTGGAAACGGTTCGTCCTGACTGCCTGCTTTGTCGGCAGTTGCCCCAATTTCGACATCTCTTTTGTGACCCGATTCATTCTATCTTTTGCTGAGGGATGAGTCTGGAACCATCCTTTGAGACCTGCTTTTCCCTCATCGGCGGCCATGGTTTGCAGGAAATCCAGAAGGCCTTGAGCATTGTAACCGGTCCTGGTGGCTGTCATGGCTCCAAGCTTATCGGCTTCATATTCGTATTTGCGGTCGTATCCCTTCTCGATCAGTTTTTCCACGATATCTCCCAGGACTCCTTCAAAAATATTAGTCAACTGCGCCAATTTCTCTGGTGTATATCTTTGAGCGGCTTCTTGACCGAGGAGCCGAAAGGCATCGACGAGCCGTGATTTCTTGATCGACTGCAGGCCGTGTTTGGCACTGACATGACCGACTTCATGGGCCAGGATACAAGCCAGTGTTTCTTCATCCTGGCACCTTTTCAGTAGCCCTTTGGAGATAAAAATAAATCCACCAGGAGCAGACAGAGCGTTGACCTCTTCGGTGTCCAAGATCAGGAAGTGATAGCCAGCATAGGTTTCAGGCCGGTCGCTGTAAACAGCCACAGCGTTACCCAGGGTGTTCACGTAGGGAGTGAGAACGTTATTCTCGTAAGCAGAATACCGGGAAAGGATGATAGCAGCCACGGTGCGGCCGATGTAGTATTCCTCTTCTTCTGTGATGTCGCCGAAAGTTTGGCGGATGACTCTGGATGTCTTAATGATGGCGGCCTTATCCCTATCACTGATTTTATCTGCTCCTGGGATGGTATCGAGCCCCTGTTCGACCATCGCACAGGACATAAAAGCCACGACAAGGAGAGCCGTCAGAAGAGTTTGGAGTAGAAATCGTTCTTCCCTCATTTTGAACCTCCAAACTCGCCTAACTTGCCGTTTTGGAGAAAGGCCTTGATTTGAGCTGCTGTGACCTTCATTTTCAGCATCTTCTCGACCCAGGCATAGCTCAGGTTTTTGTTTTTCGTCTTATAACTTTCCTCGACCTGTTTGTTAAAGCCTTTGGCTGCCAAGGCCACTTCATCTGCTGTCGCTTGAGTTTTGAGGGATTTGTCCACGGCCAGAAGACTGAATTTTTTCGGCTGAACGGCGCTAGAATGAACCCAACCTACAATGCCTGCCTGAGTTCTCGCCTGGATCCACCCCGCTTGAGAGCTTATTTTTTCCAGACTATCGCCGGCTTCTAGAGTGGCAACAACTTGAGCGTAGAACTTCGGTTCCTTCCTGAGATGGGTGGATTTCACCTTGACGATCAGGGTTTCGGCGATGAGGAGCACTGCGATGACTAAGACAGTGCCGGCGAGAAAAAAATAGCGAAATCGCCTCTTCATTTGCGCCTCCTCCATATAATGGGAACAGTCCCTATTTTCCATCATTCATTTATGACTATATGCCATAAGCTTTTCTTTGACAAGGCAATTCCTCTTAACTGGTTTATCGTTCTTGATGGCGATATACAGTGCTTTATATGAACCGACAATCACACTTAATTTTTTGGCGCGGGTCAAGGCTGTGTAAAACAGGTTTGTCTGGAGCATGATATAATGCTGCGGCAGGAGTGGCATGACCACAGCCCGGAATTCACTTCCCTGGGATTTGTGGACAGAGATGGCGTAGGCCAATACCAATTCGTTGAGCTCTTCTTTCTGGTAAAAAACCACTCTTCCTTCGAAATCGACTCCTATCCGGTAGGCAGATATGTCGACATGAACCACGATGCCGATATCTCCGTTAAAGACTTCTTTCTCGTAGTTATTCCTGATTTGCATCACCTTGTCATGGATGCGGATTTCCCGGGTCCCGAACCTCAACCCTTTTCCGTATTTATTAAGGATTCTCTGTAATTCCGTGTTAAGATTGTCGACACCGATAAGACCTTTATACATCGGGCTGATGACCTGGATTTCGGGTGAGAGGCGAGGCAGATTGAACTTTTTAGGGATACGCCAAGAGCAGAGGTTGATGATGGTTTTAAAGGCTTTGTGTTCGTCATCCCGGCGGATAAAGTAAAAATCGGCATCCTGCTCGTCTCTGGGTGGATACTTCAGTGACTCACCCTGGTTGATGCGGTGGGCGTTGAGGACGATCAAGCTGTCTTTTTCTTGCCGGAAGATTTCATCAAGCCTGACTACTTCGACTCTCTGAGATTCGATGATGTCTCGGAGAAGGTTTCCTGGTCCCACTGAGGGAAGTTGATCTTTGTCTCCGACCAGGATGAGTCGCATATGAGGTGGGACAGCCTTGAGCAAAGAGTGCATGAGCGGAAGATCGACCATCGAGAATTCATCGATGATAAGTGCATCTCCGTCTAGAAGCCGTCTATCGTTTCGCCGGAAACTTCCCTGTTTGGGATTAAATTCTAATGTGCGATGAATTGTTTTGGCTTCGCGTCCTGTGGCTTCGCTTATTCTCTTGGCTGCCCTTCCTGTGGGAGCAGCCAGCAGGACTCCCCTCCCCCACTTCTCGAAGACATCCACCACTGCTTTGATAATCGTCGTTTTTCCTGTTCCTGGTCCTCCGGTGATAACCAAGATTTTTTTCTGAAGGCTTTCTTTTATGGCCAGCTTTTGCTTGGTGGAGAACGTCAGGTTCAAATCCTCTTCTACGGCAGAGATGGCCTCATCCACATCGAGGGTAGGTTTGAGGAAGGGAAAAGAGGACAACTCATGGATGAGACGGACCACCTCCTCCTCTGCCTGGTAAAAGAAAGGGAGATAAAGAGCTTTCTTGGAATTCACGTTTTCGGCCACGATGAGCTTGTCGGTGATGAGGGCGTCCAAAGCATCTTTTACCTGAGCATCTTCGACATCCAGATCCTTCTTGCAGTTTCCTAGTATGTCTCCCTGAAAAGAAAAAACATGTCCCTGCTCTGTGTCCTTTTCCATGAGATAGCGGATAAATGCCTTGATTCTTTCAGGCGAGGAAGGACTCATCCCCAGCTTTAGAGCCATCTGGTCAGCTGTTTTGAACCCGATTCCCCAAATATCATGGCAGGCCTGGTAGGGATTTGATTTCAGGATGCGGTAAGAATCGTCCCCGTACTGGCTGTAGATTTTAATGGCCAGGGTTGTGGAGATGTTATGCTCTTGGAGGAAGATGAGCAAATCACTTATCTTCTTGTGCTCGGTCCAGGATTTCTTGATCTCGCTCAATTTGCGACGGCCGATACCTTCGACCTTGTTGAGTTTATCAGGAGATTTGGAGATTATGTCTATGGTCTTATCACCGAATTTTTTGACGATTCTTTTCGCCAAAACAGGTCCGATGCCCTTAATGAGGCCTGATGAGAGGAATCTTTCCACGCCCTTGATAGATGAGGGCAGGACAGGGATGAAGTTGTCGACTCTGAATTGTTTTCCGAACTTGACGTTGATTTCCCATTTCCCGTTAATCCTCAGCACTTCACCCGGGGAGATTGGTGGGAATGAGCCGACAATCGTGAATTTTTCCCCAGATTCCAGGGCGAATTTGCAGACTGTGTACCCGGTATCGGGACTGTAGTAGAGGATCTTCTCGATGGCTCCTTCGATGTATTCCATGACCATTTCCAACAGGATGGGATCAGACTTGAAAAACTTGAATTATTGAAATTTCTATAAATTACTCAAGTTTTTCAAGTCTGACCCCTACCTTCACTAAGTCACCTGCATCTGCTTTAAGTCCGTCAGCAGCCGAATCTTCGCGGCAGGCAATCTCGACAAGCCCCAAGCTTCCGATTAAGAAGAGAAACTCCCCCTTTTCTACAGAAATATAACTCTCTTCATAGCGAGGGATTTCGACTCCCTTGATCTGAAGGCAGAGTTTTATCTCCTTATCTCTCTTTTTGAATTCAAAGACTCTTTTGAATTCCTCAATTTGCTTTTCAGAGATGTTGGGGATGAGGTTGCCGAATTTATCCTTGTATATAATCTGACCGATGATCTCCTTGTCCTTTATGGTTGGTTTTTCCAGCTCGATTTTTTCGTATTGATTCAATTCTGGACCGAGTTCCTCACAGGCCTCGCCTGAGGAAAGAGCAGCAGCTACAGGTGCCATCTTATCCCGCCCTTCAAAGGTATGACTGATCTCGGGAAGAAAATATTTCATATTGGTCACAGCTCTCATCTGCTGCACATCCTCTTCTTCAAGGACTAAAGTCAATACGCCATTATCTGGAGCAATGAAAAAGTATCTTTTTGTCTCGACCGCAAGAATTTGGCGGGAGGAGCCGACTCCTGGATCGACGACGACGAGGAATATCGTCTTTTCCGGAAAGTATTTGTAGCAAGAGGAAAGGATGAAACTGGCACTTTTCGAATTAAAAGAAGGCACCCGATGGGTGATGTCGATGAGGCGAGCTTTGGGATTAATCTTCAGGATGGTCCCCTTGAGCGAGGCCACAAAAAAATCATCATCCCCGAAATCTGTCATCAAGGCTATGACGGGAGCTTCCATCTTTGCCTATCTTATTCCATTCTCCCTATCCGGTCAACCTTACCTCAGTTATCAGTGATTCAGTTAAAAAGGAAACCATCTTCATCTCTACCATCCCTATTCCTCTTTGTCATTCCCGCACAAGCTGGAATCCCGTATAAAAAAATGTCATTCCCACAAAGCTTGTGCCCGCGAAGTTTGTACCTGTGAAAGCAGGTAGCGGGTAGTGGGAATCCAAAAATATCTTGATAAGAATCTTTTTTGTTCCGGCTTCCCGCCTACGCGGGAACAAGCCTGGATCCCTGCTACCCGCTTCCGCGGGCACAGGTTCCGTAGGGATGACATTTTTTATAGTGCATTCGTTCAGATTGATTAATGACACATAAAGATAGCATTTATTTTTTTCCTTTCCGTTGACCGAGAGATGAAATAATGATAATTTTTTTAAGGTGAAAATCCTCAAGGTTCTGGTCAACTCAGTCCTCAGTGGCCTTTTCTTCTGTTTCCTCCTCGCCCTCCTCATCTCTGATCTGAACATCAATCTCCACTTCAATCTCATCTTTCTTTCTCAGCTCACTCTCTTTTTATTCATCACCTACGGTGCAGCCGTTAGCCTCATCTGCTTCGCTCTGTTTTTCGTGATTCAATTCTTTTCTGGAAAAAAATTTCAGATTGCATTCCTTTCTCCTTCTTATCTATCCATCAGCTTTTCCTTCATCCTCTTTCTCTTTCTGGTGATTTTCAGGGATAATCGAGGCTATTTTCATTCCCTGTTCAGTCTCGAAATTGAAAATACCCTGAAAGCACAATACATTGTTTTTTTGTTGATGGCCATCATCGGTCTTCTGGCTTTCTATATATATCATCGCTACAAAAAAAAGGCGGTCACTTACTGGATCTATTTCATTCTTTTTCTGGCAAGCTTTGTGTATGTTACCAATCTCCGACTTTTCTACCCTGCTCCGATAAAGACTAAAAAATTCGCTTACATCGATGCCAAAGACATCGACAAAAAAATCATTATCATCGGTCTCGAAGGCCTGAGCTTCGATTTCTTGATTCCCTCGATCGATGATGGTAAGCTTCCCAACTTTTCCTGGCTCATGGACAACGGGAGTTGGGGAAAACTGGAAAGCCTATCGCCCAGTGAACCCATCATCTTCAACAACTCTTTTAATTCTTGACAATTCCCAGCGAAGCATCGCCTGATCTCCCTCTACAAATTTCACCCCGTCATGGTTTCTCAAGCAATCGAAGTCACACCGCGCTTCATCTTTTTTCGTCAATTGACAAAACCTGGATTGATTAAAGTGCTTCCCAACAAAACCTCCCCGTTTGTCAAAGACATCTGGCAAATCCTCGAAGACAACAATACTCCATTCCTGAAAAGAGATTGGCCATACGAACTCCAAATCCTAGAACCTTCACCCAAAGCCGAAAAAGGATTTGATCTTTATTTCAAAGAATTAAAGGATGAGCCGGGTCCTGTCTTCAGGATCATCGAACAAGCTTTCTATAGAGACTTCGAATATGAAGAGATGGTCAGCCAAGAAAAAAATGAAATCCCCCACCAAATTCTGTATTTTCTACTGAACGGGTTGAACATCGTTGAGACGTATTTTTACAAGTACAGCTTCCCAGATTTATTTGGCAGCATCGATCAAGAGGAAATCAGCAAATACAGCTCGATCATCGATAAGTATTATGAGTTTTACGACACCATTGTCGGCAAGTATCTGGCTGCCCTCAAGGAAGATGAACTCTTGATCGTCTTTTCTCCCCACGGGATAGAGGCACTGCCAGTGTGGAAACGATTTGTTGAAGGCCTCATCGGAAATCCTGACGTTTCGGCTTATCACGAGAATGCTCCCGAAGGAATGATCTTTTTCTACGGTAAAGACATCATCCGCGGTAAAAATATTCAAGAAATGAGACTCATCGATATAACACCCACGCTCCTCAATTACTTAGGGCTTCCGATCGGCAAGGATATGGATGGGATCGTTAATAGTTCGATTTTCGTCGAGGAATTCAGAGCAGAAAATCCGATTTGGATGATTTCTTCTTACGAGGAAATTTCGATCAAAAGCCCCAAAGACTAGGATAAGGGATTATTTGACAGTGTGGAAGATACGGTGCCACCTGGCCTTGATGATAAAATTCACAAACTTTTTTAGCCTTTCTCTAAGACTTGTCTTGAGATAGGCATCCTTCTCGGCTTTATAAGAAAAATAGACAACCCAAGGCCGACCTTTGATATAGTTTAGAGGTAAAGATCCCCAATACCGGCTGTCGTAACTGTTGTCCCGATTATCACCCATAACAAAACAATACCCCTCAGGGACAACGTATGGTCCAAAATTATCCCTGATGACATCATCGTAATGATAATAGCCATTTTTTGTATGAACCTGACTGTCATTGTGAACCTTATATTCCTCGGGGATAGGAAGGTCATTCACGTAGACCTGCTTATCCTTAATCTCGACTTTCTCTCCTTCCAAAGCAATTACCCGCTTGACAAAATCCTTAGATAGCTCTTCAGGATATTTAAAAACAACGATATCATATCTCTCTAATTTTTTTCTGGGGAGGATCTTATCTTCTAATCCAAAGGAAGGCCGGGTATACATGAATTTATCGACGAGGAGAAAATCCCCGATGAGCAGGGTCGGTTCCATGGATCCTGTGGGTATTTGAAAAGCTTGGACGACAAAGGTCATCACAAAAAAAACGAAAATCGCTGTTTCAGCAATGAGTTCGAAGTATTCTCGGAATGTGCTTTTTTCTGTTTTCTTCTTTTTTTCTTCTTTCTTGTCTTCTTTTTTCATCTTAAACTACGAAAGATATACTCAATATAACCAAAAAAACAAAATTCATCAATATGGTTTTCTTGACCGCTTTCAGGAAGGCAGGCCAATTCTCAAGGTTTTTCTGGGCGATTGTGAACGCCATAAAAGGCAATGGCAGACTGATCAGGACGAGCAGTGACCAGAGGGGCCAGCCGCCAAAAAACACTCCTCCCAGCACAACAATATAACAACTAAAAGCCAAGAAAAGATACAAAATCAAACTCATCCTGAATCCGAAAAGAATGACCCAAGTCTTCCTTCCTGTCATACTATCAGCCTCCTTATCTGCAAACTCGTTGATCAGCAAAACCAGAGTGGTCAGGACACCCGAGGGGAACGCGACGAGCAGCGGCCATACCGAAGAAAGGCTTTCAGCCTGGACATAATAGGAGCCAAAGACCATCAAAGGCCCCCATGCCAAGAAGATGGCGATCTCACCCAATCCCTTGTTAACCAACCGGACAGGAAAGCCATTATAGCCATAAACAAAAAAGAGGGCCACCAGGCCGATAAACAACACGATATTCCCTTCTGAGACCCAGTTGAGGTAAAGACCG
>CAYFXE010000058.1:0-6613 GCA_964347035.1 uncultured Eubacteriales bacterium | reverse complement strand
TACAGGTAATGTGATAGAAGGAAGCCCCGAAAAGAGCGAGCAAAAACAAACCGAGATCGAATCGTTGTGCATCCCACCAGGCGAAGGCCGTTCCTATGAAAACAGCGCCAAAGGTCACTGTTAAAAAAGGAAGACGGAGAAGGAGGACTATCGCCCTAGTTTTACTCATTGTTGTTTCATCCATTGCTTTTAAAAATAAACACTATTATAAGTTTTAAAACTAATAAATCAAGCTGAAAAAATGGTGGCAGTCACTAATTATCCTCCCCGCTCATCTACATCTTTCCTTTCCTCTTCTTCATTCCCGCGGAGCTTGTGCCTATGAAACTTGTGACCGCGAAGCCTGTGCCCGTGGAAATAGGTAGCGGGTAACAGGTAGTGCGTAGCAGGAATCAAGAAACATAAAAAAAGTCATTCCCGCGAAAGCGGGAATCTAGTAGAATGAAAAAGAAAATCCAGAATAAATTGATTTAGATGTAATCATTCGAAAAGAACCTGGATTCCTGCCTGCGCAGGAATGACGTATAGAAGGATGAATTTTACTCTTTTTGGCTATCCGAAGACCGGGAAAACAACCTTGTTCAACCTGTTAACCGGGGCTGGAATAGAAATCAAGGCCTATGATGAGGGAAAAAAGGAGCCAAACTTGAGAACCTGTCCGATTCCTGATCCTCGATTGGATAAACTCTCGGCCCTCTATCCAGATAAACAGAAAAAAACCGCCACGGTTGATTTTGTTGACCTAGCTGGGATATCCTACGGAGAAGTCAAAAGCAGTGCCTATCTCGCTTACCTCAGAAAGGCTGCCGGCCTCACCCATGTTGTGAGAGGCTTTGACGATCCACGAATCCCTCATCCCAAAGGTGCGGTCAATCCTTCGGATGATATCCTTTCTATGGAAGACGAACTCATCCTGGCGGATTTGATCTCAGTGGAGAACAGATTAGAAAAACTAGAAAAAGAACTGAAGCGCACCAAAGACCTAGAAGGCGAAAAGGAAAAGGAGATGCTCGACCGTCTTCTCCCTCACCTGGAAGGAGGAAAGGCCATCAGCCGGGTTGAACTTTCTCCCACCGAGGAAAAAATCGCAAGTCCGTTTGCCTTCCTGACACAGAAACCACTCCTCCACTTGATCAATATCGACGAAAAGGATATCCCCCATATCGAGAACCCAGAGAAGATTTTCTCTCTTCCCGATGAGGACAAGATATTCCTGGCGTTCTGTGGAAAAATCGAGATGGAAATCATGGAACTTGAAGAGGACAAAGAAGCTTTCCTTGAAGAATACGGGCTTAAGGAATTAAGTGTGGAAAAATTTTTGCACACGTCCTATGCTCTTCTCAGCGTCATCACCTTTTTTACCATCGGCAAGAATGAAGTCAAAGCCTGGACAATAAAGCAGAACACAACTGCTCACAAGGCGGCAGGAACTATTCATTCCGATATCGAAAAAGGATTTATCCGGGCAGAGGTCATCGGGTGGGATAAGATGGCTCAGTTCAGCTCATTCCAAGAGGCCAAAGACCAAGGCGCCGTCAGACTGGAGGGAAGAGACTATATCGTGCAGGACGGAGATGTGATCTACTTCCGGTTTTCGACATAACAACTGATAGCTATCAGTTGTCAGTAAAGAAGGAAATCTTTTTTTAATCTGAGAAATGTTAACTGAGTTACTGAGTTTTTTAATTTTTTTTTCTTGTCATTCCCCCGGAAGCGGGGATCCAGGAAAGAGAAAGATTTTTATCCAGATGGGACTGGATCCCTGCCTTCGCAGGGATGACGTGAGAAGAACGCAGGGATGAAAATTTAGTAAAAGTAGCATTTCCCCTTTTTTGTATTCCCTTTTTTTGGTTATTGATATAATGGAAAATTGAAGATGAAGAAATCGTTCAAGATCACAGCTCGTGATCTGAAATCCTCGGCCCGGACTGGGGTCATTACCACGCCACACGGCAAGATTAAAACTCCAGCTTTTGCCCCAGTGGCCAGCCAGGGAACGATTAAGGGCCTCCTCCACAGCCAGCTCGAATCATTGGGCGCGCAGCTGATGCTCGTCAATTCTTATCACCTGTATCTTCGCCCTGGTATAGAAACCATAGAGAAACTTGGCGGTATCCATTCCTTCATCTCCTGGGAAAAGCCGATTCTATCCGACAGCGGGGGTTTCCAAATCCACAGCCTCTCCCCCCTTGTCAAAGTCAAGAAGCAGGGAGTGGAATTCACATCTCATCTTGACGGCACCAGGATTTTCCTCTCTCCTGAGGATGTCATCGATATCCAGAGAAAATTGGGCTCGGATATCATGATGCTTTTGGATTACTTCCTCCCCTTCCCCTCTTCAGAAGAAAAGACGAAGGAGGCTGTGGAATTGACTACTTACTGGGCCCAGCGGTCCAGAACACACTTCCTTAAACAGGAATCCCCGCAGCTCCTGTGGGGCATTTCCCAAGGAGGAATTTTCTGGGACCAAAGAAATAAGAGTATCGAGGATCTGATGGAGCTTGATTTTGACGGCTATGCTCTGGGAGGTCTTGGGATCGGCGAGCCCAAATCACAATTTATGGACATCGTCGAAAAGACGAATGAGGTGTTACCGGAAGCCAGACCTCGCTATCTAATGGGCGTTGGATATACCAGTGATATCGTAAAAACAGTGGCCGCAGGAGTCGATTTGTTCGATTGCGTTATGCCCACCCGTAACGCCCGGAACGGAACCCTGTTCACGAGCCAGGGGAGAATCCTGATCAAGAACAAAAAATATGAAAATGACGAAAGGCCTCTGGATGACAACTGTTCCTGTTATACCTGCCAAAATTTCTCCCGTGCCTACCTCCGTCACCTGTACGAACGACAAGAGATTAGCTCCGCTATCTTGAACACGATCCACAACCTGTACTTTTATCTTGACATCTTCCGAAAAATTCGGCAAGCTATTCAATCCCATTCCTACCAGCAATTTATGCAGAGTATAATTGATAAAGAAGAGGAATAAATGATTATTACGAGCTTTTCGAGCTTTCTCCAGCAAGCGCAACCTTCCCCCCGAGGAGGAGGCTTTATTTCGGTGTTGATTCCGTTCATCCTTGTTTTTGTGATTTTCTACCTACTGATCATCATGCCTTCCCGGAAGAAACAGAAAAGACACCAGCAGATGGTCGAGGAGCTAAAGCCCGGAGATAAGGTTGTCACTTCCGGAGGAATTTATGGAACTGTGATGGGTGTGCAGAAGGACAAGATTGAGCTAAAAATTGCGGCCAACGTCAAGATCGACATCACCAAGAATGCTGTGGGTGCTATTCTGTCTCAAAAAAAGCCAGAGAAATAGCTTTTTTACCCTAAAAATCTAAATGAAAAAGAAACTGCGCTGGAAAATCATCCTGGTCATCGGTGTCCTCGCTCTATCCATCTACTTGGCTTATCCTCCTGGGGAAAATGTCAATTTAGGGCTCGACCTTTCCGGTGGGATGCATCTCGTCCTTCAGGTCGTCACAGACGACGCCATCACCAGCGAAACAGACCAGGAAATCCTGCGCCTTCAAGAACAACTGAAGAAGAAAGATATCACTTATGAGACGATCGCCAAAGGGGATGTCGGTCGATTCACAATTCAGAGAATCAATCCCGATCAGGAAGGCCAGATAAGCGATTTGCTCGATGATATGTTTAAGGAATGGAATTTCACTGTCATCGGTCAAACTGTATCCCTCGAGATGAAAGCGAGTGTGGCTCAGTATCTCAGGGATCAATCCGTACGTCAGGCGCAGGAAACACTCTGGAATCGTGTGGACGAACTCGGACTTGCTGAACCGACCATCCAACGTCAAGGGCTGGCTGGAGAAAGAATCATTGTCGAACTGCCAGGTGTGGAGAATCCAGACCGGGTAAAGAACATCATCAAGACCACTGCCTTTTTAGAATGGAAACTGGTGAAAGGCGGACCGGCCCCTGATGAAGAAACTCTGCTCCAAGACTACGGGGGTGTGGTTCCAGAGGACCTGGAAGTTATTAGAGGAGACCCGAAACGTACGGAAGGAGGCTATTATCTTGTCGATCGTGTGGCCGTCGTCACCGGAAAGGACCTCAGAAACGCCCGCCGCTCTATAGACGAGTGGAACAACCCGGCAGTGTCTTTTTCCCTGAATCAGGATGGCGCCCGGAGGTTCTCCAAGACAACCTCGGAGAATATCGGCAAACCATTAAGTGTTATTTTGGATAATAAAATTCAAGTGGTGGCCACCATCGAAACCAGAATCACCGACAGCGGAATCATCCGTGGTCGGTACACGATCGAAGAGGCCGAGGATATTGCCCTTGTCCTTAGAGCCGGAGCACTTCCAGCAACGATCAAATACTTGGAAGAACGGACGATCGGCCCTTCACTCGGAGCAGATTCCATCCGTAAGGGCTTTTCCGCGATGGCCATCGCTATGATCTTCATCCTGGTTTTCATGATATTCTACTACCGGTTCTCCGGATTCAACGCCATTGCCGCTCTCATCCTCAACATCCTGATTCTGATGGGGGCCCTGTCCTATTTTAAGGCAACCCTCACTCTGCCCGGAATCGCCGGGATTATCTTGACCATCGGGATGGCTGTGGATGCCAATGTCCTTGTCTTTGAGAGGATTCGGGAAGAGCTGTCCGCAGGCAAAAATGTCCTGAGTTCGATAACCGCAGGATTTTCTCGTGCCTTCCGGACCATTCTCGACGCCAACGTGACGACGATTATCGCTGCCATATTCCTGTTTCAGTTCGGCACAGGGCCTGTCAAAGGATTCGCTGTAACGTTAATCATCGGTATCACGGCCAGCATGTTTACAGCCGTGTTTGTCTCGCATCTTATCTTTGATATCGTCCTGGCCAAGAGAAAGAGAAGGGATAAACTCAGCATCTAGAACAATGCAGATATTCAAGAAGCCCAACTTCAAGTTCATGAGTTTCAAATTCGTGGCTTTCACAATCTCCGGCCTTCTCATCATCATGTCCATCCTTAATATCACCTTGGGTAAAGGATTGAATCTTGGCATCGATTTCGCAGGAGGAACTTTGGTCCGTCTGATGTTCAAAGACCAGGTTCCGATTTCAGAAGTCAGACAGAATCTAAGCGTGGCTGGTTTAGAAAAAAGTCGCATCCAGGAGATGGGTAGGACAGAAAGAGAGTACATCATCAGGACCATGCAGGCAGCAGAAGGAGAGGAAGTCGAAGAGCTGGAAGCTCATGAAATCATGGGACGAAGAATCATCGAGGCCCTGAGAAATCCAGAAGAGACATCAGCCATCGAGCAGGGAAAAAAGGACCTGAACAGTATTGATGAAGGAGAGATCATCTTAATCCTTGAATCTTCCTTCCCCGAGGAAGCCCAGATAAGTGCACGAAAAATACTCGCCTTCAGAGTCGATGAAGGCATTATCCAAAACTATGAACAGCTTGAACGAGAAGCGGACATCCCGGCTGAGACCATAACCTTCCTCAAAGATAAAACCTTTCTCGGTAGCCTCGCGGTTCTGAGCAAGGAAACTGTCGGGCCTCAAGTCGGACAAGACCTCAGACGCCGGTCGACTCAAGCTGTTATCTGGGCTTTAATCGGAATGCTAATTTACATAGGAATCCGCTTCAAGTTTGCCTACGGCGCTTCGGCCATCTTAACTCTGGCCCATGATGTCACCGTCACCTTGGGCATTTTTTCTATCACCAACAGGGAAATCAACCTCCCGGTGGTCGCCGCAGTCCTGACTATCGTTGGATACTCCCTCAACGACACCATCGTTGTCTTCGATAGAGTTCGGGACAACCTGAGGAGCCTGAGAAAACATGAATTACAGGATATCCTCGATATAAGTATCAACCAGACTCTCAGCCGGACCGTGATCACTTCAGGAACGACCTTCCTCACTGTCTTGGCTCTTTTTCTTTTCGGCGGGGAAGTGATCAATGATTTTGCCTTCACGATGATGATCGGTGTAATCCTTGGAACCTATTCTTCGATCTACCAGTCCTGCCCACTTCTTTATTTTTGGAATAAAATATTCAAGACAAAAAAAGGGTTGAGAAAGTAATAAATCAGATTAGGTGCCTTGAAAACACGCGGGATTTTCCCAGCGAGAAAATCCCGCTCGAATTCGGCTTCGCTCCGGGGTCAGGCTTCGTTATCTTGTAGGGTCTAGGCTGGATTCTAAGTCTTCTTATACATTCTTCACGATGAAGCCTGACCCCAGCTCAGCTCTGCTTACGGTTTTCTTAACACCTAATCTGATTCATTTGGTAAAGAGGTGAGCTAATAAAGCAGGCGGAAAATTTTATTTTGACTTGTAATTGAGAATGTTTTAAATTATACTTAGCTGATTAAATTTTATATGAGGTAAAACAATGGCTGAAAAACCAAAGCCAAAAAAGAAGGAAGAAATTCCTCACCTCTTCAAAGACTCATTCTTTATCGCTGAAAAATCCGGAGGACGTAAAGCTTTTGCCTTTCCGGTTGCTGTTCTTATCCATGCCCTTCTCGTCGCGGCGATGGTCGTTCTTCCCCTCCTCAGTACATCCAACCTCCCCACAGTAGAAGTTTACAGCGCCTTTCTCGCACCTCCCCCACCTCCTCCACCTCCTCCCCCTCCC
>CAYFXE010000057.1:0-14859 GCA_964347035.1 uncultured Eubacteriales bacterium | reverse complement strand
GGGAAGGAGACCGACCAGCGTTCGGATATATATTCATTAGGAATAATCCTGTATGAGATGTTAACAGGAAGAGTGCCGTTTGAGGGGAATACGCCTTTCACAATCGGAGTGAAACACAAAAGTGAGAGACCAAAGGATCCCAAAGAATTGAACGCGCAGATTCCAGAAGATCTCAACCGCGTGATATTGAGATGTTTGGAAAAAGACAGGG
Organism: uncultured Eubacteriales bacterium; assembly: GCA_964347035.1. Lineage (GTDB taxonomy): Bacteria > Acidobacteriota > Aminicenantia > Aminicenantales > Aminicenantaceae > CAYFXE01. Next base: position 14,648 of record CAYFXE010000057.1, on the reverse strand, counting down.
AGAAAAGGTATCAGGGTGCAGGAGAAGTGAGCTCTGAGCTGTCCAAGACAGAGGTGGGCATTCCGACCACAGAAAGAATTGTTCCCGAGAGGAAGCCTCTCACTTCGAGGGAGATAACCGTCCAATTCAGTTTGAAGAAGATCTTTATTCCGGCATTGGCTGCTGTGGCTCTTATCATTGTTGCTGTAGTCCTCTGGCGGATTCTCTCTAAGAAGGAAGCGATTCCTGTTCCTTCGGGCAAACCATCTCTTGCTGTTATGTACTTCAAAAACAACACCAGAGACGAGGGATACGATATATGGAGAAGCGCCCTTTCGGATTCGATCATCACAGACCTATCTCAGTCGAAGTACTTCAATGTGCTGAGTGGAGACAGACTGTATGGTATTTTGAGGAAACTCGATCTCCTTGAGGTAAAAAGCTATGCTTCAGATGACCTGATGAAAGTGGCAATCGAGGGAAAAGTAAACCACATTTTACAGGGAAGCCTATCCAAAGCAGGTGACATCTTCAGGGTCGAATATACGCTGCAGGATATGAATACGGGAAAAATTATCGGTTCTGACCGGGTTGAGGGAAGAGGTGAGCAGGCTGTGTTTTCGATGGTGGATGAGCTTACGAGGAGAATCAAGGCGGATTTTGAGCTCTCCGAAGAAGAGATATCTGCGGATATCGATAAGGAAATCGAAAAGATCACTACCAGCTCTCCTCAAGCATTTAAATATTACGTGGAGGGAAGAGAATTCCATCACAAGGGGGAATACCGCAAAAACATCCAATCCATGGAAAAAGCACTGGCCCTGGATCCTGAATTTGCCATGGCTTACAGAAGCATGGCCATGGGCTACAATAACCTGGCGTTATTTTCTGAATCGAAGAAGTATCTCCAGAAGGCTTTTGAGCTGAAAGACCGACTGTCCGACAGAGAGCGATATCTCATCGAAGCGGAATTCTACAGAGACTCCGAAACGACCTATAGCCAAGCCATCGCAGCTTATACTAAGCATCTCGAACTTTATCCAGACGATTCTATCGCTAACACAAACTTAGGGATTCTCTACATGTCGACAGAACAGTGGGACCAAGCCATCGAGCGTTTTAATGTACAGATTAAGGGTAAAGACGAGTCCTTTTTCCCCTATGTCAATATTGCAGAACCCTACAGAGCCAAGGGAATGTATGATACAGCAAGGAGAGTTCTCGAGGGCTATATTCAAGATTTTCAGGAGAGTCATGAAATCAGGCTGGAGTTATCTACAAACTATTTTCAGCAAGGAGATTACGATCATGCCCTTGCTGAAGCAGACAAAGCTTTTTCCATCTATCCGGATAGTATAAGAGTTCTCTTCTCTAGAGGTAATATCTACGTCTGTAAAGAAGATTTTAACAAAGCAGAGGAGGAATACCACAAGGTTCTTGAGAGAACCGAGCTAGGATATCATTTGTATACAAGAGTTGTGTTGGGCACTTCTCACATCCTGCAGGGAAAATTCGAGAGCGCAAGGCAGCACTATAAACATGGGCTGGAGCTGGCGGAGAACCTCGGCGATAACTGGTGGAGAGCTGGTTTTCACATCTGGAGAGCCTATAGTTATCTTAAATCCGGGCAACCAGAACAGGCTCTGAAGGATTGTGACGAAGCCTGGAACGTCGCTCCAGGGTCAGATGATTCGTTGAAATGGCAGAGACGCGCTCTGTACTATAAAGGCCGGGCTTTTCTGGCGATGCACTCGGTCGAAGACGCACAGAGAGCATCCGATGGCATCAAGGAATTAGTGGAAAAAGGCGCAAACAAAAAAGACATCAGATACCACCACCATATTCTTGGACTGATCGAACTCATGAGAAAAAATTATTCCAAAGCCATCGAATATTTCACCCAAGCCATTTCTTTGCTCCCTTATCATCATGGAATGGGTCCTTTCACCAATGACCAGGCTAATTTTGCCGAGGGTTTGGCTCTGGCTATTTACGAGTCAGGTGATTTGGAAAGAGCCCAGGAAGAGTACGAAAAGATATTGACTTATACCACGGGAAAGCTCTATACCGGAGACATCTATGCACAGAGCCTCTATTGGCTGGGAAGGATTTACGAGAAAAAAGGCCAAAAGAGCAGAGCTATCGAATTTTACGAGAAATTCCTCTCCCTCTGGAAGGACGCTGACCCTGGTATAGCTGAGGTTGAGGATGCAAAGAAGAGGCTGGCTAAGTTGAAGGACCACTGACAACCCATTCACCCCAATTGACCCATCAACATCATATAATCCGCCCGCTAATATCAACAATAAATTTCGGGCATGGTAGCGTAAGATATGAGGCTGTTGCCGAACTCTTGATATTTTTTTTGTATTTTTGATATAATCTGATTTGTGAATAAGCAAATCAGAGGTAAAGGCTCCCTTCATAAAACTCTTCAAGAAAACTCAAAATCCATGATCCGCGGATCTATCGTTAAACTCAAGGGGAAATGCGGCAAACTTAACTGCGCTTGCAGCCATGATCCAGAAAGGGAGCACATCCGGTACTATTTATCATTCAACGAAGCTGGGAAAACTCGCATGGTATATATCCCCAAAAAGCGACTTCACGCGGTTGAGGCGGGTATCCGAACTTGGAAGGCTTTTAAAGAAACTAGCAAAAAACTGGCAAAGTTTAACCTAATCGAGACATTACAGGAGAAAAAGAGATGATGGGAAAGAAAGACTTTAAGCCCAGAATCTTTTATCGGTTATCCTTGGAAAAGATGGTGCCCCAAGACCATTTAGTTCGAGCTTTAGAAGAGATATTAGATATGAACTTTATCCGCGGGCTGTGCCGTAAGTATTATTCTCATACAGGACAACCTTCTGTGGATCCGATTGTGTTGTTTAAGATGATGCTCATCGGATATCTTTTTGGCATCACCTCGGAACGAAAGCTGGCCGAAGAATGCACCGTAAACCTTGCCTTTCGCTGGTATCTGGGCTATGACCTTGACGAAGCAACTCCAAATCATTCGGTGATTTCCAAGGCTAGAGGGAGATTCGGGAAAAAAGTCTTTGAAGAGTTTTTCCAGGAGGTCTTGAGTATATGTGTTAAGAGAGGCTTGGTGAAAGGAGAGAAGGTTTTTGCTGATGGGACTCTTATAAAAGCCAATGCTTCGTTAAAATCATTGGTGACACGATCAGACGCACTATCCCCGTCATTAAGTCCGAACGAATATGTCGAAAAAGTCTTCCAAGAAAACCCTACTAAATCAGAACATGACTCTGGGAGGAATAATGATAATGACACCCCTCCTGAAACTAACTACACAGTAAAAACTGTTCGCAAATCTTACCGAAGCAGGCATAAATCTAACATGGATTATATGAGCCGCACAGATCCTGAAGCATCCTTCGTTGCCCGCAAGGGGAAAAGGATGTTCTCCTATAAATACCACTTCACTATTGATCGAAAAGAGCGAGTAATAACCGCAGTAGCAATGACTCCCGGAGCGATCACAGAGGATCGAGTTCTAGAAGAGCTTTTGGCCAGGCAGCCTATTGAGATTAAGGAGATCTGCGCAGATTCCCAATACGGCACTGCCGATAATTACGCCATGTGCTGGAAACGGGACATCGTACCAACTTTTCCTCGCAGGAGTCGTCATTTTAATCGAAGCATCCTTCCCCCTAAGAAATTTAGGTATGATGAAGAAAAAGATGTTTTTATCTGTCCTTTCGGAAAAGAACTCCGGAGGATCACTTATGATAAAAGAAACAGACGATGGCACTACAGAGCACGTGGTAGTGCCTGCCGGTTATGTCCGCTCAAATCCGTTTGCAGCCCAAATACAAAATACAGAAGCATAGTTCGTCATGAAGATTACCAATATGTTGAAAAGAGTCTTAACTGGCTTCAGTCGCCTTGTGCGAAACTCAGCATAAAAGAGCGGGCATGTTATGCGGAATGGGCTATAGCAGAGGCCAAAGGCCTGCATGGTTTATCAAAAACACGATATAGAGGTCTGGAGAAAGTCACCATTCAGGGGCTTATGACTGCCTCTGTACAGAATATCAAACGGCTACTTGCTCTTTATCGAAGAGAAAATCAGGGATTTTTCGGAATCCAACAGAAAATCCGAGATATTATTATCCTTTTAATGCGACAGATGAATCCAATCCTGAAAGGGGCAAGTTAAGCAACAGCCTCTTTTCTTACAGTCCCAAATCTGAAATTAGAGAAAGATGGTAAAAAATACGTTAAATTGCTCATGTGTCATTTGAAGGATCTAACCTCCTCATATGGGATCACTATAACAAATGGGAGCACTAAACTTACTCAGAGAGAGATAGAAATCTGTAATTTGATAAAAGCTGCTTATACAAACAAAGAAATAGCCAATCTCTTAGATATTTCATGCCAGACTGTAGAATGGCACCGAAAGAAAATACGGCATAAACTTGGAATCGCTAATAGTGGTATTAATTTAAGCTCATATCTTCATGAGCGTTAATTCATAATTTTACTTTCTTCAGAATGGGCGTTCTATACCCCCACTAGAATCCAATTTTTCACCTATTGTAAGTGTGTTTCAGCCAAATTATAACTAGATGCTGGATCAATTGAGGGGGGCAGATAAGATGAGATTTTATTTATATTAAATATATAGAAGATATAAGATATATTGACTCTATTCGAATGCTGTGCTATTTTCGGAAAGTTGATCATTGACCATGGATTGGCTTGGTAAAAAAATAGAACATTACCAGATCCTCAGTCCGCTCGGGAAAGGAGGGATGGGTGAAGTTTACCTCGCCCAGGACACCATCCTTGATCGAAAAGTAGCTATTAAATTTTTGCCCAAGGAAATCCAGGATGATGCCATACATCGTGAAAGATTTTTCAGGGAAGCAAAGGCTGCGGCAGCCCTGGACCATCCCTTTATCTGCAAAATATATCAGACGGGGGAACTTAAGGGAAAATCCTTCATAGTAATGGAGTATATAGAAGGCAACAATCTCCAGGAGAAGATGCGGGAAGACCGTATTTCTCTGAAGGAATCCCTTCGGGTTCTCTTGGAGATCACAGAGGCATTGGAGAAAGCTCATGAAAACGGGATCGTTCATCGCGATTTGAAACCTGCAAATATTATGATAACCCCCGAGGGACATATCAAAATCATGGATTTCGGCCTGGCCAAAAAAGTGTTTCCTGACAGAGATTCTGCAATGACAAGGACAAAAAGAGCTGCGGCTGCCCCTCAAGAACAGCCTGTTGAAATTGATCATGAAGACAAGGACAAAACGGTCATTATGGATCCGGGGAAGGGGCAAATCTCTGAAACACTTGGAGATGTGGATTCTGAGAAGACTGTGATTGTGGGATCGGATGCAGAGTTGATCTCGGATCAAATCTGGTCAATCGAATCTTCAAGACTGGAGATGGAGGAATTGCTCACCCAGCAAGGAACATTGGTCGGAACTCTCAATTTTATGTCCCCCGAGCAGGCAAGAGGAGAAGAAGTTGACCGGCGGAGTGATATTTTTTCCTTGGGGATTATCTTTTACGAGATGATCGCCAAGAGGCATCCTTTTTCACGGAAAACCACACAGGAGACGCTGAAAGCGATACTCCTTGATCCTCCTCCTGCGCTCAGCATCAAGCCAAAAAAACTGAACTCTGCTTTGATTCCGATTATAAAAAAAGCCCTAGCCAAGGATGTCAAGAAGAGGTATCAGACCGTCACAGAGTTGGCCAAAGATATTCAAAAGATGCAAAAGGTCCTCCACATCGGAAGCCCTTTGTTCTACTTGAGCAAAAACAAGCCGGTGATGGCCGCCTTGATCGCCACCCTCGCCTTGATTGTAGCGGGAACCTTCTGGTTTGCGAGAAGAGGAAGAGTCAGTGCCGCCCTGCTGGAAAGAGAGCCGGTTTCGGTGCTGGTCGCAGATTTTCAGAATAGAACCGGGGATTCCGTCTTTGACAGTACTCTAGAACAAGCTCTGAACATCGGACTTGAAGGTGCCTCCTTTATCTCAATTTACCAGCGGCCGGAAGCCAGAAAGATTGCACTGGAAGTAAATCCTGATTCAGGAGGGAGGCTGGACTCTCAAATGACCCAGCTCATTACCGTTAGAGAAGGAATAGGAAAGTTCATAGATGGTTCGATTGAGCCTAGAGGAGACGGCTATACATTAAAGGTTTGGGTGAGAGACCCTGTCAATGCTGAAGATGTCAAAGAATTCTCCCGAAACGTGAAATCCAGAGATGAGGTTCTCAATGCTGCCGCGTGGTTAGCGAACAAAGTCAGGTCGAGCATGGGAGACGTTTCTGCTGATGCTAAAAAAGCTTTCCAAGGTGAGACGTTCACCACTTCCTCTCTTGTGGCCATGAATGCCTACACCAATGCTCAGGAGCTCTACAGGCAAGGAAAGGACGAAGAATCTGTATCGGAGTATCTCCGAGCCATAAAAGAAGATCCAGACTTTGGTCGAGCTTATGCGACTTTAGCCTTAGTCTATCAGAACCGGGGCCAATACAAAGAAGCCGAGCGAAATTTCCAGGAAGCTCTTTCTCGAATTGACCGCATGTCCGATCGGGAAAAATTACGCACACGGGCGGTCTATTATCTGATAAACCGAAATTTCCAACAAGCCATCAAGGAATGCGAGGAGTGGGTCATGAGTTTCCCTGCAGATGTCAATGGATTTTCGAATCTTGCTCTTGCCAATTTCTACGCCCGGAATTTTGAAGTGGCCAAAGAAAAGGGCCAAAAGGCAGTCGAGCTCAATCCGAGAAAAATTCAAACCCGATTCAACCTGAGTTGGTATGCCCTAGCTGCGAGTGATTTCGAAGTGGCAGCACAAGAAGCCCAAAGCATCATAGAAGAAAGTCCAAACTTTTATGAAGTCTATGTTGTTCTGGCTTTATCGGATCTTGCCATGGGAAAGGTGAACGAATCCATCCGGCTGTATGAAGAAATGCAAAAGATCAATCCCATAGGAGAATCATTAGCTGCTCTAGGCCTGGCGGATATTGCTCTTTATGAAGGACGATTTTCGGATGCTATCAATATTTTAGAGGAAAGGCTTGAATCGGATAAAAAGGAAAGCCGGACCCATTATGCCGGAAACAAATTGTCCATGCTTGCCCATTCCCTCCTTCTCGCCAAGAAGACTGCTCGTGCAGTTCAAGTCGCTGACCAAGCTGTGGAATCCGGGAATGACCTAGCCACGATGTTCATGTCTGCTCAAGTCTATGTTCGTGCGAGCGAGATGGTCAAAGCTTCCTTGATCATTGAAGAGCTGAGCAAAAGACTTGAGCCAGAGCCAAAGGCCTATGCCAAGTTGATTGAGGGTGAGATCAAACAAGAACAAGGGGAGATTCAGGAAGCTATCCTTCTTTTTCAAGAAGCCCAAACCATCCTGGATACCTGGTTAGGCCGATTCATCCTCGGAAAGGCTTTTCTCGAAATCGAATCCTATCCAGAGGCCTATTCTGCTCTTGATTCCTGTATTCGACAGAGCGGGGAAGCCGCCTCTGTTTTCTTTGATGACACGCCGACCTACCATGTTGTGGCTCCGATCTACTATTACCTTGGAAGGGCACAAGAAGGTCTAGGAAGTCCTGCATCAAAAGACTCCTACCAGAAGTTCTTAGACATCAGGCAAAAGGCGGATCAGGAAGATCCTCTGATCAAAGATGCCAGAGATCGTATTGGCCCTCGCTGATACGATCGACTCGATACAAGAACAATCTATTTCGTATATTTCAGTGTCAAAAACTTCATCGAGCCGTTTATATTGCTGGAACCTGTTACAAAAACACCATCGGCCGTCACGATTATAGCTGTTGCTTTCTGATCTCCTTGTGCGGTTTCAGGCAATGGATAGCGGGCTATCCAGATTATATCGCCACTCTCATCATCGTACTTTATCGTGAAATAGTCTGTTCCGGTGGCCGTTGTTGTGATGAAGCCTGCAACATAGACGCTCCCTGATTGTTCATCAAAAGCAAGACTAAAAGCTTCATCATCACCGTCCTCACCATCATAGGATTTTTGCCATACTTGATTTCCTGAGCTGTCGTATTTCACAGTGGCATAATCGAACCCAGTCGTATCAAAGCTTTTTCCTGTCACATAAATATTTCCAGCAAAATCCACAGCTAACGCGGATGCAGTGTCGTCTCCATTTCCTGATCCATTGAAAGAATTCCCCCAAAGCGGATTTCCGCTAGCATCATATTTCACCGTGTAATAATCTGAGCCTAGGGTTCCTCCGGTGGTGAGTCCTGTCACATAGACTTGAGTTCCTGCCTCATTGACATGGATGGCTTTGGGTTCGTCATCGCCGAAGCCTGGCCCATCATCTCTCGCTTCCCAGAGTAATGCTCCAGAACTGTCGTATTTTATGGTAAAGAAATCATGGGTGGTCTCTTCTTGGGTTAAGCTCTCCTGGCTTTTACCTGTGACATAGACATTTCCGGCCGTATCGACAGCGATGGCTGTGGCTATGTCGTTGCCATTTCTGCGCGAGTCATAGGTTTCATCCCAGAGCAAATTGCCGGAGGAATCATACTTGAGAGTGCAGTAGTCTGCATGCTTGTGTTGCTGTCCCCTGTGGACATACCCGGTAACATACACATTTCCTTCCGCGTCGATGGCCAGGGCATTGCCTCCATCTCCGAAATGGGAAGGCCCATCATAACGATCATCCCAGACAACGTCCTTTGGTGATGCTTGAGTAGGATCATAGGCGACGGTATAAATGTCGGGTCCAGATTTTTTTTCGCCTCCATCGCTCGTCCCAGTGACACAAATAATAACTTTACCCGTCGTGAGATTCTCATAAACTATAATGTCAGATGAAATATCCTCTCCTTTTCCTGGTCCATCGTATGTTTTACTCCAAACTTCTTCCCACTTCCCTGTTTCCGCGTTAAAGCCAATCTTGGCTGTATAATAATCCTTATTCTCTCCATTTGTGTAGCCGGTCACGTAGACATTGCCGGCTGAATCGCTTGTCATAGCAGTGGCCACACCCTCTAACGCACTCTCCACAGACCAATCTGGCTCTTTAGGATTGACGTTGATCGAAAATGTTCTTTCTGCTGTTCGTGATCCAGAACAGGCTTCGTTAAAAGTCCATGTCTCTGTTGCAGTAACGGTAAAGATATAGGTCTTCGGATAGTCTGGGTCACCATCGAACATTGGGCTGCCTTGAATCGAGAAACTTGCAGGGAATGTATCTAAAGAAGGATTGAGAGATAGTCCTGGCGGCAAGTCTCCCGATATGGTCCACTCAAGAGTCGTTCCGGGCTGGTGGTTATTCGTAGCCAAAGTAACATTGTTCTGCGAATAGTCTTTTCCGAGACTCCCTGTTGGGAGCTCGCAGGGATTAGTTGAATCTTCGGGACAATCAATTGTCTGTTCATCTGCAACAGCAACGACATCAAACTCAGCCGGAGGTCTTATGCAGATATTAAAGACTAAAGGCTGAGAAAGGATTGACTCAGGAAGAGCGGAATCCTTAACTGTTGTCTCGACTTCAAAATAGTCTGCCATAAGAGGAATTCCAGAAAGAGCTGCTGTTTCACCATTGTCACCGCTGGGAGTTAGTCCAAGGCCGAGATCACCAGGAGACAGAATCCAGCTGTGGTAGGGCGGAATACCCCCACTTACTGTAAAAACCGTTCCGCCTCCATCGTATTCGGTACCCATAGTTGCGGGAGAAGGATTTTGATTCATGGAGATTACCAAGGGAGGAGGAGGATCGATATGAAGAGAGAATGTCTTCGTATCTGCCTCTCCTTCAGCATCGCTTACCTGAATAGTAACAAGAAAATCTCCAAAACGCCTCGGGATAATAGAGGCTCCTGGATTGGGATCAGGGATTAAAATCATTTCATGATAATCTGGATCATCACCCTCCACATCACCCTGAGAAAATGTCAAGCCCTCGACGATTTCATTTCCTGCGATTCCTGTGAGGGGAAGGCCGGTTTCCGTATCTATAACCTCGATCACCTGCCAGAAGTAAGGCGGGGTTCCGCCCAACGCCCTTATGGATGAGCTGGCATAGGACTCACCGGCTTTTCCTGGGGGTATAGTAGTCGGAATGATCATCAGCGTTATGGCACTGACTGGGGTTTCACCAGTAGATGTATGCGAGACAACAACAGCTCCCATGCCTTTGGTAAAGTCTTCGGCTGTCTGGCTTTGGGCTTGAATGGGAGCTCCAGCTTCCATTTTGGATATCTTCCCCTGTCCCCATGGTCTACTCGGGTTTGTGTCAATGACTCTCAGCATAACGAGAGCGCTCTCTCCTGACTCGAGAGAAAACGTGGCGTTATCAAATTCCAGCTGAGGATCTCCGACAAGTTTTTTGATGTCATTGAGATCAACACTGTCGATTATGTCATGATTTATGATGTTGACGAGGAGCTCGTGCTGGACTTGATTCTTTAACGAGCAGCCATCTGAACCCGGAAGTTCATGGGCCTTAAAAATGAGGAGCTGCGTGTAAACGGCATCATCGGGAATGGAGGTTCCCGCAATACTCTTAAACGTATAAGACACAACAGCATTGGTCTCGTTTGTCACCTCCCATATTTTGTCCACAACAGCGGTATTGTTTGTGATATTGGCAGAGCTCATACTTGGACCGAGAATGTTCGGATTGAGAATACTGTTGCCGAGAATATTGGGGCCAAGAATATTCGGGCCGAGAATATTCGGGCCGAGAATGTTGGGGCCGAGAATGTTAGGCCCAAGAATGTTAGGACCGAGTATATTGGGGCTGAGAATGTTTGTACCGAGTATATTGGGGCCGAGAATGTTAGGCCCAAGGATATTCGGGCCGAGAATGTTGGGGCCGAGAATGTTGGGATTGGCCAAGGATCTTTCTGGATGCTGAGAATCGTACCATTGAGGCAAGTAGGTTGGAGACTGCCAGTTTATAACGTCCATCTCTGTGATGGAGGTTGCTCCAGAAAGGCTTGGACTGCTTTCCAAGCTCAGGAAAAGAGAATCCGTGAACGTCCCAGTCTCCTGTTCAGAAACCTGGACTTGGACAGGATAAGTGCTCGAAGCCGGAACGAAGACCATCCTGGAAATGCTTGAATGATAAGGAACTTCCACGGAGATTTTTTGCGGATCCTGTCCTTCGGGCGCCTCTCCAGGGAAGAAGGATACTGTTTCTGGCTGATTTATAATCTGTAATTGAAAGTCTTTAGACACGTCCGTCTTGTTATTTACAGAAATGACAAATACCTGTTTGTTCCCTTCCTCATTTACAAAAGTCCCCCTAACATCAATCTCTATCCCGAATGTGATTTTGGAAACATAAATATTCTGGTTCCGCCTTCCACTCGTTACACCATCACAATTCCCGTTTTTAACTAAATTATTCCACACGTTATTGTCCGGGGGGAGTACATCCCGGTTGTCTGTCCAGGCCGTATAGAAAACAAAGGGATCCCCTTCTTGGCTAAATCGCCAGCTCCCGCCCTCCTCTATAAGAGTGGGGGTTGGAGTGACATCTATATAATCTCCGATAAAGGGGAGGGTTCCGCCGGCAAAAAGCTTGTAATTTGGAGGATTGAACTGGATCTGCCTCGGCAGATAAGGAACTTCATTATTATCAATATTTTCTAGAACCCATAGAAACCTGGAAACCTGGATGGATTCCTCGAATTGAGGGGAGTCGCCTGGTTCGGCTATGGCTGCACGGACATCGATTGTTTCTCTGTACGGACACTCGTCAGCTCCATCGATCATCCTGTCTGCCGGATCTTCTATGGTCGATTCGCCGTATGGACCAGGATCATTACGAAGTTCTCCATACTGATTGAACACTCGAGCGGAATATCGGTTGTCATACCAGACGATCACCAGTTTTCCGGCTCCGTAGGTAAGAGAGGGCATAAATTGATGGCTGTGAATAACTTCGGCAGGATAGTTGGGAATCGTGATATCGCTTGATATTCCATCGGGTTTGTCAACCGGTTCCGCATCAGGCCAGGCTGCTCCCCACGAGCTTCTAGGCAGGGACGTGATCACTATCCGTGCATCATCTGGGAAACTTGGATTAACATCTCGCTGCGACCAGGCCAGATAAATCCTTCCTGAATGATCCACAGTTATTGAGGGAAAAGCACTACTCCGGAACTGGGAAGGATCGTTGGGAAATGCTCCACCGATAACCGATTGATCAAACGGACGAAAAATCGTGGCAACCTCTTCTGCCTTGCTCCATGTTTGGCCGAAATCTTCTGATTTCGAGATAAGAATCCCGTCAGGAGCGCTCGGTGATGCAAATCTTCTCCAGGCAACGTAGACCCGCCCCTCGATTGGATCGACAGCCAAGGTTGTACCCTGATTTTTCTGCTCTCCTTCACTGACTTTAACAGGCCTTTCCCATGTCTTGCCTCCATCCAAGGACCTGGAGATGAGAATCTGGCTGTGGATATTTTTACCTGAGCCGAGGAAGATGCTGTAGGCAATGTAGACAACGCCATTTGGATTTCCTGAGCGAGGAGGGTCGACAGCGATCCACGGTTTGTCAGAGAACTGTCCGCTTGTCCCGCTGTCGATAATCGATGTGTCACGGTACACAATATCACTGCCAGTATCCTGGTACCGGGCAACAAATATCACGCTATCGCCATTCTTTTTTCTATCAAAGGCGATACCGTTATAGAAAAACCAGCCATCAATCCCTGCCCGAATAGTTGGATCAGCAGCGGCATCATACCCATAAAGAGGATCAATGGTGTCAGGTGAAGCTCCAGCGAGAACACCCTCATATGGAGGAACAAGATCGTGTTCCCAGGATTCACCGCCGTCGAAAGATTTAAAGACACCCAGCCAAGCATCATGGGTGACTCCAACTTCATCGCCGTTGTAATCGATCAAGCTGTAATCGTTCGCTCCGGCTATAAGGTGGTTCGGATTGCTCGTAGAAACAGCTATCGACGGTTCATTCTGCCTTTGAAGATTAGGGTCGACGCTGACCATGTTCACATTCCGGCCAGCGACAATACCAGTGCCATTGGTTTGGATTCTCATCTGGCTGCTCGACACAGCAAATCCAACGAAGATAACCAAAGAAATAATCAAAATTTTACGGATAGACATCTTGACGCTTCTCCTCCTGTATTTTTTGTGTAAAAACCAATGATTGTCCTATTTACAAAACAATCTAACCTGACTAATTTTAATAACTTACTCTTGAAAAAATTTCTATAGGTGAAAAATGGGCGTAAAATGGGTGTTATAAACACCTATTCAATTAAGAATGTGTTGGGAATAAAGAAGATATTTGGTTTAGTCACGATCATTTGTTGCGAAGATGTGAACTTAAATCAAGTCCTTTATTGGTATGCCGAGGTTACTCTTAATTTTTTCAGAAGCTTCTATTTATTCCTGGTGTTCTCTTCTTCTCTCCTTGTGTCTTGTCTAATTTCACAGCCTTCCACAAAGCTGAAATAATATAGTTTATAATTCCTATTTTAAATCTATACATTATAGAGTTATTATTCCAAACAATAATCTAAAAAATTTGCTCTTGAATCATCAAAATGCAATTTCAGCGGCCATCAGAAAGACTCACTTCCTGGCTCAACCGACACCAGGAGTTCCTACTGGAAGACTTGAGGAGTAGGTCGTTTGGTTGTAAAGGTGAGCTTGAGGTTATTGATGATGCCGAGCAACTCGGCGCTGGCCGAAAGGGACCTTCAGATCGTCAGGGAATTAGAGGTGATCCAGGCCGAGGTACTCAAGATCCTCGAGTTCCGAGCTGCTTTATGCCCCACCGAAATCAAAGCAGTTTCAGGGAGCAAAGGTCGAGCGTGCTTGAATGCCCCAATGGCTTAGCCACTTATCAACAAGGGCCAATAATAAAGTATCCTAAACGTTATCATGAGGAAATCTGTTACAGCGGTTATGAATGCTATCGATATGATTCTTTATTAGAAGAAGATAAAGTCTATTCAAAAGTATTATTGGTGCATCCTGAGTGGCGATATGAATTTGGATTAATTTTAGGAATATTTAAGATCAAAAATCTTCCTGAAATAGCAATTTTTAAAACAAAAGCTGGCCTTTTGAAAGAAGAAAAAGAATCAGATTGCGTTGAGTTTAAAGTATCTGGGCAAAGTTATCCATCCTTCTATGCCGCAAAGCAGTGTTATTATGACGGGAATTTCGATAACCTTGCTATTAATCTTGATAGATATGCTAGTCAGGATATCGAGTTAGTCTTGCAAGTCATGGAATGAATACTTCAGCTCAGTATTTTGCTGTTTGGGTAGATCTAAGGATAGAATGATAAAAAAGATGTGACAATTATGCTTCGAAAGCCAATACTTACCGATGGATTGACAAAAGATATTACTTGATATAAATAAAAAACTACATATTGATAAGTACATATTGATAAGAAAGAGGGGAAAATGAAAACCAAGATTCAGATTTTAGGATTTGTATTCCTATTCTTATTCTTAATATTTTTTTCTGATTGTAAGGAAGAAACTCCAACTTCACCTGGAAAAAAATCTATCACTATGTTAAACCCAAAACCAGGGGATACTTATTACAATAATGAAAGCCTTATAATTAAGTGGAGGACAACGGGATCAATAAAAAATGTGAAGATAGTATTAACAGTCATGAATCCTGAAAG
>CAYFXE010000056.1:9873-15146 GCA_964347035.1 uncultured Eubacteriales bacterium | reverse complement strand
AGAGAGGGAGGCCGGACGGTTGGAGCCGGGACGGTCACCGAAATAATGGAGTAGAAGAAGACTTTAGGGCCTTTATATCGGAGTGAAGGAGATAAAACCCAAACCTTTGCATGCATTCGTGGAAATCTTAATCAGGGCAAAGTGAAGATCTCATGGTCAGAGAAATTGTTACCATTCAGTGTTCGGAATGTAAAAGAAGAAATTACACCACGACACGGAACAAGAAGAAACAAACGGAAAGGATAGAACTCAAGAAATATTGTAAATTCTGCAGGAAACACACTCTTCACAAGGAAGTGAAATGAAACACGAAGGGAAAAACCTTCGTTTTACTGACAAGAACAACTAAAGGAGGATCGGCGAGTTCAGGTGAGTAGCTCAATTGGCTAGAGCATCGGTCTCCAAAACCGAAGGTTGCGGGTTCGAGTCCTGCCTCACCTGCCATGACATATTTCGATAAATCAAGTAAAGAAAACAGGTTAATCTATTACGAAACATCATATTTTAGGATAAGGAATTAAAAATGGCTCCAAAGCAAAAATGGTATAAGCGCTTCATTCCTTTCCTTAGGGAGGTCAGAGCTGAGGTCAAGAAAGTGACTTGGCCGTCAAGGAATGAAGTCTACAGCACAACAATCGTTGTCATCCTGGCTACGTTTTTCTTTGGATTTTATCTGTTTTTCATGGATATCATTTTCTCTTGGGCCGTTGCCCAGATTAAATCTTTTTTTGGTTAGGTTGTGATAAAAATGGCAAAGAATTGGTATGTTGTTCATACGTACTCTGGCTTCGAGAAATTTGTGGCCGAGTCCATTCGCCAGAGGGCTGTTGAACTCCACCTTGACGATCAGATAGGAAAGATCATTATCCCTACCGAAGGAGTGGTAGAGATCAAGGGCGGAAGGAAGGTCATTTCTACCAAGAGATCATATCCTGGCTATATCTTAATTGAGATGGAGATGTCCGATGAGAATTGGCATATTATTCGCGAGACACCCAAAGTAACCGGATTTGTAGGTTCTGGCAAACGACCATCTCCGTTGAGCAAAGATGAAGTGACTCAGATCGTCGAACATATGGAGACAACGTCTGAAAAACCAAAGCCAAAGCACACGTTTGAAAAAGGAGAGGCAGTCCGGATCATCGATGGTCCGTTCTTCAATTTCAACGGAATTGTAGAAGAAGTCAACCACGAACGGAACACCTTGAAAGTCTTGGTAACCATTTTCGGGCGATCGACTCCTGTGGAATTGGAATTTTTACAGGTCGAAAAAATCTAGGAGGGATTATGGCAAAAGAGGTTGTGGCTATGATTAGACTTCAGATTGTGGCTGGGCAGGCCAGCCCGGCTCCTCCAGTAGGACCCGCCCTGGGCCAGCATAATGTCAGCATCATGGATTTCGTCCGTCAATTCAACGAAAAAACGAGTAAAATGGAGGAAGGGACGGTAGTGCCTGTCATCATCACCGTATTCAAGAATAGGAGTTTTAATTTTATCATAAAATCTCCTCCTGCTTCTTATCTGCTGAAAAAAGCTGCCGGAATTGCCAAGGGCTCTGGTGCTCCGAACAAGGAAAAGGTGGGGAAGGTTACAGCAAAGCAGATTGAGGAGATTGCCAAGATCAAGATGCCCGACCTCAATGCGTATGATTTGGATGCGGCCAAGAAAATCATCGCGGGCACTGCTAAAAACATGGGATTGGAGATCGAAAGTGGCTAAAAGAGGGAAGAAATACATCAAGGCTCGAGAAGCGATGGATAAAGAAGAATACACTCTCGAGGAAGCCGTCAGCTTTATCAAAGGCCAGAGTTTCGTCAAGTTTGATGAGTCGGTGGATGTGGCAATTCGATTGGGGGTCAATCCTAAACACTCAGATCAGATGGTTAGGGGCAATATCGTGCTCCCTCATGGTACGGGAAAATCAAAGAAAGTTTGTGTAATCGCTTCTGGAGAAAAAATCAAGGAAGCCGAGGAAGCGGGAGCCGATCATCTTGGAGGCGAGGAACTCATCGAAAAAATTTCAAAAGGCTGGCTCGATTTTGATGTGGTGGTTTCCACTCCTGATATGATTAGGTCTGTTAGCAAGCTCGGCCGGATCCTTGGACCCAAAGGCATGATGCCTAACCCAAAGTCAGGAACCGTGACCTTCGAACTCAAGAAAGCCATCGATGAGATTAAGTCTGGTCGAGTGGAATTCAGAGTCGATAAGACAGCCATCATCCACTCTCCTGTTGCCAAAGTCTCATTTTCTGAGGAAAAAATCATCGATAACATCAAAGCCTTCATTCAGGCCATTGTTCAGGCGAAGCCTCCGGCAGCCAAGGGTAAATATATAAAGAATATCCACATTTCCTCGACGATGGGGCCTTCACTCCAAATTTCTGAAGGAGCTATAGAGAAATAGGAGAGAGGAACGTGAATAAGGAACAAAAAGAAAAACAAGTCCAAGAATTAAAAGAAGCTTTCGACAAGTATGATTCTTTCTATTTGGTCGATTTCATAAAAATGTCTGTGTCTCAGGCGACAGAATTCCGGAAAAAAATTCGAGAGAATTCCTTCCTCTTTCGAGTCACAAAAAACCGTCTTGCCCTCAGAGCCCTGAGCGAAGAATTTCCCGAAGAATTGAAAAATCATTTTCAAGGTCCAACAGCCATCTCCTTCGCTCCTCAAGATCCGATCGGACTCGCTCGGATCATCAAGGATTTTTCCGCTCAGAACAAAGTCCTCAAGGTCAAGGGAGGGGTGTTAGAAGGACGCTTTTTCGCAGGAGATCGATTCGAGGAGATAGCCAGCCTGAACTCGCGTGACCATTTAGTAGCTAAAATTGGCTATTTGATGGCCTTGCCTTTGATCCAGTTATCTCAGACTTGGCAAGCACCATTAAATAGTTTAGGTCGGTTGTTGACTCAATTCAAAACAAAAAAATAGAGTTGGAGGTAAAAATGCCCAAAGCACAAACAAAAGAGGCGAACGAAACAGAAAAAACGAAGAAAAGAAAAAGCAAATTAACCAAGGAGGAGTTTTTTGATCATCTGGATAACTTGACAGTATTAGAGCTCGCCGATTATATCAAAGAATTTGAAGAGAGATACGGGGTGAGTGCTGCTGCAGCCGCTGTTCCGATGGCTGTTCCAGGAGCTTCGGTGTCCCAAGCTGAAGCTCAAGCAGAAGAAGAGAAATCCGAATTTGATGTGGTTCTCAAGAGTATAGGGGATAAAAAAATAAATGTCATCAAGACTGTTCGGGAAGTCACGAGTCTCGGTTTAAAAGAAGCCAAAGATTTGGTTGATAATGCTCCAAGGCCAGTCAAAGAAGGTGTGTCAAAAGAAGAGGCTGAAGAGATTAAAGCCAAATTTGAAGAAGTGGGGGCCGTGGTTGAATTGCAATAAAGAAGAGACGAGGCGCCCGTTTGAAAAAAATCAATAGAAAATCTCTATAGAGAGAGGAAAAATGAACCAAGAATTAGAGAACATTTATCGAAAAAGAATCGATTTTTCGAAAATCAAAACGTCTATTCCAATTCCTGATTTACTGGATATCCAGAAGAGATCGTACGCCCAATTTTTCCAGATGGATTTGCTGCCTGAGGAAAGGAAAGAGGCGGGATTGCAAGCGGCCTTTAAAGATATTTTTCCGATTTCTGATTTTAAGGAAACCACGCAGTTGGATTTTATCAACTATTCGATCGGCAACTGGGAGTGTAAATGCGGCCGTCTAAAAGGAATAGAGAATTCTCGCCATCGATGCCAGGGGTGTGGCACTCTTCTTCCCACAGATGTGGAGCTGACAGAAAAGGAGATTTGTCCCTTCTGCGGGGCCATGAAAAAGATTGAAATTCCTCTCTGTGATCACTGCGGAGACAACGTCTCGCTGAAGATGAAATACAGCCCCAATGAATGTCTCCAGAAAGGATATACTTATGCTGTTCCCCTGAGATTAAAAGTCAGACTGATTTCATGGGAGAAAGATCCCTCCACTAAAGCTAAGAGGTTGAAACACATCAAGGAACAGGAGGGCTATTTCGGAGATATTCCGTTGATGACCGAAAAGGGAACCTTCATTTTCAACGGTATAGAGAGAGTGGTCGTCAGCCAACTCCAGAGATCCCCAGGCGTGTTCTTCAGAGAAGGGGACAGTAAAGGTTTTTATGTAGGCAAGATTATTCCTTATCGGGGGGCCTGGGTCGAGTTTGAGTATGATTCCAAGAATATCCTCTACGTCCGTTTAGACCGCAAGAAAAAATTCTTGGTCACTGTCTTCCTAAGAGCCTTAGGATTCGGTTCCGATGAAGAGATCATCCGTCTTTTTCATAAGACGAATAAAATATTCCCTGAAGGTGATCATCTCTATTGGGAACTGACGGAGAATCTTATCGGAAAAACAGTCAGTAGAGATGTCATTCATCCTAAAACCAAGCAAGTCGTGGTTCCGGCTAAAAAAAAGATCAGCCGTGAGATCTATCAGGCTCTGAAAAAAGCGAATATCCAAAAGATTCCATTGAGTGAAAAAGAGTTTAAAAATGCCCGTACATTGACAGAGATCAAGGGGATCACCAAAGTTACCGAAGCTATCGGTGATGAGGAGCTGAAAAAGTTGATAAGCCAGGATGAGCCCTTTGAGGTCTTCTTCCCAGAAAAAGATTTCGCCGGGAATATCCTAGTGAACACTTTAAAAAAAGATGCCTGCAAGGACACCAACCAAGCGTTAGCTGAGATTTACAGAAAGTTGAGGCCGGGAGAGCCGCACACCATGGAGAGCGCCCATAATCTTTTCCACAATCTATTCTTTAATCCCCAGAAGTACAATTTTTCACGTATCGGACGACTTAAAATGAATATCAAGCTCGGTCTTGAAAGCTCCTTGGAAGAAACCACCCTCACTCCTCTGGATTTTGTTGAAGTGATCAAATATCTGCTCCATCTCCGCAGGGGTGAAGGGATGACTGATGATATCGATCATTTGGGGAATCGCCGAGTTCGCTCCGTGGGTGAGCTGGTGGAGAACGCCTTCAGGATTGGTCTGACCCGGATGGAACGAACCATCAAAGAAAAGATGACTGTGGCTACGGATTTGGCCTCAGCCATGCCCCAAGACATGATCAATTCCAAGCCAGTGATTGCAGCCTTAAAAGAGTTTTTTGGGAGCTCTCAGCTATCTCAATTTATGGATGAGATCAACAGCCTGGCCGAAATAACCCATAAAAGACGGCTGAGTGCCCTGGGTCCTGGAGGCTTGAGCAGAGAGAGAGCTGGTTTTGAAGTCAGAGATATCCA
>CAYFXE010000056.1:5532-9863 GCA_964347035.1 uncultured Eubacteriales bacterium | reverse complement strand
GTCATCTCACTACGGACGGATTTGCCCCATCGAGACTCCTGAAGGACCTAATATCGGGTTGATTTCCTCGCTGAGTTGTTATGCCAGGGTCAATGATTTCGGGTTCGTAGAAACACCGTACAGCAAGGTGAAAAATGGCCGGATTATCGATTACGTTAAGATTCTTCATCCTGGAAGCAGTCCATTCAAGGTTGGAGACATCATCACGAAAGATGAGTTGGAAAAGGATATCAAGACCTTGAAGACAAAGAAAAATCCACAGATGCCCGTTGTGGAACCTCACTGCTTTTACTTGACAGCTTGGGAAGAGGAGAAATTCAATATTGCCCAAGCCAACGCTCCTTTCGATAGTAAGGGGCGATTTATCAATGAACTGGTCAGTGCCAGACAAGCAGGTAACTTCCGGCTTATCCCGCGCAACCAGATAGATTATATCGATGTTTCTCCCAAGCAGCTTGTGTCTCTTTCGGCGGCTCTGATTCCCTTCTTGGAGCATGATGATGCCAACCGAGCGCTCATGGGATCTAATATGCAAAGACAGGCTGTTCCTCTTCTTAAGCCTGAAGCTCCCCTCGTGGGCACGGGAATGGAACATCTCGTCGCCAAGGGGTCAGGTGACGTCCTTATCTGTAACAGATCTGGAGTTGTTGAGTTCGTCGATGCCGAAAGAATCCTGGTCCGCGTTGATGAACAAGGAGATACCAAGGAACATGAGGTGGGAACAGACCTTTATCTTCTGACAAAATTCCTGAGAACTAACCAGAATACATGTATCAATCATCGTCCGATCCTCAGGAAGGGAGATCGAGTCACAAAGGGACAGATTCTGGCCGATAGCTCCTGTACAGATAAAGGAGAAATATCCTTAGGTCGAAATATCCTGTGTGCATTTCTCCCTTGGAGAGGGTATAACTTTGAAGATGCCATCATCGTCAGCGAGAAGTTGATCAAGGAGGATATATTCTCCTCGATTCATATCGTCGAACAGACCATCGAAGCCCGTGATACAAAATTAGGTCCAGAGGAGATCACCAAAGATATTCCTAACGTGCCCGAGAACGTCCTCCGAAATTTAGATGAAAACGGGATTGTCCGGATTGGGGCACAGGTGAAATCTGGAGACATCTTGGTCGGGAAAGTTGCCCCGAAGGGGGAGACACAGTTGTCACCAGAAGAGAAGCTCCTCAAAGCGATATTCGGGGAGAAGGCTCTTGATGTCAAGGATGCTTCCCTCTACTGTTCACCTGGAGTCGAAGGGACAGTGATCGATGTTCGGATTTTCTCCCGTCGAGGTATCGAGAAAGGACCTCGAGCCAAGGCAATCGAGAAAGATCTCGTGGCCAAGATGAAAAGAAACCTGGATGATGAGATCAGTATTCTCGAGGGAGAGAAATGGCGACGAATCAAAGCTCTCTTCAAGGACGAAATTCTGGAGAGAGACCATAAGTTTGGCAATCTTCAGTTAAAGAAGGGGACCAAACTCGATGATAAAACCTTGAATAAACTGCAGCCGGAAGAGATCGCGAAGTTAAAACTGAAAGAGAAGCCGGAGAGAGAAAAGAAGAAGAAGGACATCGATAAAAAGGTTAAGCGGCAGATCGAAGCCCTCAAATCAATTTTTAAGGAAAAGGTCGATGCTCTGAGGAAGGGTGATGAATTGGCTCCTGGAGTGATCCAAGCGATCAAAGTCTTCATCGCTATGAAGAGAAAACTTTCGGTTGGAGATAAGATTTCTGGTCGCCACGGAAACAAGGGTGTGATTGCCAAGATTGTTCCCGAAGAAGATATGCCCCGTTTACCGGACGGGACACCTGTGGACATCGTCCTCAATCCCCTCGGAGTTCCCTCGAGAATGAACGTCGGCCAGATCCTTGAGGCCCATTTGGGCTGGGCAGCCAAAAAGCTAGGTCTTTGGATATCAACTCCTGTGTTTGACGGCATTTCTGAGAAGGAGATCAAGCATCTTCTTGGAGAAGCCGAGTTGCCCTCTTCCGGAAAAGTCCCCCTCTACGACGGTATTACTGGCGAGTTGTTAGACCAAGAAGTCACAGTGGGCTTCATCTACATCATGAAGTTATACCATCTAGTGGATGACAAAATTCACGCCCGTTCCACTGGACCCTATTCCTTGATCACACAACAACCGCTCGGAGGAAAGGCTCAGTTTGGTGGTCAACGGTTCGGGGAGATGGAAGTCTGGGCTTTAGAGGCCTACGGAGCTGCCTACACTCTCCAGGAACTGCTGACGGCAAAATCAGACGATGTGGAGGGTCGAGCCAAGATCTATGAAGCCATTGTCAAGGGAGATCTCGACTTTAAGCCAGGACTTCCAGAATCCGTGAACGTGTTGATTCGAGAACTCCAAAGCCTCTGTTTGAACGTGGAATTGGAGAAGAAAGAAAAGGAAGAGATTCTGCCATGGGGCATTGATGTCCCCCAAATCGTAAAAGGAGAATAACTATGGATAGCCGACAGACCATGGGAGGAAAACCAAGAACGGACTTTGATCGAGTCCGGATCAGCATCGCCTCTCCTGAGAAGGTGAAAAGCTGGTCATGGGGAGAGGTTACCAAACCAGAAACTATAAATTACCGGACGTTCAAACCCGAAAAGGACGGGCTCTTCTGCGCCAAGATTTTTGGCCCTATTAATGATTACGAGTGTCTCTGTGGAAAATACAAAAGGATGAAATACAGGGGGATCATTTGCGAAAGATGCGGAGTGGAGGTCACTCGATCCAAAGTCCGTCGCGAACGCATGGGGCACATCCAACTGGCTTCTCCAGTGGCTCATATTTGGTTTTTTAAAGGCACTCCCAGTCGAATCGGCTTGGTCCTTGATCTCTCGATAAAAGATCTGGAAAAAGTCCTGTATTTTGAATCATACATCGTGACCGATCCAGGGGATACCCCGCTTAAGGAAAAACAACTCCTCTCCGAGGAGGAGTACAAAGAAGCCCAAGAAGAATTCGGGGATAAGTTCGAGGCCTCTATCGGGGCTGAATCCATCAAAGCTCTTCTCGATAAGATCAACATCAACAAAGAGGCCGAGCGACTCCGAAGATTGATGAAGAAGGAGACCTCTCAGCAGCGAAGGTTGCGTCATGCTAAGAGGTTAAGGGTGTTCAAAGCTTTGAAAAAATCGGGAAACCGGGCGGAGTGGATGATCCTCGATGTCATTCCGGTCATCCCCCCTGATCTCAGGCCTTTGGTTCGTTTGGATGGTGGCCGGTTTGCCACCTCTGATCTGAATGATCTTTATCGAAGAGTTATAAATCGGAACAATCGCCTGAAAAAGCTGATAGAACTTAAGGCCCCTGAGCTGATTATCCGCAATGAGAAGAGGATGCTACAAGAGGCCGTCGATGCTCTGTTTGATAACGGGAAAAGAGGACGGGTTCATCTCGGAGCCAACCGTCGTCCGTTGAAATCGCTGAGCGAAGCCCTACGGGGCAAGCAGGGGAGATTCCGTCAGAACCTTCTCGGAAAACGTGTCGATTATTCAGGCCGATCGGTTATTGTCGTCGGACCAGAGCTAAAGCTGAATCAGTGTGGATTACCTAAAAAAATGGCCTTAGAACTGTTTAAACCTTTCATTTTTCATAAATTAGAGAAGGAAGGATTGGTGCCAAGTGTTAAAGTGGCCCGGGAATGGCATGAACAGGAGAGGCCAGAGGTTTGGGACTATCTTGAAGAAGTCGTTAAGGAACACCCCATTCTGCTTAACCGAGCCCCCACTCTTCATCGGTTGGGAATTCAGGCCTTCGATCCTATCCTCGTAGAGGGAAAGGCCATCCAGATCCATCCACTTGTCTGCGCCGCCTTCAACGCAGATTTCGACGGAGACCAGATGGCTGTCCATATCCCCCTCTCGGTTGAGGCTCAGGTCGAGGCACAGACGTTGATGCTTTCGACCAACAACATCCTTTCCCCAGCTCATGGAAGACCCCTAGCCATTCCCAGCCAAGATATGGTCCTCGGGTGCTATTATGTAACCCTTGAGAAACAGGGAGAGAAGGGAGAAGGACGGATATTTACCTCTCCAGAAGTGGTTCTGCTTGCCTTCGAGAATAAAGAAGTGAATCTTCATGCCAAGGTAAAGGTTAAGTTCAATGCCCCTTTCATGAATCTATCAACGTATTATGATGATCAAGCTGTCTTGACCTGTCCTGTCACCGAGAAGCCTCAAGAACTTGTAGAAACCACTCCTGGAAGAATTATTTTCAATAACATCCTCCCCGAAGGCGTTCCGTTTGTCAACGGGATGCTGAGGAAGAAAGGACTCGAGAGCCTCGTGTTCTATACTTATCTGAGGGTTGGCCTTGAACAAAC
>CAYFXE010000056.1:0-5522 GCA_964347035.1 uncultured Eubacteriales bacterium | reverse complement strand
CCATAGAGATGCTGGACAAGATGAAGGAGCTAGGTTTTAACTATGCCACCCAAGCCGGGTTTTCTCTGGGGATCGATGATTTTGTTATTCCTGAAGAGAAAACCAAACTCATCCAAAAGGCTCAGAATGAAGTCCAGAAAATAGAAAACCTCTACCAGGACGGGACTATATCGGCGGGAGAACGATTCAACCGTGTCGTCGAAATTTGGGGCTCAGTCACCGATAAAGTTTCGAACACGATGATCGATACGATGAAGAGGCTAAGCTTCGAGGGGAAGAAGTTGAATCCTCTGTTTGTCATGGCAGATTCTGGCTCAAGAGGGAACAAGCAACAGATCCGTCAGCTGGCCGGAATGAGAGGACTGATGAGTAAACCCTCCGGTGAAATTATCGAAACACCCATCATTTCTAACTTAAGGGAAGGGCTGAACGTTCTCCAGTACTTCATTTCTACCCACGGCGCCCGGAAAGGTCTTGCCGATACGGCTTTGAAAACGGCAAACTCCGGTTATTTGACACGAAAGTTGGTGGATGTGGCCCAGGAGGTTATCGTCGATGAACATGATTGTGGAACGCTGAAGGGAGTGAGCGTCTCCGCCATTGTTGAAAACGGAGAGCTCATCGAACCGTTTGTTGATCGTATCGTCGGTCGGACCTCGCTTGAGAGAATGGTTCATCCTGATACTGATGAAGTGATTGTCGATATGAACGAAGAAATCAGCGAAGTGGTAGCTCAAAAGCTGCAGGAGTTGGGCATTGAAAGAGTGAAAATCCGTTCGCTTTTGACTTGTGAGTCGAAGAGGGGTGTCTGTCAGCTGTGCTATGGCCGAGATATGGCCACGGGACATTCTGTCGAACTCGGAGAGGCCGTCGGCATCACTGCGGCTCAATCCATCGGTGAGCCAGGAACACAGTTGACCATGCGCACCTTCCATGTGGGAGGGATCGCTATGAGGGGCACAGAAAGATCCAAGCTGGAAGCCGAGAATAAGGGCATCATCAAATTCAATAACCTAAAATCAGTCGAGAAGGAAGGAGCCTTGATTGTCGTCAACCGAACTGCCAACATCGCCATCCTAGATCATCGTGGCCGAGAAGTCGAGCATTATCAAGTCCCGTACGGAGCCAAGATCTTGATGGAGGATGGGGAGGAAGTCAAGGCTCACCAAGAGTTTGCCGAATGGGATCCCTTTAATACGTTCATCCTCACCGAAGAGGCAGGCTATGTCCATTTTCATGATGTTGTCCTGGGTGTGACTATGGAAGAAATTCAGGATGAATTTACAGGCAAAATCAGTCCGGTCATTACCGTCCCCAAGGAAGAAAAGATGCAGCCCCAGATCATCATCAAGAGCAAAAACAAGAAAGTCTTGAGAAAGTACTTCCTGCCCTCTGGGGCGAACCTTGAAGTGAAAGACAATGACGAAGTTTCTGCCGGCGATATCTTGGCCAAGATCCCACGCGAGGTCGCCCGCACGAAGGATATCACGGGCGGTCTTCCCCGGGCTGAAGAACTGTTTGAAGCCAGAAGGCCTAAGGTTCCGGCTGTGATATCAGAGATAGATGGTGTCGTGAAGTTTGGAGGCCTGGTCAGGGGGCACCGCAAGATTACGGTGCAAGATGAGCGAGGGAGCGAGAAGGAATACTTTATTCCTAAGGGCGCTCATCTGAGTGTGGGAGAAGCAGAAAAAGTCAAGGCAGGAATACCTCTGATGGATGGGCCGGTCAATCCTCATGATATCCTGAAGGTTCTGGGAGAAAAAGAGCTGGCGGAATATCTCTTACGAGAAATTCAAGAGGTTTACAGGTTGCAAGGCGTGACCATCAATGATAAGCATATTGAAATCATCATCCGCCAGATGCTACGATGGGTTAAGGTGGAAGAAGTCGGAGATACTGAATTTTTGGTTGATGAACAGGTGGATAAGTTCGTATTCCAAGAGGAAAACGAGAGAGTTATGGAAAAGGGAGGTAAGCCTGCAAAAGCCAGACCACTGCTCCTTGGCATCACCAAGAGCGCTCTGAGTACAGATAGTTTCATCTCCGCTGCCTCCTTCCAGGAAACGACAAGGGTTTTAACCGAGGCAAGCCTGTACGGGAAAGTCGATCATCTTCGAAGGCTCAAAGAGAATATCATCATGGGGCGGCTGATTCCTGCTGGAACGGGTTATAGATTTTATAGGAATCTTGAGATTAAGGAAGAAAAAGAGGAAGAAGCTAAAGAATTGGACCTTGAACTCCAACAGTAAAATTGGCTCTAACTTCCTTTATTTCCTTGACATAGCATAGCGTTTTTGCTATTATCCGAACATTCATGCTGAGGGAATTCTACCCTGAGAATGGATAAATCTAGAAGACTGTTAAGGAGCTGATATCGTGCCGACTGTGAACCAACTCGTGAGGAAAGGGAGAGCGAGTAAAAGAGATAAAAGCAAGTCTCCTGCCCTGGAGAGGTGTCCCCAGAAAAGAGGGGTGTGTACCCGAGTGTTTACGACAACACCAAAGAAGCCGAATTCGGCCATGAGAAAAGTGGCCAGGATACGGTTGACCAATAATGTCGAAGTGACAGGCTATATTCCTGGAATCGGACACAATCTTCAAGAACACTCGATTGTTCTCATTCGAGGAGGAAGAGTGAAGGATTTACCTGGAGTCCGGTATCACGTCATACGGGGAACACTGGATTGTGAAGGTGTTGAGAACCGTTTAAAGGGACGGTCAAAATATGGATCCAAAAAGCCGAAAGAAAGAAGGATTGCTGAATAAAGGAGTCATAGATGCCTCGAAGAGGAAAGGTTAAGAAGAAGACACTGAAGCCTGACCCGTTTTACGGAAGCACACTTATTTCTAAATTTGTTAACACTGTGATGGCTGAGGGAAAGAAGAGTTTGGCTGAGACGATCATCTACCGGTCCATGGAACAGGTGAAACAGAAGTCTAAAGAGGATCCTCTTAAGATGTTCGAGAAGGCCGTGGAAAACACCCGACCGATGCTGGAGACAAAGTCAAGAAGGGTTGGGGGAGCCACGTACCAGGTTCCGATAGAGGTCCATTTGAATCGATCCACCTCTCTGGCTGTTCGATGGCTTATTCGGTATGCACGAGAACGGAGTGGAAAGAGCATGGTGGATAAACTCTCGACTGAAATCATAGATGCCGTGAACAATCGCGGAGGAGCTATAAAGAAAAAAGAAGATACCCATAAGATGGCTGAAGCCAACAGAGCATTTGCTCATTATAGATGGTAGTCTCCTCTTTATGAGTATGAATTTGACTCAAGTTAAAATGGAGCGGAGAATTGGCGCGAAGACACCCAATCGAACGAGTGAGAAACATCGGGCTGATGGCCCATATCGATGCGGGGAAGACTACCACAACGGAGCGGATTCTCTTCTACACTGGAATCACCTACAAGATGGGAGAGGTGGATGAAGGCACAGCAGTTATGGATTGGATGGCGCAGGAACAGGAACGAGGAATCACCATAACTTCGGCCGCCACCACCTGTACCTGGAAAAACCACCAAATCAATGTCATCGATACCCCTGGACACGTGGATTTTACTGTCGAGGTTGAACGCTCGTTGAGAGTGTTGGATGGAGCCATCATCATCCTCTGCGGCGTAGGGGGCGTGGAGCCTCAGTCCGAGACAGTGTGGCGTCAGGCCGATCGGTATAGAGTTCCGAGAATCGTTTATATCAACAAGATGGATAGAATTGGAGTTAATCCTGAAAAAGCCATTAAGGAAATGGAAACAAAACTCTCCGCAAAGCCTCTAGTTATCCAGATTCCTTTGGGAAGAGAGGAGAATTTCAGAGGGGTCGTCGATCTAGTCGAGATGAAAGAGATTGATTGGGGAGATGATTTATTAGGAACTAAGTTTGAGGTCAGGCCCGTCTCGGAGGAATACAAACAGGAAGCCGAAAACAAGAGAAACGCCATGCTCGAACAACTCAGCGATACGAGCGACCAACTGATGGAAAGATACTTGAGCGGTGAGGAGATATCCGCTGAGGAAATAAAAAGAGCTATCCGCCAGGGAACGATTTCTCTCCAATTTGTTCCCGTTCTTTTCGGAGCTTCTTTCAAGAACAAGGGCGTTCATCCCCTGCTCGATGCTGTGGTCGACTATCTTCCTTCTCCTGTTGATATCCCCCCAGTTCGGGGCCATCACCCACGCACAATGGATATCGAGGAGAGAGAAGCGTCGGACGAAGAGCCTTTTTCAGCGTTGGTGTTTAAAATCATGAACGACCCATTCGTAGGAACTCTATCTTTTTTCAGGGTTTATTCTGGAAAGACCCGAGTCGGAGCGAACGTTTACAACTCGGCCAAAGGAGAGGTGGAGAGGATTTCGCGCCTCTTAGAAATGCATTCCAACAAAAGAAAAGATATTAAGGAAATATATGCTGGGGATATAGCCGCCACGGGTTCGATGAAAAATACCAGCACAGGGGATACTCTGTGTGAAAGAAGCCGTCCTTTGGTTCTAGAGCGGATACAATTTCCAGAACCTGTCATATCTGCATATATCGAACCGAAATCAGCAAAGGAGCATACAAAACTGGGTGATTCTTTATCCAGATTGATGAAGGAGGATCCCACATTCCAAGTGAAACAAGATACTTCGACAGGACAGACTCTGGTTTATGGAATGGGCGAGCTTCATCTCGAAGTCCTGATGGATCGAATGGCCAGGGAGTTCGGGGTCAAGGCCAATTTGGGGAAGCCTCAAGTGGCCTACAAAGAGACCATCCTCGGGATGGCTGAAGGCGAGGGGAAGTACGTCCGTCAAACCGGAGGAAGAGGCCAGTACGGACATTGTAAGATCGTGGTCGAGCCGTTGAAGAGCGGTGGAGGATTTCAGTTCGTCAATGAGATTTCAGGAGGAATTATACCCAAAGAATTCATCCACTCTGTTGAGAAGGGTATCAAAGAGGCGATGGAGATAGGCATTCTGGCCGGCTTCGCCATGATCGATGTCAAGGCCAGGCTTGTCGATGGATCCTCCCACGAGGTCGACTCATCGGCGATCGCTTATAAGATTGCGGGATCCTTGGCCTTTAAGGATGCTGCTGCCAAGGCCGATCCGGTTCTTCTCGAGCCTATCATGAGCCTAGTGATTGTCTCTCCTGAGGAGTATCTCGGAGATATCGTCAGCGACACCAACACCCGGCGGGGAAAGATAGAAGAAATGGACATGCGTGGCGGATCAAGACTGATCAAGATCCTCGTTCCTTTGGCCGAGATGTTCGGCTATGCCACAGCTTTTCGAACGATTACTCAAGGAAGAGGCCTTTTTTCTATGGAATTTTCCAGGTACGAACCGGTTCCTCCTCGAGTGATGGAAGACATCGTGGCGCGCATTGAAGGCCGGATTCCCGTTCATCGATAGACGGACGAGATGGAGGTCCATTACCGGACCTTTAAGAAAGATGGCCTCTAAAGAGGCACAATATGATTGGAGGTGAAAGAAATGGCAAGGGCAAAGTTTGAGCGGACGAAGCCGCATTTGAACATAG
>CAYFXE010000055.1:8154-15700 GCA_964347035.1 uncultured Eubacteriales bacterium | reverse complement strand
CATGTAGAACGAGTAACATAAGCTCATACAGAAGTTCAAAGCCCCACTCCCTTCCGGGCGTGGGGCTTTTTTTTATCAGTTGTCAGTTATATCCCCATTCGTCATTCCCGCGGAAGCGGGTAGCATGTTTATGTTCATAGACTCTTTTGACAATATCCGAAGTAACTCCTATGTATAAAGTGCCGTTTCGTTTATTACAAAGGAGGTAAACATAAAAATTTTTCATTTTTCTGGATTCGTGCTTACGCAGGAATGACGTTCCTTACAGATATTAGTGATATGACTCGAAAAGGCATTAAGAAAACTAGGCTGGTTTACTAGGAACTGAGTCACGGAGTCACTGTATCACTGATTCACTTCTTCATCTTCTCGATGGTGGCGATGATGTTTTTCACGTTAGGGACTTCAGGGTTTTCAGGGTCCATCTCGATGAACTTGTTGAAGTGCTCGAGGGATTTATCAAAATCCGCTTTATTGAGGTAGACGTATCCTAATCTTAAATGTGGCTTTGACCAGTCCTTCTTGATCTGTGTGGCCAGCTCAAAATACTTGATCGCTTCATCCACTTGCTGGTGAGAGAAGAAGACCTCTCCCACGTTATAGGCCGCCACTTCATCTTCTGGCGAGATTTCTAAAGCCTGAGTAAAATATTCTCTGGCTTTATCAAAATCATTTTTTTGGGTATAAATTTCTCCCAGGCCAGTGAATGCCCGCAAACTGGCTTCAGGGTCTTGAGCATGGTCTCCATGAGTCTCTTTTGTCTTATCAAGGACCAGGTTAAACTCTGATTCCGCTTGATCCAGTTCGCCTTTCTTGAGATAACAGGTTCCGATGTTCAGGTGTACCTGGTAAATCTCTGGATATTTCTCTAAGAATTCTCCAAAGATTCCTAGAGCTTCATCATACTTCTCTTCTTGAATAAGAAGATTTCCCTTATCGAACATTTCGAAGGCATCCTCATCAGACATGAGAGCGGCATAACCGGTCATTTTCTGGAGGGTGAAGGTTATAGGAGGATTTCTTCTCAGCTGACGGATATTCATATCTGCGTAGGAACTCGCATAACCTTTCTTGGAAGCCGTAACGCGCCACCTGCCTGTTCCCATTCCGGCCACGGCAAAGCGGCCTTCCTCATTTGAATAGCCCTGGAATTTTGTTTTATACCTCATGCTTTCAACGAGGATGAGCGCTCCTTCCACCGGGTTTCCTTGATCATCAATCACAATGCCGTTAACTCTTCCCTTTCCCGTATGCTCTTGGCCAGAGGCGGCTGAGAGGGGAACAGCTATGAGGAATAAGATTAATGCTCCTAGGCATATGAAAATATTCCTGAATGAATCCCGCATTTATTCCTCCTCGGTTAAATAATTTTTATGCCATTCCTTTTCAGGCTCGCTCCTTTCCAACATAAGATATTCATCCATTTATTCTTTACGGAAGAGTCACATCTTAAGAGGGAGAAGCTTTTCAATCTTCTGGTTTCCACTGAGATTCTCCACCAGTAGATAAACCGAATATTCACCTTTATCAAGCCATTGCCTCACTGGGATCTCTATCTCCCATACCCCTTTCATAATCTCTTCCGACAAATCTTCCCTGAAATCCAATGTATATTGTTCGTTAAACTGCCAGGCAACTTCTCTGGCTCTCCTTATCTGAATCTTTAATCCTAGAATGGCTTTAATCCTGTCGCCTTCCTTTTTAAAAACTATTTTTTCCCTTGGAAGGACAATATGAACGAGAAGATTACTTCCCATATCTTTGTCCTTCTTTTTCCGCAGTTCCCATTCAATATCAAAAAATCCCTTCTGAAGATAGCGCTGAGAGCTTACTTGCTCTTCTTTACGGAGCTCATGCATAAAGAACAGGTTGGGTGCCAATTCCGTCTCAGCTCCCATCAATCCCGGAATCAGCTCATCCAGGTTTGTCGTCAGTCTATAATCTCCTGTCCCATAGGAGTCGACAAAGACCAGACGAACCACATGGGGCCTTTGAAACGAGGAAAACAGGTTGCGGTAAACCCAGGTTTCACTCGCCTTCTCTCCTGTGGCCACCCGTCGGCTGTCTGTCATCCTGTCGGGACGTTCATAAGGATCTATAGGCCGCCCCCCCATGGGATTTGTCTGGCGTTCGTCTGGGGGGCCGAAGAGGATGTAGGTCCGCCCTCTGTCCTGGAGCCAACCTGGCCGGCCTCCTCCCTTAAAGAGTTTGTTGGCCTCGTCTATCCTCTGATAATAAGCATCTCTGAATTCGTTTACCTCCGTTCCAGGGGTAGGGTCTCTTCTTTCCCAGAAATTCTCGATGAAATCAGCGCGTGCTGAGGGAGGGAGCTCTAGAAAAATCTTTGATTCTTCGTTTGTGATGATGTACTGAACTTTTTCGTAAAAATCCTCGCTTAGAG
This sequence comes from uncultured Eubacteriales bacterium, assembly GCA_964347035.1. Taxonomy (GTDB): domain Bacteria; phylum Acidobacteriota; class Aminicenantia; order Aminicenantales; family Aminicenantaceae; genus CAYFXE01. The sequence continues at coordinate 13,299 of CAYFXE010000055.1, read as the reverse complement.
GATCAAGCCGGCGTTCTAGTCTTTTAGTGGCGCAGGCCGCTGAGAGCAAAACGAGTGACATAATAATAATGGCCGAATTCCAAGCTTTGTCTCTTCTCATTTCTTTCTCCCTAAATATTATTTATTATAAAGAAAACTCCTCGCCATGCCAACGCACAAAAAGTGGGTAAGAAGCTCACAGCGTAAACTCGATAACTTTTCTGAGCTCTTCTCCACCGGTTCTGTTTTTGAGTACGGCAAACAGTCGGGCTTTCTCCTGACGAAGCCTCTCCAATTCCTTTTCTAAGACAAACGGAACTTCGATATTGTATATCTTCTTCTTGTTGGTTTTGAGTTCCTCTTCATTTATTGACACCTCGTAGGAATCCCTATATTCCCAGATAGCCCCTCCTTCAGCATCTCTCAACTCCAAGGTCAGATCAAGTACGGTCACAAGCATCTCCTCTTCGGCCTTAAACCAGAGCTCCGCGTAAGGAATATCTATGAGGATAACTCCTTCGGCTTTATCAGCTCCGACACGAATTTTCTCCACTTTCAGGTTAAAATCAAAAAATTTCTTTTCCCCTTTAACGACGTCCGCCTGAGCCCAAGCCTGGGCCATGTTGAGTTCATGCATGTACATCAGGTTGAATTGGCGAAGAGGGCTTAGATCATACGTTACGAGCTGATAAGGTCCGCCTGTGCAGGTGCTATCTATGAATATGATAGGGAAATTGCCGTAGTACCAGATTTCCCCGCACCGATGATAAAAGATGCTGTTGGGATCCACACTGTCGATAGAATGGGTCTCTCTGAAGCTAGGCTCCCCGAAGAGGACAAATATTCTTCCCCTGTCGGTCAACCACCCATCTCTTCCCTCCCCCACAAAGAGTTCATTGGCTCGTTCGATCCGGTTGAAATATTCCATCTTGAACTCGTTCTCTTCTGTATCAGGTTCGGGGTCACGGCGCTTCCAGAATTCTTCCTTAAACGCTTCCTTCTCGGCATCAGGGAGTTCGAGGAAGATTTTCCTCTCCTTCTTGGTGATAATATATCTCACCTTGTTCAAAAACTCGGCATTCTCTGGATCCAGTTTACGCTCGAGTTTGTACAGTCGACAGGAAGAAGAAAAGAAGGTCACAAAAACAAACACGATAACAAAAGGCAAAAGGATAACCGATGCAGATCTGACTCTCTCGCCCCCTTTAAAAAACTTAGAATCTATCATTTTTTCTCCTTTAAAGCCTCGACATTCTTTTTGATTTGAGGCTGGTTGGGGTTGATTTCAAGGGATTTTTCCCAGACGACCAAAGCCTCCTGTGGCTTGCCCAGCTGGAAATAACACTCGCCTATGGAGTTAAGAAGGTTGATGTTGATCCCGAAACTGGCAACGGCCTGGTCGAATAGCTCGATAGCTCTATCCAGCTTCCCAAGACTCTGATTGGTCCTCCCCATGATGAAGAGCAATTCGTAGGGAGGTGTTTCCAATCGCTCCAGGAAAGGAGCCAAGACTTCATCGATCTTCTTGAACTCGCCCAGACGCAGGTAGATTCGAGATAAATTCAGGGCAAAATCGAGGAAATCGGGCCTTTTATGAAAAGCTTCTTCCAGATGATCTTTGGCTTCGTCGATTCTATCCAAGTTAAACAGTTGTGTTCCGAGAAGATAGGTATAGATTGGATCTTGCGAGGGAGGCATGAGCTTTGTATAAATCCAGGAACGGGCTATGGACTCGCTGTGAGTGATGTCAAAATCTTCGCTGTCCGAGAGAATCTCCTGACCGTCGGATAAAACAGAAGCCTGGACCCTGTAATGAGACGGAGAGAAATCACCAAGAGAGAATGTATCTATGATATTAGGAAGCTCTGGATACTGATCGAACTTCCTGATTAGGGACCGGAATTCTTCGCCCATCTTGAAAAACGTGAATTTGAGCTCACCCCTTTCCTTTATGGCCGGAGTTAGCCCATGAATCTGAAATGCGATAATCAAATTATCGTTTCTCAGAAAAACTCTATTCGACTGGAAGTACAACTGATTGGTCCCTAAACAAAAAGGCTTGATCCTCTGGTCACCGGCCGTCCTCTTGTTGATATTGTAGCCCAGGAGAGGTGAGGTCATCTGCAGTGCCGTCCCTTCGGCAGGGATAACGAGATTTCTCTCTAAAGACGTGAATTCTTTGGAGGCTTCGTTCTTGAGTAGGATGGATACCTTATAATTTCCCGGAACCAGAGGAAATATATCCCGGATGCTGAGCGGTCTGCGGCTGACGTTTCTCATCTGTTCCTGATCAAGATTTAAAGTGATATCTTTTTCAAACTGATGAATGATCTTTCCCTCGATATCGGAGACCGTCCCATTCAGTTTCAAACTGGTTGAATATCTATTCTGGTATTCATTGACTGAAAGCCTTTCTGGCTCGATAGCATAGTGAACAAAATAGATTCCTGTTGGTTCCTTGACCACCTTGATCATAGACTCGTTATCGATGTAATTGGCCGAGTATTCCACCTCGACGATGTCTTTGTACTCAAGGAACTTTTGAGCGTATTTCTCTTCAATCAGCCTCACAGGGGTCATCTCCACTTTCTGGATCAATAAATCTGAGGATAGAGAAGGCCGTCCAAAGTAAGCCGATGACTCCCCAGGGATGAGGCTGATGGAAACATCGGCCAAAACAGGTTCATGCTCTTTGAGAGCTTCATAGGCCGCCACGTAATCGACAGGATCCCCGTAGTATGAAGTCATCAAAGCCTGAGGGCCGTCTTTAACAGGGCTGTAAATTCTGTACTCTCCTGTTCCCGCGTGCTGGTAAAAAACAAGGTTGAAACCAGGAGGCAAGCCAAGATGTGTTTTCCCCTGATAAAACCAGACTTCTGAGGGGTAGGTCATGGTCTTGCCTTCGAACCTTTGAATATCGTTCGGTTCTCCGAGGATTATGTATATCCGTCCTCGGTCGGTTTTCCATCCCGGTTTGGGAGTGGTTCGACCAAAAAAATGATTGACGTAATTGATCCGACGATAATGTTCATTCTTGAATTCGTTATCGGGCGTTCCTGGGGTAGGGTCTCTATGTTTCCAGAAGGCTTCGATGAACAAATCTCTCTCACGATCGGTCTCAAGCTGTAAAAAAACTTCTTTTTCACGCGGCCCGATGATGTAAACCACTTCCTTCTCCAGCCACTCTTTGTAGCGCTCTGGGAGATCTTCTTTGTTGGACTTTGTCTCGCTATAAGAAAAGAAAAGGACAAGAGTAAGCAAAATTACAAATAACTTCCTCATCGTATATAACTCTTTTTTCTTCGCGAGTACGCCTCCAATATATACATTAAAGCGAACAGAGAATAAATGCAAGGTGCAACGTAAGCATCTCTACATAGAAGGTCATGGGGCAGGTTGGATGCGTCGAAAACACGCGGGATTTCCCCAGCGAGAAAATCCCGCTCGGATTCGGGCTTCGCCCGGGGTCAGGCTTCGTTAACTTGTTTGGTGTTGGACTAAATGCTTTGTCCTTCATACACTCTTCACGATGAAGTCTGACCCCAGCTCAGCCCTGCTCACGGTTTTTTCAGCACCCAACATGCCTCTAAATCTCCCTGCTGAGACAAGTCTTCATCACGGAATTTGAGATGCTTCCAGGAGCAAGGTACCAATTATACGTAAATTAATTATGCAATATTTATGCCAATAATTGTAATTTTGATCTTTTCGGTTTCGTCAAAAGATTCTTGATGTCCATAAAATCCTCGGGTGAAAAATCTCCCCAGATGTACGGAAATGTTAGTTTGTTATGCAGAAGAGGATCCGCGTCTTCAACGATTTGGCCTTTCTCGACCAATTTTCGCCACTCCTCAGTTCCTGGAACCGGCGAAAAATAGGCCAGCGTGGGCTTAGCACCGAGAGACTGGACGCGAAGAATGTCCTCTTTGATAGAGGATACATCCTGCTCAGGGAGCCCGACCATGAGGTAAACGTTAATTTCCTGACGGTTGAAACCGGCTTTCTCGAGATAGACCAAGGCTCTTTCCAAATCTCTATCCGAGACTTTGGGGGATGTCCCGGCAAGGACTTTCTCATCGAAGGATTCCTGACTCAGGAACAAAGATTGGAAATTGGCTTTCTTGAGGAGGGAAGCCATTTCTTGGTCGATCTCTTTGATATGGAGTCCGTTCGGTGTGTGGAAAGCCAGAGGCATCTTTTTCTCTATCAGGCCTCTCAATATAGGAATGATATGGTGCTTTTTGTTGAGAAGTAGGGCATCGTCGTAAAAAGCCAGATGACGATTCCGATAGCTCAAGTGTTGTTTTTCTATCTCGGCTATAACCGCAGAAGGCAGCCTTTGTTCAAATTTTTGACAAAGAATCGGTGCGGCACAGAAGGAACACCGAAAGGGACACCCCCTCGATGTGAGGAGGGGGAATGTCTCCTTGTTTCTCAGGAACTCAAAAGCAGGGGACGGCAGGTCATCGAGTGTTTCCAGGCGGTTCAGAGGATAGGAATTTTCTCCCAGGACTTCTCTCATAAGGGGAATCAACTGGCTTTCTCCATGTCCCTCAACCACGATATCGGCTCCAGAAAAGCGCTGGGCATGCTCGGGCATAAGCGTGGCGTAGACACCTCCCAAAATAACAGGAACCGAACCGATCTGTTTTCGGAGGATGTCCACAACCTGCTGGACGCCTGGATACCAGTAGGTCATGGTGCAACCCACGAGAACGGCTTCTGGAGTGGGTACATTCTTCAATTCCTGAAGGAAGAGAGAGATAGGAAGGCCGTAACGGGAGTATTTTCTGGCGACAGGCTTTAAAACAGCCGGCTTGGGCACTTCCTCCTTGGGAAAGGCCCCTCTCCCGTCGGCCGTGGCTCTCAGCTTCTGTTGGATTGCAGGGTGATGGCGGTCCAGACAATCGATAAAACTCAGATTGTAATTCGTGTATTTCTTAAGGACGGCAGCGATGTAGAGGAGCCCGATGGGCTTCATCCAGAAATCAAAGGCGGTGAAGTCATAAATCCAGGGATTTATGAGGAGAATGTGTTTTTCAGAGGGCATCTGTCCACTTTATTCTGTCAATTTATGTTTATGTTCAGTTCTATTCAAGGACACGCACGACGAATCTCTTCCCGTCCTCTTAAAACCAGGTTAAAGGTTCCTCTGGCGAGCTCAAT
>CAYFXE010000055.1:5815-8144 GCA_964347035.1 uncultured Eubacteriales bacterium | reverse complement strand
GATAAGTGGTGCGGAAGGTGGGACTCGAACCCACACGGCCGTTAATAGGCCATAAACTCCTGAGGCTTACGCGTCTACCAATTCCGCCACTTCCGCAGCCAATCCAGGAACCCTATTATAATCCCATCTCAAAAAAGAGTAAAGATGGGGGTCAGACTTTGAAAACTTGAGTTTTTTTCAATGACTTTATATCATGATATAAAAACTCAAGTTTTCAAAGTCTGACCCCGATGACTTGACAAAACGGGCTTCAGTTCTTATCTTATCTTAGCCTAGGTGTTTTTCTTTTGTCTTTCAAGTTCACCAATAATCCCTCCCTTTCCCATTTCTCTATCCATTTTGACTAAGGAGGTCAGATGAAACTTCTAAGCCGGGAGCAAATCGAGAGTCTCTCGAGGTTTCAAAGCGAAAATTTCATGACCACATCCTTCTATCTCGACACGGATAAAAGCCGGTTGACCAAGAAGGAAATTCTTCTCTCCACAAAAAATCTTATCAGGAACGGGAAGTCTCGCTTGGATACCATGGACGTGAGCAAGGTTAAAAAAGACTCCATGATCAAAGACCTAGACAAAATCAACAAATTCTGCTCCCAGAGCCTTAATTCTAACAAATTCCCTGGATTAGCCGTCTTCAGCTGCAGCCAAAAAGACTTTTGGCAGGTCTTCGACCTCCCCCATCCTCCTCGAAACCGCCTGATCTTCGACAATGACCCTTATGTCCGCCTCCTCTCTTCTATCTTGGACGAGTATCACAATATCTTTGTCCTGATTCTCGACCGTCGGGAGGCGAAATGGTATGACGCCACCATGGGAGAAATCACCCTTCTAGGAAGCATGGTTGGTGATGTGCCCAGCAAAGTGAGAGAGGGAGGCTGGGAAGGCTATGAATCAAAACGCATAGAACGTCACATAGCCACCCATCTTCACGATTTCTTCAAGCAGGCTGCTAAGAAAACCTTTGAGTTATTCAAGAAAAATCAGTTCGATTGGATCTTCCTAGGGTGTAAGGAAGAGTATTGTTCAGAGCTTGAGCCCCTCCTCCATCCTTATCTTAAGAAAAGAATGAAGGGCCGGATTAATGCCAAGCCGGGTGACTCTCCTGATAAAGTTTTGCGGGATTGCCAAATGCTGGAGAAAAAACTCAAAAAACAGGAAGATGATGTCCTCATCACCCACTTTATCTCTGAACTGGAAAAAGGAGGAAGGGCGACTTCGGGATTAAAAAACACCTTGAGGAAACTTAACCGGGGCGATGTCCAGACGCTCCTAATTACCAGAAACTTCTCTCAGCCTGGCCGTTATTGCCCGAAATGCCAATTCTTGTACTTCGACGAACTGCGTTGTCCTCCCTGTCATAGAAAAACCGAGCCTGTGATGGATGTGATCGACGAGGCCGTCGAAGCCGCCTTGGAAAAAAACGGCCAGGTCAAGCATATCAACCCGCCTTCCCGGTTAAACAGATACGGAAAAATCGGAGCCTTTCTTAGGTTTTAACTAGTTGTCAGTTATCAGTGATCAGTTTTCAGTCACAAGAGAAGAGGAAATTCTTATCTTAACTGAGAACTGGAAACTGGGAACTAAGAAAGGGGACAGGCCTATTTCTTCTATTTTACTGGATCCCTGCTTTCGCAGGGATGACAAAAAAGTAGCAGGGATGACATAAGAAAAGGAACTGATTTCCCCCTACCTGCTGCCACACGCACAAGTTCCGCGGGAATAACAAATAACATCTTAATAAATCTGGATTCTCGCTTCCGCGGAAATGATGAAAAGGAGTAATGTTATTTTTTTTCTTTAAATCGGACGCGGTTGACGACACTGTAGATAATCGGGATCACGAACAAAGTTAGGAAGGTCGTGGCAACCAACCCGCCGATGACCGTGATGGCCATCGGCGCCCGCATCTCCGCTCCCTCAGACGTACTCAAGGCCATGGGCAGCATGCCCATGATCGTGGTGAAGGCCGTTATCAAAACCGGGCGCAACCGGACAACAGAGCCTTGGAGAATCGCCTCTTTCATCTCCACTCCTCTCCGCTTCAATTGATTGATATAATCGACCATGACGATACCGTTGTTCACGGCGATTCCCCCGAGCATGATAAAACCGATGAGCACGGGAAGGCTGACGGATTGACCAGTAACCATCAAGGCTAAGATGACACCGACGAGTCCCAACGGGATAGTAAACATTATGACAAAGGGATGAACAAATGATTCGAATTGGGAAGCCATGATCATGTACACCAGGAGTGTGGCCAGCGCGAATGCTCCAGCCATGATGATGAATGCCTCCTGCATCTGCTCATACTCGCCGCCGAATTCGAT
>CAYFXE010000055.1:720-5805 GCA_964347035.1 uncultured Eubacteriales bacterium | reverse complement strand
ATCCTGGGGGTAATCCCTTCTCGATAGTCGCTATCCTTCCTTTGATCTCGCTGATGACACTACCTAAATCTCTTCCGGCGATGTTGGCTGTCACAGCCACCTCTCGAGACTGATTCTCACGAGTTATCCGAATCGGCCCCTCCCCGGGAGAAATCGAGGCCACCTGGTCAAGGTAAACGACCTCATTGGCTGGAGTTAAAACAGGAATACTTCGAATATCATCCAGGCTATCCCTGAACTTCTCGTTAAACTTGACCCGAATATCGACCTCCTCATCCCCTTCTCTGTATCGAGTCGCCACCTTCCCCAGAGAGGCAGTCTGCACGGTATTGGCCACCTGGTTAACCATCAAGCCCAGTCTGGAGGCTTTTTCTCGGTCTATCCGGATATGGTACTCTGGTTTTCCTTCGACCAAAGTGTGGGTGACATCTCTTAATCCTTCCACATCCTGAATTCTGTCGACGATTGAATTAGCCATTTCTTTGAGCTGATCAAGCTCTTTCCCGAAGATCTTGATCTCGACCGGCGCCGAAATGCCACTCATCATCGCCTCTCCGATATCGATGGCCTCGAACTTGACGTCCTTCATCTTCGGCAATTTTTTTCTAATGTTCTCCAAAATCTCCAGGTCCGACACATCTCTCTCGCTCTTGCTGACCAATCCCACCCAAAGCAGCCCCTCATGTGTTCCCGTAGTATTGATTTGGCCGGCTAAATCGGCAGGGTTTTCCTCTGCCTGGGATCCTGCCTGAGCCGAGATGGTCTCGATACCCGGCTCTTGACTCATCAAATTCTCTACAATCGTGACCACGCGATCTGTTTCCTCGAGAGATGTCCCGATCGGCATTTTCACTTTAAGGATGAGCATGTCTCGATCCATGGCCGGCATGAATTCTGTCCCCCGGAAAGGAATGATGACAACATAGCGCAAGAGCAAGGCTGAGGCTCCACCCAGAACCCACCACCTCCGGCGCAAGGCTTTATGGAGGATCCTCCGGTAAAAATTCCTGGCCTTCTTAAACTCCCTCTTCCTCTTCTTCAGAGCCTCTGATTCGTCGTTTTTATTCACCTTGAAAATGACTGAGGCGACCATAGGAACCACGGTCAAAGCGACAAAAAGAGAAGCCAAAAGAGAAAAGGCTATAGCCAGGGCCAATCCCCGGGTCAGACTGCCCGTAATTCCTCTGGCAAACACCATCGGAAAGAAGACAGCGATCGTGGTCAAAGTCGACGCAGTGATGGCCATTCCTACTTCAGAAGCACCTTTTTTTGCAGCTTCGCTTTTCCCCTTACCTTCCTCTAGATGACGATAAATATTCTCGATAACAACCACCGCATTATCCACAAGCATCCCAATGCCCAAGGCTAAGCCTCCGAGCGTTAGGAGATTTATGGTGTAACCGGCCAAGTAGAAAGCGATGAATGTCGTGATCACAGAGAGGGGTATAGCCAGGAAGATGGTGATTGTCGGCCTCCAGTTGCGGAGAAAAACTAAAATAAAAAACATGGCCAGAATCCCGCCGATCAGAGCATTGTTCCCGGTCCGTCGGATCACCTTCTGGATCATCTCGGATTGATCCATGAACGGGAAAAATACGATATCAGAGGGAAGAGTACTTTTAATCCTCTCCAGCTCCCTTTTTACGGCTTCAGCGGCGATGACCGTGTTGGCTCCTGAGCGCTTGTTGATAATCAAGAAAACCCCGTTCTCTCCCTGGATACGACCCAGGAAACGCGTCTCCTTCATGGTGTCTTTGACTGCAGCAATATCTCTGATATACAGGGGCTCTCCATTGGCCGATGCGCCAACCACTGTGTTCCGGATGTCTTCTAATGTCTCGAATTCCCCGACGGTTCTCACCAAGAAGTCAGAGTGGCGTTCAACGATGTGTCCCGCTGGAAGATTCAAGTTTTCAAGCCTAAGCGCCAGAAGAATCTGGTCTAGGGAGAGGTTTCGGGATTCGAGAGCTCGTTTATCCACTTCGACCAAAATTTCTCTTGTCTCCATCGAAAAAACCTGGGCCGAAGCCACACCGTCAATCCTTTCCAAACGTCCCTTGACTTCATCTTCGATAATTTCCTTCAGGTCAAAAGTGGGTCTGTTCGCGGTCACTCCATAAAAAACTATAGGGATCTGGGACATGCTGAATTTGACGACGAGTGGATCATTGGCCTCCTCGGGCAGGAAATTTTCATAGAGGCCGATTTGATCGCGGACATCTTGGGCGGCAAAGTCAAGGTTGGTCCCCCATTCGAACTCGATCATGATGACGGAGGCACCCTCCATCGTCATCGAATTGACCTTCTTAACACGATTGACAGAGCTTATGATCTCTTCTAAAGGTTTGGTGATGGTATTTTCGATATCTTCCGAAGAAGCGCCGCTGTAGGTCGTGATCACAGACACTGAGGGATATTCAATATCGGGAAAAAAATCCAGACCCAGTCGGCTGAATGTGATGACCCCCAAAACGACCAGGATCATGGCCAGCATGGCCGTCGTGACTTTACGGTTAACAGAAAATTCCGGTATTTTCATTGAACAACCTCTTTTATTTCGATCTCGGTTCCATCCTCGAGCCCATAATTTCCTTCGACAATCACCAGCTCTCCTTCCCTAAGTCCTGAGACAACCTCAACAAGTTCGGTATTCTGAAGGCCAATCGTTATGTCTCTTCTCTCCGCAGTATTCTCCCGGGCCAGAAAAACATATCGACCCTCCAGGATGGCTGTCTGAGGGATCGTTAGGGCCTCTTCATGAGTGCTGATTTCGAGGGTGACTTCTCCGAAGGTGTTCGGCCTGAGGACCAATCCGGGATTATTGACTCTGACTTCAACCTTGAATTTCTTGGTTAAAGGATCAGCCGTCAGGTTGACAAGAGCCACCCGGCCTTTATATGTTTCATCAGGCAAGGCAGTGACTTGGAGGAGCGCTGACTGGCCTTTTTGGATGCGGCCGATATCCGTGTGAGATACATCTATCTCTATTTTTACTTGAGAAAAATCCATTAACGTCAATACCCCGCTCGTCGGAGAGAACGAGCCCATCATCGGGTTGATGACATCTCCTACCTCAGCATTCTTGGAAGCGATGATCCCGCTGAACGGAGCCTCCATTAAAGAGACATCGAGCTGGTGGCGGGCGAGATTCACGGCGGATTTTGCCTGTTGACGCTGAGCTTCAGCAGACTCAAACGCGAGTCTGATTTTTTCGTACTGCTGGTCAGAAACCGCCTTCTCCCCTTTTAATCGTTCCATTCTTTCCATGTTACGCTGGGCGTCTTTAAAATTGGCTTCGGCCACTGCCAGCGAAGCCTCGGCCTGTTCGAGCTGGAGACGGATGGCGCGCGTGTCTAATTCAGCCAAGAGCTGTCCTTCTTTTACCCTATCTCCTTCTTCTACATATATCTTGGCAATCTTTCCGGCAATATCTGGAGTGATATTGATTTTTCTTATTGCTTCTATCGTGCCTGTATAATTGAGTTTTTCTGATATTCTCTGCTTAGTCACTTTGAAGACCTTGACCGGTGTCGCCCCAAAAGTTTCTTCCTTGACCTCTTCCTTTTGGTTCGGTGACTGACAGGAAAAAACGAGACAAAAACTGATCATAATCAAAAACAGATAAAAAGTTTTACATCCGATATTTCTTCTCATTGTATTCCTCCAAACGCTTCCATCCACAAAATCAAGGGAATCATCATTCCTCTCCTTCATCCCAGCCAACTCCCATGGCTTTATCCAATTCTGCGAGAGACATCACGTAATCATAAAGAGCCTGGGAATAATTTGTCTTAACCTGGGTAAGGGTGGCTATAGCAGCGATGACATCAAGGCTTGTGACCAATCCTTCGGAAAAACTCAGCTGGGCAATTCGCAAGCTCTCCTGAGCCTGCTCGACATTTTTCTCCTGAGAAAGGAGAGTCTCTCTGGCCTCCTCTAAGTTCAGGATAGCCTGCCGCACTTCAAATTCTATCGCATCCACAATCCCCTTTTGGTTGAACTCCAGCTCCTTGATCAGAGCTTTCGATTGAGCCACTCGGGCAAAAGAAGAAAACCCGTTGAAAATGGGGACTGTCAAGACTAGGTTGATGGCATAAAAGCTCTGCCAGGTGTCTTTACTGAAATTGAATTGATCGGCCCAGAAATTGTAAGTTCCTGCTAAGGAAATGGAAGGCAGGCGCGCAGCCCGAGCTATCTTGACCATCTCTCCGGCAATTTTTTTCTGGTACCCAATTCTTTTGACTTCGGGACGGTTTTGGAGAGCCTTGATCAAGCATTCATCCACATCAGGTTCCGCAGGAGTGTAAAACAAATCTCCGCGAACCTCAAGCTCTTGATCCAGATCCAATCCTAAGAGACTCTTCAAACCGAGTTTGGCAATCCTCAAACTGTTCTTTACTTTAATCAGCTGGGGCTTTAGGTCAGCGAGCCTTACTTCTGACCGGAGAAGATCCAGTTTTGAAGTCATTCCGACTTCATACATACTCTTGACATTCTCATAATTTTTATTTGCCACTTCCACTGCTTCCTCGGCTACCTTGACAAATTCTCTGGCCAGCAAGATGCCGTAGAAGGCCTGTTTGGTGTTGAACACCGTATCATGCTGAGATTGCCTCAAAGACTCCTCTGTCGAAAGAAGATTGTATTTTGCTTGTCTCAATCCTGCCATCAGACGACCGCCTGTAAAAAGAGGCAAGGACAGAGAAAGCGCAAACTGGTAATCTCGAGTGAAATCAAAAGGCACTCTTCTCGGGGCTTCTCCTGGTATAAACGATGGGAGTTCCAGCTCAAAGACCTTCTCATCCAAGGTGTTTTGCCCCTGGGCATTCAGAGAGGGCAAAAAACCGGCCACAGCTTCGTTTACTTTGTATCTGGCCCCCTCGACACTCTTCTCCGTAGCCAGATGATAAGGATTCTGAGAGAGTGCAAGCTGAATGCTCTCCTCAAGGGTTAAGATCATTTTTTCTCCGGTAAAAGAAATTTGGCTTAACGAAATCAGAAAACATATGATCAATAAAATTCTGCCAGGTTTCAGCATATTCATTCTCCTCTTCAGGCGTGCCTGCCTTTTTTGATTCCATGAAG
>CAYFXE010000055.1:365-710 GCA_964347035.1 uncultured Eubacteriales bacterium | reverse complement strand
GCGTGAGCAGCGTCGTGAGGATTCAACCTCCGGAATTCTCCACTTTTGACTCCCGCTTCAAGAATCGCTCTTAGAGTCTCCAGGCATCTTTCCTTACTTCCTCGGATACCTTCAAGAAATTTTTTCTCCTCTTTAGAAAGCTGGCCATGTTCTTCGGGAGACAGGTGGAGAAACGTTTTCATCAGGGAATTTTCCATCAAGAATACACGGGAAATGTTCTTTTTTTGATGAAAATACTGGAGCTGGAAGCGCGTGATTTCTTTTAACTTCTGCCTCGCGGTGACCTTTTTTTTCTGTATTTGCCGTAGTCTTTTTTCGACATCCTCGAAAAAATTCAAGATGGTC
>CAYFXE010000055.1:0-355 GCA_964347035.1 uncultured Eubacteriales bacterium | reverse complement strand
TGGTCTCGAAGAGAATATCTCTCTTGCTCTGGAAGTAACGGTAGAGGGTGGCTTTTGAGAATTGAGCCTCTTCAGCAATATCATCCATCGTGGCCAGGTTGTATCCCTTTCGCGCAAAAATTCTTTCAGCAGCATCAAGGATGAAGTCTTTGTTTTCTTCCCATCTCAGCTGCTTTCTCTCAAGTCTAAGGTCTTTTTTTCTCATAATCCATTCCTGTGAATTGTATAATTGGACGTTAGAGTTTAATAATTAAACTAACTAGTTTAGTATACCAAGAAGGATAAGAAAGGTCAATCATTGGAAGCATCTTTATTTCCGTGATAGGAAAGGTATTTGGGGATGGATGAAGCGACC
>CAYFXE010000054.1:398-16382 GCA_964347035.1 uncultured Eubacteriales bacterium | reverse complement strand
TATTCCGATAATGAGTTAGGAATGTTTAATCAGATGGAGGGGTGAGGAATTTACTCTTCACCGTTCTTTTTTTAAAGGAACCAGAGCTCCAAAGTAATTTTATATGGGCATGCCGTTGATTGAAGAAATATTCCAATTTTATTTTGTGTTTGCCCTCTTCGAGATAGAGTTCGCCCGAGTTTTCAACCGGCCGGTTTTTGTTTAACCACGTGTCTATGATCATTTTATCATCCAGAAATAATTTTGTGCCCTCGTCGCTGTTTATGTAGAATGTATAATGATCACTCTTGTCAATTTTCAATTCCCCTTCCCATCTCACTGAGAATTTGTCGGTGATGCTGGGGTGAGGACTCGATCTGCCCCATCCGAAATCAATTTTCCCATCAATCTTTTCTACGGCTGCTGGACCCTTAAGGTTGATATTATCATAATAATGGGCCAATAGACCGTGTTTCGGACCAAAAATCTTTATCCCCAAGTTAATCAGGAATAATATAATGATGAATGAAACTATAAGAATACCGCAGACTGTGAGTATTTTCGTTGCCTTTTTTTTCCTCACTCGTTCTTTCGAAGTGGTCAATCGAGTCTTCAGGAATTTCCGAGTCGTTTCGAGGAATTCCCCTGTTTTTTCAAAAACCTCTTTGATTTCACTGGCATCATATTTGAGTTCTATTTCACTCTTATAATCCTCATTCATTTTAGATAACGAATGAAATATCTTAAGAGTCTTTTCGTCGAGTATCCCTTCTTTTTTGTATTCCTCTCCCAGAGAATTGATGTTTTTTAGAAAGTCATTTATTGGCTTTTGTTTAAAATTTAGAAGAACAGAAACAGCGATATTCACGGCTTTGTATAAAATCGGAATGGCATCCACACTCGCTTGACCGTCCATCAGGATGGAAGCATTTTCATATCTCTTTTCAGCTATTTTTATCTGTTGAAATATTTTTTTTCTGATATTTTTGATTTCTGAATCTTCCAACTATTCCTCCTGATCTTATGAGCTGAATGAAACCACTTGACCTGTTATCAAACGCTTTTGGTCATTTTTAGAGCAGGTAATAAGAGAAAATATTTTATTTTACTTAAAACTAATAATATGTAATATTCATGAATCCTTCCGTTTTTTTTGAAGTATTTCAATAGACTCCTTTGGAATTCAATTGTTCTCTTGATATTGCCCCATTGTTCTGAGCTTTTAGATAAAAAATGTATAGCTGATGCATAAGGGTAATGGACAATTTTCCAACCCGCTCTCTTTATCCTCCAGCATAAATCGACCTCTTCAAAGTACATCCAGTATTGTTCATCAAAACTTCCGACTTCATCTAGGACACTTCTCCTGATATACATGAAGCTTCCCATAATCTGGTCAACCTCTCTTTCATCCGCGTGGTTCCAGTCCAGCATCAGATAGTCCCTGAAGGGTTTCATATTCGGGATGAAAAATCTCAGGCCCAGGAGCATCAGAAAATAAACCTTAAAAGTCGGGAATGTCCTGCAGGAGTGCTGAAGAGTGCCGTCGGGAAACGTCAGCCTGCAGGCCGAAGCGCCCACATCAGGCCTTGTTTCCATAAAATCAAACATTAGGTCCAGGCAATTTTCGTTGATGGAGACATCGCTGTTTAGGAAGAGAATATATTTTCCCCGGGCATTGACTAATCCCTGGTTGTTGGCTCGTCCAAACCCCAAATTTTCTTTACTTTTGATGAGAGAGACCTCTGGAAATTCTCTCTCAACCATTTCCGGGCTTCCATCAGAAGAGAAATTATCGATCACGATGATTTCGTAGGAGATTTTTTTGGTATGGGTTTTTAGGGATTCAAGACACTGAGCGAGGAAGTCTCTTGTATTCCAGTTGACTATAATGACGGAGAGATCATACTCCATTTCACTCGATTTTTATCCGGAAGTCTTCGTTGTCGAAAGTGAGATTAGGATTGTAGTAGGGATCGTGGAATAAAATTTCTCCCCATCTGTTTTTCATGTACAGGATCTCATCAGGGTTGAGGTCATACCCCCGGCTTGTGGATTCATAGTGGTATAAAGCGGCAAAAGGTGTGTAGACGATAAAATATCCCTTTTCTCTTATTTTTAGACAAAGGTCCACATCATTAAAGGCCACAGAAAGATGGATTTCATCAAACCCGCCGACCTGTTCAAACAGTTTTTTTCTGGTCATCAAACAGGCTGCGGTGACAGCACTGTAGTTTCGTATGGTATTCAGCGCTCCAAAATAACCATCGCTTTCGGCGGGGAAATGTTTGTGAGAATGTCCGGCCACACCTCCCAGCCCGAGGACTGTTCCTGCATGCTGGATGGTGTTATTCGGGAAGATAAGCTTGGCTCCGACTGCCCCCACTTCTTCTCTTGCAGAATGTTCAAGCATGGCTGACAGCCACCCTCTGGAAGCCACTTCGATATCGTTGTTCAAGAACAAAATATGTTCGCCTTGAGCCTTGGTCACGGCGTAATTGTTAATCTTAGAAAAATTGAACACATCTTTGTACTCAATGATCTTGATGTTTGGCCTCTTACGGATGATCTCGAAATAATCGTGAGTTTCTTTTTCCTGACTGTTGTTGTCGACGACGAGGATTTCATAGTTTTTATAATCGGTTTTTTCTTCGATGCTTTTGAGATTCCTTTGAAGGAAGGAGACCATATCTTTCATCGGGATGAGGATGGAAACCAAGGGCGAGCCTTTAATCGTTCTCCGGACTCTGTAGCTTTCGAACTGATCGAAATTTATCCCCTTTTCCACATCTCCCTGTATTTTCCTTCTCCGCAAAGCTTCTTTTAAGGCGGTCATCGAATGCTCGATGTGGGTGAATTTCTCCTTGTGGACTGAGGCTGTCGAGCCTTTTATCTGTCTCCAGTGGTAGAGAACCTTAGGGATGTGGAAGATCTTGTCTGTTTTTTCGGAGGCCCGCAGCAGCAAATCGTAATCCTGGCTTCCTTCGAGTCCTGCTCTAAATCCTTTTAACCTGTCGATAAGCTTTTTGCGGTAGACGGCAAAATGGCATATATAGTTATATGATAAGAAGAGATCGGGTGACCAATCGGGTTTGAAATAAGGCTCGATCCTTCTTCCCTCTGGGCTGATCTTGTCTTCATCGCTGTAAATCAGATCAGCTTCTGGATGGTTGTTCAAGAGTTTGACATTCTCATACAGGGCATCGGGGGAGAGCTCATCATCATGATCTAAAAAGCCTACAAACTCCCCAGTTGCAAGGGAGAGGGCCTCGTTCGAGGCCTCTGAAATGCCCTTGTTTTCCGCCAGGAATTTAGTTTTAATTTTGTCATTGTTTTCATATTTTGAGAGGAGCTCTTTTATGTGTTTTCCTTTCGAGGCGTCATCCACGATGCACAATTCCCAATTCTCGTAGAATTGATCAAACACAGACTGGATGGCCCTCTCCAGCCAAATTTTCTCCACATTATAGACGGGCATGACGATACTGATCTTCGGCTTGTAAGGAAATTTGTCGAGATCTTCCTTTATGGAATTGATTTTTTCTGCGTCCAAGGAATTCTTTTCGATCCAAAAATCGTATGGATCTTTGCCCCTCATCAATTTTCTCTTTTTGACCTTGTGCCAGAATGAGGAGAAGCCTTCCCGGGTTAGGGTGAGCATGGCTTTTTGCAGTGGAGGAAAGATTCGCAGAATCCTCATGTAAAATATTTTCCGGAAGAAATCGGCGAATCTCCAGACTTTGGATTTCAAGATGAGATCTAGGTTGTTTTCAACATTTCGGATATGAACTTCCTTGTCATAAATCTGCTTTTCCAGGTTCTTGATCAAGTTTTGTTTTTCTTCGACTTCCCTTTTGTAATTCTGGAGATGAACCTTCTGGTCGCTTGTCTTCTTTTCCAGGTTGAGGACATGATTCTGAAGGCGCTCGACTTGTGAGCTCAGCTCTTCGATTTTATTCCTGTCTTTGAGAGTTTCCAGGCTGAGAAGGGCTTGCAGGTTTGAAAAATCTGCTTTTTCCAGCGTGAGATCCTTGTATTTTTCCCTGTAATCTTTAAATTTTTCTGAGACTGCTTGGATGATGTTTTCGTTCTTGGCTGTTTTACTGATGACATACATATGGCGGTAAGCGGGAGGGCGCTGATCACTTTCATAAAAATTTCTGTTGTAGAACCTGTCGATCAAAGTCGACAGCATCTGAGAATCGGGGATATCCAGAAGATAGTGTTTGACCATCATCAACAGGAGCCAGTTGTTTAAATAACCACTCGGAAAGTCACAATAGGTGACCCGTTTTTTCATCAGAAAAGATTCTATCTCTTTCTGCCGGGGAAGGCCTTTTTCGATGTGCTCTTGGAGTTCACGATGTTTTCCCTTCAGTGTTTTTAATATAAATTCGGATAATATCTTTTCGGCCAGGATGGTGTTATCTGTCCTAAGTGGTGCACCTAATATTATGAACTCCGTTGTGACCTGGAGAAGATTATCCAAGAATTTTTCTCTTTCCTCTGGAGAAATATGCTCGAGTACATCCTGGCTGACGAGCACATCGAATGTGTTTGGATTGAAAGGCATGTGAACGGCGTCTCCCTGTATATAATGAGGGAGCTGACAATCCATGATATCAAGGACGGTGATTTCTTCTTCAGGCAAGAACGTTTTAAGAGGAAAAGTATCCTGACCTTCGGAGTTCTTGTAATAACCGCCTACGTCGAGAATTTTTAAATGCTTTTTTCCTGATTCGGCTTTGATAATTTGGATGATTTCTTCGACAGCCTTATACCTCTGGAATTGATCGAAGGGCATGTCTAATAATCTATCGTTGACCATGATGCCTCCATTCAGAGGGGATGTAGACCACTCCGTTTCTCTCTTTAATCTGGTCGCTCTCAATAACCCGGAATCGAAAACATCTGTGCCAATGGTCGTAGGTTTCCAAAAGGGAGAAGTCGACAATAGCGACGGTTAAGTCATAGACACCTGGAAGATGGGGAATAGCAGGGATGATGTAATCGACATATCCCTCTCCATCGATATAATCGATGATGTAATCGCTCGTTTTTGTGTTTGGTCCGCTTATATGAAGTCCGTCTTCACGATAGAAGGCCGTTCCAAAGACAGGCTTTGTGATTCTTTTTTGGGCGTTGTAGTGAATCCTGACTTTGAGGAAGTCTCCAGTCCTGAAGACATCGCTTTTTTCATCTTTATCATTCAGGAATTCGATACCGGTTATCTTGACTTCACCGCTTCCCCATCGATCTTTTTCAGGAGGGGAAGGGGCTTTGTCCTCTGGCGTCGGTTCCTCTTCCTCCGCTCTGAGGATGCGTTCCTCTTCGCCAAAGAGAATCCTGTGGTATTCCGAGATAACATCCGCAGGATTTCCCTCAGCCGCGACAAGACCATCATGGAGGAGAAAAACCCGATCGCATATGTCTTCGACAGTCTGAAGGTCATGGGAGACCAGGATGATGGTTTTTCCTTCTTGCTTGAACCCATCGATTTTTTGCAGGCATTTCTTCTGAAAGTTTTCATCTCCCACAGCCAATATTTCGTCTACCAGCAGGATATCAGGACGGACGTGGATAGCCACCGAGAATCCTAACCTGACATACATCCCTGATGAGTAAGTCTTTATCGGATTGTCGATGAACCTTTCCAATCCAGAGAATTCGATGATGGCATCCAGGTTTGAATCGATCTCTTTTTTGGTGAAACCCAGGATGGAGCCGTTTATATAAATATTCTCTCTTCCAGATAGTTCGGAATGAAAACCAGCTCCAATTTCGATAAGAGCCGCTATTTTCCCTTTTGTATCGATATCGCCTTGATCGGGAAAGAGTATCTTCGCCACGAGTTTCAACAGGGTACTTTTGCCTGAGCCGTTTTCTCCGATAATACCGATGGTTTCCCCTTTCTTGATATCCATGTTGATGTTTTTCAAAGCCCAGAATTCATCGTAATAGGAGGATTTTCTGCCAGTTAGAAAGTTGAGGATGGCGTATTTGAGGTTCAGGTCTTTTTCGTGATAGATCTTGAATTTCTTCGAGACGTCTCTGATTTTTATGACATCCATCATATTTCTTCCGCAAATCTTCTGTTGTAGCTGTTAAAAATGACATACCCGATTAGGAGGAAGACGACACTTACAAGGAATAAGGAAATCAATGTTGAGCCAGAAAGCGGTTGGTTATAAAGGAGTGAGTTGCGATAACTCTCCACGAACATGACAGCCGGATTCAGCCTGTACAGAGTCTGGAATCTTTCTGGCACGAACTCTACCGGATAGATGATCGGTGTTAACCAAAACCAGATTTGTAAGAATATTTCCAGAAGATGCCGGATATCGCTGAAGAACACATTCAGGGAAGACAGGATGAAGGCCAATCCCAGGGTGAAGGCGAGCTGGAGGAGGATGATGAGGGGCAAGAAAAGCAGAGGAAGACCCAGCTCTATCTTAAACAGGATAAGGGCGGGAATCAGGATGACAAAAGTCAGCAAGAATTGAACCAAGTTGGACATGACAATAGAGAGAGGGAGGATTTCTCTGGGAAAGTAAACCTTTTTCACCAGGTTGGCGTTGTCCTTGATCGAGCTTACGGCCATGGAGAGGGAGAGACTCAAGAACATCCATGGCAAAAACCCGCAGAGGAAAAAGAGGGGAAAATTCTCCACTCTGATCTTAATGATGTATTTGAAGGCAACGGTATAGACGATCAGCATGATCAAAGGATTGAGGAGCGACCAGAAAAAACCTAAAATGGAGCCTTTGTATTTGACTTTCAAATCCCTTGAAACCAGGTTATAGACCAAATTTTTAAAATTGTAGATTTCTTTTAGTCTATTCACCGCGGCGATCGTCCTTGTTTTTGTTTTCTCTTCCTGACGACTCGGGCGGGAGACCCAGCAGCGATGGTAAATTCAGGAATATCAGAATTGACATAGGAATTTGTGCCGATGACACTGTCTCTTCCGATTGTGCATCCATCAAGAACTCTGACTCCAGCTCCCATCCAGACATGATCACCGATTTCTATTCCCCGACACTCTGCTCCCTGGTAGGCGACGGGAATGTCAGTCCTTTCTGTCGAGTGACTTCCACCGCCCATTAGGTAGCAATAGGCTGCCATCAGAACATCTTTCCCAATCCGAACGTTACAGTCTCTGGAAAAGACGATATTCATCATTCCCAGATTAGACCTCTTTCCAATCTGGATGAAGCCTCCTTTGCTGTTGAGGACGGTATTCCGGCTGATAAGGGCCCCCTCCTCGATTTTAATTCCGCTCTCATCCCCTCCGTAAGCATCCAGAACCGCAAAATCATTGATGGCGACATGATCTCCGATCTCGATCTTTTGAGGGTGTCTTAGAGTGATATTCCTCCCCCAGATCACCCCTTTCCCCGCTCGTTTCAAAAGTCGCCTATAGAGTTTTCTCCGAAGGAAGTAGCCGGCTGCTCCTGGGAAATTCCCGCACAAAGAAGTGATGATCTCATACTTAATAAGAAATAAAACACCTTTTTTACCTACGGTTAAGTCTCTGTATTTTTGAAAGGGCGACTTTTGTTCATCTTGAAGTTCAAAATGAACACTCGTTGCCTGCTTAGGTTTGGGAATATTCATTGGTTCACTCATGATCATCCTGATAAAGGCTCTTGTCGAGAGCCTTCTCGAATTTTTTGGCTATTTCCGTTGAGGAGAAAAATTCTTGATACAGGGTGAATCCTGCCTCTGCTATGTCTTCTCGAAGCTTCCTGTCCTCTTTAAGCAACAGGATGGCTTCTGCCAGGGCTTCGGGGTTGCCCATCTCGCAGAGGAGAGCATTGACTTTATCAGAAAACACTTCCCTTGCTGCGGGGGAATCGCCGGTTATGACTGGCTTTTTCATGACCAACGATTCGTAGACTTTTATCGGAATTCCTCTTCGAGCTTTGTGAGTTGTGCCAAAAATGCCCAGGCAAATGTCTGCCTTCTGAATATGACTCGGAAGATCTCGGTAATCAACCCATTCGATAAAAGAAACATTCGTGATGTTTAATTTTTTGGAGAGATTTTTGATATGCGAGGATAGTTGACCCAAACCAATGATTTCAAATTCGATGTCTTTGTCCTTTTCTACGAGTTTGGCCGCCTCAATGATGTAAGGGATTCCTTGAAGGGGGATAAATTTTCCGTAGAAGAGGACTCTTAAGCGGTTGGAATCATGTCCTTGTGTCCTTTGAGGCTTTGGAACATAGTTTGCTTCATCGGCTCCAAGGGGAATTTGAAAGTATTTTTCTTTTGGGATTTTGAATTCCTCACAGTAATAATTCAAATAGCTCTCGGTTTCTATGATGATGAGGTCTGCCAGACGGCAGCTTATTTCGTCGATGAGATGGATGACCCTGGATTTGATCGAGTTTTTGTCTATGTATTCTCTGTCTTCCACGGATGTCTCGTAGAGAGGAAAAACGGGTGTAAAGATCACAGGTTTTTTCCTGACCTTAGCCAGTAATTTGGCTAAAGGCATATCGAAGTAACCGTTATAGCCGACAACTACGGCGTCGTGATCCTCCAGTAGAATATATCGAATCATCAACCGAAAATAAATAAAAATCAGCTGGAAAACAATTTTGACGATCGACTCTAGAGAAAAAAACTCGAGTTTCTCTCTCTTAAGCTCCCAGAAAGGAACATGACACTCGATAACCTTGAGTCCCAGTTTCCGACAGGCCTCTCTTAGGGTGATCGTGCGGGGGAATGAACGTTCATAGGTTCCAAAAAAACAGATGGAGTGTTTTCTTTTTTTAGACAACCTATTTTCTACCTGAGCATGCTTTTGGTGAATCCATATGACCAGGCAAGATTCCCCGCTAAAAAGATGGGAAAAATAAGAAGAAAATCTTTCATTAAGCCGATTTCCAGGGAAGTGATATGTTTGAACACGAAAAATGTCCGGATGAGTGGCAAAAGAGGAACAAACAGAACATTTTTGGATAAGAATGATCCAGGCAATTTCGCTTCCTTTCGAGTCAGCATGGAATACTCTCCATGTAACACCTGTTTTTTCAGGTAATGAAAGAAATTTGTGGTGCAGGCATGAGAAACTTTCATTTCGGGCGCGAAAAGGATTTTTTCTCCTTGTTCGATCAATTTGTGAGAAAATATCATATCAACGCCTTTCCGGATTGTCGGGAAATTTCCGTACTTAGTAAAAATTTCTTTGGCAACGAAACAATTTGCTGTTGAAATAAGCTTGACGAATCTCGATCGGCCTCCAGGAGAGAGCTGGACTAATTCGAGAAAATATTCTGCTTTACTCACTAATTTTTCGAAATTGGTGTTTCCGATCGATCCTCCGACAACTTTATGTCCTGATTGATACTTTTTCGTTATTATCGAAAGCCAACTTTTTTCAGCAATACAATCTGAATCAATAAAGGCCATGATATTTCCTTTGGCTCCTTCAAGACCTATGTTTTTAGCGTCTCCGGTGAAGGCTCTTTTCTCAAGCTGGACCACTCGAACCTCTGGATATTTTTCGTGGATGATTTTTTGGGTGTCATCCTGAGAGCTGTTGACAACAATGATCTCTCTTTTACCGCTATAGTCCTGTTGGTGTAAGGATGTCAGGGTTCTCAGGATGGTTGACCTGGCATTAAAAGTCGGAATGATTATAGAAATGGAGATATTTTCCATGTCTTCAATCGCGGAAGAATTCTTGGAGGATCTCACTGGTCTGTATTTACCTATGAAGGCCTGATGGACGTCACGAATTCCTTAAAAATTTTAATATCATCTGCTCCGATCCCTTTAAAAAGGAAAAGAAACAATGTGTATATGAAAAATCCTAATAGGATTACGAGAAAAAGTTGAGGCAGTGATTGGATTTCTAGAAAATTCACGACCAGCGCCATCAGAGAAGCAGCCGTTAAAGGTTTCAATAAATGGGCAACATAATGTTCGACCTTTTCAATTTTGTTGGAGCTTAACAGGATAAAAACATAGGCAATCATTGTCCCCAGGACCAAGCTTAGTGGAGCGAAATGAATATGTTCCGATTTTACCAGATAGAACCAACTTCCAAGAAAGACAACGAGGTTTATCAATTGAGTCAGAAAAATCATGATTTTTTTCTCGTAGACAAACAGGATTTGGATGTGAAACCTTATCCAGGAGAGAAATAAGATAGCGGGAAAAAACAGCTTGATGATGAGTGTGCCTGCCACAAAATCTTTTCCGATGACATAGGCGATAAATGGCTTGGCCAGGACATACCCTCCGAATATGAGGGGAAATAGAATGATATTTGTGTATTTCCAGGCTAGTTTTATGGAATCTTTGAATTTTCGGTCGCCCAAAACACGAAATTCTACCAATGAAGGCAGAATGCTCTCGTTTATGAAAAAGATTAATAAAGTAACACTGAAGCATATCTGGACGCCAACGCCAAGAAAGCCAACAATCTCCATATCTTCAATGTATATTCTGGACAGAATAACGATGAGCCAAAGGATCATCCCGTAAATTGCCTCACTGATGTATATCCAAAATCCGAAGGAAAAATACTTTCTGAACGGCTGATCCAGAGTGATATGCTTTTGAGGGAGTAAGCGTAAGGCAAGGAATAGACTCAGTAAGAAGGCGATCACAGGAGCTCCAAAAATCCCGATAACAATCCCGGATGTGTAAAAAAGATAAAAGAGAACAATGACGAGTATTATTCGTAAAGATTGTCTTAACAGGGGTATGAGGGCATAGGTTCCCATCCAATTATGGGAATACAGGATAGACTCTCCGACGAGATTGAGGGAAAACAAGAGGGAAGCAGAGACAACGATCATGAAAAAGGCTAATTCATTCGTCCAAAAAAGAAGTCCCCAGCAGATTATGACTAAAAAAAGAGGAAGTTTCATGAAGGCGACTTTTTTCACTAGAGAGGGGATCATGAATTTATTTTTTATCCTTAATTCCGGGACATATTTGATGATGATCTGCTGTCCTCCGAGCCCTAAAATCCGGCCAACAATGAAATAGACGGAGAGCCAATAGGAATAAAATCCCATATTTTCGGGTCCCAACAATCTTGGAATCAGAAGAAACTGGAGCGAGCCGATGAGCAGGTTGAATGTTTTGCCTAAAAATAGAAAAATGGCCCCTTTAATGAGCTTATGTTTTTTATCCAATGGATGCCTTCGGAATTATGATCAGCAAATATTCGGAATGGCTTTGCTCCCCTTCAGATTTTTAACGCCATTCTCCATTTGGCCTTCTCGGTTGCTGCTGGGGTCAGGCCTTGTCGTCCAGAAGCGCTCTGTCTCTACCATTACCCGAGTACAAAACCTTGGGATAAGGCCTGACCCCAGTTCGTAGGATTAAATTGTCTAAGATTGAAATGGAATGAGGAAGAAGTGAAAAGCTCCTAGGATACTGTTCTTCAATCCTGTTTATTCAATCTCTCGGCTAGAGTTTTTCCTGCCTGAATGTTCTGCTCCATATTTTGATACTCCCATTGGGCGTATCTTCCGCAGAGATAGATATCGTTTTCCTCTAAAAATCGTTGAATGAAGGATACCGCTTCTTTTCGTTTATGGTCATAAATGACATAAGCATAAGGGAGAGTTAATATGTGGGTTAAAATAATCTTATCATCAGGCAAGAGAACCTGAGCTTTTAACAAGTCCTCGATAGTTCTCTCAACGAGGGTATCTTTGCTGATCAGACGATTTTTAGAAAACGATATTTCAGCACTAACCGAACTTTTCCCGGCTGGAACCATAGCGGGAGACTGGTTCTGGTAGCATCCCAATTTATGAAAAATAAAATCCTCTTCTGGATAATAGATACGATGTTTATCTGAAAGAGTTGGTCGGTCAACTCCTATATTGACTATGTACAGAGATGTCCATTTTAATTTTTCAGAGGCTAATCTGATTTCTGGTGGTGGGGAATTGAGAATCTTAATGAATTCCGTTAACGGAAGAGTTGACACGAGTCTCTCATAAAATTGTTTTTTATTCTCGTTTACTTCGAATGATTTGTTTTTAAATGACACTGAAGTCACTTCAGAGTTTAAGTTCAGGTTTTGAATATGGGGAACAAAAGCATCGAAAATCGCTTGGATCCCCCCTATTTGAGGATAGAAGAAATTCGCATTTATACCTATGCAACGGGGAGCCATTTTTAGACTCCCTTCCAATATGTCTTCTAATGACGGCAAGGGAATAAATTCCCCCATCCAATCCGTTGTCATTTCCTTCAAAGGCGTGGCCCATTGTTTGAGGTTAAATGAGATCATAAAGTGTTTAGCAATCCCGTCTCCGAACACTTTGTAAATAAAATCTTCAAAGTTCGGATAATTCTTGTGTTTTTCTCCGTATTTCAACTTCGCCTTCATTAATCCGAGAATACATTCTTTGACCACATCAACGGGAAGCCCGTATAAATTGGCTTGAAAAGGATAACGGGTATAAGTTTTTTTAGAGTAAATCCAGGCTTCTCTGGGTAGAAATCTCAAATTATCTTGTGAAAGCTCTGTTATGAGTGATCTTATCTCTTGATTCTTGGTGTAAAAAATATGACCACCATAGTCGAAACTAAAGCCATTGATTTTTTCTGTGCGGCATCCTCCTCCGACGACATTATTTTTTTCCCACAGAGAGTAATTTTTCTTCAGATGATAGGCTGTGCTCAGACCAGAAGGACCGGCTCCCAAAATCGATATTGAAGTCAAACCCTAGAGCTCCTTTATTTTTTTTCGATAATGTTGGTTAACCAGGATAATTCAGGTTTATTTCTTCGGCAGTTCTTTTTCCGCTGGCAATGGAGTGGTCCATGTTGAAATATTCCCATTCACCGAATCGACCACAGGGAATAATATCGTGTTTGCGCAAGAAGTCATGGATTTTTTTTACGTTTTTTCGGTGATCGAGGTCGTAGATCACGTAGGCCACTCTCAGGTCAGCCACGTCAGAGACGACGATTTTATCATCGGGAAACAGGATTTTGGCCTTGATGAGATCCTCGATAACTCGTTCCACGATATTCTCCCGGCTGATTCGCTTGTATCGAGAGTAAGACGTTTCCGTGGTCACCGAGCTCTGGCCTTTGGGAGTCGTATGGGGAGAAAGGTTCATCGGGAAGCTGATCCGATGAAACGAAAAATCAGGCTCGTAAAAATAGATATAATGATAAGGACTGATCCTTTCCCTGGCTATTCCTAGGTTGACACAATATACAGAATTGTGCATGAGTCTTTGAGCGGCCTTCCTCACTTCACTCGGAACATTGTCTATATGTTTGATGATCTCAGGTAGAGGCAAGGTGGAAATAAGGTGTTCATAATAAACCTTTGTGTTATCACTGAATTCGACACATTTTTGACTCAGGTAGATACGGGTCATCTCCTTATTAAGGTGGACGTTTTTCATTTTAAATAGGAAGGAGAAGGGAAGACCTTCGATCCCGCCGTGAAGAGGATACCAGAATTCTGTGTTAAACCCGAAGAGCTTCGGATTATCCTCTAAGGCGCCATCCAATAAATCCTCCATCGAAAGACGGGGAACCCTGTTCCATACCCATTCAAAGTTCATCCTCTTGGGTGAAATCGTCCAGATTTTCTTGGCGTAGGGAATCATCAGATGCTTGGCTATGCCCTCTCCGAAATTCCAGACAATCCACTTCTCGTAATTTTTGGGTTTGACATTTTCTTTTTTCAGAGTGTTAAAGAATCCCAAAATACAAGCTTTAACAACAGGAATCGGCAGACCATACAGGTGTGACTGGAAGGGAAAACGGGTGTAGATTTCACAAAATTTATGGTAGATCCATGCTTCTCTCGATTGGATATGCAAATTTTTTTTCAACAGATTTTTGATGAGCTGAGCCACATATGGATCTTTGGGAAAGAGAATATGGGGACCGTAATCAAAAATAAAACCATCGATATGGATGGACCGGCATAATCCTCCGGCTTTTTCTTCCTTCTCGAATATCTCGTAGTCATGATTTAAATGGTAAGCCGCACTTAGTCCTGATAAACCAGCCCCTAGTATTATGATTTTTTTCATGAAGAATCCTTGGAGCGCAGAAGGGGAAGAAATCCTATTCTTCTACGGTGAGTGTTCTCCTTCTTCCTCGTCAGCCTGTTGGTCCTCCATACTTCTGATTCGCCAAAGAGCTTCTTCAATCAATTTTCGGTTGGAGGAGATGAGGTCCGAGAGGATGGCGATAACAACCAACAAAAAGCTGAGGATCAGTAAGATAGCGCTCAAGATTAAAGACTGAACATGACCGCCAGGGCGCCCGAAGAAGAAAAAGTAAAGAAATCTAATGCCTGGAATCATTCCCAATACAAAGAAGATGGTGGCCAGAGCGAGAAAAATTTTTAGGGGTTCGTGCATGGCATAAGTCCGGAGTATGGTCGAGGCGGAGTTTTTCAAGAAAGTGAACACATTACTGAACAGCCTGGATTTTCTTGAAGTCTTATTGGTTTCTATAGGAACACTTTTAACGGCTAGATTCATCTTCCCCGCTTGGATCAGTGTTTCCAGCGTATAGGAAAAATTGGATAAAATATTCAATTTGAGAGCAGCCTCTCGACTGATGGCCCGGAATCCACTCGTGGCATCGGGAATTGTAGTCTTTGACAAAATTCTAACCAGGTGGCTTCCCCATTTCTGTAACTTTCTCTTTGACCAAGAAAAATGAGGAATGGTCTGTGTTTGACGATCACCAACCACGATATCCGCTTCTCCCCTTAAAACAGGACCAATGAGTTTTGGAATATCCGAGCCTTTGTACTGATTGTCTGCATCGGTGTTGACGATGATGTCGGCTCCTAGGCGCAGACAAGCGTGGAGTCCGGCTGAAAAGGCGGGCGCTAATCCTCGGTGTTTCTTGAAGCGAACAATATGGTTGGCTCCGCATTTTCGAGCGACTGTAGCTGTCTTATCGGAACTCCCATCATCCACCACGAGAACTTCAACTTCGTCTATTCCTTCAACATTTCTTGGTAGGTCATTCAGGGTCAAAGGCAGATGCTCTTCCTCGTTGTAACAGGGGATTTGAATAATGAGCTTCATTTTTTAAGAATCCCTATTGGGAAAATTGAATCTCAATCATAGCGAAAAAAGATATCTCTGTCCACCCGGGGGGCCCTCTCTCCTATTTCAGAAAAATGGTGGAATGATGGGAATGACTAGGGCTTAAGTGCCTCCTCAGCTTTTTTCGCGTCGTCTAGAAACATCTGTACTGTTTCTTTGCTGTACGGATGAATAATCATCCCTTTAAGAAGGTCAGGGACAACAGTGACAATATGAGCACCTGCCTCGAGCCACTCTATGACGTTTAAGACTTCTCGGGTTGAACCGATGATAATTTTTGCCTTAAGACCGAAATCGTCCAGAACCTTACGAAGTTTTTTTATTTCTAAGCAGGCGTTGTAACCCATGTTGTTGACTCTTCCCCCGAATAAAGAGACATAAGTGGCCCCGGCCAGAGCCGCCAAAAAGCATTGCTGAGCGCTCATCATCGCTGTCACGTTGACGCGAATATCGTCTTTGGTCTCGAGAGAGTGGGCCACCTCTAGGTTATCGAGTTCACCGTCAGGTCCGTGGATTGTTATCTTAACATTGATATTTTCTGCCCACGTAGAAAACTCTCTTGCTTGTTCGATCATTTTTTGCGGCTCATTTGTCGTGACCTCAACCGATAGGGGATAGGGTTTAATGATGTTGGCGATTTCAATCGATCTTTTCTTAATAGCCTCTTTCCCTCCTGAGACACCAGATTTTAAGAGAATGGTCGGGTTGGTCGTGACTCCCCTTAAAATGCCCATATTCATATACTTTTCGACTTCTTCGATATTACCCGTGTCTAAAAATATCGCCATTTCTCCTCCTTTGTTTTTTTAGAGCTTCTCTTTTTTTTATCGCCTTCAAACGATCAATCCTCTCTTATTCCGTATGACTTCTCAAACGGGATTTCTTCGACGATTTCTCTTAGATATTTCTTCCCGTCTGTGGTTATCTG
>CAYFXE010000054.1:0-284 GCA_964347035.1 uncultured Eubacteriales bacterium | reverse complement strand
CCGGAAGCTCTGTTTATGTTTTTGAATAGCCAGAAAATTTGTTTCGCTCATTCCTTCGGCAATCAATTTGACGGCCCTCTCTCCTAACCGTTGAGCCCAATGTTGGTCTAGCTCATTCGGCCTTCCCGAGCGGTATAAATAGGATGGATTGACCGCGTTAATATTCCTCAAGTGAAAATGCTGGCCCAAATCTTTTTTTAGATGATCCCTCAAGGCAGAGGCCGATCCTCCGAAACGTGGGTGGTCAAAAGCTTCAATTTCGTCTAGATCGTCATATGTACGGC
>CAYFXE010000053.1:13224-16977 GCA_964347035.1 uncultured Eubacteriales bacterium | reverse complement strand
TTGGACAAGATTGATGATGCTTTCAGGTTTCTTAAACAAGAATTTGAGTTATTTCCTGAAAATGAGGATGCCTATGATTATTTAGTGTATATTTTGTCTAAGCTGAACAAGCTGGAAGAAGCCGATCGCATTCTTGAAAGCTATCATTTCTCAGTAACCCTGACAGAAGAAAATCCTCATATAGGTGGACTGGGTTGCTTCATTTTAGGGATGCGTTATAAGGGAACAAAGGAATATGACAGAGCGAGAAAATTCTTCAGAATAGCTCTGGAAAAGGAATATAATCCAGTGCAGTGCTATGTTCAACTGATAGATATTGATCTAGTTCACGGAGAATTGAAGACAGCGCCAGAATTTTCGATGTTTAGAATTCCTACAGTTCTTGCTGAAGCTTATAAGCAGTATGGTCTTCAACCTGAATTTCACTTCATGAATGGACTAAGATGTTTTGAAAAATCAAAGTCCAATGTTGATTTCTTACTAAAATCCATATATTTTTTTAAGCTCGCTATAAAGCTAAAACCTGGATTTAAAGATTCTCTCCTTAACCTAGCTTGTATTGCTTATAATATTAAAGATTTTGGCAGAGCCTCAGAATATTTCAGAGAAATCCTCGAAATAGATCCAGAAGATAACGAAGTCAAAGTCTATTTAAACTGTTGTCTCGAAAAACTCGGCGAATCTACAGTATCAAAATCAGAACAGTGTCCCGGGTGGATTGACTTATTCAGAGAGTTTATAGATGAGCCTGATATGGAATATAAATACAAATTTAAGAATGATGTTTCTTTTGTTCTTGAAAGCATTAACTCTCTTGCTCTGGAATGTATAGAGCAAGGTGAGTTTCATGAAGCTCTAAATAGATACCGAAATGGATTAATAATCGATCCTGAAAATCCAGGTTTCCATTATAACCTCGGAATTGTCCATACATGGCTGGATGAATTAGAAGAGGCTGAAAAAAATTACCTGTATGCCCTGAGAGAAAGAGATTTTTTCGGAACTCTTCCTGGCTACAGAAGACAGGAAATTCTGAAGAAAAAAAAGAGAAGCATACAAAAAGAAGCTCCCATTCCACTTTCTGAATGGACCTTTAAGGTCGCCTTGGAAGAAGGAAATTATTTTATAGACGCTTATAATAATTTGGGGACTTTATATTTAAAGATGAAAGATTTTGAAAAATCAATCATGGCTTTAAAAAAAGTCATTGAAATATATCCTGAAGATGCCATGGGGCACTACAATTTAGCATGCACTTACCAGGCACTGAAGGATTGGAAAAAGGCAGAAAAGGAATGGAGGAAAGCGATTAAATGTGAGAAAGAAGCAATAGAGGGGGAAGAAAGGGCCAAAATCTCGGACAATCAGCTTACTGTATCTTTGTTGGTTTTCAAAAGACCTGTCTCCTTTAGGGCTCACAAGGGCTTGGGTTGGCTGTATCTTGAGAGAAATTTGCCTAATAAGGCACTGAAAGAATTTGAAAAAGCCATAGAGTTAGAGCCCAGCGATCCTGAGCCATATTATGAAGTCGGAAAGATATATCAAGATAGATCAGTGCAAGATGAGAAATATGTCAGAAGAGCCGTTTTTTATTATGAGAAATACTTGTATTTAGGGGGAGAAAAGGAAAAAGAGGTTAAAAAGCTATTGAAGCTGTTAAAATAGAAACAGAAATATGCGAATGCAGACATGAGAATATTCTCCCTCTATCAAGATTTCTTTTTGTTCCTAGAGAACATCTCCGCGAATTCAGAGAAATGGAAAACTTATTCTGAATATTACTACAAACCTCACCAGGACTTTTTTGAAAGTTACTTCTCCTGCTTCCCAGCCTTAAATTTTCTGACCCTGAAACACAGAGTGGAAAAAGTCAAAACAGGCGACTATTCATGGCTGAAATCTCTTATATCTCAGTGTCCTCCCGAGAAGATTATCCAAGAAGCTTACAAGAGATGCATGAAAATTGTTCCTCCT
Source organism: uncultured Eubacteriales bacterium (assembly GCA_964347035.1). Classification (GTDB taxonomy): domain Bacteria; phylum Acidobacteriota; class Aminicenantia; order Aminicenantales; family Aminicenantaceae; genus CAYFXE01. Next base: position 15,003 of record CAYFXE010000053.1, on the reverse strand, counting down.
CTGGTGGAACCGGATACCTACTTGCTTATCGGTTTTTTCAGTCCTGATGGATTTGTGATGAATTACCGAGGAAAACCCGTCATCTGCTTTGGCTTGGAAAGATTCAAAGATTTCAGATTATTGAGAATCCTCTTTGCCCATGAGTATGCTCATTTCCTTCTAGACTCGAGCAAGGGAGAAATTCCAGAGGACAAAGAGTTGAAATGGCTGCTGGTATCCGAAGGGATCGGCACCTACTTTTCTTACTTGGCTTTTCCCGACCGAAGATTACCCAATCACTTTCTTTTCAGAAGAGATAGGCTGAATTGGTGCCAAGAAAAAGAGGAATATTTGAGAAATATTCACAATTCGGGTAAATATTCTAGCAGAGAATTGCAGGAGCTCTACACAAGAGGCAATTCTGACCTGGATATTCCCCCTCGGGCTGGCAAGTATCTCGGATTTATGGCCGTCAAAAAATATTTGAATCAAAATAAGGGTAAAGGAATAGCTGAAATCATAAGGGATAGCGATTTGCTCTTGTCTCTGGAATTATAGTCAAAGACTTCCAACAAATTATTCTAAGTCTGAAACTCTGAAAAGGAACAAACTTCATTCCAAAATATATGGGAAACTAAATCACATTGGATTGGGTTTTAAAAAAGGAGATACAATTTTTCCGGGACAAAACGCTACCGCGTCATCTGAAGATGACAATCCATTCAGGATTTTGTAGTCTTTAAGATATAAAGCTAAAATATATTAGTATCCATTTAAGAACAGATGAAGATCACGCAGCTCTCCATTAAGAGGCCAGTTACCATTTTTATGTTTTTTCTGGCCGTCGTTCTTCTCGGATTTGTATCAATGAGGGAATTGGGGGTCGATTTGTTACCCAATATTAGCTACCCTCGACTCTCCGTAATAACCCAATATTCCGGCGTTGCCCCTGAAGAAATCGAAACTCTTTTGACCTCCCCCTTGGAGGCAGCGGTCAGTCGAATTCCTGGCTTGCGAAGGGTGGAATCCGTATCCAAAGAAGGGATTTCCTACATGACTCTGGAATTCTCTTGGGGAACGGATATGGATTTTGCCACTTTGCACACGAGAGAAAAACTCGATAGTGCCAAGGACAGACTCCCTGAGGATGTGGAAAGCCCGACCATCATTCCCCTTGATCCTCAGAGCAAGCCGATCATAATCCTGGCCGTATCGGGAGAGAGATCGCTCCTGGAACTTAAAGAATTCTCCGAGGAGCTGATCAAACCTCGGTTGGAACAAGTGGAGGGAGTTGGATCAGCCGAGATCGCCGGCGGAGTAGAAAGAGAAATTCAGGTGGAAGTTAACCCCAAATTGCTTTCCCTATACGGTTTGGACATAGACCAGATTTCTGAGAGAATCGATGCCTTCAACCGTAACCTTCAAGGAGGATTGATCCGGAAGGGGAGATTCAAGTATGCCCTGCGTGTCGTCGGGGAGTTTGAGCTTCTCAGCGAGATCGGAGAGATCAGTCTTAAGACTACAGAAGAGAGAGGTGTTGTCCGGTTAAAAGATGTGGCTCAGATCAATGATTCTCTCAAGGAAAGGGAGGGCATAACCAGGCTTAACGGGAATGAGAGCATCGGGATACTCGCCCGCAAGGAATCTGGGGCCAACACCGTCAAAGTCACCCGTCTGGCCCGGCAAGTGCTGGAAGATATAAAAAAGGAAAATCCTCAGATTGATATCCTGGTTGTCTATGAACAGGCTAAGTATATTGAAAATGCGATCTCATCGGTTCTCAAAGCGATCATCTACGGG
>CAYFXE010000053.1:0-13214 GCA_964347035.1 uncultured Eubacteriales bacterium | reverse complement strand
CTTCCTAGTTCTGTTTATATTCCTCCAGGATTTGAAAACCCCTCTCCTAATCGCCGTGGTCATTCCGATTTCCATCATCGCCACCTTCAACCTCCTGTATTTTCGGGACATCACTCTCAATATCATGTCCTTGGGTGGTCTTGCTCTCGGAGTGGGCATGCTCGTGGACAATTCCATCGTGGTCTCTGAAAGCATTTTCAGGCATAAAAGCCATGGAAAAAATCTGCTGGAGGCCGCTTTTATCGGGACAAAAGAGGTCGGGATGGCGGTCACTGCCTCCACTCTGACTACGATCTCCGTTTTCCTCCCTGTGATCTATGTCCACGGAGTGGCTGGTCAGCTTTTTAAAGACCAAGCTCTCACCGTCACCTTTGCTCTCCTCTCCTCACTCATTGTTTCTTTAACTCTTCTTCCGATGCTGGCTTCTCGTAAGCTCAGGTTTGAAAAGAGAGTTGAGAGGACAAAAGACATAGAAGACACGGACAGGAGAAGAGAAACAGAAAATAGAAAGAGATGGAGATTCCTCCTTTACCCATACCTGGGGCTTCGCTGGTTGCTATATTCTGCGCTCAAGTCGCTGTATTTGGCATTAAACTTTATCTCAAGTTTTCTCGTCCAGCTCTTTCTGATGATCGTTCATTACCTCAGTCTTCCTTTCAAACCTGTGCTCAAATACGTGTTCAAAGGATTTAATTTTGTTTATCGTAGGTTTGCTTCGCTCTATCATCAATTTCTCCTCTGGGCTCTCGAGAATAAAGCAAAAGTCTTGACAGGCTCATTGGTATTCTTGATTTTAACAGGGCTTTTGATGACTCAGATCCCCCGAGAGCTGATGCCGAAGCCAGAGGCGTCTTTTTTCGAGCTGAACCTAAAGACGCCTGTGGATTTTTCACTCGATCAGACCGCCGATTTGGCTGCGACTGTCGAGAGGTGGCTTAAGGAACTAAAGGCCGTCAAAGCCTCGTTCTCTCAAATCGGGATTGTCAGCGGTTTGGAAAGCTCAAACCCTGATGTCTCTTTGAATTCTGTCAAAATCTATGTTGAACTCCAGAAGCCTTCGCAGGTCAATGAGACGATCGATGATTTAAGAGGGAGACTTTCGAGATTTCCAGACCTCAGCTTCTCTATCGTCAAAGAGCAGTCCACCCTCAGCGAGTTTTTAGCTTTTGCCACAGCAGAGATTGGACTCAAAGTGAAGGGCGAGGATCTGGACCGCCTGCGGGAGATTGCCACGAAGCTCGAGGAGAAGCTTAGAGGCATCGAGGGGATTGCTGATGTGAACATGAATATCGGAGAGGGAAAACCGGAATTCCTGATCAGAATTAAAAAAGAGGCCCTTGGTAAATATGATATATCCCCAGCCACGATCAGCAATTTTCTGGTGAACGCGGTCAGGGGAAAGCAGGCCACGAAATTCAAAGAGATGGAGAAAGAATTCGACATCCTGGTTCGTATGGAAGAAGGAACACGGGAAAACATAGACTCCCTCCTTGATGAACAGATCCCTCATCAAAGAGGGCTCATTCCCTTAAGAGAGTTGGTCTCATACCAGGTATCGAAGGGACCGAAGGAGATTCGGCGGGAAAACCAGCAAAGAGAGGTTTTGCTCACAGCTAACCTAAGAGGAGCAAAGATCAGCCAGGTGGTTCCTCGGATTCAGGAGAAGGTCGGAGAGATCGCGCTGCCCTCTGGATACAGAGTGGTCTTCAGCGGTGAACAGGAAGAAATGACCAAGTCCTTCAAAAGCTTGATCTTTGCTTTTTCTCTGGCAGTGCTTCTGGTCTACATGATCATGGCCGCCCAATTCGAATCGTTTCGCCATCCTTTCCTGATATTGTTTACTTTGCCCATGGGATTGACTGGGGCGGTCTGGGCCCTGTTTATCACAGGACAAACCCTGAATGTGATTTCCGTTATCGGGATGGTTGTCCTGGCGGGTATTGTTGTCAACGATGCCATCGTGAAAATTGACTACACCAACCAATTGAGGAAAAGAGGGCTGGAACTCAGGGAGGCTATCATCGAGGCGAGTCGGGTCAGGCTGAGACCCATATTGATGACCACGGTCACCACAGCCTTCGGGCTTTTTCCGATGTCGCTAGGTTTGGGGAGAGGAGCTGAGCTTCAACAGCCATTGGCTATCTCTCTAATCGGAGGCTTGATACTAGCCACCTTCTTGACACTTATCTTGATCCCGCTCGCCTATGAGCTGACAGAAAGCCGTCGGTCAATATCTAAACCATGAAAATATTTGTCGAGCGACCCATTGCCACGGCTATGCTTTTTTTGGCCTTGTTGGTTCTGGGTATCTATTCCTTCCTCAACGTTCCGATCGAACTGGCCCCCAAAGAGGAGTACCCGCAATTGGATATCCAAACTTACTGGCAGGGGGCTCCGCCAGAATTGATCCAGACACAGATTACCTCCCCCCTTGAAGAAATCTGTTCAACTATAAAAGGCGTCAGGAAGATGACCTCGGAATCCAGGATAGGCCGCTCGTTGATAACTCTCGAGTTTGATCCCAAAACCAACATGGAGTTTGCCCGTCTTGTCCTCCGGGAAAGGATTGCCAAAGCTGAGGATGATTTTCCTTATGGTGTCAGGCCCTCGGTTCGTCCGTATATACCTGAAGATTTTAGAGTCCAGGCTTTCCTGAGATACACCATCTCGGGGGATTACTCGTTGAATGAGTTGAGGGAGCTCGTCAAGGATAAAATCGAGATGGGCATAGGGTCTATCAAAGGGGTCGCCGAGGTCGAGGTTTCTGGCGGAGCAGATCCTGAAATCAGGATCGTCCTCGATAAGGAGAAGATCAAGGCCCTGAATATCCATCCCTATCAAGTGAGCTATAAGATTTGGGAAAGGATTCAGACTTACCCAGCGGGGAAGATAAAGAGAGGAAGTCAAGAGTTCATCTTCAAAGTGTCTGATCCTATAAGAGAGATTAAGGACTTGGGTAAGACGATTGTTGCCTACTCTGGAGAAAATGCGATCAGGCTCGAGGATGTCGCCCAAATTTTGCCCGCTTATGGTGAGATATATTACATAAATAGAATAAACGGCCAGCCCACGATAAGGCTAACAGTAGTTAAGGAGAGTGGGACGAGCACGAGGAAAGTTGCCAGGAAGATCAAACAAAAATTGGAGCTGATAAAAAGGGAATTGCCGCAGGATTTGGTGTTCAAGGTTGTCAACGACGAGAGCGGAGAGATTCAGAAAAACCTGAGAGACCTTTACCTCCTGGTCGGGATTATCATCTCGGTCATTTTTTTCCTTGTGTTCCTGGTTCTGAGAAGTTTCAAGCCTTCCCTTCTCGTTCTATCCTCCATCGCCTTTTCTGTTCTGATCACTTTTAACTTGATCTACCTGTTCAAGATTTCCATCAATCTTCTGACTTTGGGCGGTTTGGCCCTTGGGTTCGGCCTTTTTGTCGATAACTCCATCGTCGTTTTTGAGAACGTGCTCCGGTTAAGAGAAAGAGGATATTCTCCTTTTCAGGCTGCCATCCAGGGCTCCAAGGAGGTATTCCTGCCCGTGTTGGCAGCAACTCTGACTACGATGAGCGTTTTCTTCTCCTTCGCTTATTTCCAGGGGCGGCTTAAGATCTATTACCTGCCCTTAGCGGTCGTGATTACCTCGGCCTTAGCCGCCTCGCTTCTCGTGTCTTTTTCCATGATTCCTGCCTTGAGCCCAAAGCTTATGAGAAAGGAGAGGGAGAAGAAAAAGGAAAGATTTAGAGAGACATATGAGAGGATCTTGAGAATCCTCATCCGTCATCCTGTCGAGATTATCCTGGTCATCCTGTTCATATATTTCGGAGCCTATAAATGGTTTCGGTCCGAAGTCACTCTCGGAGAATTTTTCAGATGGTATTCTGAGGAGAGCCTTCTGGTGCGTCTTGGGATGCCTCCGGGAACAGATATCAAGAGAACCGACGAGGTCGCCAGGACATTCGAAGAGAAGGTGTCGGCAAAAAATTATGAAAAGGAGATGAATACATCTGTTTCCGATGAGTGGGGTTTTATCAATATCACTTTTCCTCCCGAAATCGAAACCTCCTATCATCCCTACCTCCTCAAAGAGGAGTTAATTCAACTGGCTACAAATTTCGCCGGATTGAGCATCGGCATTTATGGCTTCGATCCCCAGCCTTACTTCTCTAGCTTCGGAGGCGGGACCTTTTACGATTCCCGGATTAAGTTTTACGGTTACAACTTGAAGAAGCTCAAGGACATCACATCGAGATTGGAAAGGGATCTAAAAAGAAATCCCAGGATCAAGGAAGTCCGGATCGTCTCCAGCCGATATGGCTGGTGGAGGTTGGATTCTTTCGAGTACATCCTAAAAATGGATAAAAAAGCACTCAGGAATTATGATATCGACCCGAATTATCTTTACTTTTATCTCCAGGCTCTGCTCCGGGGAAGGTTATCCGGTCCTATGAAAGCCAAAATTGGTGGGAAAGAGATGGAGCTCTCCATAAAATTTCCGGAAGCCGATCGGATGGAGCTCAAGGATCTTCAAGACGTCATGATCCGGACGAGGGGTAGGGAATACCTGAGGCTGGGAGAGATTTCCAGCCTTGAAGAGAGACCGATCGCAGGCTCGATTGACAGGGAGAATCAGCAGTTCCAGCAGACTGTCATGTGGGAGTTCAGGGGGCCGCCGAAAGCGGCTGAACGGTATAAAGAAGCTGTCTTTTCTAAGCTCAGGCTCCCGCCGGGCTTCTCGGCTACTCTCGAAGAACAGTGGCGAATGACCGAGGAGGAGAAAGGCCAGATCAAATTTGCCATCATTTTTTCTCTGGTCATCATTTTCATGATCCTAGCTTCTCTTTATGAATCCCTTATCCAACCTTTTTTCATCATTCTCGCCGTCCCTCTCGCTCTGATTGGTGTCTTTGTGGCCTTTGTCATAGCCGATTTTCCTTTCGATTCTTCTGCCTATGTCGGCGTTATTCTTCTCGGAGGGATCGTCGTCAACAATTCCATCCTCCTCGTTGATCATATTAATCTCAAAAGAAAGCAGGGCCTACCTCTGACAGAGGCTGTGTTGAAAGGATCGAGGGAGAGAGTCAGACCTATTTTTCTGACAACGAGCACTACCGTCCTGGGAATGTTTCCCCTAGTCCTCATCAGACTTGAGGTCGGGAAACAACAGATCTGGTCTTCGCTCGCCCTTTCTGCAGTCGGGGGGCTTATCAGCTCCACCCTTTTTATCCTCATAGTTATCCCCATTTTCTATTTCTACGGGGATGGTATTCGCGCCTGGTTGTTGGGCAAGATAAAGGAGTTGCAAGACGCCTGGAATAGCTTCAGCTGAGCCTTGTCTGCACCAACGGAAAAAAGCTAAAAAGTCGCCAATAAATTTTTTGGTCTAACCTTCTGGACTAATCATTCCTTGTCAAAAAAGTAAAAAAGGTATATATCCAATAAGGAGAAACAGGAGATAGATGCATGAAAGATCAAGGAAAATCAAATGAGCAGATTCAAAAAGAGTTGATGGAATTACATCAACGAATCGCAGAATTGGAGAAGTTAGAAACTGCAAGGACACAAAAAGAGAATGAGATACAAGGAATCGAAGAGAAAATCCGCCAGCTTTTTGACCGAGAACAAGAGGGAATTGCCATAGTTCAAGATCGGCAAGTCAAATATGTGAATTCCCGTATCAAAGATTTGTTAGGTTATAATCCAGAGGAACTCATCGGGTGCTTTTTTGTAGATTACATGCATCCCGATGAACTCCCCAAGATAGCGAAGTACTACGTACAGCGCCTTGAGGGTGAGGATGTCCCATCTATATACGAGACTATTGCTAAGCATAAAAATGGATATGATGTTCCTCTTGAAATTAATGCAAGTCTTATCATCTATCAAGAGGAGCCAGCCCTGTTTGCCATTTTTAAAGAGATTCGTGAACCTGAAAAATAAAAAATAGAGACCGTTCTTTTCTGCTATTTCTTCTCCGGAGGAAAGAATGAGACAATTCTCGATCTCGGATATAAAGGCTAGAGTGGATCGATTCCCTCGCAAAACCCTGATTCATTGTCCAACACCTCTCCAGAAGTTTGGAAATCTCTCTCGGACTTTAGACGGGCCGGAAGTTTTTATCAAGCGCGACGACCTGACGGGCCTTGCCTTCGGGGGCAACAAGTCCCGAAAGCTAGAATTCATCATCCAGGATGTCATCGAGAAGAAGGCGGAGGTGATCATCACCTGGTCGAGCATCCAATCGAACTGGTGCCTTCAGACCGCCGCGGCCGCCCGAAAATTTGGCATAAAACCACTGCTGATCCTGTTTAAAACCTACGATCTTCCTGAGGAATGGGACGGGAATCTCCTCCTGGACTTCATCCTGGATGCCGAAGTTCGCATCAAGGAAGCCGGAAAAGGAAAAGTCGTCCAGCCGGAATATGTGGAAGAGATCATCGAAGAAACTGCGAGCGAAATCAAGGAATGTGGCTATAATCCTTATATAGCACCTATCGGAGGATCAATGGTCGGGGGATCCATGGATAAGCCTCTGGGTGCCATTAGCTATGTCAAAGCCTTTGCCGAGACGCTGGAGCAGGCCAATGCGATGGGAGTTGAGCTGGATTATGTCATCCTGGCCACGGGTTCGGGAGGGACACAAGCAGGATTGATTGCAGGGTGCAAGGCTCTTGACGATCGGATAAAAGTTTTGGGAATAAGCGTTTCTGAGGAGAAGGAATCCTTCAGCCGAGATGTCTTGACGATTGTCCAGGATACTTTTGAAGCCTTGGAATTGGGCCTCGAAGCGGGTGATGAGGATATTGTTATTTTCGATGATTACATTAAAGAAGGCTATGGAATCGTCGATAAGGAAATAGCGGAAACACTCAGGTTCGTGGCCATTCAAGAAGGCATTTTTCTTGATCCCGTCTATACAGGAAAAGCCATGGTGGCTTTGATAGATCTTATACAGAAAGGACACTTTAAGAAAGAAGACAAAATTCTCTTCTTTCACACCGGTGGAACTCCTGCCCTTTTTCCCAACAAGCATCTCATCAGTAATTTTTTAAAAAAGTGAAATTGCAGCATGGTGTCTTTTTTATCTCGGAAGCGCATATCAAACATCGTCTCGGCTGGTGTTAGGAAATTTCATCAGTTATAAGCGATGCCTATATCCTTCAAGGTCATGAAACCGTGAAGGAGCCAAAGTTTATGTTTCAAGGATTAACCTGTGGTTGATAAAGATATTTTTTCGTGAGAAAAAGGAGGTTTTTGTATGTTTAAGAAAAGATATTTTATTTTATTGGTCTTCCTTTTCCTAGTCACCGTCTTCTCCTTCAGCCAGAAAAAACTCAAGGTTTTTATCTCGGTGGATATGGAGGGTATAGCTGGCGTTGTCCATTCTGATCAAACTTCCTCATCAGGGAAGGATTATAATCTGGCACGAAGATGGATGACAGAGGAAGTCAATGCCGCCATTCGGGGAGCCTTACAGAAAGGTGCCACAGATATTGTTGTTAACGATTCTCACGGTTCGATGCGAAACGTTATCGCTTCTGAGCTCAATGCCAGAGCCCATTTAATAACCGGTTCTCCCAAGCCTTTGAGTATGATGCAGGGGATTGACGATACATTTGATGCCGTTATTCTCCTCGGTTACCACGCGCATGCAGGATCTAAAAATGGCGTCTTGGATCACACCTATTCTGGTGGATCTGTTTTATCGATAAAGGTCAATGGGATCGAGATGGGTGAGGGGGAATTGAATGCCCTCATAGCCGGATGGTACAACGTTCCTGTCGTCCTGATCGCAGGAGATGCGACAGTCTGTCAGCAAGCCAAAGAAATTATCGGAGAAGAATTGGAAGTTGCCGTGGTGAAGGAGGCCGTAGGGAGGTATGCAGCCAAAACGCTAACTCCCAAGAAAGCCCAAGAACTCATCCAGGAAAAAACGAAGATGGCTCTGGAGAAGGTCCATAAGGTCAAACCGTTCAAGCTTGAGCCTCCTTATAGATTTGAACTGAATTTTCTGAGGAGTTATATGGCCGATAAAGCAGAACTTATTCCTCAGGTGGAGAGAGTCGGAGGAAGAACTGTTCGATTCGAAATTGAGGATTATATTCAAGGTTTTAAACTCTTGAGGGCTCTGATTTCTCTTGGAAGGTGAGGACAAGTGGAGGATAGAGGGTGAAGGGATGAATTTAAAAAAACCGACATTCGGTGATGTATTGGAGGCTCGCAACGTTATCAAAGATTTTCTGCCTCGTACTCCTCTGTATTCTTATCCACAGTTGAATCAACTTCTTGACGCCAAGATCTATATCAAGCATGAAAATTTTATGCCAACAAGGGTTTTTAAAGCAAGAGGAGCGATCAATCTTATCTCCCGTCTCTCGCGCCAGCAGAAAGAGAAAGGAGTCATCACCGCCTCCACCGGGAATCATGCTCTTGCCATCACCTATGCTGCCAACATCTTCGGAGTTCCGGTCACTATCGTCATGCCTGAAAAAGCCAATCCAACCAAAGTGAAGGCTGTTAAAAGTCTGGGGGGGAATATTGTTTTCTTCGGTCGCATTTTCGATGAGTCGAGAGACTATGCGGAAAAGCTGGCCGGAGAAAGAGGGATGCGGTTTATTCATCCAGCCAATGAGCCCTATCTCATTGCTGGCGTGGGCACCTATGCCTTAGAGATTTTTGAGCAAATGCCGGACATAGAGACGATTGTGATTCCGGTAGGCGGTGGAAGCGGTGCTTCGGGGTGCTGTGTGGTCAAGGAGGCTGTGAATCCCAAATCAGAGGTCATCGGAGTCCAGGCCGAGAAGGCTCCTGCAGCCTACCTCTCATGGAAAAACAAGAAAATTGTCAAGGATAAGATGGAAACCGCTGCCGAAGGGCTGGCCACTCAAATCGGGTATGAACTCACCCAGGCCATTCTCCAGGATCATTTGAACGATTTCATCCTTGTTTCAGAGGAGGAGATGGCCCAGGCCATCCTTCTCATCATGGAGCTTATCAGGAACATGGCTGAGGAAGCTGGGGCTGCACCGCTTGCAGCTGTCCTTAAGATAAAGCAAAGAATTAAAGGCAGAAAAGTCGCCCTTGTCCTGACCGGAAGTAATATTTCGATGGAAAGACTTAAACAGCTTTTGAGTCAGTGATGGCGTGAGGGCAGCGTTTATCGTCTACTCGAACTTCTTAAATACTTCAGGAACTCGCTCTCTGTCGAGAGAAGAAGCCAGGTCTCTTTATCCAGGGCAACCTGGTAGGTATCCAGAGTCTTCATGAATTGATAGAACTCAGGATCCAGGTTGTAAGCTAGGGCATAGATTCTTGTCGCCTCAGCATCGGCCTTTCCCTTGATTTCCTGGGCTTTGCGGTAGGCTTCGGATTGGATTTTTTTAAGTTCCAGTTCCTTCTCACCGCGAATTTCGGCACTCCGGCCGTCTCCTTCTGAACGGTATTTAGAAGCGATTCTTTGTCTTTCAGCGATCATCCGGTCAAACACCTTCCGCTGCACTTCTTCCACGTAGTTGATGCGCTTTATCCTGACATCTCTGAGCTCAACTCCGAATTCAGGGGTGATCTTGGAGGAGTTCTCCAAGATGATATGAGCAATTTTTTCTCTTCCTGTATTGATTTTGGGTATGATTGTAGCAAGATCGAGAATAGCCACTTCCTCAGTTATTTCAAATTCCCGGTTGGTGGAGCGAACGATCTCGATCAGGTCAAAATTGGCAACAGCGTTTCTTGTTTCCCCGTCGATGATGTCATCGATCCGGGTTTGAGCGCCTCTTTCGTCTCTCACTCTCTGAAAAAAAACGAGGGGATTACTGATTCGCCACCGGGCGTAGGTATCGACCCAGATGTATTTTTTGTCTTTTGTCGGGATCTGATTGGCATCTCCGTCCCACTCCAGCCATCTCTTCTCGAAATAATTGGCCTTCTGTATAAACGGAACCTTGATGTGTAAACCAGGCGAGGTGATCGCATCTCCTTTAGGTTCTCCAAATTGGGTAATGATCACTTGATTGGTTTCAGAGACCTTATAGAGAGCATCGAGGAGGACAATCAAAACCACAAACGCTAGAGCGATAATCAAAATATTTCGGGTTGTGCTTTTCATTTCTTCACCTCCTCACCCAGGTTCAGCAGGGGCAAGATGTTTTTCTGCTTCTCGTCGAAGATGATTTTTTTGCTGATCTTGGGCAGGATGTCAATAATCGTTTCTAGATAAAGGCGTCTTCGGGTCACAAGTGGGGCTCTCGCATATTCTTTGTAGATAGCGCGGAACCGGTTGGCATCTCCCTCGGCTCGGTTTACCCGCTCTGCAGCGTATCCTTCGGCCGCTCTTATCGTCTGTTCTGCTTCACCTCTAGCTTTGGGAATTATCTGGTTGTATTCGGCCCAGGCTTCGTTGATTTTCCGCTCTTTTTCTTGGATTGCTTCGTTTACCTCGTTGAAAGAGGGCTTGACAGGATCTGGAGGATTGACGTCCTGGAAGATGAGCTGATTGACTTCAATGCCGATTTCATACAGGTCGCACAGTGTTTGAAGCTCTTCCTTGGCTTCATTAGCAATCCGTGCTCTACCGATAGTTAAGACTTCATCCACAGCATTATCGCCGACGATTTTTCTGACCACTGCTTCGTTCATGTAGCGGAACGTGCTCTCAACGTCCCTGATTTTAAACAAAAAATTGTACGGATCTTTGATCTTGTACTGGACAATCCATTCCACAACAACCACATTCAGGTCTCCGGTGAGCATCACTGATTCTCTGACAGTCTCTGGAGTCACCCTGTATTCAGTCCTGACGCCTGGCCTCGTTGTCCGGAAGCCGAACTCCATCTTCAACTGCCTCTGGACTGGGACTTTCGTCAAATCTTCTATCCCCAGCGGAAGCTTGAAGTGTAGACCGGGATCTGTCGTCCGCACGTATCTTCCGAATCGAAGAATGACACCGATTTCCTCAGGACTGATCTGGTAGATCGAACCGAAGAGGAGAATCAGGACCACGACTGCGATAATAGCGATACGGATGACACCTCCCTTGATTTTGGGCAATTTTATTTCCATAGAAGGAAAATCACCTCTCATAAATACCTCCTTTCATCAGATTGATTTGAGATTATAATAACACAGTTGATATAAGAGATAAAGATTACCATTATTTAGGGAAGGACTGTCATTCCCGATTCCTCATTGTCATTTCCAATTCTTATTGTCATTCCCGCGGAAGCGGGAATCCAGATCCATTTCTTCGTCATTCCTGCGCAAGTAGATAGGAATATTAGGTAGCAGGAATCCAGTACTATCTTTATAAAATTCTTTGATATCACTGAATCCCCGCATACGCAGAAGCAAGCCTGGTTTCCCGCTTGAGCAGGAATGGCGGAAGGAGAATGCAGGAATGACCGGGAGCAGTAGATTCTGGGACTCCCGGGAATGACATTGATTATTAAACGAGCGATTTTATCTGTTTTTCTAAATCAAAAAGACCCGTATGCCGGACGCTTATTTGGGATGATTCAAGGGTATCCAAGGCCTTGACTCCGCTTCCTGTGATCATCAATACAATCTGATCGTTGGGTTGAAAGGCTTTTTTCTTTGAGAGTTTCAAAAGCCCTGCTAATGTTGTGGACGAGGCGGGCATGCAGAAGAGCCCTTCTAATTCGGCCAGGATTTTTTGAGCCATAAGGATTTCTTGATCGTTAACCGTTATGACCATGCCGTCGAACTCTCTCAATAATCTCAAAACAATATTCCCACCGGGGGGATCAGGGTTAGAGATGGCATGAGCAATCGTATCTGGCTTAGCGATCCTTTCGACTCTTGTCGCTTCCTGGGCGAAAGCCCTGGCGATAGGGGAGCACCCTCGAGCTTGAACTCCGACAAAGACTGGAAGATCCTCACTCAAGCCTTGAGTTTTTAAATCCAGAAAAGCCCTCATAAGGCCGATCAGATGTCCTCCTGAACTCACCGGTACGAAGATATAATCCGGGATATGAAAATCCAACTGGGCAAACATCTCAAACCCAGGAATCTTGTAGCCTTCGATACGCATCGGATCCACAGAGTTCATGAAATAGATACTATGTTTTTGGCCGACAGCAAAACTCTCACGGAAGAGATCTCCGTAATCTCCCGCCACCGAGATGAGTGCGGGGTTGTGGACAGCCGTGGCTAATAATTTTGCCCGAGAGATATCTTCCTTGACTAGGACAAATGTCTTCAGTCCAGCCCTGGCTCCGTAGGCGGCCGTAGAATTGGCCATATTGCCGGTAGAGACAGTCCCTATTCTTTCAATCCCCTGAGAGAGAGCCTTATGAACGGCCACCACGCTTCCCCGGTCTTTAAAACTCGAGGTGGGATTAAGAGCTTCATTCTTAATGAATAGGAATGGCAGTGCATATTTTTTTCTAATCCGTTCAAGCCTGACGAGAGGTGTATCGCCCTCTCCTAAACTGAGCTCAGGCTTTAACTCAAGCTGAGGAAGGAATTCTAAATATCTTTCTAAAGGCCATTCTTTTTTTTGATGGCTGGCCCTCTTGGCTGGAGGATAATGGTAGAGAAGCGGTTCGTGACAATCTGGACAAAAGGGATCGAAAAGATTTAACGGAAAAGTCTTTTGACAAAACAGGCATTCGAGATGTTCCATTTTAAGGGGACGTTCCCCAAAGTACCACCCCTATAGTTTATTTGCAACATTAAATTCAAGGGGAACATACACTTTTCTTCCTGAGATGCGTTCAACTATTGAACGAACAGTTTGGTCCGCGGTTGTAAATCTATACAGACAGAGGTACAATCAAGCCTGGAAGCACCTAATGAACGATGAGTTTTATATCCGACAAGCCCTGGAAGAAGCTCAAAAATCGCTGAACGCGGGAGAAGTCCCGGTAGGTGCGGTCGTAGTTTCAGATGGAGAAATATTAAGCCAGGCTCATAATGAAACTATCTCCAGTCATGATCCTACAGCTCATGCAGAGATCGTGGCTATTCGAAGGACCTGTCTGAAAAGAAACAATTACAGGCTTACCGATTGTGATTTGTATGTGACTTTAGAACCATGCGCCATGTGTCTGGGTACCTTAGTCCAAGCGAGGATCAAACGGTTGGTATTTGGAGCCTATGACCCCAAGGGAGGTGCAGTCGAGTCGATCATGAGATTTCCGTTTGAACAAATTAACCATCGAGTGGAAGTGACGGGAGGAGTCCTAGCGGAGGAATGCAGCCAAA
>CAYFXE010000052.1:10838-17162 GCA_964347035.1 uncultured Eubacteriales bacterium | reverse complement strand
CGGGGTCTTCAATGGTCGCTTCATCCATTCCCAAATACCTTCCTATCACGGTTTTGGGGAAGCTTTCAAAAAGCATCGAGGAAAGATCGTATAATAACAAATTTATTCTCCAAAAATTATCCGTCTGGAACGTCTATACTTTTGAACGATTGACATGATCTTCCTTTACCTGATATCGCTTGCCTGTTGGTGATTGTGTTAGAATAAAAACATGCTCAAAGAGATTCAAGTTAAAAAAGCCGCTCAGCACAATCTGAAAAACTTGGACCTCAATCTTCCCCGAAACCGGTTGATCGTGATCACCGGACCGAGCGGCTCTGGAAAGTCTTCCTTGGCCTTCGACACCCTGTTCGCCGAAGGCCAGAGGCGCTACATCGAATGCCTTTCTACTTACGCCCGTCAGTACATAGAACAGATGGAGAAGCCAGAAGTCGAGTCCATCGAGGGGCTTTCTCCCTCCATCTCAATCGACCAGAGAACGATATCTTCCAATCCTCGCTCTACGGTGGGGACCGTTACCGAAGTCTATGATCTCCTGAGACTTCTCTTCGCCAGGGCCGGCACACCTCACTGTCCTCGTTGCGGAAGGAGAGTCAGCTCTCAGACTCCAGATCAGATCATCGACAGGATATTCGCTACTTCCACACAGGAGAAAGTGAAGATCCTCTCTCCCGTGGTCAAAGGCAGGAAGGGAGAATACCACGCGCTTTTTGATAGGCTGATAAAGAGAGGATTTCTTCGCTTTCGCGTCGATGGAGAGCTGAAGGAAATAGAAGAAAAATTATCCTTAGAAAGGACGAAAAAACATAACATTGAAGTCTTAGTGGATGAAATCAAGATATCTCACGCTTCCCTAAAAAGGTTGAAGGAGGCTGTGGATAAAGCCCTGGAGATGAGCGGGGGAGACCTCTTGATGATTAAGAGCGATGGTAAGGACTATTTTTTTTCTCTGAACCTTCTCTGTCCTTACTGCGAGATCAGCCTTCCTGAGCTTGAACCTCGAACCTTTTCTTTCAACAGCCCCTATGGTGCCTGTCCCGATTGTCATGGGATCGGGTTCCAGACGGTGTTGGATGAATGGGGTGATGTTGCTCTGACCGGAGAGATCTGTTCATACTGTGGGGGCAGTCGGTTGAGAAGAGAGAGTCTAGCTGTAAAAGTTGGCCAAAAAAATATCCATGAGCTGAGTTCTCTTCCCGTGAGTCATCTGCTCAAAGAACTCTCTTCATGGGATTTTTCTTCTTCTCAGAAGATTATCGTTTCCAAGATACTTAAGGAAGTGGATTCCCGACTTGAAATCATGGTCGAATTGGGAATTCCCTATCTTCAATTGACCCGCACAACAGGATCCCTTTCTGGAGGGGAGGCCCGCCGTGTTCGCCTGGCCGCTCAAGTCGGAGCTCGTCTGCGTGGGATCCTGTATGTCCTCGACGAACCGACCATCGGACTGCATCAAAGAGACAATAAAAAACTTATCTCCTTGCTGAGGGACATCAGAGACGACGGGAATTCCATCATCGTTGTCGAACACGATGAGCAGACGATTCGATCGGCGGATCATATACTGGATCTGGGGCCCGGGGCCGGAGAGGGAGGCGGTTTTAAAGTGGCCGAAGGCAATTTACAGAGAATCCTCTCCTCTTCGCATTCTCTGACCTCTCAATATTTGAGGGGAGAAAAATCCATTCCTATTCCTTCGCGAAGAAGGAGGCCGAAGGGTTGGCTGATCGTCAAGAAAGCAGCCGAGCATAACTTGAAAGACATCGATGTTCGGATTCCTTTGGGAGTGATGACCGCAGTGACGGGTGTTTCGGGATCGGGTAAAAGTACTCTTGTCTACGATATCCTTTATAAATGTCTGTTGAACACATATACCAACGCCAAGCAGAAGGTGGGACAACATCAGGAAATTTTAGGTATCGATCAAGTCGATAAAGTTGTTTCTGTAGACCAAAAACCGATCGGCCGAACTCCTCGATCCAATCCGGCCACCTACACAGGATTGTTTTCCCCTCTGAGACAGCTTTTTGCCTTCACTTCGGAATCGCGTATACGAGGATACACCGCAAGTCGCTTCAGTTTTAACCTTCCTGGCGGACGATGTGAGGATTGTCGAGGGGCGGGGTCGAAGAGGATTGAAATGCATTTCTTACCTGATGTCTTCGTCACTTGCGATCGATGCCAAGGCCGCCGTTACAACAAGGAAACACTTTCTGTAGATTATAAGGGAAAGAATGTCGCCGATTATTTGGATATGACCGTAGATGAAGCCTTCGAGTATCTGAGGGCCCATCCTGTTTTGAAGAGAAAGCTGGGTATTCTCAAGAGAGTCGGTTTGGGTTACATCCGGTTAGGACAGCCTGCTCCAACTCTCTCCGGGGGAGAAGCACAGCGAATCAAATTGACCAAGGAGCTCAGCCGTAAGGATACGGGTCGGACTCTTTATCTCTTGGATGAGCCGACCACAGGACTTCATTTTGACGATGTGCGTAAACTGCTTGAGGTCCTCTTCGAGCTCGTTCGGTTGGGAAACACGGTGGTCGTCATCGAACATAACCTTGAAGTCATCAAGTATTCCGATTATATTATTGATTTGGGCCCGGAGGGCGGAGAAAAAGGAGGTTGGATCGTTGCCCGAGGAACTCCAGAGAAAGTGGCCCTGTCAAAAACGTCCTACACCAGCCGTTTCTTGAAAAGGGTTCTTGGACAGGCGATGAGGTCTTCTTGATGAGAAGGATCCTTGAAGAGTGATCTATGGCCATCAAACACATTCTTGGTAACGAGCGACAAAAAAAGATCCTCAGGAGAGCTCTGCAGAAGGGAAGGCTGCCGAATTCCATGCTCTTCTGTGGAGCAGAGGGGATAGGAAAAAAAAGCCTGGCCGTGGAGCTGGCGAAAGCCTTGAATTGCCAGAGAAAAAAGGATGATGCCTGTGATGTCTGCCGGTCCTGTAAGACCATCGAGAGAGCCAGTTTTCCTGATGTGATGATCATTTCTCCTGATAAGAATGTGATCAAGATCGACCGGATGAGAATACTAAAACAGACGGCCTATCTCAGGCCGATGGTCGGGAATAAGAGGGTGTTCATCGTCGTTGAAGCCGAAAAAATGAACGAGGAAGCCGCCAATTCCCTCTTGAAAATTCTGGAAGAACCTCCCCTTTTTTCTCATATCATCTTGGTGACATCGAATCCAGATCTTATCAAGCTGACCATTAAATCGAGATGCCAAAATTTAACCTTCCAGCCGATTTCGAAGGAAGATATTGAAAAAATTCTTGTCCAGAAAGGGTTTGATAAGGACAGAGCCAAAATCCTTTCCCTTCTCGTGAGAGGCAATCTCAAGAAGGCCCTCCATGTGGAATGGGAAGAGGTTCAGGACCAAAGAGAGAGGGCGTGGGAACTTTTTCTCTCTCTTTTCGAGATGAGGAAAACCGCATCCCTCTTAAAAGAGCTCTCATCTTCTCGACGTCAGATCAAGGAAGAGCTGGAGCCGATCCTTGAAATGCTCTCCTCCTATTGTCGTGATCTTATCCTGATCAAAGAAGGGGGCGATCCTCTTCTCTTGATGAACCCTGATTACGAAGAGAAATTCAAAAAAATTGTCCCATTGCTTAGCCTCGATAAATCCATGGAATGTCTGGATAAAATGGATTATACCCTGTATGGTTTACAGAAAAACCTGAATATAAATCTGCTGCTTTCCTCTTTATTTTCGAATATAATGGTTTAGAGAGATGTCTGAAATTGTTTGTGTACTTGCCGAGAGATCAGGAAAGATTTTCCGGGTCAGGAAAGAAGAAGAAAACTTGAAAACCGGAGATTTCTGTATCATCGAGTCCGAATTAGGCGGGGATTTAGCTGTCGTCATCGATATGTCGAGGGAAGTCTGCGAACATGCCCAGTGTGAAAAGGATGCTGTCAAGATCATTCGAAAAGCCACTGATGATGACCGCAAGAAATTCGATTGGCTCAAAGGGAAGGAAAAGAGGGCTTATGGTTTTTGTCTGAAAAGAATCAAAGAACGAAATTTACCGATGAAGCTGGTCATGGTTCGCTATTTCTTCAACGAAAAAAAGGGTATCTTCTACTACACAGCGGATGGGCGGATCGATTTTAGGCAACTCGTCAAGGATCTGGCAAAGGAACTCAAGATGAGGATTGAGATGCGGCAGATCGGAGTCCGGGACGAGGCCAAGATGATCGGAGGATTGGGAGTTTGTGGACGGACTCTCTGCTGCTTCACGTTCATAAAGAATTTTGAACCTGTTACCATCCAAAAGGCCAAGAAACAACAGATCGTTATCAATCCGACGAAAATTTCCGGGTTATGCGGCCGTTTGATGTGCTGCCTTGGGTTCGAAAAAGAAACTCGGGGTCGAATGTACGCCGAAGAGGAAAAGGTCGAAGAGGACTAAGAAAGAAAAAACGTCTTAGTCTTGGGGGGTTATTTTGAATCGGACTCGGCTGGAAACAGCTATAAGCCCACCTTCTTTGGAGAAGGCTTTAATCTGCCAGGAATATGTCTCTCCATAAATCATCAGTTTTTTCACATCTTCGGGGAGAACAATGGAGTTTTCTTGTGTTGTTGCCGTCCACATAAGTTTATCATTGTAGAGATAGATCTTGTATTCAGCATCCTCACCGTGGCTTTTCCATTTGAACTGGGAAGGAATGTTGGTGATATCGATAACAGGTGAGATGAGGGTGATCGATTTTCCTCGAACAAGATCTTCGTTGATAAAAAATTGAGGAGAAGTCGTTTTGAGGCGAGGCAAGACGCCGAAGATCACGACCAGTAGCAAAGCCGCAGAAACAGCCGCCATGGCCCAGGTTCTGGGGGTGAAGTAAGACCGGATGGAATCGAACCAAGGAACTGTTTTAGTTTCCTCAGACAAGTATTCATCTTGGAAGATCGAATATCCTTCGTGTTTGATGACTGAAATGATTTCTTCCCGCTCTACCATATTCTGGAAACAATGGGAACAGTTGAAATAATGCTCTTCGAATTCTCCTTTTTGAGTATCGGGAAGTCTGTTGAGTAAGTAATCATCGATTTGGTCTTCGTACTCGCATTTTTTCATGGTTCTTGCCTCTCTTTTTGAATTCAACAATTTAGTCGTCCCGATAGAAGAAAAACGGAAAAAAAAATCATATTATTATCATTTTCCTCAAAAGCTTCTGAGCATAATTCACTCGTTCACTCACGCGTCGGGGCGATATACCGAGTTTCTTGGCCACTTCCTCCCGGGAAAGATCTCTGTAATAATAAAGGTATAAGACCTCCCTGTATTTTGGTTTTAATTTTTTTATGGCCGAGACGATTACCTCTGCTCTTTCTTTGCTTTCGACATGTTCATGAGGAGCTGGAAAAGGTTGTGGTTCGGGCGCATGTTTGAGGACTTTGCTTTTATGTCGGATGTAATCCACAATCCTGCGGCTGGTGACCGTATATATAAAGGTTCCGATCGAGGACTCGCCCCTGAATTCCCCTTTCTGTATTTTTTCCAGGACATTGGTCATGATTTCATTGACCACGTCTTCCCAATCCGGAGTGGAACCCCCCAAGGCTTTTTTGACTCTGAAACCGACAATCGGCCTGTATTTAGCGAAGATTTCTTCCAGGTCAAGCTGTTCTTTTGGATTCCTCACGGCATCCATTATATAGGCTGCTCTGAACCTTGACAAGCTGAGTTTTTCGAAGTCGAAGTCGAAGGGGACGTCGAAGGGGACGTTCCCCAAAGAGCCACTCTTTGATTTCATTGGCTTCCCTGAATCGAGATCCCTTAGATATATTTAGTCGTAGAAAGGGGAGTAAAAGAGAGAATAGATAGCTCTTTGGGTGATCCCATCAAATCTGGACTGTTCGTCAGAAGATAAGAAGCGAGACATACATTTATTATGTAGATTAAGGTTTGTATCCCCGGATAAACTGCGGTTTCAATTTTTCTCTTGCCGCATCGACTAATCATCTTGCTTTTGAAAGGCGAACCGACGATGAAAATGCCTACAGAGAGACAAAATAAGAAAAGAGTGTTTAAGTTAGAGGATGAACAGGAATTTTTCTCATTGATTGAACGGCGAATGGCAGAGCAGGGATATCAACTCCTAGATACCTTAAAGCGGTTTCGAAAGACCAACACCCTTGTTTTATTCAGGTGATGGGGTTCTGATCGCTTTTTTTATCGAAAGGTAGGGAATTTTCAATTTTTAGCGAGATTTGGCGACTAAACTCATCCAAGAAACGGAAAAGGAGATTATCCGAAATGAGCAAGAATCAAGCTGAAACAGAGCGCTTAATTGAAGCCCTGCGCAAGGCGGGGCT
>CAYFXE010000052.1:0-10828 GCA_964347035.1 uncultured Eubacteriales bacterium | reverse complement strand
CAGAAAAAACCCTCACCATCCAAGGTAAGAGGAAAAAGATTCATCTCCCCCTTTTCGCTCAAACTGGCTTGGCTTTTCTTCCTGAGTCAAACAACGGCTCTTTCCCTCATGTTGAATCGCCAAGTCCAGAAGCTTTGATAACCACGTCTTTTCTTCCTTCCCAGGTTGATGGGATCGAAACCCAGGGATGCTTCTCATGGTACGCCGAGATGGAGAAGATGAGAAAGGTGAGCTCAGCCAAACAAATATTGAGAGATCTCAGTCAATATTATGAAAACATTTTCAGAGAGCACGGTGAAGATTGGAATGAGAATCATTCAGAAAAGCAGGTTTTCCTCAATTCGAATCTACTCTACTTGATTTCCGCCACGGATGGGAATGAAGACACTCTGGGACATTCTCAGCTTGTCTCAAGATACACGTTGGCGCTGACTAAGGCTTTAGGCATCGAAGATAAGAATTGCTTGGTTAATATAGAGAGAGGCGCGTTGCTTCATGATATCGGAAAGATAGGCATTCCTGATGCT
Source organism: uncultured Eubacteriales bacterium (assembly GCA_964347035.1). Taxonomy (GTDB): domain Bacteria; phylum Acidobacteriota; class Aminicenantia; order Aminicenantales; family Aminicenantaceae; genus CAYFXE01. The sequence goes on along the minus strand of CAYFXE010000052.1, from coordinate 10,301 downwards.
ATTTTGAGAAAGCCCGGGTCACTCACGATGATGGAGAGAGAAATTGTCCAGGAACATCCGCTCATCGGCTACGAAATGCTCGAAGAATTCAGCTTCTTGAAAAAAGCGGCTCAGGTGGTCTTGTATCATCATGAGAGCTATGATGGAAACGGCTATCCCTACGGATTAGTCAGGGAAGAGATTCCCTTAGAGGCAAGGATTTTCTCCCTTGCCGACACATTAGATGCCATCACATCCGATAGGCCTTATCGAAAAGCCCAAGGCTTTGAAGAAGCCACTCGGGAGATCGAAAAGGGGAAAGGCAGTCAATTTGACCCCCAAGTCATCGAGGCCTTTCTATCTATCTCGAAAGACAGGTGGCAACAGATGAAAACGGAGACAGACGAATCCTTCCGTCTCCATACCATCCATTAATCAGTCACTCAGTCACTCAATCACTCCGTTCTCAGTATTTTTGGGGTCAGGCTTCGTTATCTTGTATCGTCTCTGACAGGATTATTGTCTTTGTCTATTCTTTGGGATGAAGCCTGACCCCTGGCCTGTCCTCTGGCAACTGACAACTGATTCGTTTAATGATAATATTGTATGCAGGAAATAACCAAAGGAGCTGACATGGATAAAAGAGGATTATTCAGTATTATAACGAGTTGGTTGATGTTATTTCTTTTTTTTCAGGCTGGAAGTCTCTGGGCGGAGTCTGAGACGGAGAAGAGGCCTGAAGTGATTTCTCTTTTGGGAAAGGAGCTCTATGCTGAGCCTGCTACTGGAGATGAACTTCTCAATCTTCAAAAAGACCTGAAGGAAGCCATGATTAAAGTGGAGCTTAATCCGGATGATCCGGAGAACATCATTTTGTATGGTCGAAGGCTGGCGTATCTGTGGAGATACCATGATGCGATTGCTGTCTACACCAAGGGCATCGAAGTGTACCCAGATTATGCCATGCTCTACAGACACAGAGGGCACAGGTATATATCCATTCGTGAATTTGATAAAGCTGTCGATGACTTGACGCGGGCCTCCGAGCTCAATGATCATGATTTTGATATTTGGTACCACCTCGGTCTGGCCCATTATCTCAAGGGCGAATTCAACCTTGCCTTTGAAGCCTACCAGAATTGTCTGAAAGAAGCTGAAGATGATGACGCCAAAATTGCCATATCAAACTGGCTTTACATAACACTCCGCCGTCTGGGGAAAAAAGAAGCTGCGCGCACAGTTCTCGATGGCATCACAGAGGACATGGAGGTTGTCGAGAATCAATCCTATTACAACCTCCTTCTGTTCTACAAAGGCCTAATATCTGAGGAGAAAATAATAACCACGGCCGAAACATCAGATTTGGATTTAGCCACCTCTGGTTATGGATTAGGTTGCTGGTACCTGTATAACGGGAATACAGTGAAATCGAGAGCCATGTTTAAAGATATTGTCAACACCAGATACTGGCCCGCCTTTGGGTTCATAGCAGCCGAAGCTGAACTTTACCGGATGCAGAAATAGGGTAAGTTTTCCCAATCAAGATAATATATGCCTAGGAATTCCTTTTCTTGTTTTCCAGGCTTTTCCCGAAGAGTTCTGCCGTATGGAAGACATGCTGGTGTTTTCCCTTTTCCTTCAGTCCGGCCCGCAGTTGGAAGAGGCACCCCGGACAGTCTGTGGCCACAAGTGCAGTCGGATTCTTCTCGATTTTTTTCTTTTTCTTTTTCCAAAGGTGAGAGGAGATTTCTTTGTTTTTTATGGAAAAGACACCGCAGAAACCACAGCACGTAAATGGTTCCTCCTCGAGCTGGGGTGTATATCCCAAGGCCTCTAAAACTTTTTTCGGTTCCTCCCTGAGCTTATTCTCGTTAAGCGTATGACAGGGATAATGATAGAAAATATCCTCATAGGGGGGAGTCTTTGTTTTATCCGGGATATACCCTTTTGACGAGACGAACTCAGTGAAGTCGTAGATTTTGTCTTTCCATCGTGAGAATTTCGGATTAAGCCGTGGATAGACCTTCTTGAGCATGGAATTTCCTGTAGGGCAGACTGTAAGGATATAGCGGGGATTCTCCATCTCGAAAGACTTGAGATTATTCTGGGCCAATCGCTCTAGACTTTTTTTATCCCCGAGATGATAGCTAGGTGCCCCACAGCAGGATTGGTCTGAGGGGGAGACAACCTGGAGCCCGAACCGAGACAGACCGCTCACAACACTCTCACGAATTTCTGGAAAGAAAAATTGCGTCATACATCCCTCGAAGAGATAGACTTTTTCTCCTTCTCTTTTTTCTGGAGAAGGCCTCTTTCTGAGATGAATGGCTGGGACGGATTTTCCTCTGGCCCAGGGGAAGGGAAGCTTGTCCAGATGGCCATCTTTTTCCCAGGGTTTCTGGAGGAAAGACAGAATCCTTGCTCCCTTGGAGGTGATGGTCCTTACCCTGAACAACGTGGAGAGGATCTTTTCTCTAAACTTTGGGCCTCTTTCACTCTTGAGTCTGAGGATGAGATCTCCGATGGGAATGCTGACGGGACAGAATTCCTCGCAATTCTTACAATCCGCACAGAAATCGAATATCCTGGAGGAGGCCTTAACAGAATGGGTTATGGCTGTGAGCAGCGTGCCGATACCTCCTGGGTAAACTGGACCGCCGAATATGTGCCCGCCCACAGCTTGGAATACGGGGCAAACCAGCATACAGCCTCCACATTTCAAGCAGAAAAGGGTTTCTTTCAGATCGTCGTCCTGGCTTATCTGGAGTCTTCCATTATCCAAGATGATGATATGGACTTCTTGAGGTCCGTGAACACCGATGACCAATTCTTTTTCGATATCGGTCGTCCGGCTGGGCCCGGTGATGAAGGAAACATAAGCCGTCAGCTTCATCCCTGAGGAGGCTGCAGTCAGGGCTTTGATGAGTGAGGTCGCTTGTTCCAGGGTCTCCACGAATTTTTCTGTCGTCACCAGGGCGATGTGTACAGGAGGAAGCGAGGTCACAAGGCGAGCATTGCCCTCGTTACTGACAATAACCAGCGTTCCAGACTCGGCGATAGCCAGGTTTGCTCCGGAAATTCCGGCGTCCGCCTCGAAGAAGATCTTACGCATTTCAGCCCGAGCCTGCTTGACGATTTCTTTCGAATCAGGTGGTATGGACTTCTGGAGATGGCGGCTGAGAAGACCGGCCACCTCCTCTTTGGTCTTGTGAAGGGCGGGGGCCGTGATATGGGAAGGCTTTTCTCCAGCCAGCTGGACGATCCATTCCCCGAGGTCTGTTTCGGTTACCCTGTAACCTCTTTTCTCCAGGTAAGAGGTGAGCTCGATTTCCTCGCTGACCATTGATTTAGATTTGACGATGAGTTTAGCCTTTTTCTGACTGAGAATTTTTTCTATCTGAGAGAGGGCTTGACGAGGGGTTGAGACTTCGTAGACATGGGCCCCGGCCTTTTCTGCTTCCTGACGGAATTTTTGGATGAGCTGAGGGAGGTTTTTAACACATTCTTCCCTGATGGTTCTGGCTTTTTCCTTGTATTTTTCCCAAGGGATTTCATTTATCGTGCGGCTGAACTCCTGATGATGATGGGTTGAGGCACGCTCCAGAGCTTTCTGGAGGTTCTTATTTTGAAGCGCTTTTTTGACTTTTCTCTTTCCAGGCTTGCGCGAATCCACTCATCTCTCCCCGTTCATCTTTGCCAGGTAGGATTTGGGGTCGACAAGGATCTCTCTAGGCTTGCTTCCTTCTGAGGGGCCGACAATGCCTTCTTGTTCCATTTGGTCGATGATCCTGGCTGCTCGGGCATAGCCTAGTTTGAGCTTTCTCTGGAGGTAAGAGGCTGAAGCTTGTCCAGTGAGAAGAATAAGCTCAACCGCTTTATAATAGAGATCATCTTTTTCCCCGATTTCTTCTTCAGCGTGGGTGGGGGGTCTTTTGAGAACTCGGACGATTTTTTCATCATAGCTGGGTTTTCCCTGCTGCTTTATAAACCGGATAAGCCTTGTGATTTCAGGCAGAGAAATGTAAGAGCAGTGGAGTCGAATAAGGCGAGGATAGTTGGGAGGCATAAAGAGCATATCCCCCATCCCCAGAAGTTTCTCTGCACCAGAGGAATCGATGATAATGCGAGAATCCACTTTGGAAGGGACCCGAAAAGCGATCCGACTGGAAAAATTGTTCTTTATCGTTCCTGTAATGACATCGATGGATGGACGCTGGGTGGCCATCACGAGGTGAATCCCGACGGCCCGGGCCAACTGAGCCAGGCGAGCGATACAGTATTCGACATCCTGGGCTCCGATCATCATCAGCTCTGCCAACTCATCGATGATGATGACGAGATAAGGAATAGGCTTGAGTTTTCCTTTTTCCTCTTCAGTGAGCTCAGTTTTCTTCTCCTTCAGGATCTTTTTAACTCGTTGGTTATACTGCTCGATGTTTCTCACCCTCAGGTAACCGAGTTTTTGGTATCTATCATCCATCTTACGTATGGTATCCAAAAGGATGGAGCCTGCTTTTTTAGGATCTCGGACAACCGGGCAGAGGAGATGGGGAATGCTGTCGTAGAGAGTGAATTCCAATCTCTTGGGATCGATTAAGATGAGCTTTACTTCTTCAGGAGTGGCTTTGTACAAAATGCTGGCGATAAGGGAGTTAAGAGCCACACTCTTACCTGTTCCCGTAGCTCCGGCTATCAGGAGATGGGGCATGATGGATAAATCTGTTAGGTAGACCTCACCATGGATGGTTTTCCCGAGGGCAAAAGTCAGCTTCGAAGGGGACCGCACGAATTTTTCTGATTCGATTATATCCCTGATTTTGATGATTTCTCTTCTGTTGTTGGGAACCTCGACACCGAGGGTGGATTTACCAGGGATTCTCTGGATGCGGACTGACTCGGCTTCTAAAGCTAAAGATAGGTCTTCAGAAAGATTGGCCACCTGACTGACCTTGATTCCAGGAGAGGGGTAAAACTCGTAGGTTGTGACTACTGGTCCAGGGTGGTATTCTCTCACTTCCCCTTCTACGCGGAACTCGGAGAGCTTCTCCTCGATGCGCTGTTTTTTATCGTAGAGTTCGTTCTTATCGATCTTCTCGACAGCCTTGCCAGGATCCAAAAGGCTAAAGGGAGGAAACTGGTAATCTCCCTTTTTCCCCAACTCTGGAAAAAGCTGTTTCTGGGGGATGGCTGGCTTCTTGGGTTGAGCGAAAACAGGTTTTGGCTTGATCTCTATTTTCGGTGGAATGGCCTTCTCTTTTTTTTTGTCTTTCTTTTTTTTCTCCTTATCCACGCTGATGGATTCTGAGTATTTTTCCACCACCCGCTTTCTCATCTTTTCTCGCTGTTTGATCTTCTGGTAGCGGACGATTTTAATCCTAATCTCCTTGAAGAAGAAGCTGAACAGGCGAGAGAAAAAATTGAGGATATTGCCGATGGATATCCTTGTCGAGAGAAGGATCAAAAGCGCAAGAAGGCCGATCAAGAGCAGGGTGGTTCCGATGGTGTTGAAATAACGGACGAGAAGGGATGAGACCAGACTGCCGATGATCCCCCCGGCTTGAATCTCGGTTCCTCTCCAAGAAAACTTCTCGAACAACATATAAAGCAGGCCAGCGGAGAGAATGATGAACAGGAAACAGGTGACTGTTTTTAAAAAGAGGCGATAGTCAGGAAAGAAAGCACCAAAACTGATATAGATTAAGCCCAAAGGGAAGAGGAAGGCACTGAATCCTAAGAATTGGAGAAGAGCCTCGGCAAGGGAAGCCCCGACTCTTCCAGCGTAATTGTGTATTCTTTGATTGGATGGCGTAGCATTTGCCCATGAAGGATCATTGGAATCGTAGCTGATGAGACTGATGAGGATGAAAACAGCCACAAGGATCGTAAAAACAGCAATAACTTCTGAAGTATTTATCTTTCTCTTTTTCTTGACTTTCCTGGATGGAGGGGGAAGTTTTTTCTTTTTCTTCTTTTTCATTACAAAAAATTATAGCATATTTAATTCATGCGGAATAAGTCTATGTTTGGATTTCGTTTGAGTTCATTTCGGAGGAGAGTAAATCGTAAAGATCGATGCATTGAGCAATCGAAAGCTGCTCGGGCCGTATATCATTTTTAATTCCCAATGTGAGAAAGGCCTTATGGATCAACGTCGGGGAAAAATTCAATCTCTCGAGATTATTATGGAGGGTTTTTCTCCTGTGCCGGAAGGCTCCCTTTAAAAACTTCATGAACAGGCCATCATTTTGGATGGAGAAGAGGGGAAATCTTCTTCTCACCAGGGAGATCAGAGCGGATTCGACCTGAGGAGGCGGAGTAAATGCCTGGGGCGGGATGATATCATGGATGGAGATGTGAAAATAGATTTGGAAGAGGATTGAGATCGGAGCGTACTTCTTCGATCCAGGATGAGCGTTTATTCTCTGGGCCACCTCCTTCTGAAGGAGGAAAACACACGCTGTGAAGAGTTCTCTCAGAGGAAAGAGCTTGAATAGGAGGGGAGTTGAGATGGAATAGGGGAGGTTACCGACGAGTTTGACTTGACGGGCGATGTCTTTCTCGCGTTCGATCAGTTTGTTGAGATCCACCTTCAAAATATCGGCTTCGATGATTTTAAGAGAGGACAATTTTTTCCTTTGAAGGGCAGGAATGAGTGAATTGTCTCTCTCGATAGCAATGACTTTTTGGGCCTTGATCGCTAAAGGAGACGTCAGAGCGCCTTTGCCAGCTCCAACCTCGATGATCAGGTCATTCTTTTGGGGGTTGATGGTATCGACGATTGTGTTTAAAACATGTCGATCCACAAGAAAATGTTGGCCGAGGGCTTTTCTCTTTTTCATGTCTACCAAGACGATCGCTTCAGTTTCCAGTTAAAGATGAGTGTGTCTAGGAGTATGGAGAAGTTGAGTTTTGTCTTGCCTCTCTTGCGATTCTCGAACGTGATCGGAACCTCCTTTATCCTGAATCCTCTGTGGAAAGCCCGGAAGAGGATTTCTTGAACGAGGGAAGGGCCTTGGGATTTCAACGACTCGAGCTTGATATTCTCCAGGACTTCTCTGTGGAAACAACGGAAACCCGAGGAGATATCCTTGATAGGTATTCTCAAATAGATTCTGAGGAAAAGCCTGACAACAGATGTGATGAATTTTCTGAGTAAGTTGCGATCAATATCTTTTCCTCCGGGGACAAATCTCGAACCGATGACTAGATCCCATTGTGGCGCCTGACCGAGGAGACGTGGTATGTCCTCCGGTCGGTGGGAAAAATCAGCGTCCATCTCGATGATAAAATCTGGGTTCAATTCTAGAGCTTGCCGGAAGCCCTCGATCCCTGCGGTCCCTCGTCCCCTTTTTCCTCTCCGGATGAGAGGATGGAGGCGTGTGTCTTCCTGGGCCAGAGAGGTTACGATTTCACCTGTTCCGTCAGGAGAATCATCATCCACGATGACAAGCAGAGGGTCCCAATCAATATTTAAAGATAATATTTGATCAAGTAATTCCTCGATATTTTCCCTCTCATTGTAGGTTGGGATGACGATGGCCACCCTAGTTGTCTTCTTGAAGGCCATGGTTTATATCAGCTTCAGGATTTCTTGATAAACTTCCTGAGCAGAGATTGCCTTCATGCATTTCATATCAGAGCATCGTGCTTTATAGCAAGGTGAACAATCAACTCCTGCGAAAATTTTTTGGCCTTGGCCGTATAGCTCAATCTCTTGAGGAGCCGTGGACCCGAAGAGAACAACGGTTTTTTTCTCCAAGGCCAGCGCCAGATGCATAGCCAGGGAGTCGGAGGTAACGATTATGTCCAGAAGAGAGAGGAATCCGGCAAATTCGCGTAAGGTGTTTGAACTCCCAGTGTTATAGACTCTGTCTGTAGTCTTATTTTCGATCCAACGGTTTAGGGACCTTTCTTTCTCTCCTCCCAGTAAAAAGACAGTGCCCTTTCGGTTCTCCGTCAACAAGTTGATGAGTTCTAGAAATCCTGCTCTGGACCATCTTTTGGTTTCAAAGCTCGAACCAGCTCCTGTGTTTATCCCGATCCAAGGCCGGTCCTTTTTACGCTTTTTAGTACGAACGAATTTTTGGGCCTTTGTCTTATCCTCTTCGACGAGTTGAAAAACATACCGGTCCTTTTGATAATCTAGTTCACAGGCTTCGTAGATAATCTCCTGGTATGTTTTTTTGTTCTTAAAAAATTTTAAGTCATCGTCTAGGCCGAGGTGGTAGGCATACTGGCTGGCTTTGTTGAAGATCGTCAAATTGGCGTGGGTATTCAGTCCAAAGCCAAATTTCTGCTCGCTTCTTATGCTCGTGGCCAAAGCCGTGGAAGGGATCTCTTTATCCAGGCAAATGAGAATTTGATATTCCTCTTTTAGGAATCGTAGGATATCCTGCCAGCGGAAGGGGATGATTCGGTTTAAGAGAGGATTGTGCCGGAGAAGGTCCACGCTCTCCTCATCCACCAGCCAGGTGATATGACTATTCGGGTATTTTCTTTTAAGTCCAGGAAGGAGTGTTGTCGTCCTCAAAACATCACCCATGGCTCTTCCTTTGATGAGTAAGATTTTCATCGGAAAGGAGGTGTAGTGGGGGCATCCATCACAAAGTCTTTTAAACTGACAGGGTTTCTCGCCCTTGAAATAAATACAATCGTCTTTGATCATCTCAGCACCTGTCATCGATATCTGCAATCTCTAAGGAGTAAGAGATGTCCTAGTCAAAAATGAAAAAATCTTCCTTTGATAATAGATAATAAATCTGCTGGATCGACAGAGTAAAGGAGAACACTCATGACTTGTTTTTTTCAGATTCCTTGATGATCACGGAGCAGGCCATATCGCCGACGATGTTGGTGGTTGTCCGGCACATATCAAGGAATCTGTCCACGCCCAGGATGAGGGCGATTCCCTCGAGAGGAATACCTATCTGTTTCAGCACCATGGCCAGGGTGATGATCCCGGCTGCAGGAACTCCTGCGGCTCCAACAGAAGCGAGGGTAGCCATCATTACGATGGTCACTTGATCCATCATACCGAGTGGGATGCCGTAGATCTGGGCGATGAATACAGCGGCCACTCCTTGGTAAAGGGCGGTCCCGTCCATGTTGACCGTCGCTCCGAGTGGGATGACAAAGCTCGAGAATTCCCTTGTCACTCCGATATGCTCTACACACTCCATGCTCACAGGAAGAGCTGCATTCGAGCTGGAGGTACTGAAAGCGATGACCATCGCTTCTTTGACGGCCTTGAAAAAGCGGAATGGATTCATCCGTCCCAGGATGCTCAGGGTGAGACAGTTCATGCCGAGAGTATAGATCATCAAGCCCCCTACGACTACGAGCGAATACTTGAGTAAGGTTACGAGGATGTTGACTCCATACTGGCCGATGACGGCAGCGATCAGAGCGAGGACACCGTAAGGCGCCAGCCTCATCGCGATATGCACCACCTGGATAATGGCATCGTTGAGGCCGTCAAGGACTTTTATGAGTGGTTCTGATTTCTCTCTCCTGATCAGAGTGAGAACGATGCCGAATAAAAGCGCCAGAAAGATAACCTGGAGCATATTTCCTTCCACAAGGGATTTAATCGGATTTGTGGGGACGATGTTCACCAAGACCTCCATGGCTGATGGTTTTTTCTCCATCTTTTCTATCCCCACCTGGGCTCTGGACTCATAACTCTGGTAGAGTTCGGCTCTCACCTCCTCATTAAGGCCTAATCCAGGTTGGACGATGTTGGCCAGACCGAGCCCGACAGAGATGGCCACCATAGTGGTGATGGTGAAGTAGACCACGGTTTTTATTCCGATACGGCCTAATTTCCGGATATCCCCCAAGCTGGCTGTTCCCAGCATCAGCGAGACGAGCACCAGGGGAACGACAATCATGGTGATCAGGCGGAGGAAGATGGTGCCGACTGGCTCGATAATCCGAGCCTTTTCCCCGAATACAAGCCCGACGACAACTCCCAGTATCAATCCGATAAAAATTTGTGTGTGGAGCTTAACTTTAATCATCCTATCCTGGGATTTCTTTTTTTCCTCGCAGTACGAAATTCAAATGAATATGATATCCACTCGGTCATACTAAGTCAATTTATGTTCTCATCGAGTAAGCATTTTTATTTCCGTGATGAAAGTTCAAGAATGTGTATTTGGGGATGGCCTAGCTCCCTTCAGGTTTTTCACGCCGTTCTCCATTCGACCTTCTCGGTTGCTGCTGGGGTCAGGCCTTGTCGTCCGGAAGCGCTTTGTTTCTGCCTTTACCCGAGTACAAAACCTTGGGATAAGGCCTGACCCCAGCTCAGACATACTCGCAAG
>CAYFXE010000051.1:0-18518 GCA_964347035.1 uncultured Eubacteriales bacterium | reverse complement strand
GTGTCCCATCCGATTGGGTAATTCTTTTCTTTACAGAAATCTGCGATCTCCTTAAAGTACTTAGCGACCTCTCCTTCTTTTCCGCCAATGACATAGCAATTTCCCATATACACAAAGTTTTGTTCTTCAGGTTTCAGCCTTGGGCTTTCGGGATGATAAGACATCTCAGGAACATGGCGATAACAAGAATACCTGACGTGTTTATATGTCCCTACGACCTCATTCTGCAGGGCTTGAGCATCCTCCTCCCCTATTTTACTCTGCCATTCCTTAAGGGCTTTGAACCAACTGTCTATCGTTGCATAATCGTCAATCTGCCAGACAAAGAAGTAGTGAAAATCATCTGTACTGAATGCGGTCCATGGATACGGAAAACTGTGAGTGTTGAGTATTCTAAGAACATTTTTAACATGAGCCTCATACTCAGCCACCATGGATGGCTTGACGATGACTTCCTCCACGAAGAAGAGCTGTGCTTTTTCCTCTTCTGCTTGGGTCATATTAGGCAGAAGCAGCAGACCGACCACAAACCCGATGACCAAAATGATTGAACCCTTACCTCTCATGAATGCCTCCCTTTTTGGGTTTTGGGGATGGAGGTTTGTCCGAATAGAATACGAAGATTTCTTCATCCCCTGCTTAATCTATATAAAATATGATGCGAGATATCAAGATTTTTTTCAAATTTGACATGGGCCCGCTTCAATGTTAAAAGCAATACAAGTTTATATGAGAGATCTAAAGAACGGAGACGATGGAAGAGAAATACATAAAATTCATCACCGGAGAGAAAAATGGCATTGAGTCGGAAGAATTTTAAGGATAAAAAGGTAAACTGCGACGACTACTCCTTGGTGGATTTTCAGAACTTCGAGAGCGAAGACCTGTTTGAAGTCGCGGACTACTTTTACGAATACCTGGCAGATGGTTTCAAAAAAATGTACATGGTTTACGGGCAGCCGATGATGAGCAGCCCCAAAACCGAGTTTGAAGTTTTCGACTGGAATTCGAATTCCGTACGGAAATTCCTCAATTTTTGCTCGTACAATTACCTCGGGTTTAGTTATCATCCTGAGGTTATAAAGACCGTGCAGGAGGCCATCGAGAAATTTGGGACAGGGGCAGTTTCAGCCCCGCTTCTCAGCGGCTACTCAGAGATGCTGCGAAAACTCGAGGAGGAAATCGCCAAGCTCAAAGGCAAGGAGATGTCCATCGTTTTCCCGACAGGATACGGGACTAATGTCGGAATCCTATCCGCACTCCTGCGGCCAGGAGATGTGGCGGTTATGGATATTCTCTCGCACGCCTCAATCTATGACGGTGTCAGACTTGCAGGTGCGGATATTAAAATTTTTGCTCATAACAATCCTAAACATCTAGAAAAAGTCCTCAAGAGCTTGAAGACAAAACGGGTGATTGTCTGCGTGGAAGGTGTGTACAGTATGGATGGTGATCTCGCCAATCTTCCGGAACTTATCCCCATTTGTCGAAGATATGGGGCTAAAATCCTCGTGGATGAAGCCCATGCCACCTTGGTCTTCGGAGAAAACGGCGGAGGCGTGGCCGAGCATTTCGGGCTGGAGGATGAAGTGGACATCTCGATCGGAACTTTCAGCAAATCCTTCGGGGCTATTGGCGGATTTGCTGCCGGAAACGAAAAAATCATGACCTACCTCAGGATGTTTGCCCGAGCCTATGTCTTTTCCTGCGCCATGGCCCCTCACACAGCAGCAGGAATCCTGAAAGTGCTTGAAATATTTAAAGATGATGAATCGCTGCGAGACCAATTATGGGAGAATATCCATTACATGCATAAAAAGCTAAAAGATGCCGGCCTGGATATCGGCAGCACAAAATCTCAAGTCGTGCCGGTCATGGCCGGGAATGATCTCAGACTCCGCGAGATCAGCAAAAGGATTCAGGAGAACGGCCTCTACACCGGAGTCGTCACCTATCCGGCAGTGTCAAAAAACAAGACACGCTTGCGACTCTCGGTCTCCGCCAAGCACACCACAGAACAGATGGATGAATGTGTCCGTATTATCAGTGAAGTCTTTGAGGGCATGGAAGGCTGGAAGCCCGACCAGTGTTAGTCATTTATAGCAGCTAGACCGAAAGACTCTAGCTTTGAGATCATTTGCCCTTGTTTTGGGTTTTCCGCTTCGCATTGGCTATCATGATAACACCTAAAACCACAAAAAATACTCCACTGTACAAACGCCGAGCTCCTGAAGCAAATATAAATAAGATAACAGCAACAACGAAGCAGAGAATCCCAGGGATAAGAGGTTTTATGTTCAAAATATCCTCCGAGATTATCCTTTTTCTAATGATTAAGAATAATTCCCCCTGTCAACGTTTCTCCCCTATTTGACGTATAATTTCCCTTCTTTACGTAACATTTCGCTTTTTTTCTAAATTTGAATAGTTCTATTCTCTCCCAAATCAAAAGAATATAGAATAACGAGACCTCCGAGTTATGAGCCCGATCAATTGAGTGTTCGCTCTCTCCTATTAACAGGGCTAGAGAGACAAATTACCATTAGCACCGTTAGTCAAAAGTAGGCAATTTTAAGTAAATTTTGGCCCGTATTTGCCCCGCATTTCAGCATGAGGTCACTTCACATGACTCCCCAAAGACAAAACGTCGATGGAATTAACAGGGTTAATGACAAATGATGGGATTGGTAGCGGGGGCTGGATTTGAACCAGCGACCTCCGGGTTATGAGCCCGACGAGCTACCAGACTGCTCTACCCCGCGCTTGAAAAATTATTATATCAAATGAGCTTGATTTGTCAAAAAGTTAAAAAGATTTGATGTAAAGATGCCCTCCGTGATGTCATTTATCATGATCTGTTTATCGAAAATCCTTATTTTTAGGAGCTCATGAATAGATTTTTGAATAAACAGAATATTGACCTGAATTATATGAGAGAATCCGTCTAAATTTATCACGCTAAAGTGAAAATTAGTAAATTATGAAACTTACGAAGACCAGGTCCTAATTTTTTCTTGACATGGAGTCTGCCCAAAAATATAATGTGGGACTAAAAAAATGGGCCACTTCCTTTTCTTTTTGTTAGCTTTCTTGTGCGTGGGCTCGGTCATCGCCATGATCATTATCAGGGACCAAGCCTACAACGCTCTCCTTCTCGTGCTTGCTTTTGCTTCGATGGGCGGTCTCTTCGGGCTCCTGGATGCCCCTTTTATCGCTGTGGTCCAGATCATAATTTACGCCGGCGCCATCCTGGTTCTATTCATCTTTGTCATCATGATGATCAACCTCCGACGCGGGCTTCCTCCAGAGAAGAAAAAATGGACGCTTTATTTCTCACTCGCCTTGGCTGTTGTCCTTGTCGTTGAACTCGTTCTATCTGTCAAAGGCACCTTTTCCCTGTTTGAAAGAGCTCCCCTGGAGGAGATGGGTGGCCCTACCGAGATCGGTCGTCTCCTTTTTACGAAATACCTGTATCCCTTTGAGATCACCTCGATATTGATCATCGCGGCTTTGGTGGGAGCTATTGTCTTAGTCAAGAAAAGATAAAAAGAATGATACCTTTGAGTTACTTTCTTGGATTGAGCGTTGTTCTCTTTGTCCTGGGAGCTATCGCTTTTTTTGTCAAAAAAGATCTGATCACCATGTTCATGGCCGTAGAAATCATGCTCAACGCAGGAAACCTGGCCTTTATCACCTTAGCCAGGGCAGCCAACTCTTTGGATGGACAGGTAATCGTCTTTTTCATCATCACCGTGGCTGCTGCCGAAGCAGCTGTGGGATTGGCCATCATTCTTCTTATTTTCAGACAGAAAAAAACAATCAAATCCGAAGATTTTCGGTTGATGAAAGGATAACATGACTGAGATTTTTTGGCTCATTCCGTTTGTTCCAGCCCTGAGTACATTTATCCTGGCGGTTTTCGGAAGAGTCCTTCCCAAAAAATGGGTTTCCTTCCAAGCCTGCTTCTCTGTATTCATCTCATTCGTCATCGCTGTCATCTCTTTTATCGGATTACTTCAAACAAGCCATGACAAAATCCCTCTCATTAAAACCCTCTTCTCCTGGATTCGCGCTGGGAGTTTTGAGGCTAATCTTTCCCTCCAGCTTGATCCGCTCTCGGCTGTAATGGCCTTGGTCGTCAGCGGCGTCGGCTTCATCATCCATGTTTACTCGGTTGGTTATATGGCTGAGGATGAAGGTTACAAGCGCTACTTCACCTACCTGAATCTTTTCACCTTTGCCATGCTGATCCTGGTTATGGCTTCAAACCTAGTGCTTATGTTCATCGGCTGGGAGGGTGTCGGGCTCTGCTCATATCTTTTGATCGGTTTCTGGTTCGAGAGGCATTCGGCCGCCAATGCCGGCAAAAAAGCCTTTATCGTCAACAGGATAGGCGATGCTGGTTTTCTGTTGGGAATCTTCTTCACCCTCATCCTGATCGGAAGCTTTGAATTCACGGCCATAAACGAGGCCGTATCCGGAGGCATCCTGACTCAAGCTGCCGCCACGCTGATTGCTATCCTGTTCTTTGTCGGGGCGATAGGAAAATCGGCCCAGATTCCTCTCTATGTCTGGCTGCCGGATGCCATGGAAGGCCCCACTCCGGTCAGTGCTCTTATTCACGCGGCCACGATGGTCACAGCCGGCGTCTACATGGTCTCGAGATTGAACCTTCTTTACACGTTCAGCGGAGTTGCGGCTCAAATCGTAGCCGTTGTCGGTGCTTTAACCGCCGTATACGCCGCCACCATGGCCTTAACCCAGAACGACATTAAGCGCGTTCTGGCCTACTCCACCATCTCCCAGATCGGCTACATGTTTATCGGCTGCGGTGTCGGGGCTTATGCGGCTGGAATGTTCCATCTCTACACCCATGCCTTCTTTAAGAGCCTCCTGTTTTTGGCTGCCGGGAGTGTGATGCACGCTCTCTCTGGCGAACTGGATATGCAGAAGATGGGAGGTCTGCGGAAGTACCTTCCTCTCACGTATCCCACATTTCTCATAGGAGCTATCGCCATAGCCGGAGTTCCGTTTTTCTCGGGATTCTTCTCCAAGGATGCCATCCTCAGCCAGGCTTTTGCTCAGGGACAGTACTTTGTCTGGGCTCTTGGAATCATGGGCGCTATCATGACCGCTTTTTACATGTTTCGTCTCATCTTCCTAACATTCCACGGCCAGGAGCGTCTCGAGCCTGAGGCCAAAGAACATCTCCACGAATCTCCTCCGATGATGACCGTTCCTCTAGTGATCCTGGCTTTCTTCTCTATTGTGGCTGGATACATCGGACTCCCTGTTGTGATCGGAAAGAATCTCAACTTGTTCGAACGCTTTCTCGAACCTATGGTTCACATCAGCCATGAACCGCACCTCACATTGGGAACCGAATGGCTGCTGATCCTGGTTTCCGTGGCGGTTGCTCTATTCGGAATCTACATGGCTTACCTGTTCTACATCAAAAACCCACAGATTCCGCGAAATCTCGTGGCCCGTTTTCCATCGATCTACAAGCTTCTGTTCAATAAATATTATGTGGATGAAATCTACAATGCCGCCTTTGTCAATCCGACCGTCAAAGGCTCAGAGCTCATCTATGACCACTTTGACCTCAAGGTTATCGACGGAACACTCGACAGGACAGCTTCGGCGACCAATTTCACAGGAAAGATCCTTGCCTATCTCCAGAGCGGGCTGATTAAGGATTATGCCCTTGTCTTCCTTTTTGGAGCCATTCTGTTTATAGGGTATTTATTATTGTTCTAATAAAATGAATATACCGATTGTAAGCTTCATCACCTTCTTCCCGCTGGCTGGAGCAATTATTCTCATTTTTATTAACAAGGAAAAAAGGAGTCTGCTTCTCAGTTTTTCCTTCATCATCGCCCTCATCACTTTCGCAGCATCTCTGCTCCTGTATTTTAATTTTAACTCTCAGACACCTGATCCTCAGTTTGTCGAGAAAGCCAACTGGATAGGCTATGGGATCAACTATCACGTCGGGATCGATGGGATCAGCCTCTTCCTGGTCCTTCTGACAACCTTCCTGATGCCGATCGCCATCCTCTCCTCGTGGACCTACATCCAGAAACGGGTTAAAGAATACCTGATCTTCATGCTCCTGCTAGAGACAGGAATCATCGGTGTCTTCGTCGCCCTTAACCTGTTCCTGTTTTACGTCTTCTGGGAAGCGATGCTCATCCCGATGTATTTCCTGATCGGGACTTGGGGCGGCCCACGGCGTATCTATGCCACATTGAAATTCGTCCTGTTCACCATGTTGGGTAGCCTGATGATGCTGGTGGCGATATTCTTTCTGTACACAACCTATTTCAAAGCCACTGGAGTCTATTCGTTCAACATCTTTGATTATTACAAACTCATCCTCAATCCTAGTGTCCAGATATGGCTTTTTCTAGGCTTTGCCCTAGCGTTTGCTATTAAAGTCCCGATGTTTCCGTTCCACACCTGGCTTCCTGATGCTCACGTGGAAGCCCCGACAGCCGGTTCTGTCATCCTGGCTGCAGTGCTACTAAAAATGGGAGCTTACGGGTTTCTCCGGTTCGCTTTCCCGCTTTTCCCGGATGCTCTGGAGAGGTTTCTGCCGCTCCTTGTCATTCTGGCCTTGATCGGGATTATCTACGGCGGGTTGATGGCGCTTATCCAGAAGGATGTCAAATCTCTGGTTGCCTACTCCAGTGTCAGCCACATGGGACTGATCATGCTGGCGATATTCGCCCTTAATCTCGAGGGAACAGAAGGGGCAATTTACCAGATGCTCAACCACGGATTGAGCACTGGGGCTCTGTTTTTGATTGTCGGCATCCTGTATGAAAGAGCCCATACCCGGTTGATCAAGGATTTCGGTGGTGTCAGCAAGCAGATGCCCGTGTTCTCGGCTTTCTTTCTGATTTGCATGCTGTCTTCAGTCGGACTCCCCGGGCTAAACGGATTTGTCGGCGAGGTTTTGTGTCTGGTTGGTGTCTTTAAGGCTAATAAGCTGATGGCCATCTTGGGTGTCACGACGGTCATATTGGCTGCCGGGTATCTTCTCTGGATGTTCCAGAGGGTGATGCAAGGACCAATCACTAATGAAAAAATTCTCTCCTTCAAGGATGTCAATAAAAGAGAGATAGCCTTCCTTATTCCGATCATCATCTTAATGTTCTGGATGGGGATCTATCCAAAGCCCTTTTTAAGAAAGATGGATGCCTCTGTCACCCACCTCCTCAACAAAGTGAGCCATCGGGAACGCGTTTTCCTCGAGGCAGAGCAGGATAAGGGATTGGTCACAGATATTAAAAATGCCATTGAAGAAGATAAGCGCGAGGAGACCGAAGAAGAACGAAGATGAATAGTTTATTGGCCTTATTACCTCTTCTGGTGATTGTTATCGGCGGTCTGGGAGTATTGCTTCTTGATGTCTTTTTAAGAAGAGAAAACCGGAACTACCTGGCCTATGTCTCTCTTTTTGTTCT
The DNA here is from genome assembly GCA_964347035.1 of uncultured Eubacteriales bacterium. Lineage (GTDB taxonomy): Bacteria > Acidobacteriota > Aminicenantia > Aminicenantales > Aminicenantaceae > CAYFXE01. The sequence goes on along the minus strand of CAYFXE010000051.1, from coordinate 11,046 downwards.
TATTGCGACTGGGGCTATTTGTATCCTGTTCTGGAATAATGGATATTCGTATTTTGATAAATATCTCGTCCTCGATAACTTCTCCCTATTCTTGACGCTCATCCTCCTGGTCGCGACAGCGTTTGTCATTCTCCTGTCGATAAAGTATATCGTCCTTCAAGGCGCTAACTACGGCGAATTCTATGCCCTGCTTCTGTTTGCTCTTTCCGGGATGATGATCATGGTCTCCAGTTCGGATTTTCTGGTCATCTTCCTGGGCCTGGAAGTTCTCTCCATCTCCAGCTATGCTTTAGCCGGGATGAGGAGGGAAGACGAAAAGTCATCAGAGGCGGCTGTCAAGTATTTCCTCCTCGGCAGCTTTGCCAGTGCATTTCTTGTGTACGGCTTGGCCCTCCTGTATGGCACTTCTCACTCGACAGAGATTCCAGCGATCATCGAATACTTCAGATCAGAAGCTAACCTCGGGTTGATGGCCCTCATCGGTTTGGGGCTGGTCATCATCGGTTTTGGTTTTAAGATTGCTGTTGTTCCCTTCCATATGTGGACACCGGATGTCTACGAGGGAGCGCCCACACCGATCACCGCCTTCTTCTCTGTCGGCCCTAAAGCTGTGGGCTTTGCTGTGCTGTTAAGAGTCTTCTATCCTTACTGGAGATTGGCTCTTGATTCTCAGGCTATCTTTTGGTTGCTCTGGGTTATCAGTGTCTTGACCATGGTGGTCGGGAATTTTGTCGCTTTGCGGCAGACGAACGTCAAGAGAATCCTGGCCTATTCCAGTATCGCCCACGCAGGTTATCTTTTGATCGCCATCCTCTCTCAAGACAATGCCAGTCTGGTTTTTTACTTAACTGTCTATATGTTCATGAACATCGGCGCTTTTGCGGCAGTAATCGCTTTAGGCAAGAAAGACAGAGAATACCTGGAACTCAAAGATTACACGGGCGTGGGATTCAAGTATCCGTGGATCGGCGCCACCTTCGCTATTTTTCTCTTTTCACTTGCTGGTTTCCCGCCCACAGGGGGATTTTTAGCCAAGTTCTATGTTTTTGTGGGAGCAGTCAGACAGGGACTCGTCCCGCTGGTCATCATCGGAGTTCTAGCCAGCCTCGTGTCCGTCTTTTATTACCTGAGAATCATCGTCTACATGTACATGAGAGAGCCAGAAGTAGAGATCGAGATTTACGCTGAAAACCCTGCCCTTTTTCTGGTCCTCTTCCTTTGCCTGTACGGAGTGCTTCAGTTGGGTTTATTCCCGGGGAATATCCTGATCCTCGTCCAGCAGGCCGTAAGATCTCTCCCCCTCCTCTAGGGGGTCGCGTCTCAACATTTGACATTTTTCATGATTTCTAAGCAGATCGAATTCATGAGTTTATTCTAATTAGGATAAAGGTAGGTATTTAAAGAATAATAAAGAATAATAAAGAAAGGATAATAAAGCAGGGGCCTGAAGGAAAATGTCAAATGTTGAGACTCGACCCCACAAATAGGAAGACTGGAGTAGGACGTAAGCCGAATTCTGTTCCTGCTGGAATCCTGCAGGGGTGGTTATTCATCTGACCCCTCGATTGCTCAAGGGGATAAGCGACCTACCCGCCCCTCGAGACGGGCCGTCTCAACTGGGGCCAATTTGGTCTTGCTCCGGATGGGGTTTACCGTGCTCCTGATGTCACCATCAAGACGGTGAGCTCTTACCTCACCTTTTCACCCTTACCCGATGACGTGCTTCAGCATTCACAGGGCGGTCTGTTTTCTGTGGCACTTTCCTCCGATTGCTCGGAGTCGCTGTTAGCGACCATCCTGCCCTACGGAGTTCGGACTTTCCTCCCCTTACTCCTCTTTAGGAGAAGAAGGAGCAACCACCTCGCCTACTCCAGTCTTTATCTTTATACCATAATGTTCCAATTTTTTGTAGAGGTTGGAACGGGGGGTGTCAATTTCTCTCGCAGTTTGGGAGATGTTCCAGTTGTTCTCTTCGAGCTTGGAAAGGATAAATTCTTTCTCCGCCAGATCCCTGAACTCTTTCAGACTTTTAATCTCTTTGGCATCCGGAAAATAAATCTGTGTCTCTCCTCTAATCTGCTCCGGAAGGTCTTTTTTCTGTATGGTTTCGCCTTCGGTCATAACGATAGATCTTTCTACAACGTTTTTTAGTTCCCGAACATTTCCTTTCCACTGATACTTCACCATGGCTTCGATGGCGTCTTCGGAGAATTTCTTGGGCTTAAAATTATTCTCCTCTGCGTAGAGCTGAGAAAAATACTCGATGAGGAGAGGAATATCTTCCTTTTTTTCCCTCAACGGAGGCGAATACAGAGGCACAACGTTCAGCCGGAAGAATAGGTCTTCCCGGAATGTCCCTTCTTTGATCTCTTGTTTCAAATCTTTATTGGTCGCCGCGATGATCCTGACATCGACTTTGTTGATTTTACTCGATCCGACCTTCTGAACCTCACCTTCCTCGAGCACCCGCAGGACTTTCGACTGCGTCTTCAGGCTCATATCGCCCACTTCGTCCAGGAAAATTGTACCTCCATCGGCCAGTTCGAATTTTCCAGCCTTCTTTTCTGTAGCTCCTGTAAAAGCTCCTTTCTCATGTCCGAAGAGCTCACTCTCGATGAGTTCCTCCGGAATGGCCGCACAATTTACCTGGATGAACTTTTCTTTGGCCCTCATGCTGTGGCTGTGGATGGCTCTGGCGATGAGTTCTTTTCCTGTGCCGCTTTCGCCGTGGATGAGCACGGTGGCGTTGGTGGAAGCTGTCTTTAGGACTTCTTTCCAGAGTTGTTTCATCGAGTCGTGGTTGCCGACGAGTTCGTATCTTTTCTGGGCCTTTTTCCGTAAGTCCATACATTCGCGGAGAAGCTTATTCTGATTCAGCGCGTTCCTAATGCTGAGCAAAACCCGCTCTCTCTGAAGCGGCTTTTCCAGAAAATCGAAGGCCCCCAGCTTGGTGGATTCGACTGCGGTTTGGATGGTCCCATGGCCGGATATCATGATGACCTCTGGAGAATACGGCTTCTTTTTGATCTCGGATAAAACCTCCAAGCCATCCATCCCAGGAAGCTTGATATCCAATAAGATCAAATCCAAGCCCACTGTTTCCTCCAGGATGTCCAGGGCTTCCTCGCCGTCTGCCGCCTCCAGGAATTGACAGCCCTCATACTCGAGGATCATCTTGAGGGACTTTCGGATGTTCTCCTCGTCGTCCACGACTAAGATTTTTTCTTTCAATCGACCTTTCATTATCCTCTCTACTCTCCGGGATTTATTTTATTTTAACACAAAACGGGGGCAACAACCTTAATTTTGGGCAAAAAGTGGATGCACAAAGTCAGAAAAAAGTGATGGATTTATTTTTTATCTGGATTCCCACTACCTGCCTATGCAGGCACAAGCTTCGTAGGTACAAGCCTGGATTCCTGCTTCCGCAGGAATGACGAGAAGGGGAAAAATGAACCGTCCCCTTTTTCACTCTCTCCGGGATTTATTTTATTTTAACTGAATTATTCAAGTTTTCAAAGTCTGAACCCATCTTGTTAAGAGGAGAGCGATATTGTAAGATGAAATTGATATGTGGAAGCCTGTGTTTATGATATTCATCCTCATATTCGTCGGAGTCATAGGTTTCCATATCATCGAAGGTTGGTCCTTCTTGGACTGTCTGTACATGACAGTCATCACCATATTTACGGTAGGTTTTAAAGAAGTCAGGACCCTCTCCCCTCTCGGTCAGATCTTTACCATATTCATCATCTTGGGAGGTGTGGGGACGGCTATATTCGCCTTCACCAGGTTTGCAGAAATCGTTTATGCGGGGGGAATTATTAAATTTTGGCGGAGAAAAAAAATGGAAAGAAATCTGAATAACCTCAAGGATCACTATATCATCTGTGGCCACGGCCGGATGGGAAGAATCGTCAGAGAACGCATGGAGGAGGAGAATCTTCCCTACGTTGTGGTTGACAACAATGAAGAGAAACTCCAAGAACTGAAAGAAGCTCATAAATGCTTTATCCACGGCGACGCGAGTAATGAAGAGACCTTGATTCAAGCTGGTATAAAACGGGCCAAGGCCCTGGTCGCTCTGCTCCGTTCAGATGCGGATAACCTTTACCTGGTCTTAACAGTGAAGCTGATCAATCCTTCCCTTTTTGTCCTCTCCAAGGCATTAGAAGAAGAAGGAGAAAGAAAAATTCTGCAGATCGGGGCTAACAAAGTGGTCAGTCCCTACAAGTTAAGCGGTCTGAGGATCGCCCAGGGATTGATTCGGCCGACGGTCGTCGATTTCATGGACCTGATCATCCGCCGGAAAGAACTGTCTTTGTTCATGGAGGAGATGGTGGTCAAGAAGGATTCGCCCCTGGTTAACCGTAATCTTGCCGAATCCGATATCCGCAAAAAAAGTAACGTCATCGTCGTGGCCATCAAGAAACCTGGAAAGGAGATCATTTTCAATCCTTCTCCTGGAATCACGATAGATACCGGAGATACCCTGCTTGTTCTGGGCGATAAAGAGGCTGTCAATCAATTCGAGAACATCTTTCTCGGCTCTGGGACCTAAATAAAATTTGACATAAAACCAGAACAGAAAGGAAACAGATCAAAGAGGCAAACTATGAAGGACAAAATAAAAAATATAATGGCTTTCCTATTTCTCGGAGTTTTGATGATAACGGGGTCCTTGCTGACTTCAGCTCAGGAAGAGGAGCAGTCTAAACAATTTGAGCTGGAGAACGGGCTCAAAGTCTTTCTCCTCGAGAAAAGAAGCCTTCCCCTGATTAACCTCGTCGTCGCCTTCGACATCGGCTCCAAAGACGAATCAGAGGAGACAAGCGGCTTGGTTCATATCCTCGAACACTACATCCTGTTCAGGGGGACAGAACTGCGATCAGGAGACGAGGTCAAGCAAGACATAAGGCGTCATGGGGCCTATTTCAACGCCCATACAGACCGGGATCTGATGGTTTTTGAGATGACTCTGCCCTCAGAATATGCAGACTTTGCCCTCAACAACCAGAAGGAAATCTTGTTTCAGTTGAAGCTTACCCAAGAAGAATTGGATAAAGAAAAAAAAGTGATCCTCGAAGAAATAAGCCAACTCGAAGATGATCCTTTCAAGTATGCCACTTCCCTCGTCTACCAGAATCTATTCCAGAATCATCCTTACCAAAAACCCATCTACGGTACCAGGGAAATCATCCAGGCGGCCACAACTGAACAGCTCGAGAACTTCTATCGGAAGTTCTTCGTCCCTGACAACTGTTCTCTGGCAGTAGTCGGAGATTTCGCTGTCGAAGACATGGAACAAAAGGTTAAGAACGTGTACAGTTCGCTGGAAAGCAAGGAATTCAGCCCCAATAAATACGAAAAAATTCAGAAGCTAAAAAAAACCATCGAAATTGAAAAAGAGATGGACGTCAATCAGGCCTACTTAGTGATCGGGATGTTGGCTCCTGATTATAACCATCCCGACCAGTATGCGGTCGATATCCTGACCGAGATTCTGGGTCGTGGGGTTATGCCCATGCTCAATTATCCTTTAAGGGGAAGAAGAAAACTGGCCCACTCCATAGCTATGAATTATATCTCTCTCAAGTATGGAGGGGCAATTCTCATCTACCTTACCTGCGAGCCCAAGCTTGTGAAGGCGGCCAAGAGCGAGACAACCAGGTTTCTCAAGACGACCCGTCGGCAGAACTACTCGAAAAAAGACTACAGGACCGAAGAACGGCTGTATGCCTTCGATTTTCTCGAGTGCAGCCAGAATCAGATCAAGTTTGCTTCCCGCCAATCTAAAGAAATAGGACTGTCTTTGGCCTCATCTCTTGCTAGATATATGCTCTTGAAAGAGGGCGAGAGTCAAGGCCGATACATGGACATAATAGAAGACATAAGCTCGATGGATTGCAGGAATGTGGGCGGCAAATATCTGGGCCAAGGGAAATACGTCATCGTCTCCATCCTTCCTAAAAAGAAAGACTAGGATGATTAGGAATAAAGCCTTATCCATGATTGTTTGCTCAACCCTGTTCGGGCTTATTGCTTTTTCACGAGCTCCATCAGGAAAAAATACATCCATGTGGACGAATCCTCCCGCGAAAAAAGAATTGTCGAACGGCCTCACGTTCATCTACCAGAAAGATGAATCTTCAGAAATCACGGTGCTCTACCTTTTCATTCGGGGTGGTAAAAGGGTGGAACCTCAGGAAAAAAGGGGCCTTTCATACCTCACCACTCGCCTAGCCATAGAGATTCCAGACCAGAAAAAAGCTCAGGACCTGATGAGTCAGGCCTCACGGGTCTCGATGAGCTCGAAAGGCGATTATTCCTTCATCCGCATCGCTTGTCTGTCTGAAAGCTTGGAGGATACACTCAAGACCATGTTTAAGATCATTACCGATCCTCTGTTCTCAGGGATCCGGATCAACTATATAAAGGAGACGATGGAAAATCGAAAAAAAAGAGAAGAGGATGATGCCCTTCTCCTTGCTCATGAGGCATACGTAAAAACCTTTTTAGCAGACAAGGGCTACGGCGGATCGGTCCTCGGCAGCGAGGAATCACACAAGAAAATAAAAAAGGAAGATATTGAAAATTTTTACAAAACCCATTTCCAACCGCCTAACATGATCCTTGTGGTTTGCTCTGATCTGGAGGAGGAGCGAATTTTGAACATCTGCTCTGATTATTTCGGTAAATTCCCGAAGGGCACTCCTCCCCCCTTAGAAGCCGGGTCAGCAGCGGTAGAAACCGAAAAAGAAATATTTATCGAAAAAGAAAGCAAGCAGGCCGTGGTGTCTTTCGGCTATCCTCTTCTCTCTCTGTCAAAAAGAAATTTTGCCCTCACCTATTTGCTGGAAACGCTGTTGGGGAGAGGCATAGGTTCCAGGCTCTGGCCGTTGAGGACTGAAGAGAAGCTTGCCTACAACGTCGGTTCCAGAACAACCCAGTTGAAATATGGCGGTGTGCTTGAGGCTTTTCTGGAGACGGATAACGAAAAACAAAAGGAGGCTCTCGAGGCCCTGAGAAAAACGATCGAGGATCTCTACAAAGATGGCGTGACTGAGGAGGAGTTGAAGGTGACGAAAATCCAGTCCAAGGCTTCTTTCCTGAGAATGAATGAAACCAAGGAGAGGAGGGCACTCAACCTTGGTCTGTTCGAAGTCCAAGGTTTGGGTTTTGAGTTTGTTAGCAGCTTTTCCCAGGAAATCGAGGCAATCACTCTGGGGGAGATGAACGCCTTCATCAAGGAGACTCTCGATCCTGAAAAAAGGATTCAGATTGTTGTTGGCCCAAGGGCCGAGTCAACAGACAGGGAAAATTCTTAGTCCTTAGTTAAAATGAAGGCAAATCTTGAATGAGGACATTTTTGTCTAGATTCAAGGTCTGACCTCACTAAGCCGTCCGTCCTGAAGGCGACCTATCCCGTGACACATGAATCTAACAACATCCATATCGTGGGAAATAAAAAGATAACTGAGGCCCCGACGTTCCTGCAGATGCCTCAAGAGATGCAGTATTTGGGCTTGAACAGAAATATCCAAGGCTGAGGTGGGCTCATCCAGGATGATCATCTCAGGCTCCAGGAGCAATATCCGCGCCAGGACGACTCTCTGATTCTCTCCTCCGGAAAGTTGATGAGGATAGCGACAAAGTACATCTGCGGTCAGACCGACTGTCTCCAGAATATCCTTTATTTTTAGTGCCCTTTCCCTGTTTGAAATCCCAACCAAGCCCAGGATCTCGTCGAGGGATTTTTGTATCGTTTTTTTGGGGTTTAGAGCCCCCTCAGGATCCTGGAACATCATCTGAACCTTTCTTCTGAAGCGAATGGACTCCTTCCTCTCCATCTTGTGAATATCCTGTCCGTGGAAAAAAATATTTCCCTCGCTCGGCTTCTCTAGGCCGGCAATAATCCGGCCGAGGGTGGTTTTGCCAGTTCCGCTCTCCCCGACGATTCCGTATGTCTCTCCTTTTTTAATCCCAAAAGTGACCTCTTCCAGAATGTCCACAGATTTTTTGAACAGAATTCCTGTTTTAAAGGACTTCGAGATCGTTCGCGCGTTCAGTTGAAAAGCACACATCTTACATCTCGCTCTTTTATTCGGAATAAATCCGGCTTTTTCTTTAGGCAGACATCTCTTCGATGCGGACACCGAGGATGAAACCGGCACCCCTCAGGAAGTTCAAGCGGCGAAGGGGAGCTCCCGGGAATAGGTTTGAACCCTCGTTCGGGCAGGCTATCCAAAAGGCCTCTCGAGTAGGGGTGCAAAGGATTCTTGAAAAATTCCTGACTGTCCCCCATCTCGATAATCTCGCCGGCATACATGATGGCGATTCTCTCTGACGTAGCCCTGGCAGTGTTCAGGTCGTGGGTAATCAGGATCAACGAAGATTGGTTCATCTCCTTGACAATCCTGAGTTCCTCCAGGATGAGCTTTTTAAGGTGCTCATCCAGGCCTTTGGTGGGCTCGTCGGCGATAACGATTCCGGGATTGAGGACAACCGAAATGCCGATCAACACTCTCTGCCTCATCCCCCCAGAAAGCTGGAAGGGATACATCTTGACTGCTCTTCCTGGCCCACGGAAACGGAGTTTGGCCAGGAGCTGCCTGGCCTGCTGGAGCGCTTTTGATTTCTTTTGACTCTCGTGGATGATTAAAGGCTCTATTATTTGATGACCGATTGTGTAGACTGGGTTAAGAGCCAGGGATGGGTTTTGGATAACCAAGGAAATCTCTCTTCCCCTTATTCTCGAGAGCTTCTTCTCGTTCATATGCAGGAGATCCCGGCCTTCAAGAAGAATCTGACCCTCGACTCGAGCATTCTCGGGAAGAAGGTTCAAAACAGCATGAGCCACAACCGATTTGCCACAGCCTGTCTCTCCGACAAGAGCCAAAGTTTCTCCTTCCTCAACATAAAGTGAGACGTCATCCACGGCCTTGATAATTCCCATCCGGGTCAGGAAATTGACCTTCAGGTTATCCACGGCCAATCTGCTCATGACATCACACTCCTCTGAGAATTGTCCTCTGTCTTTGTTCGTAACTGAAGCTCAACAACGCGATGGACAGCACGACCACTGCGATACAGATTCCAGGGGGGAGATACCACCACCACATCTGGTTGATGAAGCCCCCTTTGATAAAGGCAAAGTTGATCATCATCCCCCAGCTTTTAAGCGTGGGATCTCCGAGTCCCAGAAAAGAGAGCGAAGCCTCCGAGATCATAGCTGTGGCTACAGTGATCATGAATTTGGGCAGGACAACATGGATAATGTTCGGCAGGATATCAGAGAAGATGATATGGGCATTCTTGAATCCCAGACATTTCGAGCTCTCGACAAAACTCATTTCCCTAATCTGGAGAGTCTTAGAACGCACGACTCTGGCCGTGGATGTCCACCACAGAAGTCCAAGGGCCATTCCAATCATCCAGAAACTCGGCTTCAAAAACGCAGCCAGGATGATGATCAGCGGTATCCTGGGTATCATCAGGAAGATATCTGTCAGCCCCATCAACATCTCATCCACGATACCTTTGAAGTAGCCGGAAATAAGCCCGACGATCAATCCTAAGAGAGTTGCGATTAAAGCAGCTCCGAACCCAACGATCAGCGAAACCCTAGAGCCATGGATAAGTTCGGAAAGAATGTCATTCCCGATATCGTTCGTCCCCAGAAAATGAAGGTTGCTGGGACTTTCATAAGGTTCGAACCTCTGCCATGGATCGTAGGGAGCCAGGATATCAGCAAATATGGCTGTCAAGACGATGACTAAAAAAAGAAAAAGCCCAACTCTATTCCATGGTCCCCTTTCCCGGCTGAAGGTCTCCTGCTCTCCTCTACCGCCTTTCTTCATTCTTCCTCCCTTACCCGTGGATCGATGATTCGGTAAATGACATCAACTAAAAAGTTAGCCGCCACAACCATCACGGTGATGATTAAGAGTGTCCCCTGGAGGACGGGATAATCTCGGGCTAGAAGGGCATCGTAAATTAGAGTTCCCATCCCGTTCATCGAAAACACGATTTCGACAAAAAGGGCCCCGCTGAGGAGAAAACCAAAATCGAGGGCGACAAGCGTTATGACAGGCAGGGCGGCATTCTTGAAGATGTGTCTGTATAGGATCCGATCGCCGTACAGTCCTTTAGCTCTGGCATAGACAACATAGAGTTTTCCCTTCTCTTGGATGATACTCCCCCGCATGATCATGTAATTCCGAGAGGCCGAAAAGGCACTCATGACAAGGATAGGCAGAAAAAGATGGAGGAGGATATCGCCGATGCCGCCTGTTTCGTAAAATCCTTTAAGGGGGAACAGAGCCAGTTTAAAGGAGAAGACGAAGAGAAAAAGGATGCCAAGGAAATAAGGAGGGGCACTGTAGATGGACAGGAAAAACATGGTCGTGAGTTTATTCGGTACGTTGTTTCTCCTCCAACCCGACAGCGCTCCGAGGAGAGTCCCGAATAGAGCTCCGAGGATAATCGAGGGGATGAGGAAGGCCATAGTCCATTTCAGCCGTGCCAGCAGGAGGGTCAGGACTTTCTGGTTAAAATAGTAGGAATAGCCCAGGTCGAGCCGGAGGATATTTTTCCAGTAGTCGAGGAACTGATCGAGTAAGGGCTTATCCAGGCCTAGGCGGCTTTTTAACTCCTCTATAGTACTGTCAGTAACAATGAAATTCTCTCCCAAAAGGTTGGCGATCGGGTCTCCGGGCATGATCCTGGGAATGAGAAAGTTTAAAGAAAAGATGATGATCAGGGCGATGAGATATCTGATGACTTTTTTTTGTAAAGGAGACATTTTAGTTTATCAGCATCTTTTTTTCCGCGATGAAAGATTAGGATCATGTATTTGGGAATGGCTTCGCTCCCCTTCAGGTTTTTAACGCCGTTCTACATTCGGCCTTCTCGGTTGCTGCTGGGGTCAGGCCTTGTCGTCCGAAAGCGCTTTGTTTCTGCCTTTACCCGAGTACAAAACCTTGAGATAAGGCCTGACCCCAGCTCAGACATACTCGCAAGTCGACTCCGTCGACTTCCCTCGAA
>CAYFXE010000050.1:18736-19771 GCA_964347035.1 uncultured Eubacteriales bacterium | reverse complement strand
ACTCTTCATAATTCCCCTGATTGTAATATACAATTCCAATATTGTTTAGAATCATTCCCATTGATTCGATATCTTGAACTTCTTCAGCTTTTTTTAATCCCAAATGGAAATACCGAAGCGCCTCTTGGCTATCCTCAATATCAGATTGGACCGTCCCAATATTATTAAGGACTTTTGCTTCCATTCTCTTATCCCCGGTTCTTAAAACCAATCTGTAACATTTCTTGAAATAATCCAGGGCTTTTAGGTAATCATTCCTTTTTCTAGATATAAGACCTTTATTTCGATACGTCTCGCCAATATTATTTAAATCCATGGACACATACACATCATCTCCGAGTTGCATATCGATATTAAGTGCCCAGATTAAGTATTCTATTGATTTCTCATATAGACCTAGCTCTTGGTATACAACACCAATATTATTAAAGCGTTCTGCTATTAGCTCTGTGTCCTTTTCTAATTTTGCGATATCAAGTGCCTTTTCGTAAAAACTTAAGGCTTTAGAGTAATTATCTATCTTTTTATAATAAAGCCCGATATTATTTAAACATCTACCTTCTTCTTTCCTATGATTTAGATCTTGAGCAATTTTCAATGCCTTTTTGTTCAGAGAAAAAAATAGTTGAAGATCATTTAGTTTCCAATATGTGGCACTTAATTGACGGACACATTTAAGCTCATGTTCTCTACTATTAATTTCTTGAGCTAAACTTATTGCTTCTTGAAAACTATCTAATGAATCATTGTATTGGCCAGAAAAACGAAATTTCTTACCATTCATGTACAGATTATATATCTCCAGAGCAACATGACATTTCTTTCGTTTTGATTCGATGTTATATTCGTTTGCTATTGTTAAAGCTTTTGTATAATAAGCTGAGGATTGTTTTAGCTTTCCTACATTCCAATTTAGAAGACCTAATTCGATATATGAGGTACATATTTTTCCTTTATCATTCAATTCGTTTGCAAATTCTATAGTCTTTTTGAATATTTCGATAGATTTTATAAATTCTCCCTGCTTCTAATTCC
>CAYFXE010000050.1:7008-18691 GCA_964347035.1 uncultured Eubacteriales bacterium | reverse complement strand
TAAAAATTAGAAAATAATAACATTAATAGGCATATTATTGATCTAATTAAATGTAATTTTTTTGGCACTTTCAAAGTCATTTAGTAAATTAATGTCTAATTGGCAATTTTTCTTAATAATATTATTGAACTGAAAAAGAGCAAACGACAATAGCCTTTGAAGATGATTTAAGGGGGTGATATTTTTTTACTCTTATCACCCAAAGAGGTGATAAGTTAATATCTGGATTAACTTAAATACAATATGTCTGATCTGAAACAATAAAAAATCCTAATGTGAAAAACAATTTAGGATGTAATAGAAGTGGTTGTGTGAAAATCTAAATGGAATGATTTTTGAGTGGCTTGTTGTTGATTTGTTCTGTATAAGTGGATTAATTTTTGAGATTTTTTCTTTTGTATTCGGCTATCAGTTTTTTTTTGAAGTAAATGATTGATTAATCGCCGTCACTTACTCTATCAGCGCTTAATGTACCTGTAATTTTAACTTTGTTGTTGATCTTTTTGAGTTTGACACCAGTGATGATCTTGAGCGGGAGCACATGATTAATGAATACTAATGCCTTTGTGATGAAGCTGGTTTTTGGCGCCTTTTTCTGGACGGCATTCAAGTCGGGAACTGTCATAAGGAGAAGACCAACACATACAGAAAGTGCTGCGGCTTTGAAAATTGTTTTGCGCATAGCCACCTCCTCTAAGGATAGCTACGCCTTTTGAATGGATGGGAGCGGATGAATTTATAGTTTACATCCTCATCCAAGGCGTCGGTAATAATCTAAGTAATTGATAATGAGTTGTCAAGCGATTTTTTTAATCTGAAGAACTCTTCCAGGGAGAAGAACAGTTTTAACACATGATTTAGGGGTGAATGGGGTTTTGGTACTCTATTTAGTAGCTTATTTTCTAAAAAAATTTATTCAGAAAAAAGCCGTTTTTCTGGACGAAATTCAGTATTTTGGTCTGATTTGGCGAAGTTCCTCCTCGGCTCCTTCAGGCGGAGATGTGAGAAGGCTGACAAAGACTGTCAAAAAAGCAGAGACAAGAAAGGCTGGGACAAGCTCGTAGATAAGGGCTTTTAGATAGGAAACCTGGTTCCAGATTATAGTGACAGCTGTTCCTGAAACAAAACCCGCCACAACACCGGACTTGGTCACTCTTTTCCAGAAAAGAGAAAGAAGAAGTGGGGGGCCGAACGAGGCACCCAACCCGCCCCAAGCAAAAAGCACGAGCCAGAAGACATACTGCTTGGCGATAGCTCCCAAAAACAACGCAGCACCCACAAGACAGAACACCACGATACGGCTGAGAAGCACCAGCCTCTTCTGCGAGATGGATCTGCCCTTGACCAGGATTTTCTGGTAGATATCACGCACGATCCCGGAAGATGCCACTAGAAGCTGAGAGTCGGCTGTGGACATTATGGCTGCCAGGATAGAAGCGATGATAATACCTACAAGCAGAGGATGGAGGTGGGCTGCTGCCAGAAAAGGAAACAGATTCTCCGGGTCTGCCCCAGGCAAGGCCTCGGGTTTAAGATAATAAGCCCGGCCCACAAGCCCGATGAACACCGCTCCCCAGGCCATCAAGACATTCCAGATGGTTCCGATGAGACAGGATTTTCGAAGCGACCGTGGGTCTTTGACAGACATGTAGCGGACGAGGATGTGCGGATTCCCAGGAGAGCCGAGTCCGATACCCAGGAAGCCTATGATTCCTCCGACAGCAAAGGCAAAAGGATTGAGGAATCTGGGATTGAAGTTATGAAGGATGCCCACGATCTCGCTCCAGCCACCGCCGTGGATAACAGCGATTATGGGCAGGATGAGGAGGGCGAAGATCATGAAAAAGGCCTGGATCATGTCTGTAAGCGAAACGGCTAAAAAACCTCCCAGGGCGGTGTACAGGAGAACGATGATGGCCGTGAGCAGGATGCCGCTCATTTCGCTCATATGGAAGCTTGTGCTGAACGTTTTTCCTCCAGCGAGGAACTGGGCAGCCACATAAGAGATCATAAAGATCAGGATGATGACGACCGAGATTATGCGCAGCACATTGGATTTGTCCTTGAACCGGGATTCGAAAAAATCGGGGAGGGTCAGGTTGTCCATCATCGAGGTGTACCGGCGCAGCCTCTTTCCGACAAAGCCGAAGAGAAAGACTTCAGCGGTGATGTAGCCTGTGACAGCCCAGACTGCAGGAGCCCCGATGGTGAACGCCATCCCGGTGACACCGACGAGAAGCCAGGCCGAGCGTCCGGAAACGACCGCACTCAGGGCCACAACAAATTCTTTGAGTTTCCTTCCTGCGAGGAAAAACTCAGAAAGGCCGGATGAGGAAAATCGTGCGCTCAAAATCCCGATGGTGATAATGATGAGGAGATAGAGGACGAAGGAAAGTATGGCTAAAGGATCAGCCTGGAGAGCAACCTGGAGGGTTTTCTCCATCGCGGCTATTCTCCTTTTTCTTTAAAAAAGAGATAAATGAAGAGGGAAAGGAGGATAATTGCGGAAGGAAGGATCAAAAGACCGAAGATTGCAGCTATTCCCATCGAAGTTAGTTAGGATTTTTACTTTTCTTCTTTGTAGAAGTAATCGAGTTCCCAATCGGCAGTGTCAGGCGCATCCGAGCCGTGGATGGCATTCCGTTCGATCGAAAAGCCGTACTGACGGCGAAGTGTTCCCGGATCTGCGTAGGCGGGATCGGTCACCCCCATGACTTGACGCCAGTGATTAATGGCGTCCTCTCGTTCCAGGACCATGATCACGATTTCTCCCGAGGACATGAAGTCTGTCAGGCTGTCGTAGAAAGGCTTGTCCTTGTGGACGATGTAGAAGCCCTGGGCCTCTTCCTTGGTGAGATGAAGCATCCTGAGGCCAGAGATTATGAAACCTTCCTCCTCTATCCTTTGGAGGATTTTTCCCATGACCTTCTTTTTTATAGCGTCAGGTTTGATGATGGCGAGGGTTTTTTCGATCATGACGGCTCCTTGTTCGTATGAGTTCTTTAGTCCATTGATATATCTTAATTGTCCATTGGAGTCAAATGCGCAGAGGCAATTGACAGCTCTGGATGCGGCCTTTACAATGAACGCTGATGGAGGAAAAGAAGCAGAATTCCACGAAGCTCAAAAAGTTCGCCCTCGACTTGGGTATTTCCGTTTGCGGAATTGCGGACATAAGGAAAGAAAGAAAGGATTTTCTTTTCGACAGTAAGACAAGCACCCAGTTCGAATGGGCCGTTGCCATGGGTAAGAGGCTCCTGGATCCGGTGATTGAGGATATAGAGGACAGGCCGACACCGCTCTATTTCCACCATTACCGGCAGCTCAATTTCTTCCTGGACCGGGCGGCCTTTCTTACGGCTTCGCTCATACAGGAAAAGGGGTTTAGAGCCCTTGCCATTCCAGCCTCGCAGACCATCGACTGGAAGAATCAAAAGGGGCATCTCTCGCATAAAAAAATTGGCGAGCTGGCGGGATTGGGGTGGATCGGACGAAATAACCTTTTAGTGAATCCAGATTGGGGAGCACGGTTCCGTCTGGTGACGGTGCTCACTGACATGCCGCTTGCGACAGACAAGCCTTTGGAGGAAGACTGCGGAGTCTGTCAGAGGTGTTTACCGGTTTGCCCGGCTCTAGCGATAAAAGAGCGAAGAGAGGATTTTGACCACTGGGCCTGCTACGAGAAGCTCAAGGAGTTCCACAAGCTGCCCTTGATAGGTCAGCACATCTGCGGTATTTGTGTGAAGGCCTGTCTTGGATTAGGGTTTTAAGGGGATCGACTGTTCCTAGGCTCAGTGAGGTGTCTGCATCCTGGAGATTTCTATGGAATCCTTGGCGACGACGACTTTATTCTTACCTGACTCTTTAGCTTCGTACATAGCACGGTCGGCCAGTTTTGTCAGCAGTGTTGCCACACGGGCGTACTCTTTTGACGGTCCGGCTACGGGCTGCTTAAACACAAAGTCTTTGTAGAAACAGTAGGCCACTCCAATGCTCAATGTTTTCTGGATAGTACTGCCTTCAGGTCTGAATTTAATCTCTTCGAAGGCCAGCCGAATCCTTTCGGCGACAGAAGTGGCCTCGTTTATATCTGCACCAGGAAGGACGACGGCAAATTCATCCCCACCGAAGCGGGAGGCCCAATCCGTCTCTTTCCGGATGTTCAGGTTGATCACCTGAGCCGCCTCGACTAAGACTTCATCTCCCTTAAGATGTTGGTAGGTGTCGTTGTAGGACTTAAAATTGTCTATATCCACCATGATGATCGACAAGGAGCTGCGCCATTTCTCGGCTGTTCTTATCTCATTGGGCATGTTTTCGTTGAAGTATCTGCGGTTATACAATCCTGTGAGCTCGTCGGTCACAGAAAGGCGCTTGACTTTGTCTTCGAGTTGTTTTCTATCGGTGATATCCTCGATCACCGTATCATAATAGAGCATGTGACCCTCGGCATCTTCCACGGCTGTGGAGGTGAGAGAGGCCCAGAAATAAGACCCGTCTCTTTTTAAGAGGAGGAATTCCTTGTTCTTGGCCAGGCCCTCATTTTCGATTTCCTTGATGAAATTTTCGATTTGTTCCGGATCTTGAAACAGATCGTTTATTTTTCGCTTAAGAAATTCCCCTCCCTTGTTATACCCAAAAATCTCGAGGGCGGTGGGATTGATTTCAAGAAGTTTTCCTTCGGGTGTGGCTCTGAAAATTCCCACTTTAATGTTCCTGATCAATTCGCGATATTTTTCCTCCGAGATTTTAATTTTCTGGATAAGGTTACGGCGCTGGATGATTTCAGAGATCAGGTTAGCAAAGATTTCCAGCGGCCTCACGGTCTCTTTGGTCGGGATGACTCCGCTCTTGGAGTCATCCACAGATATGATCCCCAGAAGCTTCCCTTTCGTATCCTTCATAGAAACGAGAAGATTGTCATCTTTGTTCCACTTGCCGTTTTTTGTAGGGTAGGATTTATCGCTTTTTATGACGGCATTTTGATCCAGGATGTTTTGTGAAGTGTGAGGAATATAACAGGATTGTCTTCCGATTTTAATCCCCTTGTTGAAATATTCCATGTATTTCTCTCTCGGCATTTCGACTTTACTGACCCTCTCAAATGTGGCCTTGCTTATACCCCTGAATCCGATGATTTTTCTGTATGGGGGATCGTCAATAAAGTAGGAAATGAGGACACGGCTGAAATCGGAGATATCGACGACAGCTTCAGCCATTTGATCGAACAGGAATTCTTCCTCTTCGATCGAGAGGATATTGGCTGATATCTCAGAAAATCTTTCAATCTGGCGGTTTGCGTCCTTAATTTTTTCTTCGACTCGCCTCCTCTCTGTGATGTCGACGTGCATGGCAATGGCAAGGGGTTCTTGTTCTGGAGGAAAAATGGGAAACAGAGAGCAATAAACAAACCTGGACTCTTTTGTCTTTGTGGTTATCACCGATTCGATTAGAGCTGAGGGTTTTTTCTCTTGAAAGAGCTTGTTAAGTTGCTCCTGAAATTCCTTTACTTTTTCTTCCGAAGCAAAGATATGGCTTATAGTTTTTCCTTTGACTTCCTCCTCGCTGAACCCAAAAAGCTTCTCAGAGGCGGGATTCCAGAAGAGAATTTCTCCTTCTTTAGTAAATCCTTGGATAGCAACGTTGGGAGCATTGTCGATGATGGCTTTAAGTTTCGTTTTGGTGTCTTCAACTTCTTTGTATGCTTGATTCAGCTTTTCGATGACCTTTTTCCGTTCAGTGATGTTGGTGGCGATGCCGAGAATGCCTGCCCTCAGGTTGTCCTCTGTGAGGGGGCGGCAAGAAACGCGGAGGAAACATTCTTTCCCTTCAGAATGCGAGAGGCGGAATTCATACGGCTTCCTTTCCCCTTTCATGATTTTTTTCAAAGCCTCTGAAATACGAATTTTGTCATCGGGATGGACGAGATCGAGGAAGGGCTTTCCTTTGAGATGAGCCGAGGTCAGTCCATTGTAATTTTGTATGACCGGGCTGATGTAGGAAAAGCGGCCCTTTTTGTCGAGAATGAAGATAACATCGTCGATGTTTTCGACGAGAAGACGGTATTTTTCCTCTGATTTGTTGAGGGCCTCATCCAATTTATTCCGCTCAGACAGGTCTCGAAAGATGCTTAAAACAGCGGGCCGGCCCTTGTAGGGGATAAGGGAAGAAGAAATTTCCACTTCCTTTATGTTCCCGTTCTTGCCTAGTATTCTTACGTCGTAAACTAAAGGGACATCTTTGTTCTCTAACTGTAGTTTATACTGCTCAACCACTTGTTCTTTGTTTTCAGCGATGATTTTGTCAAATAGCGGTTTACTCACTAAATCTTCCCGTGGGTATCCGGAGATTTTTTCCATGGCATTATTGACAAATTTACAGATGCCATCCTGGATGATGACCACACCATCCCTTGCCTGCTCGACCAATGTGGCGTATTTTTTCTCCGACTCCCTGAGGGTTTTCTCGATTTTTTTCCGTTCGGTGATGTCTCTGGCAATCCCGAGAAGGGCGACGATCCGGCCATCTTCCTCTTTTATGGGTTTCATATGGATGTCGATGGGGATTCTGGTTCTGTTGGAGGATATGATCTCGACTTCGTAGAGAGGATAATGACTCAGCTGTCTAAGGTTTTTAAAAATCTCTTCAATCCTCTCGTGATGTTCAGGTGCGACCAGATTCAATAGATCTTTTTGGTGGAGTTCTTGAAGAGAAAAGCCTGTTATCGCTTGGGCTATTTTGTTGATGAACAGGATTTTTCCCTCAAGGTTGACGACAAAGATGATGTCAGGCGCATTCTCGATGAGGGAATAATAGTCCCTGCTGAATTCAGCTGTTGCCTCTGATGGCATGGGAGTGGTTAGGGACTCTCTATTTGAATTGGTATAAAAATTTCTGAGTTTGGACATCCTTTCCTCGGATTCTTAGGGAATTTATCCGCGCATGCATGCATACAGAGAATAAGAGATGGGTTTGGATTAGTAAATCACCTTAGGCGATGATATTTAAAAGGATATTGTCTGATTATTTTTCATCGGAGGGAGTAGCTGATGGTCACCTTTTAGGACGAAAGGGGGTGAATTTCAAAATCATCGGGCAGACATTGAGAGCTGTAAAACAGCAACTCGGAATTTTCGTGGACTATTAAAAGAATAGCTTAACTGTGTGACTGAGTTACTGAATCACCGTGTGACTGTGTTACATTTTCACTTATTTTTTCTGGCAGGGAATCCATATTTCAGATTTCAAGTCTTCAGGCTTTGTCGTAGGGGTGGGCATGGTCAGGTATCTTTCCAAGATCGGGCCGGCCTGAACATAATCATTCGCCTCCATCCATTCGAGAATCTTGTTGATGGTTTCTCCTGCTTTCTCATAAGGTCCAGTGTGAATGGCCGTGGCCACTTGTAGGTAGTTCCATTGCTTTTTTTCAAGCGGCGCCATCGGCATGGCCTGAGCCGTTATCGGGAATCCAACCTCCCAGACCAACTCTTCAGGCTTAACATCTTCGGGATCAACATAATATACACCGAACGGCGGCCCGGCTGGATGGATATTCTGAGCCTGGGAATTCATCATCAGCTGTCCCATGACATTCTGGATCTGAGAGAAGGACCCCTTGTGAGTGATACTGCAGTAGGCAAAAGGAGTCACCTGTTTGATAGATATGGACCCTTCTTGACTGGCGATGTATTGGCTGCTGAGTGTGAGATTTGTAAATAAAATAGCTAAACTAAATAAGACGATAGAAATTTTCCTTTTCATTTCTCTTCTCCTTTTTTGTCGTAATCGACTTATATTTTTTTTCTGTGGCTTGCTTAGAACTAGTGCTTGTCGCGCTTGAAGCCCAGGAACCGGGAGCACAGGATGTACCTTTAGATAATATCTTTATAGTATCTCGAGTAGAGGGTTATCACGGGATTGTGTCCTGAGAGACGGTCCTTGACGATCAGGGTGGTAACAGGGGCTGTGGAATGCATCGTGAACAGCATGTCGTGTCCGACACAGAGGCCGATTTTTTTGTACTCCATCCGTTTGGCGAATTCGGCAATTTCTCTTATCCTGGGTCTTACGGGTACTATCCTTCCTTCTTCCCTGGCGGCTTTTTCGTCGTAGGCTTCTTTTTCTATGACGGCGGAATTGAGATAGAACGACTGGATTTCGCGACTCGTGTATTTTTCAGTTGTCGCTTGAACAAGGTCCTTGAAATTTTTGATGGGACAGAAACCGGGAAGGAGCGATTCGTCGGTCACCCCTTCGTGGCAGGGCTTTGCTTTACAGTGGGCGCATCTTGGATCTGTCATCCTGTCTAAATCGTAATGCAAAGAAAGGCAAAATTCAAACCATAACGTCTTCTCACTTCTCCGGGTAGAGGTCCTCCCACCATTCGGGCTGGCCTTTGAGCCATTTATCGAAGTAGGCCAGGATCGTCCGAGTCCAGAGTTTTCGTCTGTTGTACCTCATGATGTGATGATCCTGGTCGAAAACCTGGATGTATTCCACCTCACGTCCCATGATTTTCAGAGCCGTGTAGAGCTGGGTGCTCTCTCCAGGAGGAACGTTGGTGTCGACCGCGCCGTGAAGGAGGAGAAGCGGGGTTGTGATTTTGTCGGCGCTGAAGAGAGCGCTTTGATTGATGTAGATGTCCTTCCGGTTCCAGGGGAAGCTGTCAGCAGCGGAGATGGCATTGTAGGCGTAGCCCCAATATCCCTCGCCCCAATAGCTGGCAATCGAGCTTATTCCTGCGTGGGCAATGCCGGCGGCAAACATGTCCGTGCGGGTAAGAAGCAGCATAGTCATAAAACCACCGTATGAGGCGCCGATGCATCCAACTCGTTTGGTGTCAATAAAGGGATGAGCCTGTAGGAATTTTATCGTGCCGTCGATAATTTCGTCGGCCACAACAATCCCCCAGTCGTTAACGTGATAGGACGAGAATTCCTGTCCGAACCCGGTGGCCCCGCTCGGCTGGAGCACATAAACCACATAACCGTTGGCAGCATACAGATTCTTGGGATATCGGCCGCCAAAACTGCGGTTAACCGGTGTCGTCCCCCCGTAATAGTAGACGATGCAGGGGTATTTTCTGTTTGGATCAAATCCTGGAGGATAGTAGATGCGGCCTTCGATCTCTACGCCTCTTTTGTTCTTATATGTCCAGCGCTCGACACTCCCGAATCCGACATCAGCGAAATCCGCTTCTCCCGGGTCATGGAGGAGTCGGTAGGCGCGGGAATTGAGGTCGATTGTGTAGAACTTTTGAGGAACCGATGCACTCGATCCTGTGTAAACGGCTATGAGTGCATTCCGGGCTAAGCGGAACTGTCCGAGCACCTCAACGCCGCAATCGATGAGTGTGAACGTTTTTTCTGCCAAGTCATACCTGTAGAGGTGAAGGTAGGAGCGGTCGGTGGTGGTGAAGTAGATGCAGTCTTCGGTGAGGCTCCAATCAGCTTCATTAAGGGATGGATCGAAGTTTTTTGTGATGGGTTCCACATTTTTGGTCTCGGGATCGAAAAGATAAGCCTGGCCGTCGTACTCGTTGGGGATGCGCTTTTCGGAGACATTCCAGCCTGTTTTTCCGAAAGTCGAGGGGCTGCCGATAACAAGGATTTTGTCTCCCTTCGGGCTCCACTGAGCCTCGTTGAACCAGCTTCCTTTCCAGACCGATTGAACGGCCATGTTCTTGAGGTTGAGAGAGAAAAGCTCTGTTTTTCTGAAGGGGCGCTCTGAATAATCCACGTAGGTGCGGGTAAACAAGAGTTCTTTTCCGTCGGGGGTGATGCTGTTTAGGGAGGTGGAGAATTCTCCAGCCGTTAGTCTTTGCGAAACGCCCTCAGGGACGCTGGCCTTATACAGGAAGCTTCGATCCCGCCACCAGGGCTGGCGGTCGGCCAGGTTCTGGAATCTCTTGACCCCGCGCTTGTCCTCTTCTTCCTCTATTCTGACAGTGTAAAGGATATAGCTCCCGTCCGGTGCCCAGACATGATTGCCAAGGTTTTCGATATCCTTGATGAGCGGAATGGACGTTCCTTGATCGAGGTCAACGATCCAGATCGTTCCCTTAGATTTTTCGCGGATGATGTAAGAGAATTTTTTTCCGATCGGAGCCCATGTTGCTCCCGATATAGAGGTTCCGCCCCGGTAGGTCTGGATCCGGCGGCCATCCGCCACGTTGACGACTTCTACCCAGGATTCCGAAGAGTCACTCGGAGGGAGAGTTTTTCGGATGGTGAGAGCAGCCAGACTTCCGTCGGGAGAGATGGATAATCCTTCGGTTTTCGGTCCGTCGAGAAGATGGGTGATCGTCATCCGTTCGGTCGGTGCCAGAGCGAACCGCGGGGGCGGGGCAGCGAACTTATCACTGAAAGTGAGGGTGGCTTTGAGTGTCCAATCTGAGTTTGAGTCCGGGTCAAAGACAGTTTTGATGAGGATAAGGTTGAGTCCGTTCTCGAGCTTTAAATCAGCCGAGGTTTTTTTTCCCTCAACAGAGGCTTCGCCCTCTTTTGTCTTGTCGGCCTCAGCTTTGGTGGCAACAACAGCGCCATCGAGATAAATTTGCACAGTCTGAGGAGTATCCAGCCCGAGTTTGGCCTTTGTCCACCTGTGCACATCCAGATAGACTCCGAGATAAGCGGTAGATGGTTGTGCTCTATCCGCAGTCAAGGTGATGAGGCTGTCTTCGGCATTGATTTCTTTCCACTGAGCCTGCTGGCCGTTGTGCCATTGAAGGGAACTGTCCAACCTGGGCTTAAGCTTGGCAATATCGATTTCCTGGAATTTCAGCAGATCTGAGACACTGTGTCCTTTCTTTTCGGCATCATGGAAAGCGGGAAGGGGACTTTTAAAAGGACCGAGCACGAGCCATGATTTAACGGGCGCTGTGATTGTTCCTTCCTGGGGCTCTTTGGATTGAGCAAAAATTAATGAGCTTGCCATGGACAGAAACAAAACAGTAATGAGGATGGTGAGGTGTTTCTTATATTTCATTTTTCCCTCCTGTTTTACTGATTTTCAGGATGGATAACTATATCTCAACACACCCCCAATTGCAATTTTAGAAATAGGGAATTCAGTTACTCTGCAACTAAGTGACATAGAATGTATTTCAGAAGACGAAAGGTCTATCTTTCGTTAAACTAATAAAAATGTCATTCCCGTGAAAACGGGAATCCAGTACAAGAAACCTGTCATTCCTGCGGAAGCAGGAATCCAGAGATATCTGAATGAAAATTTATCATATCCCTAGATTCCCGCTTCCGCGGAATGACATAAAGGACGCTAGATTCCCGCCTTCGTGGGAATGACTGGAGGGACACTGGATTCCCGCTACTTGCCTGCTTTGGAATGACGAAAGGAACGCGGATAACGAAAGGAGCGTTAATGACAGGAGGGACAAAGGTGCTTGGCCTCTTTTTCTGTTATTTACCTGAAGGAACGAGGCGTTTCAGTTCTTCAGACCAGTTGAGGACCACGTTTATTTGAGTTGGTTTTAATTGTTGTTTCTCATCTGTGATCATGATGAACCTTTTCCCATCGGGTGCAATATCGTAATTCCGGCCCCAAGGCCAGCTTCCTAAGTATTTTCCTTCGAACAGGAGTCTCGGTCTACCCACCCGAAGGTCTGGTTCGGTGATGAATGAGACCGCCATCATTTTATCCCCGCTGACATCGCGATAGTACAGTT
>CAYFXE010000050.1:4876-6998 GCA_964347035.1 uncultured Eubacteriales bacterium | reverse complement strand
AGGAGCCCAAACAGGCTCCATCCCCCCATCTGTTGAAATTGTCAATATGTTCCCTGGTCCTGGATAAGGCCGCACATATACCTCTTCTCGGCCAGATTCATCGGTGGCATATGCAATCCAGCGCCCATCGGGTGAGAATATGGGATGCATCTCATTATATCGCGAATGGAGAAAGGGTTCAGGTTTGCGATCTCCATCGAGTTTCAACATCCAAATATCTAATCCAGACTCAGGATTCAACCCTTCTGTAAGGACCATTACTTTGCCATCGGCTGACCAGGATTTGGGCTGCTGATGGTACTCACCTACGGCAAATTGCTCTGCCGGGCTGCTTCCATCTGCCGGCTTCCAGACTAAGGATGCCCCCGGTCCTTCAGATCTGGTTGAGTTAAATACAATACTTTTCCCGTCAGGTGTCCATATGGCCCAATACTCAGCTCCTTCCTCGTCGGTGAACCGGCGCACAGTCCCCCGTTCCATCCCATAGATCCATAAGTTCGGTTGACCATTTATTTTTGTAATGACCAGTTGCTTTCCATCCGGAGAGAGACGAGGTGACTGGTATAATCCGGGCGGGAAGGGTAAGGATTCAACATCTCCGTTTTGATCTACCCAAACTAGTCCTCCTTCTACAGCTAATATGTCTCCCAAGACGTAGGTAAGCGATCCGTTCTCGGATAGGCTGAAGTGGGCAAGACCCCGGAAGTCCATCATGATCCCCTCAATGATGGGGACAGACGATCCAGTTATTTCCATTTTTTCAAGATCGAATGGCACAGATATTAGGTCTCCTGCCCAGCCATAAATAAGATGACCTGTTGGTAGATAACGGGCATGGCAGCCTCGTTCGATTAAAATCTTATGTTCTCCCGTTTCCAAAAAGTATACTTCGACATGCATATCCTCTGGATTGTTCCAGACGGTATACAACACAGCTTTACCTCCAGGCAGTGCCTGAGGCCAGAAATGTGAATGCTCGAATGTTCCTTCTTCGGTGATTTTCAAACCTGTAGTCAGTCGTTCAGCAGTGCCTCCAGCTGCCGATACACGCATGAGACTTCCTTTGTACCAGTCTCCAAAGTAAATTGTGTCATCATCACTCCAGGTTCCCCCGAGGGCAGATTTAGCTTCACAAATGATTTGGGGTGTACCACCGAGAAGCGAGACCTTCTTCAACTTGCCGTCGGCATGAAAAGCCACCCACTTCCCATCCGGGGAAAAGAACGGCCCTTTGGCACCCTCTGTGCCTGAAATTGGCTTGGCTTCAAAATCATGAATCGGCCGCAGATAAAGATAAGTTGTCTCTTCTTTCTGGGACACATATATCAGTTGGATTCCATCAGGCGAGAGGGCCACTGATGGTCCAACTTCATAGTCCACTGTTTCGTCCTCTGGAAGATTGATGATAAATCGGCTAAGTTGCTGCTCTGGAGGCTGGCTGGTCCGCCACGGACTCCAGAGTAAAACACAAATCAGGATTATTGCTAATCCGGCCATTGCCCAGAACAGGGTGCGCCACTTGGGCGCTGGTCGAGCCGCTGGTGCAACCTCAGCAGGAGGTCCTGTGAGGATGTCTTGGATGTCGATCCGGGCATCGGCGATGTCATGGAGACGATTGTGGGGGTCTTTCTGGAGGCATCGCCTCAGTAAATCTCTGAGCTTTAATGGCGTAGTATCGGGGATAGCCTTCCAATAAGGCTCGCTCTTCAAGATGGCTGCAATGCAGTCTGAAATTGTATCGCCTTTAAATGCCTGCCGGCCTGTTAACGCCTCAAAAAGAACACAGCCGAACGACCAGATGTCTGTTCTCTTGTCTAAAGGTCTTCCTCTGGCCTGCTCTGGGCTCATGTAAGCGGCCGTACCCAAGATGACTCCTGATTGGCTGCTTTCTGCGGTAATTGTCGGGGACTTTGAAAGATCGACACCCGGCACATCACCAGAAACCGCCGTCTCGAAGGCCTTGGCCAATCCGAAATCCAGGACTTTGACTTTTCCCTCCGGAGTCACCTTGATATTAGCTGGCTTTAAATCGCGGTGGATGATTCCTTTCTTGTGAGCGGCTTCCAGGGCTTCGGCGATTTGAAGGCAGATTTTCAGTGTTTCCTCTGTTTCTAATGATCTG
>CAYFXE010000050.1:0-4866 GCA_964347035.1 uncultured Eubacteriales bacterium | reverse complement strand
TTTCTCAGCCAGAGTACTGCCCTCAGCCAGCTCGAGCACAAGAAAATGGGTGCCATCAGTCTTCTCCAGACCATAGATGGCCGCGATGTTTGGGTGATTAAGAGAGGCCAGGAGTTTAGCTTCGCGTTCAAACCTGGCCAGCCGTTCCCAATCTTGGGAGAATTCCTGCGGCAGAACCTTGATGGCGACCTCACGTCCGAGCTTTTTGTCTTTGGCTCTGTAAACAACACCCATCCCGCCTCGTCCCAGTTCTTCGATGATCTCGTATTGATCGGCCAGGGTCGTGCCTGGAGTTAATTCTCGGACGGGTTTTTGGATGGTTTTAGTAAGGGAAAGTCTCTCCTCAGCCCCTATTAGCTGGGATCCACACTTGCTGCAAAAACTGGAATCGTCAGGATTTTCTGAGTGACACTGAGGACAATTCATGAATGATCATTCCTTCTTTTCATCTGGAAAAAGAATAATGCCTTACCTGGAAATAGTCAAATTTCTTCTAGCGGTTCTTCACATATTTATCAAACCAGGCGATCATCTCGGCCAGCACATGGAGTATGGATTCTTTGGCTCTGTAGCCGTGGCTTTCGTTGGGGAGCATGACCAGCCGGGCCGTAGCACCGTGCCCCTTCAAGGCATGATAGAGTCGTCTCGACTGGAGCGGGAAGGTCCCGGAATTATTATCAATTTCACCGTGGATGAGGAGGATAGGTTCGTTGATTTTGTTGGCATGCATGAAGGGGGAGACTTTAAAGTAAACCTCCGGGGCTTCCCAGAAAGTTCTTCGTTCATTCTGGAAACCAAACGGAGTGAGGCTCCTGTTAAAGGCACCGCTGCGGGCAATTCCGGCTGCAAACAGGTCGCTGTGAGCGAGAAGGTTGGCGGTCATGAAGGCGCCGTAGCTGTGACCGCCGATGCCGACGCGGTTTGGGTCGATAATCCCCATGGAATCCAGTTTGTCGATGGCGGCTTTGGCACTGGCCACAAGCTGCTCGACAAAGGTGTCGTTCATAGTCTTTGGGTCGCCGACAATTGGCATCTGGGCACCATCCAGGACCGCATATCCCTGGATCAGGAAGAAAAGCTGGTGTTGAATACTAAAGGTCCGGCTTCTCGAGCTATAACTCAATACCGGAAATCTGTTGACAGAAGTTCTGACCTGTCCCGCCACTCTAGGATCATTGTATTCGCGGGGATAGGCCCAGATCACAAGCGGCAGTCTTTCTCCTTCTTTATGATCGGCAGGGAGAAACAACTTTCCGGATAGATCGACCCCATCATCTCTTTTGTATTTGATGAGTTGCTGGCTTATGCCTGCTAACTTTGGCGAAGCGATCTTGTATTCAGTGAGGAATTTTTTTTTCTTTGATTTCAGATCATACAGGACATAGTTGGGAGGTTCCTCTTTGGATTCATAATGGATTATGATTTTTTTCCTGTCTTTTCCTGCAAAGGCCATGAATGATTCATAATTGAGTTCGCTGCACCGAAACAGACGTTTCTTCTCCATCGTCTTGATATTCAACATATCTAAAAAGGGTCGATCCCCCAATGGTGAGGCTCCTCTTCCAGACAGATAGATCCAGTCGTCATCCTGGAGAAGGATTCTTTCACCGGAGATGGTCCTTGTTTCTACGGGATTGCCTGGGTCGTTGTAGTTATCTTGAGTACTGAGGTCGAAGATTTTCGCCGGGGTTTGGCCGGGATCATCGACATTGATAAGATGAGTCGTATTCCATCGCCTCTTCCAATCTTCTTCTCTGAGGAGAGCACTTCCTACAGGTTTTAGCCAATCGATATCATCATACCGGTGTTGAATCTTCAGGATTTCCTGGGGCTTATCTTTAAAAGGAGCCGAAAGAGTCATGAGCCTATCGCGGTAGGGGACTTTTTTCTCAGGATTTCCATCATCCAGGGCTTCAATCCAAACAAGGGTGGTGGGTTTAAGAGGGCGCCATTCGATTTCCCGAGGACCAGTGGGAACCCCTCGTATCGGGACCTCATCGGCCAGAGGAAGATCGGCCAGGAGATGGACCAATTCCCCCTTGCGGTTCCAGATTTCTAGAGAATGGGGGAATCTTTCGTAGGGAACAAAGTAGGAATACGGCTTTTTGATCTGGTAGACCAAGAGATATTCTCCATCGGGGGAGGGATCGGCGTAACGATAGATACCAGGAGAGCCGATTTTCCGGGATTCGCCAGAAAGGACATTAATCAGCATGAGTTGGGAAGTCCCGTAGTAATCGAAAAGAGTCTCATCGTGAGGAGTGCTCAGAAGATCCTGATAAGTGCGGACTTTTGAGACTTTGCCGGAAGTCTCTTGGATATTGGGTCCTGTGGGTGTGGCTGGCTTTTCGGGTGGTGCTGGACGGTTGATGAGGATAGTCTGGACGAGAAGGTAGCGGCTGTCAGGGAGCCAGGTAAAACCCGATCCAAATGTGGCGTTGATAATCGGGCCTGTAAGAGCCATGGCTTTGCCTGTTTCAGGATTGGCAACCCATAGCTCGACTCCTGCGTCTGCATAACGGCGAAAGGCGATCCATTGTCCGTCATGAGACCAGGTTGGAAAGCTCAGTTTTGCGTTTTCAGGCAAATCGATCTCAACTGTGGAACCCTCCTTTATGCTTTTGATGGTGAGGGATGTGTAGAACGTGGTTACCTGGCGGGCATTGTACTTAGGAGTGATCCTCATCCCGGCCAGCCGGAGGAGTGGCTGAGCCATATACTCGATGGGAGGCATGGTTTCGTATTCGGCGAGAAGCATGAATTCTTTTGTCGGATCCACTGAGAGTCGCGGAGGAAGCGGAGCATTGACTATGTCCATTACTTCCCTGGGCGGAAGTTTGTATGGTTCTTGGGCTGTGAGGATTGAAAAGAAAAGGATGAGTGTTAGAGAGATGATAAAAACAGATTTTTTCATAACGGCCCTCCTTTTAATAGGAGTGATTTGGCTGAATACCTTTAAATGTCTTATACATATTTTTGAGCAAATAAATATAGCCTATTACATCATCAATTGCAAAATAGCACATAATGTCATTCCCGCGGGCTCTGTGCCTGGGAAACTTGTGCCCGCGCAGGCGGGAAACAGGTAGCAGGAATCCAGGCTTGTTCCCTTTTAATCAACGCAGATATTCGGCTGGAATCGGGTTGTCGGGCGTCTCGTCTTGCCACATGAGGCAGCTTATCCACCAGCGCTGCCCGTCATAATACAGCTGAATACTGTTAATCCCTCTGTTGAATGACTCTGGATCATCTGTATTCATGCCTTTTTCGTAGGTCGTAAAAACCTGGGCGATGCTCCCGTATTTATGAGTTTTTCGAAAAATCTCTCCCTCATAAAAGCTTTTCAAGGCACCTGTTTCGACGCGTTCCTGGAATGAGGAAAAAAAGCTGTCTGAGTCCATCTTATCCAGGCCGTCTGGCCTGATACGGATAAACGGAGCATTCGGAGCACACAGAGACCGGAAGCGTGCTATGTCCGGCTTCTCGCCCTCGCTAAAAGTTATGGATTCATAAATGGCTCTGATAATTCCATCGATGGATGAAACATCAGCCTGGTCGGACGGAAAATTGGGCTCGCTCTTGATAGAATAGTTCTCTACCGAATTCGTTTCCGTCGTCCTCATAACGTTGTTGTCCTCTGATCCACAGGTAATCAGAAAGAAACAGACTACCAAAATAAATAAGAACCGAATTTTTCCAATCCTCAAATTCTTAATTTTATTCATCTTTAGAAAAAACCTCACCATTTTCCTTTGTACCAGACTTTTGCGGCAACGAATTCATATCCATCCGCTTTGGTGCCGGGCAGACGCAGATTCAGAAAATAGTTGTAATTAACGTTGTTTATTTTGTTGGGAGTAATATTTGTTGTCGAAAAAACACGATACGTATCTTCTGCTCCTTCGCTTTCCGCGACACCCAAGGTGAAGCTCTCGGATAAGTCGTTAGAAAGAACATGGAGCCACATCCGGATGCTCCCCTCAGTGTTGTTGTCTTTGCAGACGATCTGAAGTTTTTTAATCCTTGTCCCGTTTGGCAGGATGAGGGGTGCTCTTATATATTGGGGCTCCATATTGAGCGAGAGCACTCCATTGTTATCGTACGAAGCCAATTCATTCGGCATCTCAAAAGCAGGAGCGGGGATGGAGAGAACTTTTTGAGCGGCGATTTCCATCGTTTCTTCTGTTAAGCTCGGAGTCCTGAGCATAGAAAAAAGCATAAATGCCAAGACTGAGGTTGCCAGGATTTTGATAGTTTTTTTCATTGTAACCTCCTTATATTGAATTAAATTTGCTGTTACAGATGACATGAATGCGTTGATTCTTTAAGATTTTAAAGCGGATTTTCGTAGCTATCTTATAGTATTGATAACAACGATGTAAAATATTATTTAGTCGTCATTGAGAATTTTATTTTCTAAATCGTGAGGGTTTGGTGGGCCAGTGTTAAAAGAACCTGAATGGGGATTCCGTAAGGACAGATTTTCTCACAATATCCTGAGCAGTCTTCACACATATCCGCCTTAGGTCCTGGAAGGTTGGCATATTTTTCCAGTGCATCCTTTTCCCTACCCTGTGCCCTGAAATAATGGTTATAGCGCATGATCGTGTTGACAGGCACTCTATGGGGACAATGCGACTCGCACTCACCCACAGGCATGCCTGCAATAAAACTTCCCGGTCGTAGAGGCATAATCAGAAAGCATCCTTTCCTCGCTGGTCTCAAGCTTTTTACCTGAAAGAGCTACGAAAGAGTTGATCTGATTATAATTACTGAACGAAAACGTTACCGAGTTGACACCGGGATGGCCGAGAACGAATTTGATCGCCGCATCTCTCACCTGGTCATTAGTCTTGAGATTGTATT
>CAYFXE010000049.1:0-20338 GCA_964347035.1 uncultured Eubacteriales bacterium | reverse complement strand
AGAATGGCGTTAAAAATCTGAAGAGAGCAATGCCATCCCCAAATTCCCTTCCACTAAAGAAAAAATGATGCTTCCACAAAACTCACACATTCTCAAAAATATATTCTGGGAGACAATCTGGGCCATCAAAATCTAATATTCAAGCTTAACAATCTTCACTGCCCTGCTCAGGACAGTCTCCTCAGATACAGGAAGGTTGACTTTTAGAGTATAATCGCCGGGAAACAGCATGCTCAAATCCAGATTGAAGAGACCACTCCATGTCCTGGATTCTTTATCCCAGGACTCTGCTACCAACTCCCCAGGCATGGATTGTGCTAAACTTTCTCTTATGATCACAGCAAACTGGGGATTAACCTTGATTTTTCCTTGCGGAAGAGAGACTTGAAGAAAAACGGCAGCATTTTCTGTTCTCGGGAATTGATTGGTTACCGCGGGATAAAACTTACATTCTTCATACTCCAGAGTTCCATCTTTTTTTGAAAGAGAAAAAGCTCTCTTCTTCCCTCCCGGATTCGAGCGCATTAATCCCAGAACACAGTTGATTATGGTTCCTTCTTTTTCCTGGTTAAGATCGGGAAGCGAGAAGGAGGTCTCCCAGGTACCAATCTCACTGGTTTGATCATCACATAGAGCAAAGACAACCTGATATTCTTCTTTGCTGAACTCGATTTCCGGACCTGGGAAGTTATAAACAAGATAATCAAGAGACTTTATACGATCCATTAACGTTTGGCTGATGATGATCGGGATCGGCATTCCGAAGACACGATCTCCTCTCTTTTTATCTTTGATCCAGACATGCAGGTTGAAGACTTTCTGATCATGAATAGGGCCCTTTTCTATCAACAATTCCCTCACTGGCAGGGCCACGTTCATCCAGGGCTGAATCTTTTTCGAATCCTTTTGAAAAGGAATAAAATCTGCATGAAAAGGTACTTTTTTAAATAACGAAGGATTATAAAAAGCGGAAACGAGAAGCATTTTTCCTTCCTCTTCTTCAGAATAATCTGTGTAGCCTTTTCTGTAACGGGTATCCACACCGCCCTGTTTTACTTTAACCTTGATTTTATGATAGTTACCATCTGGTCTTTTCCTGGGAGGATAGTAACTCAATTGATAGTAATAATTTAAATCCATACTCATAACGGTCTTGAATTTTTCGTATTTCTTGGCGCCTCTCAATGAAATAGCCCCTGTATCCTCAGAGATCCATCTCAAATTCTGGATCCTGGCAATCTTTTCTCCCTCACGATAACTGATAGGATGAGTATCTCTTATTTCTCTACTACTGGAAGGAAAAGGGCTGGCAGTGACTTTTTCAGGCCCATAAGCGGCTGAGGCCGTGAAGAAATACTTTGTAAACGTATCAGGGTCCAAGGTATACAGGGAAATATTTTGAGCATTGGCAAAGCGGATAAGCTCTCGGATGACCTCTTCTGCATCCATATTCTTCTTTGTGTCTAGAATATTGAGAGGATCAAAAATACTGATCTCCCCTGCCTTTATTCTTCTTTCCCCAGACGAAAGATCCGGAAATCCATCGCTTATGATGAGGATCGATTTTCTTCCAGGTAAATCTTTTATCAAATTCACAACCGAAAAGATCCCTCCCAACGCTTTCTCGAACCTTTCTTTTTCTCTATAAAAGTATTCGTGTTCTAACACCGGCTGTAATCTCTCCGTGTATCTCTCTACCCCGGCCATAGGTCACACATCTTCACTCCCGAGAGCCTCCCACATTTTTAAGGCATCGAGGGAATCATCATGCCAAATCATTCCCGACGATCGTACGAGTGCTTTTCTTATAAGCTCATCATCTGTTGTGAAAGGCTGAAGAACTTTCATTCCTCTTTGTTCACTCAGTTGAATGATCATGACTTCATGTCCTTCCTTAACCAAGGAAAGAAGCTCATCGACGATCTTTCTGGATCCTTCCTTGAGATTTCTCTGCCATGTGCTCACCCCATCAAAGACGACGATAAGTTGCTTTTTCGGAATGTCCAAAGGCACCTCTTCCGGCTCCTCTTCGTAGGCCTCTAATTTTCTCTCTCCGAAGCTTATGAGTTCGCAGGAGTTGATGGGAAGTTTCCTCCCATCTTCAAAGAGTTCAAAATCATCCTGAGATAAATCTGTCACAAATTTTCCATCTTTGGTGACGATGACATCCACCAAAACGAGCCTGACTTCCACTACATGTCTTTCAGGCGGCACAATCTTTTCCTGCCCTTGGAATCCAAAGAAAAAACAAAAAAGAAATAACAAAGAAATGGAATACATTAAAATACGCTTATTCATTTTCTCCCCCTATGCTGTTTTTCTCCAGCTTTTGTTTTTTTTCTTCTCCTTCCTTATTTATATAACTATGAGCCTAAATTCACAAGGCTAATAAATGACTAGAAAATCATGAAACAACTTTTATCTCGACTGTTTTTTCTACCCGGCCATCTG
Source organism: uncultured Eubacteriales bacterium (assembly GCA_964347035.1). Taxonomy (GTDB): domain Bacteria; phylum Acidobacteriota; class Aminicenantia; order Aminicenantales; family Aminicenantaceae; genus CAYFXE01. The sequence continues at coordinate 17,887 of CAYFXE010000049.1, read as the reverse complement.
CCGATTTTATATTAAGATGATAATCTGCTGGAGGAATCTTTTGAAAATCTAATAAATAAACCTCAGTTGAAATTTTTAATTCTTCGTCAAAGTAAGATTCAACACTCTCGGAAGATACATCTAATGGAATATTTTTATCGTTGAGTAGAGAAAACTGGAGGCTCAGATCTTTCACCTCCTCTGGGTTGCAGATTTGCAATAGCAGAGCTCCCTGTCTTCCTTGGGCAAAAACATTCTCTACGAACGGATAAAACTTATACCGAGAAAGAAGAAGGGAGCCATCTCCGATAGAAACGGAGAAAGGAACAGCGTTTTCTTTTTCTTCTTCTCTCAAAAAACCACAAATGGTATTAAAGAGGTTTAAGGACTTCTCTTCCTTCACGTCTGGTATTCTCACAGAAGCTTCCCATCCTCCGATCCGATCATCTGATTGTTTTAGGATTAATCTGGCCTCATAATCTCCAGGTTCAAGATTGATCAGTGAGGTTATATAAGCCCGATAGAGGGTGTTCAGATTTCTATTTATGGCTTCTTCAATCCGAAGCTTCCGACCGCCGGTGTGAACCTTATTCTTTGACCACTCATTTATCCCGAACAACAAGGCCATTTCACCAAGAGGAACGAGAGCACTGTCCTTCCTGAACTGATCAAGGGGAATTTTCATTCTGATCCAGAACTGAAGATATCCCCCCCGCAAGGCAATGAAATCTGTTTTGCAGGAGAAGGCTATGTCTTTGAATAATGAAGGGGAAAGAAAAGCCGAAGCAAGCCTTCTTTTCTCGATTTCTTCATCGGTGAAATCTGAATAACCTTTCTTGTGTCTGATGATGAGTCCAGGTCTTTTCACCCGGACATCAATCCTGTGATATCCCTTTTTCCGCTTCTTCGATGGGATGTAGGAAATATCATAGAAATGCGTAAGGTCTCTTCCCAATTCTTTTGCGAAATTCTCAAATTTCTTCTGTCCTCTTAGATACATTCCACCTGTCTCGTCTGCTATTTCCTGTAGGGTATAACGATCCTTTGTCCACTGTGCTAGCTCATCTTTAAACATCTGTCCCCTTTTGGAAAAATAATCAACAGGAGATGCCACGGAAAAATCTGGCCTTAATCCTTTTGGCGAGAGGGCATAAAAGACTAGCTTTTCTTCATTGATGAGTTGAAGAAACTTTTCAAAAGCTTCCCGTTGATCAAAATATTGTTTACCTCCAAAGAGCTTAAAAGGATCAAAAATTCTGACAATATCCTTCTCAAGGTGAAATCCATCACTGATGATGAGAACAGCCTTGATTCCTTCAAATTGCCTTATATAATTCACCGCAGCCATAAAAGTACTGAAGGAGTCTGCAAGCCTTGTCCTCCTTATGAGCCCATCTTCTTTCTTCAGACTCTCTATTATAAACAAGGCACTGCTACTGGATAAAAATCCTCCATAAATGAGTGAATACATATCTCTTATTAAGTTTTCTCTAACCGCTTCATCTGTCTCTTTCCAAAATGCATTGCTGACTTCGGAGATTTTATCATTAAGGAGTTTCTGGTCAGATGTAAAAGGCTGGATGATCTTGACTCCAGTTTTTCTGTTGAGCTCTAGTATCATAGCCTCTTCCACCTGGCCAGAAAGGACCTTGAACATCTCCTCGAACTGAAACCATTGGGCGTTAAGATAGAATCGGTTCGTGTTTAAGCCGTCAAAAAGGATTACCAATTTCATTTTCATTGGCGTCAACGGCTGTTTCCTGGGTTTGACTGTAACTGGCTTTTCTTCTTTTAAAATTTTTCTCTCTGGGGTAACGACTGCAAAATACTGAATATCAACCCTTTTCCCATCCTCGTATATCTCAAAATCGTCCTTAGTGAGGGAGTCTATAAAATTACCTTCTTTATCCGTAACAAAGACCTCGACCACAACTAACTCGACTGTCACTTCATGCTCTAACAGCTCTTTCGTCTCCTGTTGTCTCTTAAATCCGTAAAGAAAACATAAAAAGATAAACAGGCTCATGAAAGCGATGAATTTGGCCCTTTTCATTTTTTTTCCCTTATAATGTCGTTCCTTATTTACGATAAAATATGTTCTAAATCCTCCTCCATTTTCATCCATATAATCATCAGCCTCGATTCATAATTTCGAGAAAATAAACAAACATTATGAAACAATTTTTATCTCGATGCCTTTTTCAATCTGGCCATCTGCCGATTTTATATTAAGATGATAATCTGCTGGAGGAATCTTTTGAAAATCTAATAAATAAACCTCAGTTGAAATTTTTAATTCTTCGTCAAAGTAAGATTCAACACTCTCGGAAGATACATCTAATGGAATATTTTTATCGTTGAGTAGAGAAAACTGGAGGCTCAGATCTTTCACCTCCTCTGGGTTGGAGATTTGCAATAGCAGAGCTCCCTGTCTTCCTTGGGCAAAAACATTCTCCACGAACGGATAAAACTTATACCGAGAAAGGAGAAGGGAGCCATCTCCGATAGAAATGGAAAAAGGAACAGTGTTTTCCTTTTCCTCTTCTCTCAAAAAACCACAAATGACATTAAAGAGGCTTAAGGACTTCTCTTTCTTCACATCTGGTATTCTCACAGAAGCTTCCCATCCTCCGATTCGATCCTCACGCTGTTTGAGTACCAGCCTGGTCTGATAATCTCCAGGCTCAAGATCGACCAAAGAGGTTATATAAGCTCGATAGAGAGTGTTCAGGCCTTTCTCAACCGCCCTTTTTATCCATAGCACTTTTCCTCCGGTATAGACTTTTTTTTCTTTCCATTCATTTATCCCAAACAACAACGCCATCTCATCGGGAAGAGTGCGATCTCGGTACTTCCTAAACTGACCAAGGGGAATTTTCATTCTGATCCAGAACTGAAGATATCCTCCCCGCAAGGCAATGAAATCTGTCTTACAGGAGAAGGCTATATCTTTGAATAATGAGGGGGAAAGAAAAGCCGAAGCAAGCCTTCTTTTCTCGATTTCTTCATCGGTGAAATCTGAATAACCTTTCTTGTATCTTATTCTGAGTTCAGGCCTTCTCACCCTCACTTCAATCTTGTGATATCCCTTTTTCCGTTTTCTCGATGGTGCGAAAGAGATATCGTAAAAATGGGTGAGGTCTCTTCCCAGTTCTTTTATGAAATTCTCGTATTTCTTCTGCCCTTTTAAATACACTCCTCCTGTCTCTTCTGCTATTCTATCAAGGCTGTATCGCTCTCTTGCCCACTGTTCCATTTCGTCTTTGAAGATATCTCCCGTGCCAATAGGGGCTGTCACAGAGAAATCTTGTTTTAATTCCATTGGAGAAAAGGCATAAAAAATCAATCTTTCTTCATTGATAAGCTGCAAAAGCTTTTCAAAAGCTTCATTTTGATCATGATAACTTTTCCCTCCGAATAATTTGAAGGGATCAAAAAGTCTAACGACACCTTTATAAACGTATCTATAATGTCCGCCATCAACGACAATTCCCTTTTTGCTTTTCCTCTCAAGGTGAAACCCATCGCTTACGAGGAGAATAGATTTTGTTCCTTCGAATTTTCTTATATGATTTACAGCAGCAAGAAAAGACCCAAAAGAATCTGAAAGTGTCTGTCTCTTTATAAGTTTTTCTTCCTCCATGATACAGTCCATGATATAGAAAGGATTACCTATGAATCGATCTTCAAGTTTTTTTTGACCTTCTCTTTCTAAATCTTCCATTTCATGTCTCTTCATCTCTTCTCGAATGTTTTCTGATAGGTCTAACCTGAATCTCGAGATAGCATCAGAAAGCATGTTCTGATCAGATATGAAGGGTTGGATGACTCTTGCTCCGTATTCTCGACTGAGTTCCATGATCATAGTCTCTTCCACTTTGTCTGAAAGAGCCTTGATCGTTTCTTCAATTTGAGCCCAATGACTGCTTAAATAGAATCTATTAGTATTTAAATTATCGAAGAGAATGACCAATTTCATTTTTTGGGGAGCAAGTGGAATCTTCACTTTTTCCACTTCTTCTGATACTTCTGATAATGATCTCTTTTCAGGTGTTACAACAGCAAAATATTGAATATCAACCCTTTTTCCATCTTCGTATATCTCAAAATCGTTTCTTTTGAGGTCATCAACAAAGTTTCCCTCTTTATCTGTGACAAAAACTTCCAAGACGACTAGTTCGACTGTCACCTCGTGTTCTAACGGCTTTGGCAGCTCCTGTTGCTTCTGAAGTCCAAAGAGCAAGCCCAGAAAAAAGACTCCGGATATGAGAAACAAAAAAATAGGTTTTTTAAACTTTCCTTTACCCATTCTTATATGCCCTGAAAATGAGGTCCACAGTTTTGTATTTTATTTCTAATGTTTTTAGGCTCTCCCTTCTATGCCTCTCTCTTAAATTGAGCAAGAATTGTGCCAATAGGTCTTATGAGTTTGGTTTCATCTGTATAAGGCTCTCTTTGTCCTAAATTTATGACAGGTGTTGAGACTGGAGACACAGAATAAGGAGGAAAAAGCGAGTGGATTTAAAAATAAAAATGTTGTTTCAGAGCCAGGGTAGAAATGTAAGGAGCTTCCTAAAAACGAAACTGCCTGACAAATCTTCTCTTGAAGCCTTGAATAATGTCAATAACGAAGTTTGGATATCTTCACTTCCTTCTGGAGGACAGGACCTTTTTCAGAAAGAGGGACTCCGATCTTTAATTTATAATCCCCAGGAAAGACATTCATCAAATCCAAGTTGAAGAGCACACTCCATGTCTTAGATTTTTTATCCCAAGTTTCGACGACTTTCTCAGCGGGTACGGGTTGGGCCAATCCTTTTCTGATCAGGATGGAAAACTGGGGATTGGCCTTAATCTTCCCCTGAGGTAAATAGGCTTGAAGGAAGAGGGAGGCATTCTGCATCCTTGGGAATCGGTTATTCACCGCTGGGTAAAACCTGATCTCGCCGTACTCCAGGCCGCCATCTTTATCGAAATTGAATGACTTTTTTCCTTTTTTCGGATTCGGGGTCACCGAGCCTAAAACACAATCGATGATGGCTCCCTGTTTATCTTTCTTGAAATCAGGTATAGAAAAGGATTCTTCCCAAGTGCCAACTTCGTTTGTCTGACCATCGTAGAGGGCAAAGATAGCCTGATAATCCTTCTGTTTAAATTCGACCTCTCTCCCGCTGTAATGAAAAAGAAGAAAATCTGTGCTCTTAATGAGGTTCATGAAAGATTCATCGATGACAAAAGGAATGTGAATTTGTCCTCTAAAAGCGGCTCCCCCCATCTCTTTTTCCTTAACCCAAACGTGAAGGTCAAATTTCTTTGATCCGAACGTGACTCCTTTTTCTATGAATAGCTTCTGAGTCGGCAGACCTATATGCATCCAAGGAATAAACTTTTCCGATTCTGTTACGAACGGTACGAATTCAGCTTCGAAGGGAACCTGGCTGAATAAAGAAGGATTATAGAAAGCGGAGACAAGAAGCAGTTTCTCCTGTTCAACATCAGAATAATCCGTATACCCTTTCCTGTGGCGCATATCAATCCCGGAACGATTAACCTTGACATCGATTTTGTGGTAATTGTTATCTGGGTTCTCCCGGGGAGGATAGTAGCTCAACTGGTAATAATCATTTAAATCTGTACGCATAACATCATAGAACTCATCATATTTACTGGCCCCCCTTAACGTCACACCTCCCGTATCTTCAGAAAGCCATCTGAGATTCTGGACTCTGGCTATCTTATCCTGCGTCCGGCTCTCAAGGGATTTTACCGCAGAATCCCTTGGCCCAAACTCAGCTGTAGCAGAAATGAAATACTTTGTAAACGTCGCCGGATCTAAGGCATAGATAGAAATATTCTGGGCATTGGCGAAGCGGATCAATTCACGGAGCACCTCTTCTCCGCTCATGATCTTTTTTTTATCCAGAAGGTTGAAGGGATCAAAAACTCTTATCTTCCCCGAGTCTCTTCTGATATCGAGGTGCGGGGTTCTCGCACCGCTTACCGTTCTCTCCGGAGTGGATTCTGTGATGATGCTGTCCAGACTCTTCTGGGTGATATCCGGAAATCCATCGCTTATAAGGAGAATCGTTTTCCTTCCAGGAAGGTCTTTTATCATGTTTGCTACCGCCAAAACTCCACCTATCGCTTTCTCGAACCTTCCCCTTTCTACAAAGAGATATTCCTGCTCCAACATAGGCTGTACTTGTTCGCCATACCGATCAACAGGAGTCATATCCCCCGTCGCATCAATCCCCAATTCCTGCCACATCTTGAGTGCATCCTGCGAACGATCATACCATATGTGGCCAGAGGCCAAGACCAAGGCTTTTCTGACAAGTTTCTCATCCGTGGTGAAAGACTGAATCACTTCAATCCCTTTATCCTCTCTTAGCTGAATGATCATCACTTCATGCCCCAGTTTGGTCAAAGAGACGAACTCATCCACGATCTTTCTCGATCCTTCCTTGAGGTTTCTCTGCCAAGAACTCACCCCGTCAAACACGACGACAAGCTGCTTCTTGGGAATCCCAGGAGGAGCTTTTTCTGGCCTTTCTGTGGGTATCTCGATTAGGCCTTCCTCAAAGCTTATGAGTTCAAAGGAATTGATCGTCACTCTCTTCCCATCCTCGTAGATTTCAAAATCTTCTTGAGTAAGATCTGTAACGAACTTCCCGTCTTTGGTCACGATAACATCAACCAGGACAAGCCTGACTTCTACTTCATATTCTTCCTTCTGAGGGAGTGTCTGTTGCCCGTGAAATCCGGAAAAAAAGCCTAAAAAAATCAGGATCACGATCGGTAAATATATGGGTTTTCTCATTCTTCCCTCCTTTATTTTTTATTTTATCTATCGATACTAATAGTTCAAGAAATTTTTAATGATCAACTCCCCTTTCCTCTCGAGGACTATGTTGAATAAGCTCGATATGAATCCAAGGAGTCCATTAATCCCTGAGAGTGAATAATTATTTACCGCTTATTTTTTTTAACGATTTTAAAATCTCTTTGACTTCGGATTCTTTTTTTCCGCCCAGATAGATATATTTCTCGTAGTAAAAAATAGACTTTTTGACATTGTCCTTGGTTTGGTACAACTTTCCTAGTTCAAAGTATGGTTCTGGATCTGAGGGATCTAATTCTATCGCTTTCTCGAATTCATCCAGGGCTTTATCACGCCAGCGGCGCTCAAGGTATAATCGACCTAGAGACTTATGGGCCTTGTAAGCGACAGGTCGTCTCAACACCAATAATGAAATGGTAAGCTGATCATTGGAAACGTGTGCTCTATCTTCCCTCTCTTTGGCTATATGTTCATACTTGATGGCATTCTTCCAGGCCGTCTCGGCGCTATCCTTCTTATCCAGAGCCCAGAAGGAACATCCAAGGTTGTAGTGTCCGATCGCATCTTCTGGGTAGATGTCGATGACTTTCTTGTGAGCCAGGATAGACTTCTCAAAATCTTGTCTTCTAAAGTATATGTTTCCCAGGAGATCAAAAGCGTCGGCGAAATAATTCCCCTTCTTAAGAGCGACATCGAAGGTCCATTCAGAAAGTGGAACCTCCAATTTTTCATACATTTCTTTTCGTTTATTCCTTAAAATCTCCTGTTTTCTGTAGGCAGGTACCCTTCCGAAAAAACCCCTTTTTCTTAGGGCAAGAAGAGCATGTGTTTCAGCATCTTTTAAATAATTAAGCCAGTAGAAGACCATTCCCAGGTTGAAATGCATCTCAGACGATTCAGGAAATATCTTTAATCCGTTTCGGAAGACTCGGATCGCATCGTGTAATTTTCCGTTTCTGATGAATTCGAGTCCCAGAAAATTGACATTTTCTATGACCAACCTGAAATCATTGATGAGAGGGTGTTCATACTCTCTATCAGGATTTTCAACAAATTCTTTGGACAACGCCAATTTCTCAGGACACTCGATGACTGGATCCACATCAGTCCTCTTGTTAAGTCTTTTTCGAGCACATTCTGTAAAAATTTTTATCTCGTCATCTTCTGGATTTAACGCCAGGGCCCTTTCAAAATACTCAGTTGCTTTCCTGTAATTCTTATGATTGTAGCTCAAGCAGGCTATGTTGAGGAGGGCGTCTTTGAAGAAAGGATTTACCTTGACTGCCTCCTCAAAGCTTTCTATCGCTCTGAGAAGAAAATAATTGTTCTTTTTCGACTTCTCGTAGTATCTCCACCCCCGCATGAAAAAAAATTCAGGATGCTCACCATACTGCCGACTGCCCTTAACCAACACACTCTGGGCCAAGTCTATGCTCCCTTGAACGAGCTCAATGTCAGCGGCTTGTACATAGCACTTCACAGGGTTGTGCCCCTTATCAATTGCTTTTTGGAATAAACTCCTTGCCTTTTTGAAATCTTTGTTTCCTTTGAAATGCATCCCGAGAATAAAGTAGGCGAGTCCGCCCATCCCAGGATTATTCTCACTCACATCCACGGTAAAATCGAAATTTTCAAGATAACGCTGCGCATCCTCAAGTCTATTTTCTTTGTACAGGATGAAGGCCAGCAGGTCGAAAGCATCGGCGTTATCAGGAAACAGCTCAAGTTCCTGCTTTAACAATTTCAGAGCCTCCTCCAATTTTTTTATCTTAAGGTAGGCATATGCAGCCCGTTTTCGAATATCTCGTTCTCCGGGCTTTTCTGATATTGCCTTCTCGTAAAATCCAATCGCTGATTTGTACTCCATCATGTCCAGTAGCAGATCTGCATCTTTGAGAGCGTTTTCTGGCTTGGCGGTCAAGATGCTGATCAGCAAAAGGAGGGCTACAGGAAAGACAATCATTCTCTTCATATTTTTTTTCTAATTCCGAGCCTTATCCGGAATACCTATCTGATTCAACGTTTCATCACAAAGGATAGATACATATATAATTATTTCAACCCAACCAGGGAAAGAATCCAGGTTTATTCTTGGCTTCCATACGGGATTCAACTTCTGTTTGAGATCTGCTTTTTATGAAATTCTATGAACAACGACATCGTTTTTATATGATATCATATGCAGCAAAAAATGTGCCAATTCATCATGGTATGAGAGGGGGGTGTTCCATTGGGATTTGTTATAGAAAGAGGACAACTGTCAAGTATATTTACAACTTTGTCACTTTCCCTATTTAATGCATAAACACATTGCTCATATCAATCGTAATATTTTATGGATATAATCAACTCAATGTCTATCAGGCTCGGTTTTTTTAAATTTCTTATTATCCTGTCTCTCCTTTTTTTCTCACTTTTTTGCGCGCCCCCAAAAAAAATCGACGTCACACCACAGGAATGGGTAGAATTTAGCAACGAATTAAACCAGGCTGATATCCTTTTTCAAACAGGGAGTTATACATCCTTAACAGATGCCTTTCGAATCTATCAGAGTCTTTTCAACTTTCCTAGATACCAGAATAAGGTCAGAGTCAGAATCATAAAAACAGCCCTTCTCCTGGGACAGAGAGAAAACGAACTTCGCATTGTAGAAGACAATCATCTCCGGACAGCATGGGATTTCCTTCAGGCTTATCCTGATTTATCTGAATTCTCCACCTTATTTGAACTTGTCTTACGCCGCTCATCAAAGAGAAGGGGCATCGCAGAGACTATAGAGACTATCTTGAAAGATCGATCGAGTACTGGAAATCACTTAAACTGGTTAAATGACAATGTCGATTCCCTTTATACACAGTTAAAAGCCAGATCAGAAAAAGACGTTTTCTCCGCCTATTTTTATCTCCATTTAAATTCTGATTTCGCTCATTACATAAAAGACTTGGATGACTTCTCCCGCTTTTCTCAGGTTTTTCCCGAATCTCCTTTGATCCTATTCAAGCTGGCTGTATCCCCGAAGGTTTCTCAGGACAGTTTGATAAAACTCGTCCGATACGAACCATCCTTCTATGAAGCTCACTATTTCTTAGGAAAAATAGATCTCATGCTCGGGAAAATCATTTCTGCCGAAAAGAAAATTCTTGAAGCATACACTCACATTCCCCGTTCCATCTCGATTTTGAGTGATTTAGCCAAAGTCTATTTCATCCATGAAGAATTCGAAAAATGCCTTGAATTCAATCGGAAAATATTAGAACTAGATCCGAATTACAGAGATGCCATGCTTGGAAAAGCTATATGTTTAGCTTACTTAGAACGCCATGAAGAAGCTGTAGAAATCCTTGACAAACTCCGCAGCTTAGGCAAATACCTCATGGGGGAAACGAATTACTGGCTTGCCTGGAACCGGAATGAAATGGAAAAACATGAGGAGGCTTTAGCAAATATCGAAAAAGCCAAAAAATATCTCATCGGCCACCATGAAGTCCATACGCTTTCAGGCATCATATCCTTTGAATTGAATAGGCTGGAAGAGGCCGAAAAAGAACTTCAGGAGGCTATCAAACTGAACACACCCAGTTGTGAGCCTGTTTTTTACCTGGGAAAAATGAATGCCCGATGGGAGATCTGGGAAAAATCGGCTCTGTATTTTGAACAAGCCTCCCGTTGCTATCAACGACAAGAGAATTCACTTCACCAAAAAATTGATGAGATCGAAAGTTCATCTCTGTCTGAGGACAGAAAAAAAAGACATATCTTGAAGAAAAAAATTCAAATAGCAAAAATCCGTCTGTCCAAAGCAACCTCTTTCTATAATGCAGCGGCAGGCTACTTTAATGATGGTCAAAGAGAAAAGGCCCTGATTCTAGCTCAGAAGGCTTCTCTCTACGAATCTTTTAAGGCAAAAGCAGAGGATTTAATCAATCGGATTAAAAAACTCGACAGAGAGTAATCATAGAAAACCATTTTTGAAAGAAGTTGTCATCCAGAATAGGATATCGAAGGAGAAATCATGAGAAAAAAAACAACGATATCTTTGGCCCTGACACTCATCCTTGTCCTTGCTTTAGGCTGCAAAAAGACAGAAGAATTGGCCCAAACTGAGTGGAAAGGAAAGATTGAATATGAAGATGGAGTGAAAGTTATCAAAAATCCTGGGGAACCACTCTTCGGAGAACTTATTTTTGATCTTGAGGAAGACCTCAGCATCGGACGCGAGGACGACAACAATTATCTCTTCTACCGGGCAGTGGATATCGCCCTGGATGGTGAAGAAAATATCTATGTTCTCGAATACAGGAATTGCCGCCTGCAGAAATTCGATAAGTTCGGGAATTACCTGCAGACGATCGGTAAGAAAGGTCAGGGCCCTGGCGAATTTGAGCGCCCCACAGAGGTATGTTTAGATCAGACAACAAGAAATATCTATGTCAAAGATAGACGAAAAATCAAAATTTTCGATAAACAGGGAAATTTCCTCCATGACATACTCATGAAATATTATCCTTATGACATCTTCTTGGATTCTGGAGGAAACATCTGGGGGAAGTTTTCAGTCTCACAAGAATCCGGACAGGCCATGTATTTCGATCAAGTGAACACCCAAGGAGAAATCATCCAGAATGTCGTCTCCTTTCCCTCTGGAACGATCTTTACCAGATCCGGAAATACAACCTGGGGAATCTCCCACGGCTATATCTATGATCTCATCATAACCAAAATCGACGATCAAACATACATCTATGGCTACTCGAAGGACTATGTCCTGCATGTCCTAAACTCCCGAGGGGAACCGATTCTAAAAATTGAAAAAGAAGAACCGTATCATCCGATCACGGAGAAAGAAAAGGATAAAATCAGAGGTCAATTCGAGAATATTCCAGAGAATGTAAGAAAAGCCATCCAGTTTCCAGAGCATCGACCTTTTTATTCTGCCTTTCTTTCCGATGATCGAGGGCGAATCTATGTCTATAAACTAAAATCAACTCTGGATGAAGAAAAGGGGATCAAGTGTGATGTGTTAAGCAAGGATGGATACTACCTGTACCGGACAACTCTCCAGTACTGGCCTGAATTGATTAAGACCAGCTATCTCTACACAATCACCAGCTCTGAGGAAACTGGCGAAGAGCGTGTTAAACGTTTTAAGATTCTAAACTGGGAAAACATTAAAGACAGAATCTGAAATCTATCCTTAAAGAATATTTACAGATGTAAAATAATTTAAGCGTAACGGTTGATTCAAGCAATATCTATATGTATGAAATTAAATAAGTTAAGAATTCATTTTAAGGCACAAAAGTTGCTTTATTCATCAGTGGGTGGGGAATGTGCGATGTGGAAAAAAGGTACACAAAACGGAATAATTCCCTTTTTCGGCTGTATATTAATCGGGAGCTTGAGTGAGGCAGATGGATAAAACAGATGAAAAAGAACTCATCTCCAGAGCCAAAAAGGGAGACATGAAGGCTTTTGAAGCGCTGATCAGAAAGTACGAGAAAAACATCTACTTTCTCTGTCATCGGATGACTAATGCCCATCAAGCAGCTGACGACCTCGCCCAGGAGACCTTTATCAAAGCCTATTTTTCCCTCCACAGCTTCAAGGACGGGATGAATTTTTATACCTGGATTCGAAAAATCGCTGTCAACAGCACACTCAACTATCTCAAATCTTGGAAGAGGGAGGAGCCTTTGGGAGAAAACGATACCAGAATCTCAAATAGGGATTCTTCTCAAAATCCTGAATCGCCTCATCAAGAGCTCCAAAGACATCAAATGGAACAGAAATTCAGGGTCGCTCTCAAGGCTCTTCCTTCCGATCAAAAAGTTGTTTTTATCCTGAGAACCTACGAGAATCTCAGTTACGCAGATATCGCCCGGTTTCTGAATATTCCCCAGGGCACTGTAATGTCAAGATTGAACAGGGCTCGGAAGACACTGAAGAATCTTCTCTCTGACTATCTTTGAAGGAGAAACGGATGAGGCATAAGACAATCAAAAACAGCTTGGGTGCTTATCTTGATCATGAACTCGACACAAAACAGAGAGATGAGATTAGACAACATCTTCAATCCTGTCCGGAATGCCTGGAAGAATTAAAACAATTGGAGAAACTGCATGAATTGTCTCTGGAGTTCTCCTCTATTTCTCGAGAGGAAAAATACTGGGATTTCTTCCCATCCAAGGTCATCCAGCGCATACAACAACACAAGCATAAGGAGGCCGCGATGTTTAAGGATTCTTTTATCGCCGGAGAAAAGCACATAGGAGTCAAAGCCCTTGTCTTTCCCCTTTCCCTAACCGTTCATATCATCTTAGCCCTATTTTTGGTGATATTTCCCCTTATCAACACTGGATCACTACCAGAGATCGAAATATACAGCGCCTTCCTAGCGCCTCCCCCACCTCCACCACCTCCTCCCCCTCCCCCTGCTAAAAAACGCCGCTCCTCCCGCGCCAAAACTCGAATCAAACCCGTCCGCGCTAAAACCACCATCCAACCCGGCACCCTCGTCGCCCCCGTCGAAATCCCTGACGAAATCGCCGAAGAAGAACTCTCCGACATCGGAATCGAAGGCGGTGTCGAGGGCGGAGTCGAAGGCGGAGTCGTCGGTGGTGTGCTCGGCGGTGTGGTCGGCGGTGTGCTCGGCGGTGTCGTCGGTGAGGTAGAAGCCCCGGTCAGAGCCGTCGGGGAGATCAAACCCCCGAGACTGGTTAAAAAAGTCGATCCCCTGTATCCGGAGATTGCCCGTCAGGCTCGCGTGGAAGGGGTGGTGATTATCGAGGCGACCACAGATATTTACGGTCGGGTGCAGAGAGTGAAGGTCCTGCGGTCGATCCCGCTTTTGGACCAAGCTGCGATCGATGCGGTGCGGCAGTGGGTGTATGAGCCGATGATCATCAACGGACGCCCCAGAGGTGTTATCTTTACCGTGACGGTCAGGTTTAAACTTAAATAAACAAGCTTTGACTGCTTTGGAATTTAAAAGGAGGTACTAAAAATGCAATTCGGTCTGATCGAAATGTGGCAAGCCATGGGATTTGTGGCTAAAGCTGTTGCCATCTTGCTTATCTTTCTCTCCATCATCTCCCTTTATCTCTTTTTTGAAAGACAGATTGTATTCTTCAGAGCCAGACAAAAATCAAAACAGATTGCTCCTAAACTTGCTGACCTGATGAAAAAGGGACAAATCAGAGAAGCGCTGGATATCTCTGCTAAAAAAGAATACAAAGGAAGTCATTTAGCCCGCGTGACAACTGCTGGAATCCGCGAATTCATGGAAGGAAAACAAGCGAATCTCTCTTTTGAAGAACAAGTCGAAACAGCTCAGAGAGGCTGTGAGAGAGCCGCTGTTATTTTCACTCAAGAATTAAAAAGAGGCTCAAACACCTTGGCAACGATCGCGACCTCTTCACCGTTTATCGGGCTATTCGGAACGATCGCTGGAATCATCAACGCTTTCCGAGGGATGGCACTCACGGGTTCAGGCGGAATCGGTGCTGTGGCCCAAGGTATTGCTGAAGCCTTGATAACGACAGCTTTTGGAATCGGTGTGGCGATTATTGCTCTATGGTGCTACAATTTCCTGACCACGAAAATCGACACCTACGGCGCGGAAATGACCAACACGACTTCTGAAATCGTTGATTTCTTTATGAGAAAAGAAGAAGGAAGCGCAACGTAAATAGAACAGCCTATTCAAAATAATAGGTTTTGATTAAAGAGGTTAATAATGGCAGTTTCAGTCGGGAAAAAAGGCGAAGTTACTTCTGAACCTAACGTCGTTCCTCTCTGTGACGTTCTTCTAGTTCTTTTGATCATTTTTATGGTCGTCACGCCCTTGGTCCAGAAGGGAGTTGATGTCAGACTTCCCAATGCGCTGAACACGATTAATATGCCTGAAAATCCAGAAGTCGTCCTGGCCATCAGAAGAGATGGGACGATATATGTCAACCAAGATCAGGCGACAGAAGAAACCCTAGAGACACTTCTAGAAGAGGCTTTCCTATCAGCTACAGAAAAGAAACTCTATTTAAGAGCCGACCAGGATCTGGAATACGGAAAGATTATCGATATCATCGATATCCTAAAAGTCACTGGTGTGGAAATTGTCGGAATCATAACAGAGAAGAAGGCCGAAAAAGTAGATTAGCGATCGCCTTTTATGCTTCTGGCACTTAAGAATCTATCATTCTTCTAGATTTGCCGCGAGATAAGTCAGAGAGCGCTCGACCTCTTCCTCATTCCGCGGCACCCATTTTATAACATCCCGCCAAACGTCTTCACCTTCCATACAAAGATAAACTGGCACACCCGTTCCTTGATTTTTTTTTATGAAGTGGATCATTCTCTCATAAAGATCTATTCGCAGAGGCCTGAAATATCTGTATTTTCCATCTTGGCCTCTGATGAATTCATCGTGAAAAATCTTGTTTGTCGGGAATCTTCTGTTGATGACCGAAGCAAAATCAGATGGAAATCTTAAACTTCCAAGGCTAATCCAGGCTATTCTTTTGGGATTGACTGCTTTGAACAATAATTTGACGACCTCTTCGTAGTCCCTTTCCCAGCCGGGATACCGGATCAGCGGATCGAAGTGAAATCCCACATGATATCCCCTTTTCACAGTTTTTCCAGCGGCATAAATTCTGTCTTCGACAGGAGGAGCCCCCTTTTCCTGCTCCTGAACCATCCTACGCGTGTTAAGCGACCAAGAAATGACGATGTTTCGAGCTGGTTCTTGCTTCAAAATATTTTTTATGTTGACCGTCTTTGTCTTGAGTTCGAAAAAGACTTTTCTTTTTCCTCTGAAATAGGCGATGAGGTCTTTGGAATTCTCGGTGATATGGTCTAAAGCCAACGAATCTCCGAGTTCTCCTGTTCCGATCCGGAATGTCCTCTCTCGCTGCTTGGCGATAAAAATATCCAACTCCTGCCGTAAATCTTGGAAGTTGACATGAACCGTGATTAGAGGGTTGGTGAGATAATCTTGGAGGATACAGTAGGAACAATCCAAAGGACAATTAATCTCCAGGTTGATGATGAAATAATTACAGCCGATGTACTGGGGTGTGCAGGGACAGGGCTTGACAAATCCTCCTTTCTGTTTGGCCAGCAACAGAAATCGTTTTCCCTGTTTGATGGGCTGCTGTGATATCCGGAAATCCTCGATGAGCTCTTGAGGATTACTGATAATTTCATGAGTTACTTGGGATGTATTTTTGAGGATTCTTTCTGTCAACGGAAAATCTATAACATCTTGATGAATAAAGATTTTCTCCGGTAAAAAATATGAATCACTCATCAGAGGAAGGTTTAAAGACTCCGGAAAACGCTTTTTTCGAGGAAACGTCTTGAAGCTTGGAGAGATGGCGTTTAAATTCCTGTTCATTCTTAAAACTGAACTGGAGAGTCACTTTGTCATCCTCGAAAAAAGGGGATGGCTGCAGAGAAACATCCTTCGGCCAATCAAGATTTCTCAGGGTGGCATCGAATTTTTCTTCCCATGAAGACAAATGAGGATATCTTTTTTTCTTCAACACGTGCCGGATCTTGTTAGATTTTTGAAGCGAGGACAATTTTTCCGAACCGAGAATCGCCCTAATCTCTTCAGACTCAATAATCTTGGACACTGGCCTATCATCTCTGATCGATATCTCCCGAAAGTCCTCCAAAAGTTCCTTTTGTTTATTCAAGTTCAAGGGAAGGAGCAGGGGGAGAAAAACTTCCCTATCTTGTGGACTAAATGTGGCGAGTATCTCAAGAGAAGCGAAGGACATGTGTTTTTCATGAATGATTTTTTTAATCTCTGGGTTAAGCTGAGAAAAAAATAGATACATATCCAGATGGTGTGCTGTAGGTGGAATGCCGAGCAGAGGAAGGTGATGCTTGAGGATGGGTTTTTCTTTTTCGCCGAATTGCTTGAATCTTTTTAAAATTTCTGCCTTCTCGAGTAAACTGAATTCCCTCACGGCCAAATTTTCATAGTAAGCCATCAGGAAAGCCTTCAAATCACTCTTGTCCTCAACGTAGACAACAGGGATGGGGGAGAGAGAAAGCTCCAAGCAAGCCAACACTCTTTTCCAGCCTGAAACGAGGATCAAAAGATTATCCCTTAAGGTAACGAGTGGGGGATGGACGAGTCCGATTTCTTTCAGGGAAAGGATGAGTTTATCTAGAGAAAAAAAGTAGGAAATCCTGAAACGTTCGTCCTCTAAAT
The DNA here is from genome assembly GCA_964347035.1 of uncultured Eubacteriales bacterium. Classification (GTDB taxonomy): domain Bacteria; phylum Acidobacteriota; class Aminicenantia; order Aminicenantales; family Aminicenantaceae; genus CAYFXE01. Next base: position 845 of record CAYFXE010000049.1, on the reverse strand, counting down.
AGAGACTATCCAGAGGAATATTCTCCGTCTTCATGGCTTTTATTCTAGTGGAATAATCGAATCGAGTCCAGGTGTCATTCTCACTCCTCCTTGTCCTACCCTTTATTTTCTGCTATCTTGATTCTCACCGATGATAGACGTGGTCATCGTTAAGCCTAAACCGATCAAGCACTTTAAACGAAAAAGAGTTCTGTATATTCCCCTTGACTCTCCTGGTGGAATCATCTACAAGTTCGTCAAGAAAGATATCTTTAAAGAAATGAATTTCGGTTTCGGGCATCTCATCCTCCTTAAGGATAGAATCATACTGTTTCAATCGGTTGGCGCCCCAGCTGCGATCCTCTCTCTTGAGCGCTTGATCATGTCTGGAGCCAGAGAGATTATTATCCTTGGATTCTGTGGATCTTTGAATTCTCGATATCAATATCTAAACGCAGCGGTTATCTCAAAAGCCATCTCCGAGGAAGGAACATCCAGGCATTACTTTCCTAAGAAAAAAATCTTTCACCCTTCGCGCAACTTAAAAGAGAGAATAGAGAAAATACTCATGGGGAAGGGACTCTTTTTTTATCGGGGATCTCTTGTTTCAACCGATGCTCCTTACAGGGAAACAACGTCATGGCTGAGGAAGAAGCAGTCGAAGGGCATAGACTTTGTGGACATGGAAGCCTCCGCTATCTTCGCTCTTGCCGAGTTTTATGGAATCGATGCTGCCGCCCTGATGATCATAACTGATGAGCTCTCCTCAAAAAAATGGAAAACAGGATTCAAACTTCCTCGACTGGAAAATTGTATAAAGAAATACTTTTTCCCTTTTTTGAGTTAACAAAAATCAGTTGCCAGTT
>CAYFXE010000048.1:0-21045 GCA_964347035.1 uncultured Eubacteriales bacterium | reverse complement strand
CCTTGGTGATAACGTCCTGAGGGGGAATATCCATGACGACTATCCGAAGACTGACTCTGACCATCCGGTCGATGGGGGGAAAGACAAGGATAATCCCTGGCCCCTTGGGTTTGGGAAGGACACGGCCAAGACGAAAAATAACCCCTCTTTCGTATTCCCTTAGAATCTTAATCGCATTCAAAAGATAAAGAATAACAAGGGCTATAATGATTATGGGGTAAGTTAACATTTTAGCCTCCTAAATATTAGAGTTAGCTTTCGTATTTTTCCCTGTACTAATTTTCACTGATTCTTATTCTCCAGTCTTACTTTTTAAGAGTAGGAAATTTGTTTTTTTTGCTTTAGGATGAGTCCTCTAATTATTGTTGATTTATCTTTACCGCCGTACTGTCTAGCTTATATCACTGCAAAAATTCTATGTCAAATTCCATAAATGCATCCAATCACTCCCGCGTACCCAAGAGTGGATTATCTTAAGGCGATTCTGGATTGGGGGATAAGGGATTATATTATTCGCTCTGTAACCCTGCCAGCCTCTTCCGGACATCTTCAACCTCGGGCAGGCCAGAGTCAGCGTCCTTCCAGAGGGAGAGGTATTTCTAATAGACCGATTATCTTTTGCCTTGTCCTGAAAGACGATCAAGCTCCTCAAACCAGTTGAGTACTAATCGAATCTGTAACCTATCCTCATATTCTTCACTCTGTCTCATCAACAACAAACGGTCATCCTTGGGATGAACATCATAATCCCATATCTTAGCACTACTTTCATATATTGATTCTGGTTGTTCAAGGAGTTGGAATTTGGGGCTGGTGGCGACAGAAACTGCCATTATTCTATTTTTACTTCTATAAAACAACTTATCACCTGATATTGTCCATTTTGGACTATATCCTCCATCAACATAAATTTTCCCTTCCTCCCCAGGAACCAATGATCTAACGAATATCTGAAGAGGTCCTTGTTCGTTTGAGGTATAGGCCATCCATTTCCCATTCGGTGAAAACACAGGATACGTTTCATTAAAAGCAGTATTCAGATATGGATCAGCTTTTTTGTCATTGAAAGAATATAGCCAAATGTCCCTATTGCCTGAAGCACTGGAAACAAAAGCAAGCCTGTTTCCATCTGGTGACCAAGAACTGAGGGATAACTGATTATTCGATGTCCAAAGTTCCTCTGTTTTTCTTTCGCCTTCCAGAGATTTAAGATATATGCCTTCTGTTCCTTCTTTTTTAGAAATATATGCAATACTCTTCCCGTCAGGTGACCAAACAAACGATGGATTATTCCCTTCATAAGTAATTTGTTCGTTCACTCGTCTTTGTATGTCGTAAATCCAAATATTATTGGTGCGATTTGTCCTATCCCAAATGCTAAGAGCCACGTATCTACCATCAGGAGATATCTCTGCTTGATCATTTTGATTCTTTGTTTCTTCGAGAGAGGTTTCGTTGCCCTGATTATCGATCCAAGTGAGATATGTTTCAATCCTTGTCATTCCACTGACATATACAAGAGTTCCTTCCCTTGATAGTGCAAATTCCGCAGCAAGACTACCTCCAGCTCTTATATCATCGACAATCGGTACCCAGTCTCCGATCTTCAGACGTTTCAGGTAGAACGGTGCTGCTAATAGAGTCCCCGCTTTGTTATAAGCTATATGTCCTGTTTGGACATATTGGATGTTTACACCTCCCTTAATCAGAGTCCTTCTTTCCCCAGTTTTTAAATCATGGGCAACGATCAAAGATTCTTCGTGTCCTTCTTTTTTCCTTATCGCGTACAACAATGTATTACCATCGGGCAGAAGCACTGGCGAGTCGTGTGCGATCTCATTATTATCACTATCTGTTGTTGTTATGTTCTCAGGTTCCCCTCCTCTTGCGGAGACTCTACGAATTCCGAATCCCAAACGAGATCCAAAGTAGATATTATCGTCGCTTCCCCAGTGTGCACTAAACACTGATGTTGCGCTACATATCTCCAAGGGCACAGGTTTTCCACCTGAAAGAGGTATTTTCATTAGTTTTTGATTTGAGGTCGAATAATGACCCAACCACTCGCCGTCGGGAGAGAAAAATGGCATACGAGAGTTCTTTGTGCCAATTAAGGGAGTAAACTCGAATTCGCTCATCAAACGCATATAAAGTTGGGTAGATGTCCCGGTAGATGCCACGTAAACCAATCGTTTTCCATCAGGCGAGACCGCTACATCCGTGCCGGTGTCACTTGCTAGAGGAGCTTCTGATGGTGGAATAATTGTGAATCGTCTTGGAGGATTCGTAATCTCACTTCGTGTTAACCACCAAGTAGTGACCCCGACTAAAATTGCAGTAAACAGAAGCAATAGCCCAGTTATTCTCCATGAAATTGCAAAGCGTTTTGACTCAACTTTTCTTGCCACAGTTGGAATCGCTAGAGGTTTCTCACTAATAGCTTCCTCTATTTCGATACGAGCGTCGCCAATATCTTGAAGTCGTTTCTTGACATCTTTACGTAGACATCTTCGGAGAAGAAATGAGACAATACCTGGGGCATTTACAGGTACTGAATCCCATTTGGGTTCATCCTTTAGGATAGAAGCTATTGTTTCGGTTATGGTATTTCCTCCAAAGGCTTTTTTCCCTGTCAGACATTCAAATAGAATACAGCCAAATGCCCATATGTCTGCTCTCTTATCAGCGGATTTTCCCTTGGCTTGTTCCGGACTCATATACGCTGCCGTCCCTAGAATAACACCAGGCTTTGTCATTGCTGCTGTAATGGTTGGGGAGTCTGCTAGTTCGTCTTCTGACGGCAATTCATGGAAGGCCTTTGCTAGGCCGAAGTCGAGGATCTTGACTTTTTCATCCTTAGTGATCTTTACATTGGCTGGTTTCAAGTCGCGGTGAATAATTCCTTTTTCGTGTGCTGATTCCAGTCCCTCTGCTATCTGCTTACATATCTCTAGTGACTCATCAACTGACAAGGGCCCTTTTTCTATACGCTCTGCAAGTGTATCGCCTCCAACCAATTCCATCACGAGGAACTGCTGATCATCTGACTTCTCAAGACCATAAATAGTAGCGATGTTAGGGTGATTTAAGGAAGCTAATAGCCTTGCTTCCCTCTCAAAACGAGCCAATCGTTCCGCATCTAGAGCAAATTCTTGAGGAAGAACCTTGATGGCAACCTGACGCTTCAGATTGGTGTCCTCGGCAAGGTAGACTTCTCCCATTCCTCCTTTTCCGAGCTCTTTGATGATTTCATATCTATCAGCTAAAGATGTGCCTGGAGGAAATTGTGGAAAGGGAGTTTCAAGTGTTTTGGTCTGGATGGAAATATCCTTTGGAGTGCCTAATTGAGTACCACAATCACCGCAGAAGCTTTGAGTTTCAGGATTATCAGATTGACACTTAGGGCATTTTACTGTCATTGCTAACCCTTATTTCTTGCGGGCAAAAGAATATCAAATTCTGGGGAATGGAGTCAAATTGAATATGCCCGAATGTCAATGCCACGGTTTTATTTTTCATATTGGTGGAGGGATTATCCTACTTTGCGGAACCGATGGGGAGCAAATAAAAGAGCCAGCAGGGGGATTTGAACCCCCGACCTACTGATTACGAATCAGTTGCTCTACCACTGAGCTACACTGGCTCTATGTTCTTGCTCCTCAGAATACACTCAAATTAATTGAATTAGCTCCGACTGTCAAGATGGGTAGGAGCCAAAAAAGGGTGGCACTTAGGGGAACGTCCCCATTTATTTAAAAAAATATTAAAAAAAAGTATTTTTTTTCTTGACAAATGTGAAAAGTAGTATAATAATTACGACACATAAATAATAATTTCAACAAGACGAGAGATTCGCCTTTGAGGAGAGAGAGGAAAGACAATCTAATTCCCCGCTCCTGCAAAGTGAGGCCATAGGGCTGCCGGCAAAAGGAAGACTTCCCTATTGAGACGTCGGGGGGCTCTCTCCATCCTTCACGAATAAATCCTGTTCATCCAACTCTCAAACAAGTCGCTGCCTGTTCTGTTTGGATTATCTCCACAAAAGTTTTTTTCGAATATTAACACAATATCTTTTAAATTTGCCCAAAATTGAATAAAATACCCTTCTAATAAAAAGTTAAACTAATGAGCAAGAATAGCATCTTCTACAAAAATCACTCTGACACATCATGATCATCAAGAAGCTGGAACTGCACGGCTTTAAATCCTTCCCTGAAAAGACGAAAATCCTCTTTCATCCTGGAATAACTGCTATCACTGGTCCAAACGGTACCGGCAAGAGCAACATCGTGGATGCCCTGCTCTGGGTTTTGGGAGGAAAAAGGTTTAAATTTCTCAGAGGCGAACGGAGCTCAGATATTATCTTCAACGGCCACGAGAACAAGCCTCCTCTAAGCCTGGCCGATGTCAATCTCTTTATCGGTGACGATGATGAAGACATCATCATTAACCACCGCCTTTTCCGCTCTGGAGAAAGCGAATACAGGCTCAACGGAAAACTCTCCCGACTCAAAGATATCCAGGATTGCCTCTGGAAGAAGGCCATAGGGGAACTGAAATATTTCGTCATCGAGCAAGGAAGTATCGGACTTTTCCTGAGCTCGAAATCCACAGAAAAAAGACTGCTGTTAGAAGAGGCAGCAGGGACTGCCTATTACAAGGATAAGAAGATTCAGGCCGAATACAAGCTCCAAAGCAGTGAGCAAAACCTGACGCGACTGGAAGATATCATAAGTGAAGTGTCGAAGGCCAAGAATTCACTCAAAAGACAGGCGGATGCTGCTTCCAGGTACAGAAAATTTAGAGACCAAATCCGAACTCTCACTTCTCTCTCCTACAGGAAGAGAATCGACGATCTGGAAAAAAGCCAAAAAGACGCCACTCAACACTATGAGAGATTCCTGAGTCGAGAAAACCAGACTCTCTCTCTAATGAAGGATGAAGAAAAATCTCTCACCTTAAAAAGACAAGAGGTATGGTCTCTCGAACAAACTATTAAACAAGATCAAGAAAACCTGTATACCCTAAAATCCACTCTCTCCAAACTTGAAGCCAATAAAGAGGAGAACTCCAGGAATATCAGTTTTCTTGAAGAACAAAAGGAGAAAGTTAAAAAGAACAGAAAAGAACTCGCCCAAGAACTTGGCTCTCTCGATAAAAAAGACATCGAAGCGGCAACCAATCTGAAGGACTTCGAAAAAAGTCTTCATCAAAAACAAAAAGCCATGGACGAGGCCTCCCAGGCTATACAACGTTTCCAGAAGGAGAAAGCACATCTGCAGAAAAATACAGAGGCCTTGAAAAAAGACTTATTCCAAAAACTTCATCTCTCTACTGAAACCAAAAACGAAAAGGCCAAGTTTGACAAAGAATCAGAACTGATTCTACATCAACGCGAAAAGCTCAAGATCCAACTCGAAAAAGAAAAGGCCATGCTCAAAAACGGCGAAAACAAAATCAACAGCATCACCGAGGAGATTGTCCAGGATCATAAGAGCATAGAAGAAATTAAAAGGGAAATTAGCCTCGATCGAGAAAAGTTGGAGAAACTGTCCGATTCCCTCGAAATTCTTCATGAAAAGCTTGCCGACTTAAGGACAAAAAAAGAAAAGGAGAGCCATCATCTCCAACTCCTTCAAAATATCGAGGAAAAAGAACGAGGGCCAGATATCGAAAAGCATATTCCTGGAGCGATGGGGATTCTCGCCGATCTCGTCGAAAGCGATCCAGAATATGCCCATCTGATCGACATCTTCTGGGACGAAGAAGCCAAAGCAACGATCATCCAACCCCAGGATTTCTTAAAAATTCTGGGAAAGACAAAAGTTAAAGGCAACTTTCTCCTTCTCCATCCCGACAAAAAAAAAGAGGCTCCCTCCAAGACAAAAAAGGATGCCCGTATTGTCGGTGATCTGAAGTCCAGTCTTCGTTTTCATCCAAAAATCAAAAGCTTCATCCCTTGCCTGCGCGAGGCTTCCATCGTCGAAGACGTAAAAAGTGCTGTGGAGCTTTGGCTTAAGTCTCCTTCTCAAAACTTCATAACACCCCAAGGAGATCTGCTGCAATCATCAGGACTTTTGAAATTGGGAGAAAAAAAAGAAGGCTTTTTCGCGTTGGTCCAGGAAATCAGAAACAAAAAGGAAACTATCTCCCGTATAGAGAAGGACATCCAGCCTCTGAAGAACAAAATAGAGGAAAAAACAAAGACAAAACTGAGATTAGAAGAGGATACAAAGAAAAAATCAGACTGCCTGGCACGTCAAGAAGACGTAAAAGAGGAAAAGGAAAAGGATATGGCCCTAATACGATCTGAAAAAGAAAAGACTGCCCTCAACATGTCTATCCTCGAAAATGAGCTCAAGATTATACTGGATGATAAAAATCAGATAGACCAGAGACTCGCTAACATTGCCTTGAAACTAAAAGAAAGGGAGGAGGAAGAAGAAGAGGTGAGACAGCGGCTCCAATCCGTCGAGGAGGCATTCGAAGAGCATCAGGAGAAAATCGAGGACAAAAGGAAATATTTCTTCGAACTGAAATCAGACATTGATCTCCTCAATGAAAAAATCAAAAACACCAAACTCCAGATCCATTCCTTTCAGCAGAGAAGGGAAAACATCAAGAATAGAGATGTCTCCTTAGATCAAGAAATAAAAACCGCCGAGAAAAAACAAGCCCAATTCAAAAAGGATGTTCAGCACATCTCCAAAGAGATAAAAGATATGGAAAGCGAAAAGCGGAATAAAGAAACACAACTCTCCCAAAACGAAGCCCTCCTTAAAAAACTCCAGAAAGAACAAAGAGAAAAGGAAGAAAGGATTGAACAATTTAGAGAAGATTACGAAGAACGGAAGGAAGAGCGAGTTGAATGGGAGATAAAAAAAGCGGAAAAGGATAGAGACCTGGCCAACTTGGAAGAGAGTTGCTGGCAGGAGCTCAAGAAATCCATAGAGGAAATAAAAAAAGAAATCAACCTTGATATGCTTAAGGACATGGATGTCCAAGCGAAATTAGATAAAGCCGAAGAAAAGCTTCAGAAAATTAAAGCGGTCAACCTGATGGCTGAAGAAGAGTATCTCAGTCAAAAGAAGCGGTATGATTTTCTCATCCAGCAAAAGAAAGACCTGCGGGAATCCATCGATACAACCAAGGTCGCTATCAAAAAAATTGATCAGGAAAGTAAATCTCAATTCATGAATGCTTTGACTGAGGTCAACAACAACTTTCAGGAGGTTTTCTCGCTTCTTTTCAACGGGGGAAAGGCTCAACTCAAGTTAACGGATGAAAACATTCCTTTAGAAAGCGGAGTGGACATTATTGCTCAACCTCCTGGAAAAAGGCTGCAGAGTATTACTCTACTGTCTGGGGGGGAGAAAAGTCTGACCAGTCTGGCCTTCTTCTTCGCTCTTTTCCGGTACAAGCCAACACCTTTTTGTGTCCTGGATGAAGTGGATGCAGCGTTGGACGAAAACAACCTGGAAAGGTTCCTCAACTTGATGAGGAAAATCAAGACACAAACCCAGTTCATCCTCATCACTCACAATTTCAAGACCATGGAGGTCGCTGACTATATCTACGGAACCACCATGGCCGAACCCAACATCACCACCCTCTATTCTGTAAAAATCGATAAGAAACAACTTGTTTGATTGTATGACAGTATAGAAAATACGCTTTACTTTCATCCTTAAGCTTGAGACAATGCCTCTCGACAATCCTCAGAAAAGGAGTAACCGATGTCGTATTACCTTTACATAATTCTCGCCTATCTCCTTGTCCTCACCGGATTTAATTTCTATCGTTCCAAGCGCGTTAAAAGCCAAGAAGATTTCATGGTGGCTGGCCGGTCGCTCAAAACATCGGTCATGGTCTTCACTCTCATCTGTACCTGGATCGGCTCAGGAACCTTTATCGCTGGAGCCGAGTTTGCTGCTCAGGCAGGCTTCTCGGCGATTTGGCTGGCTGCTGGAGCTTGGGTCGGTATTGTCGTTATCTATTTTCTCGCGGCTAAGATCCGAACCTTCGGCCAGTACACGATAGGCGATATTCTCGAGGAACGCTACGGCCCTGCAGCTCGTGTCTTCGGTGCCATCGCGCTGATAATCTCCTTCACGGCAATTGTCTCTTATCAATTCGTTGGGGGTGGCTTTATTTTGGAGGTGATTACAGAGGGGGCGATACCTGAAAATTATGGAATCACCATCGCTGCCCTTTTTGTAATCCTGTTCACAGCCCTGGGAGGAATGGTCGCTGTGGCTTACACGGATTTACCCAACGGTATTATCATCGTCCTGGCCTGCATCCTCGCGGTACCTTTTGTCTATGTAGTCGCAGGCGGGTTGCCAGAGGCCAAACAGGTCCTCGAACCAGGCTATTTTGCTGTGGTTAATGAACAATTCGGAGCTCACCCGACACTCAAGGTGGGCGGATATTTTCTGGCCACGATGCTCCTTCTGATGGGGGTGCAAGGGATGTACCAGAAATTCTACAGTGCCAAAACTCCGAGGGAGGCCAAAAAAGCCGTTGTCCTCTGGACTCTGGGAACAATCTTTGTTGAAACGGTCGTGGTTGTTATCGCTGTTTTTGCCTACAGCAAACTAAAAGACCAGATTGATCTCACCATTCCCCGGGAAGGAGGAAAAATTGTCCTGATGGCAGCTAAAAGCCTGGTTCCTGCACCAGTCGGCATTCTTCTTTTGGGTGCCGCTTGTGCTGTCGTTATCTCCACAGGCATGAATTATCTCCTCTCCCCCTCGACCAACATCATGCGCGACATCTACCAGCGTTTTCTCAAACAGGACGCTTCGCAGCGCACCATGGTGGCTCTGCAGAAGGTTTTTGTGGTCATCCTCGGCGTTGTGGCTTTTTTCCTGGCTATAAGGCTTAAATCCGTTCTCGAGATGGCGATCTTCGCCTACACGATTTACGGTGTCTCGATCACACCGGCCCTTATCGCAGCTCTGGCCTGGAAAAGAGCAACCAAATTGGGGGGGCTCGTTTCGATCATCAGCGGAACCGCGACCTGTATTTTTTTGAGGATTATGGTTTCAGTCTTAGGCCCTGAGAAAGCTCCCGGAGGAGACCCTTGGGGAATTCCTATTATCTACTACGGAGTGGTCGTCTCAATCGGATCACTGATCATCGTCAGCCTGTTGACACCAAAACCAAAACCTGAAATGCTGGAAAAGTTTTTCCCCAAGAAAACTCCAGGACAAACTGATTGATTCTTATCTAGAACAGAACTTTGGCAATACATAATCAAGGAAACGTCTTTATTTAGATGGCATACCTATTGACCATATTCACATATCTCATCCTCCTTTTTTTCATCAGCCTTCGTCTGACCCGCAGGTTAAAAAAAAAGGAAGACTTCCTGGTGGCTGGACGGACACTCACAGCGCCTGTGCTTGTCGGGACCTTATTGGCTACTTGGATCGGCTCCGGCGATATCTTCAGTGTCTCTGACCTCAGCTACAATCATGGCTATTCTTCGCTTATCGGGAGTGCAGGCGGTTGGGTCGGGATTATCATCGTCTACTTCATCGCTGGCAGGGTGAGACGTTTCGGTCAGTTCACAGTACCCGATATTCTCGAGGCTCGGTACAACAAATGGGCGAGAATCCTGGCCACCATCACGACGATCATCGCTTACGTAACCATAGTCAGCTATCAATTCCGCGGCGGGGGTTGGGTGCTCAACATCATTACCGAAGGAAAAATACCGATAAAGACAGGAATCATCATCGTGGCTGTCTTCGTCATTATTTACACGATGCTGGCGGGCATGATTTCTGTGGCCTACCTTGACATTTTTAACGGTTTGATCATGATTACAGGAATTTTCCTTGCCCTGCCTTTTCTCATCCATCATGTGGGAGGAATGGATACCATCGTGGCCAATGTCACACCGCGACAACATCCGATTTTAGGCAACATGAGCACAGTTCAGGCCATGGGCTATTTTTTCCCAACATTGCTTCTAGCTCTAGGCATGGGCAACACGTACCAGCGTTTTTTCTCTGCCAAGGATGAACGAGAGGCCAAAAGGTCGGTCGTCGGCTGGGTGATTGGTGTCATCCTGTTAGGCATAACACTCCAGAGCCTGGCTGTTATCGGCAGCAGCTATTTCACGGGATTGGAAGCCAGGGAGGCCGGAAAGATTATCCTTCTCGTGGCTCACAAGGGAGTCCCGATCGCTGTGGGCTGTGCTCTTTTGGCTGCCATCGTCGCCATTATCATCTCCACGGCCAACAGTTTCCTCCTCGTCCCGGCCACAAACCTCATCCGGGACATCTACCAGAGATTCATCAATCCCGACTTAGAGGATAAGAAAATGATCCTTTATTCACGTCTGTTTGTCATCATTTTAGGGATCATTGCCTATTCCCTCATTTCTTTTTTCCCCCGCATCTTGGATGCTGCCTACGCCGCCTACACAGTCTATGGAGCAGGCATCACTCCAGCCCTCGTGGCCGTGTTTTTCTGGAAAAGGACGACCGTGGCCGCAGGCGTTTTGTCTATTCTGGGGGGGATGACCACGACCGTTATCTGGGAGATTACGAACAAGGTCCAAGGTCATATGCCTTTAGGAGTGCCGGCCATCTATCCGGCCTTAATCTTCTCCCTCGCTCTTCTTATCGGTGTCAGCCTTTTGGGAGCGAAACCATCGCCTGAGAAATGGAAACAATTCTTCGACTAAGGAGCAGCCGCATGAAAACAGGAATTGTCAAGGATTGGCGGTATATGGAGCACGATATGGGGGCTTTCCATGTAGAAAATCCGAAAAGAATAGACGTCATCTACAGGATGATCGAAAGAGACATCATCTTTCCTTATAAAACGATAGAACCTCGTCTCGCGACAGAGGAAGAAATCGAGACAGTTCACGCTTCCTCTTATGTCCAGGCCATCATGGAGACATCAGGAAAGGACCGTGTGGTCCTCGATCCGGACACATCCACCTCTGCTCGTTCCTACGAGACGGCTTTACTGGCAGCAGGTGGTCTGCTAAAGACCGCAGACCTCATCATGGACGGTGAAATTGATAACGGATTCGCGATCATCAGGCCTCCGGGCCACCATGCTGAAGCGTCCAGAGCCATGGGATTTTGCCTGTTCAATAATGTCGCCATCGGAACGGAATATTTGCTCAAGAAACATGGACTCCGTCGCATCATGATCGTTGACTGGGATCTTCACCATGGAAACGGGACTCAAAACACGTTTTACGACAGGAATGAAGTCCTGTATTTTTCCACCCATCAATACCCCCATTACCCGGGGACAGGCCGCTGGGATGAGGTCGGAAGAGCCGAGGGCGAAGGATTTACGGTCAATGTTCCTCTGTCTTTTGGTGTGGGGGACGAAGGCTTTCTGTATATCTTCAAGGAAATCCTCTCTCCGATTGCCTCGCTCTTCAATCCCGAGTTTATCCTGGTTTCTGCTGGCTTTGATATCTATAAGAATGATCCATTAGGGGGTATGATGGTGAGTGAAGAAGGCTTTGGCGCTCTGACCTCTATTCTCTCAGATTTGGCTCACCAATTCTGCGATGACCGGCTTCTCATCACTTTAGAGGGAGGCTACGACCTCCGCGGCCTAGAACAAGGAGTCAAGCATGTTTTGATAAATCTAGCCGGTGAAGGGAAAGAATTAGATAAGAAAGCCAAAAGCTCACCCATGCTGGAGAAGATGCTCACTCCTGTCTTCGAAACGCAGAAAAAATACTGGAAAATTTGATTAACGGGACAGTGCTCCGTTTTTACGTGTTTTTTTTGCATGTCATTCCTGCGGAAGCAGAACTCTAGGCATATGAAAGATTCTCATTAAGATAAGCATGGATTCCCGCTATCGCGGGAATGACTTTTTTTTAAGCCTGGTTTCCTGCTTATGCGGGAATGGCATTTATTTTAATTCTGGTTCTTTGCTTCCGTGGGAATGATATTCATTTTAGTCCTGGATTCCTGCTTCCGCAGGAATGACGACAGAAAGGAGGGATGACGAATGTCTGAAAATCATGATATTCCCTGATTTTCAGACATTCGTCATCTTTTCAGGACAGAATAACAGCCTTGTCTTTAACAGACAGGGAAAGGGATTTGGCATAGGATTTGCATAAAATCACGGTGGAAGGAGAAAAACGATGAAAAAAACATTTGTTTTGGCGATCGTTTCGATATTCTCCCTGTCTTTTTTAAATGCAGAGGAGCCGAGATACACCAATGATTCCATTGCTCGATTGAGCTTTATCACGGGAAGCGCTTACATCCAGAGAGCGAGCGACCTGAGTTACGAGGAAGGCGTCGTCAACATGCCGATTACTGAAGGCGATAGATTAGGAACTACCGATGGTCGAGCTGAAATCTATCTGGGCCGCGGAAACTATGTTCGACTAGATCACAACACGAAAATCGATTTCTTCAAATTACCGGATAAGAGAAGTGACCGTATCCAGCTTCAAATCTGGTCAGGGAATGTCTATTTAAGCCTGAGGTCCCTCGAAAGGGAAAAGAATGTCGAAATACACACTCCGGATGTCTCCCTGTACGTCCTTGATGAGGGTCTGTATAGAGTCGACGTTCGGGAGAACGGAGAAACAGAGATATTTGTGTTTGACGGGCTTATAGAAGCCTCTGGAGAGACAGGATCAGTCTTGGTTAAGAGAGAACAAAGGCTTGAAGCCATTGACGGTAATTTCCCCTCTCGTCCATCTTCTTTCTATGCCGTGGCTGAAGACAGTTTCGATAGGTGGAGCGAATACAGGGATTCCCAGATTCGTAAGCGCATGGCCCGGAGATACCTCCCCGGTGAGCTCGAAGATTTTGAATACGAGCTCGCTGCGTACGGCCACTGGGCTTATATGCCACCCTACGGTTATGTCTGGGTGCCCGGCGGTATCGACACCTATTGGCGCCCTTATTACCATGGACGATGGATATGGCTTCCTATGTGCGGATGGACGTGGCTTCCCTATGAACCCTGGGGCTGGGTCACCTTCCACTTTGGACGATGGCACTGGAGTGTTGGGCTCGGATGGTACTGGATACCCAGAACAGTCTGGGCTCCCGCCTGGGTGAGCTGGTATTGGGGCCATGATTACTTCGGCTGGGTGCCTTTAAGTTACTACAACCGTCCTGTGGTGATCGTCAACAACAGGTTCTACGACAGGTATGATGGCGATTATTACCCATCTAAATCCCGGGCTCTGACAGTCATTCACAAGAATCAGCTCAAGGCCAGGAATGTCTCCAAGGTAGCCCTCTCTCGAGAATCGCTCAATGACGTCGGGAACATAAAATTGACCAATCAAATGAGATCCTTAAAACCGGTCACCGGAAAAATCGCTGTCGATAACCTCGGAGGTAAAAAAGTCTTTCTCCGAAAAGACGGAAGCTCGGTAGAATTCAAGGAAGGAAAGGGCCTGACTGGAACACCATCTCGAAAGTCTGTCGACTCGGCGCGAATCATAGGTCGATCGGACACAAGCACCAAGTCCATAGGCGAGAGAAAAATCATCCAGAGAAAGATTGGCTATCCTTCCTCTCTGGATGACAAAGATAAAAAGTATTCAGATTCAAAGAAATCAGATTCGGTCATGGGCCGAATCTACAAATATATCACGGGCGATAAAACATCTTCCTCTTCCAAGTCATCTGATAAATCATCCAGCAGTAAAGTGGAAAGATCTTCTTCACAAGACAAGTCTTCGAGCGGCAAGACATCTAAAAATAGTGTGTCGCGCTCTGGTTCCAAACGTTCCTCCTCCAAGGCAACACAAAAATCCTCATCTTCTCGCTCCAAGTCGTCAAAGGTCAAGAAGAAAAAAATAGGCTAAAAAGTTTCTTCGCCCGGACGATTGGATAGTGGCCCCTTTAGGCTTTACCATAAATCTAAAAGGCCCATTCTTTGAATGGGCCTTCCCCTTTTTCAATGACTCAATAACTCAGTCACTCGGTGACTCTGTAACTCAGCAAGATAAATATATTTTCATTCTTATTGAGTTATTGAGTGATTGTGTTACTGTGTGACTGTTTCAGTTATCAGCTGTCAGTAATTCAGATAGGGAAAAGAGATATTGATTCATTTCCGATTTAGGTGTAAAGGATGTCACTCCCACGAAAGTGGGAATCCAGTCTTGTTCCCTCGCAAGCTGGAAACCAGTCCCCTTCTCCTGTCATTCCTGCGCAAGCAGGAATCTAAATATATTAGATTCTCATTAAGATATAAATGGATTTCCGCTTCCGCAGGAATGATATTGTTTATTGTACTGGATTCCGGCTTGCGCAGGAATGACGTTTATTTTAGTCCTGGAATCCTGCTTGTGCAAGAATGATATTTATTTTAGTAAAAAAAGAGGATAGCCTTCTGTCCCCTTTTTTTAATCTTTTTTCTTATCAACAGAGTAATAATCAAGGATCATCATATGATCTTCATGAGAGCAGAAACGGTTGGGCTCTGTCCCCGGTAAAAAAATCTCGCGCATCGGAAAAAGGCAAAACGGCGTAGCTAGAAGCCCAGTTTTTCGGTCTATCTCAATAAAAGTGAGGTTGGGCGGAATCTCAAACTCTTCCTCAACAATCTCTTCCCCCTCTTCCTCGGCTCGCCTCTTTTCATCATCGATGATATTCTTAAAAAAATCTATCCAGATCGGCAGAGCCGCCACAGCCCCGGATTGTCTTTCTCCTATACTGAGCTTTTCCTTTTCGTGTCCGACCCAGACACCGGCACATAGAGAGGGTGAAAATCCGATAAACCAGGCATCGGTATATTCATCGGTTGTCCCGGTTTTTCCACCTAAAGGCTTCTCCAAAAACCTCGCCGTCCAGGCCGACCCCCTCTGGACAACACCTTGAAGAAGATAGGTCATCATGTAGGCGATCTGCGGCGAAATCACTTCCTCCGACTCCACTTTCGCCTCTTCTAGGATATTCCCGTCTTTGTCTTCAATACGGGTAATAAAATAGGGTCTGACCCGAATGCCTTTGTTGGGAAAGGTCGTATAAGCAGACACCATTTCGACTAGCTTAACCTCGGGCGTTCCTAAAGATAAAGACAGATACGGATAGATGGTAGTTGAGATACCAAATCGTTGACAGTAATCCACTCCTGTTTGAGGAGAGATATATTCGAGAAGTTTGGCCGTGACGATATTTCTGGATTCTTCCAAACCCATCCGAACAGTAACCGCCCCCTTGTATTTCTGGTCGTAATTCGGAGGAGCCCAAGGCTCCTCCATCCATTCATCAATGAACTCTGTCGGCTCATCGATGATGATACTGGCTGGAGTAAATCCATTCTCGAGAGCTGCGGTGTAAAGGAAGGGTTTTATAGCCGAACCAGCCTGTCTCAGGGCTTGAGTCGACTGATTGAATTTAAGCCTTCTAAAGGAATAGCCGCCCACCATCGCCTTAATCTGGCCTGTTTGTGGCTCGATAGCCAAGAAGGCTCCCTCAAGGACAGGTTCTTGTTCAAGAGAGACGATGAGTTCCTTGTTTTCCTCATCCACTTTGTTGACTTTGACATGGATAACATCGCCTTCTTTAATCAGGTTTATTAGGTTTTTTGTCTTGGTCCAGGCGATATCTGTATTCTTCAATTTTCCTATGTAGTCTCTAATTTTGACAGTGGCCTCTCCCCTATCTACCGATAAAACCACAGCCTCGATGATCTGTCCTTCTGGTATCTCGGCCGTAAGCCAGGTTGAGAAGTATCTATCTTTGATGGCTTCGAGATCCTCAATCCCTTCTTCCAATAAATTCCTTTTGTCCTGCCGCCATCCCTGTCTTTTATCCAAAACGCGTAGCCCATTCTGGAGAGCCTCCTCGGCGTATCTTTGGAACTCTGCGGAGAGAGTGGTATAAACCCTCAATCCTTCTCTGTACAGGGCATCCGAACCATAATTTTTCTCGAGGTATTTTCTCACTTCTTCCTTAAAGTAGGCGGCAAATTCAGAATCTGTCCTGTAGAGAGGCAGGACATCGAGAGGCCTGGACTTAGCCTTCTCCCCTTCTTCCTCGGTGATAAATCCTTCCTCTATCATCCGATTGATGACGTGATTGCGCCGCCGCAGCATCAACTCAGGTTTATTATAAGGGGAATACAGGGATGGGCCTCTCAATATCCCGGTGATCATGGCCGATTCCTCGAGATTGAGTTCAGCTGCGCTCTTACCAAAGTACAAACGGGCCGCAGCTTCGACTCCGTAGGCACCGTGTCCCAGGTTGAATTGATTACAGTAAAGAGTCAAAATCTCCTGTTTGGAATATTTCTTCTCGATTTGAAACGCCAAAAGGACTTCCTTGAGTTTCCGCCTGATGGTTTGTTTCCTGTGGAGAAAAAGCTCCCGGGCAAGTTGCTGACTGATCGTACTTCCTCCTTGGAGTCTTCCTGGCCTGCCCTTGATCTTGATGTCTTCCTTGACGGCCCGCAAAATGCCTCGAAAATCAATCCCGCCATGACTAAAAAACCTCGGATCCTCGGTAGCTATAATGGCCTTCTTCAAGATATCAGGAATGTCTTCGAAGTCGACCTCGATCCTTTTTTCGATGGCATACTCCCCGATGACCTGCCCATCATCGGAATAGATATAGGTGATGATACTCGGCTCAAACTCCTCGAGTTGAGAGATGGAAGGCAAATTCTGGAGAATGGCCACATAGGCTCCGAGCATTGTGCCGAGGACAATGACAGAGCCGAAAATGAAGACGAACAGAGCCCTCTTGAATATCCGCTTTTTGCTCAGCTTTTTAATTTTTTTTATTCTTATGATGAGTTTCTTTTTGATAGCCATAAGGAAAAATATAACAGAATTTAACAGAATTGACCAGTCGAGGAGGACGTTCGTCGGTATCTCTATTTCCGTGATGATAGTCGCTCGGGATCAGGCTTCGTTATCTTGTCTGGCCATGAACTAAATGCTTTGTCCTTCATACGTTCTTAACGATGAAACCTGACCCCAGCTCAGTCCTGCTCACGATTTTCTTAACACCTAACCTGATCCATCGCCATCTTAAGCAATTCTCTTAATCATAGTTTGTAGGAACATTCAGGTCGCTCAGAGAGATCCAATTAATCCAGTAAACAACTGAGATAATCAAGGACAGTTTTTCCAATTTCTCTGCTGATTTCCTCCTTGGACTTCGTCCCATCGATGTGAAAAATATTGTCTCCTTGAATTCCCTTGAAAATTTCTCTCACTTTGATCAAGCGTGCTTCCTGTTCAAAGAGTTCATCCTTCCTTTTTCGACTTTCAATACGTCTAAGACCAGTTGCGGGTTCGATATCCAAGATAAACACGAGATCAGGAATGGCAGCAAACTGTTCATTTGTTTCCTGGATCCATCCGGGATCAATACCACGGGCACCTTGGTAAGCCATCGTCGAAAAGTAATACCGATCCAGAATCACCACGCGTTTGGCCTGCAACGCAGGCTTCAAGTTTCGCTTGACATTCTCTTTCCGATCCTTTTGAAACAACTCCAGCTCCTCATCGGGAGATAGAGAATCAGGCTCAGCTGCTTTTTCCTTGATCTCTTGGCCCCATTGGCTGTCTGAGGGTTCACGAAAATAGACGGTATCGATACCCGTTTTCACAAGCTTATCGAGGAGCATCTTTGCCTGGGTTGTCTTCCCCGCTCCGTCGATTCCCTCGATAACGATTAAAACACCCTTCTTGATTTTCATCAGTCTCTTATGCATTGGGATAGTATAATAGAAGAAGATAAACTTCAAATAATTAATGAAGACCTAAATAGGGAAATAAGCCTATTATCAAGTCCGTTATTCCTGCATCGCCTGTGCCTGCAGAAGCAGGTAGCAGGAAACCAGGTTTGTTCCCGCCTAAGCGGGAAACTATGAATAATAAATGTCATTCCTGTTTCCGCAGGGATGACGGAAAGAAGTGGGTATGATAAGAGTGTGAGAAGGGATGCAACGTTTTTTCGAAAACAGAGTTTTTAATACGTAGCTCGATTGAATTTTACCTATGAGTATGGTAATTTATATTTTGACTTCAGTGGAGGTTTTCCGATGAAAAAAACGTCAATCATAGCTCTAATCAGCTTTGCTTTAGGCCTATTCATAGCAAGTTTGATTTTTGTCTATTTTCCAGAAAAAAATATGCCTGATGATTATCTCGCAGAGTCGTCCTCATCCTCTGCCTCTACAAATCTTTTTGCAGCCCCTCCCGTAGCTCAAGCCAAGCTAAACTTAGATTTTGTTGCCGTCGCCGACAAAGTAGCTCCAGCTGTTGTTTACATCGAAGCCGAGAGAGTCGAAAAGAGACAGATGCGAAGCCTTCTGGATGATCCATTTTTCGAGGATTTCTGGAGATATTTTGGTCATCCAGATCGTGGAGAAGAATACCGGCGTCGGGCCCGAGGATCCGGCTTCTTCATCAGCTCTGATGGGTACATCGTCACCAACAATCATATCGTAGAGAGAGCCATAGAAGTGATAGTGAGGACTCTCGAAGGTCAAGAATACAAAGCGGAAATCGTCGGAACTGACTCAGAAACGGACGTGGCTTTGCTCAAAGTGAAGGCCAAAGATTTACCCTATATCGATCTGGGGGATTCGGCCGCCTGTCGTCCAGGAGAATGGGTTCTGGCTATAGGAAATCCTTTTAATTTTCAGCACACTGTCACGGCCGGAATCATCAGTGCTAAAGGCAGACAACTCGGAGGCGGAGCCACCTACCAGAATTTCATCCAGACCGATGCGGCTATCAACCCCGGGAACAGCGGCGGCCCGTTGGTCAACCTAAGGGGCGAAGTCATAGGTATCAACAGCATGATCTCCTCTCCATCAGGTGGAAATATCGGCATCGGGTTTGCCATCCCTTCTAATCTAGCCAAAAAAATCGTCTCCCAGCTCAAAGACAAAGGAAAAGTCGTACGAGGATACCTGGGCGTAAGGGGGATTTATCCCATTGATGAAGACTTAAAAAAATCCCTCAATTTAAAATCTAAACAAGGAGCCATGATTCAAGAAGTCGAGCCCGGAACCCCCGCAGCCAAAGCCGGTATGGAACCTTATGATGTGATCGTTGAGGTGGACGGTCACCCAGTAAAGGACCATAACGATCTGCTGTTCAAAATCGCTGATATCCCCCCCGGAACAAAGGTGAAGGTTAAAGTTATCCGCAACAAAGGTAAAGAGGAAAAAATTCTGACAGTAACTCTGGCTGAAAGGCCGGGTCAGGAAGAAGAAACTCCGGCTCCCTCTTCGGACAAGGACCTAGGCCTCGAAGTGAGAGAATTGACTCCCCGTCTAGCCAGGCGCCTGGGTTACCGCAGCGAAGAAGGCCTCCTCATCACAGAAGTAACCCGTTATAGCGAAGCCGAAGATAAAGGCATCCAAAGGGGAGATATCATCGTTGAGGTAAACCAGATTAAGATCACAAGCATAGCAGATTTAAAAAGAATCTTAGACACGGCTAATCCGGGAGATGTGCTCATGCTGCGCATCCGTCGGGAAGGCAACGGCCGGAGTCAAGACTCGATCGTCACCCTGAAAATACCTGAATGAAGTTCATAAAAGTCCACTCCTTAGGAAATGATTTCCTGATCATCGATCTTCCTAAAAAAGAGCGCCTGCCCAATGTCAACGACCTCGCTCAAAGACTCTGCGATCGCCACATAGGCGTAGGCGCGGATGGACTTCTTCTCATTTCCGTCCAGAACAAAACAAAGGGTACTGTCAATTTCCGCATATTTAATGCCGATGGCACGGAAGCAGAGGTTTCGGGTAACGGTCTCCGATGCGCCGCCGCTTCTCTCCACTACCACAAAAAAATCGAGTCTCCTTCCATCCTCTTCTTCACGACAGCCGGAGAGAGAGAATGTGATCTTATCGAGAGGAAGAAAAATTCATTCCTGATTAAGATCGATATGGGCATTCCCCATCTCAAATCTCAAGAAATTCCGTTCGATGATGGGACATTCCACGAAAAAATTATCGACTATCCCCTTTCCATCAATCAAAAAATATACCCGGTTACCGTCGTCTCTGTCGGCAACCCTCATTGTGCCATCTTCGTTGATCGTTTTCCATCGCGTTTTGAATGGCATCAAATCGGAAGTGAGATCGAATCCCATCCCTTTTTTCCGAACAGGACAAATATAGAATTTATCAGGATTATCAGCAAAGCAGAAATAGAAGTGCAATTCTGGGAAAGAGGCGTGGGCGAGACTCTATCCTCTGGAAGTGGCGCCTGCGCTGCGGCTGTGGCGTCGATCCTCAAGAATCAGACAGACAAGAAGGTCCGAGTTCGAACGAGTATGGGAAACTTGACTGTGGAGTGGGATCAAGAAAAAGTTTACCAGACTGGCCCCTCTGAAGTCGTCTTCGAAGGAAAATACCTTTCCTAAAATCCCTCAGAGACTAAAAGGAAAAGGTCACCCCCAATCCTAAAATGTCCACATTAAGGTTATATCTTTCGACGATAGGTATGCCGAAAATGGTGCTTGTTTTTTCTCTCTCTTTTCCCCGGACATTGATGTAGACAAAGTCAATCTGGGTTTTTCCTGTTTTATACCCGATCCCTCCCAAAAGGCTTAGTTTATCCACGTCAATATTCCTCACAGTCAGAGTGTCTGCAGGAGAGGCGGAGCGATCATACCCGATCCCAGCCCGAAGGGCGATGCCGCCAGGGATAAGGTACTCAAATCCAGCATGGAGGATGAGAATATCTTCAAAATTCAAGGTCTCAGCTTCGTTGATATCGCCGATCATAGGGACATCTTTGATGATCTTATCGACTTTGTCCAGGATTGACCATAACGTGTATTGAGCACCCGCAGAAAAAACAAAATTTTCAGATACTCTGTAGGAGAATCCTGCTTCCAGATCCCATGGCAACCTGAAACTCGTCTCTGAATCAAGGTTGAGCTTTAGCGTCCCAAAATCAGGGATTGTTTGCAGAATCGAGGTTCTTCCAGAGAGCGTTATCTTGGCTGGAGCCCTGACAGTCAACCCGATCCCGAGCTTTTCGGTGGGTCTGTACATCAAGCCAAGACTGGCCGAAATGGCAGAGCCGTTCTCCTC
>CAYFXE010000047.1:18176-21477 GCA_964347035.1 uncultured Eubacteriales bacterium | reverse complement strand
TGCGGCAGTGGGTGTATGAGCCGATGATCATCAACGGACGCCCCAGAGGCGTTATCTTTACTGTGACCGTGATATTTAAGCTTAAATAGAGTTATTGGGGTCAGACTTCATTATATTGTGAAGCCTCGGACAAAATTATGTTCTGTGCCTATCCTTCACGATGAAGCCTGACCCCGAACCTGTCCTTTTTGTTCTACTGAACGACCTTGACTCTGGCATCGTGGGCCAGGGTAAAGTGGCCTTCGATGATGACGAGTTCTCCTTCCATAACACCATCTAAAACTTCTGCGTAATCCTCATTCTCGAGGCCTACCTGAATATACCGCCACTTGGCTAAACCATCTTCGACCACGAAGGCCAGTTTCCTGCCTCTGACCAAAACCGCCTCTTGAGGTATGAGAAGTCTATTCTTGTGGATTTCAGCCGGAATCTCCACCTCGGCGTGCATCCCTGGCTTTATCTCCTCCTCAGGATTATCCACCTCGATAACGACTTTACAGGTCTTATCCTCTGGATTGATGATCGGACTGATCGCCTTAGTTCTGCCTTTATAGACTTTTCCCGGATATGCACTGAATTTGATCTCAACCTCACGTCCCACCCTCATCCTTCCGATCTCACTCTCCAAGACCTTAGCCTGGATGTGAATCTGGCTGATGTTGACTAAAGTGAAAAGTTCTCTGCCGCTAGATAAGTGCTCTTTCGGAGACATTTTGATATCCGTGATGATACCGGAAAAGGGAGCCTTAATCTTTGTCTTCTCCAGATTGATCCGAGCTCTCTCGACCTCGATCTCCGCTTGGGTCAGTCCCTTACTCGCTGCCAGTATTTCTTCCTTCTTCTCTCCGGATTCAATCATAGCCAATTCATACTCAGTACTGGCCTGCTCGAATTTCTTCTTGGAAATGAGTCCTTTTCGGTAAAGCTCGCTTATTTTTTCAAAATTCTTCCTGGCTTCTTGAATCACTTTATTATCCGCAGAGAGAGACTTCTCTTCTGCCTGCGAAAAACTTTTCTCGACTAGGAGCTCTGACAGGACCTTCAAGCGGGACGCCTCTGCTCTTTCCAACTCCAACCTGTACTCTCTATCATCCAGCTCGACCAGAAGCTCCCCTGTCTTGACATGCTTTCCCTCTTCGACGTTCAAAGTCTTGACGACTCCAGCGATTTCAGATTTCATGACAATCTTCTTGTTCGTTACTGCCTCCCCAGGAGCTCTCAGCTTAATGATCAGATCACTTCTTATTGCTGGTGTTACTTTCACAGGGAGGGGCAAATCCGACTCAACGGCCGACTCAGGGCTTTCTGAGAGTAGATCCTCAGAGTCTTCAGGAGTTTTCTTGATGAACAGGAAAAAGACTACTAGGCAAACGATGATAGCGATAAGAGCTAAAAATAATGTCTTCTTGGGGAATATCATGATCGCTCAAATCCTCCCCTGTTCCATCCCCTTTAAAATCGCCACCTCTATAGTAATCATGACGGACAGAAATGTCAATTTTCTCTGTGAGGGCTGAGCGGACGCGGTTATGGAAATGTCTGCGAAAGGGAACAAGGTAAATGAGTTAAAGGATGGTACTTAGGGGAACGTCCCCTCACTGGTTGTCTTCTTCGACAGCCTCTTGTAATAATTCAAAAAAATCAGGGAGGGCTGCGATCACCCTGTGCCAGCTGGGAATTCGCATGGTCTCTGATGGATTCTGCCAGAAGACAGCTCCCGCTTTCTTGATGCCCTCGGCGAACTCCTCCACACACAGGGATTCATCATGCCGGTCAAAAACCAGATGGTTGATGGCCGCATCATTCTCGTAGCGAACGACCGTTTCCTGAGCTATCTTTAGATAGATGTTGCTCAAAGTCTTAAAAAATCCTTCTGAAAACTGAACTCCCTCCGTGGCCAGCGTGCGAAAAATGGATTTGGCGATATCGACGATCATCTTCAGGATCCCTCTCTCTGGATCACCGGGGATCAATTCCTGATGTTTGTGTTCATATGTATCCGCAATATCCACCTGACAGATCCTGTTCAAGGCCATATTCCGGTATACCTCGGCCAGGGTCGCCACTTCCAAGCCCCAGTCATCGGGAATTCTCAAGGTCAACGCTAAATCACGACGCATCGAAATCTCGCCGGATAAAGCATACCGAAAACTGTCCATGTAGACTAGGAAGGGAAGATAACCTAACATCTTTTCTAGGGCGCGGATAAAAGGTGTGAAAAAAAGCCGGGTGGCTCGACCGAACATCCTGTCTGAGACTCGACTGTAATACCCTTTGCAGAACTCATACTCAGAATGAGGTGAGGCCACTGGATAGCAAAGACGGGCAAGGAGAGAGCGACTGTAGTTAACGATATCACAGTCATGAGTGGCAATAACCTGACTTTTCCCTTTGGCCAGGACATAGCCGAGTGAGATCCAGACAGCCCGTCCCTTTCCCTCTGTTCCCGGTGAAAGATTATTCTCGAGGAGGAGCTGGTAAAGATTTTTCATCCGGGGCCCGTCATTCCAGATGACGATAAGCTTTTTATGGTCAGAAAAATGCGCCCTGACCTCATCAAACTGATCTCTATTGGATCTTTCCAGACAAAGAACGGTCTGATTAACGTAAGTCGCTTTTTTTAATTCTTTCATGATCGAAGGGAGAGCACCGCTCGAGTATTCTCGGTAGAGGGAAGGCAAGACAAGAGCGACAGGTCTAATCCGGGAGAACTCCTTGAGCTCTTCTTCTAGTTTTTTGAGGTTCAGCTTTCCTAGTCTATGAAAAGTCGTTATCACTCCGTTTTGGAAGAAATCAGACATCATACCCTCCCTAGGAGGAGACTCTGCCCGCCATTAAAACGACTCTGATAGGATTCCTTTGACGTAAGGATAAAAAAAATTCTCTGTTATGTCAAACGACTTGATTTTCCTGCTGTATATTATGTTCAACAGGAAAAAAAGAAGTGAGCGGTTAAGATTTTGGTAGGCCGAAAGATCATCGACAATTCATTGGGGTGAGGGACACACCTTTCATCCTTCGCGGCAATAAATATGAAAAAAAATCATCCCCTATATCCCCACTAGAGAGGATTGACCAGATTTTCAATTTCTCTTTACAATATAAAACGATTTATGATAATAGAAACCCTTAAACACTGATGAACAGAAAGTCCATTCTGACTCCGAAAATACTCGAACACGTCGAGAAGATCAAAAAGGCCGACATCGTCGTCGGCATCCCCAGTTTCAACGCAGAAAAAACAATCGGTCACGTCTTAAAGGCTGTCCGCCTGGGATTAACAAAATACTTCCCCACAAAC
>CAYFXE010000047.1:15318-18166 GCA_964347035.1 uncultured Eubacteriales bacterium | reverse complement strand
ACAAGAGTGTTATCGTCAACTCTGATTGCGGATCCACCGACGACACGAGGAAAATCGTCCGAAACAGCATGGCCGATTACCAAGAACTTGAGACAATCCTGATTGCCCATGAACGACACCCCTTCACCCGAAGCCTTCATACCCCGATATCAGAGATGGTGACAACATTTCGCGGTACACCCGGGAAGGGTAAGGCTTTCAGGCGAATATTCGATATCGCCTATGAGTTGAAAGCCAAGGCTGTTGTGGTCGTCGACTCTGACCTACGCTCGATCACTCCAGAATGGGTACAGCTCTTGGCCGGACCGATCTTCTTCAAGGAATACGATTATGTCGCTCCGCTTTATTCCCGTCATAAATACGACGGGACAATAACCAACACCCTCATCTATCCTCTGACAAGAGCTCTTTACGGCCAAAGGATCCGTCAACCCATAGGGGGAGAATTCGGTTTTTCGAAAAAGGTTCTCGACCAGTATGTCCAAAGAGATATTTGGGATACAGACGTAGCCTATTACGGTATCGATGTCTGGATGACGACTGTTGCCCTGGCAAATAGTTTTAAAATATGCCAGTCATTTCTCGGCGCAAAGATCCATAATCCCAAGAGTGTTCAGACTCTCGCTCCGATGTTCAAACAAGTCATCGGGACCATTTTCTCTCTTATCGAAGAAAATCATTCGGTCTGGGAAAAAATCAAAAAGAGTAAAGATTTACCCACTTATGGCTTCCAGGCACGCGTTATTCCCGAAGAGGTCCCTCAAGATTACGGAGAACTCATCCATTACCTCCACAAAGGAATGAAAAAGTTCAACTGTTTCTGGGAGGAAATCTTGAGTCAAGAGACCTATCAAGCTCTCCAGAGAGTGCTCCCTCTCTCCAGGAAAGAATTTCATTTCCCCAACGAACTCTGGGTGAAGAGCATCTACGACTACATTTTGTTCAACCATCGCTTCAGACACACCTTCATTGAGATGAGCCTTCCCCTCGTCCTTGAGTCTATGATTCCCCTGTATTATGGATTTGTGGCTTCTTTTGTGAAGAAGACAAAAGACATGAGCAATCAAGAAGCCGAGGAGGAAATCGAGAATATTTCCCTTGAATTCGAAAAACATAAGCCCTATCTCATCGAAAATTGGGTAGAGAGAAGCTCAACATCTATATAAATTCATCCCATGTCCCTCCTTGATTGGGCCATCATCCTCTGTTATTCGAGCGGACTCATCCTCCTCGGCTGGTGGCTGGGTCTCAGGCAAAGATCAGCCGAGGATTATTATCTAGCGGGACGAAAGCTCCCCTGGCTTCCGATCGGATTCTCGACCATGGCCACCCAGCTCGGAGCCATCTCCTTTATATCAGCCCCCGCCTTTGTTGCCCTCCGCCCCGGAGGAGGGATGATCTGGCTGGGTTATGAACTGGCCGTACCCCTGGCCATGATCCTTCTCATGGCTTTTCTTTTTCCCGTTTTCCATTCCCTGAAAATCATAAGTGTCTTCGAGTTTTTAGAGCGGCGTTTTGATGTCAGAACCAGAGTTGTGATGAGCCTGATCTTCCAAGTGAGTCGAGGCATGGCGACTGGAGTGGCGGTCTATGCAGCAGCGATCGTCCTCTCTGTCGTTCTGCGGGTGCCTCTTTCTTTGACCATCCTCCTCATCGGAGTCGTGGCCGTGATCTATGAGCTTTTCGGCGGGATCCAAGTCGACATAGTCTCGGACACCATCCAGATGATCGTCATCATCGGAGGGATAATCATCGTAGGGGTGGTGGGTCTGCATCTGATCGGAGGCTGGCAATCCCTATCCCAGTGGCTCGATCCAGCAAGATTCCGAGCCCTCGATTTTTCGGCCCATGGTCTCGGAGATAACAATGATTTCGGGTTCTGGCCTCTCTTCCTGGGAGGATTCTTCCTTTACGCCTCTTACTATGGATGCGATCAGAGTCAAGTCCAAAGAGAGCTCTCAGCCAGGAGCCTGAAAGATTGTAAATTGAGCCTTCTTTTCAACGGTCTGTTTCGTTTCCCTCTCGTACTTGCCTACTGCACAGTAGGCCTCATCCTGGGAACTTTTGTGGCCCAGAATTCCGGTTTCCTGGCTAAAATTCCTGAAGGAAACTACGATTATCTTCTTCCCCTCTTCATAATGGAAATGATGCCAGTTGGGGTGGTGGGCCTGATATTCATCGCTATCATGGCCGCAGCCATGTCCTCCCTGGATTCCTCCATAAATTCTCTGAGTGCCGCCACTGTGGAGGATATCTATAAAAAGATACGCAAAAAGAAGATTGAGCCAGACAAGGAGATCAAGCTGTCCAAACTCTTCACCTTATTATGGGGAGCCTTTTGCATCACCTTTGCCTTTTTTGTGGGGAATATTTCTCCGACCATCATCGAATCCATAAACAAGATCGGCTCAGCCTTCTACGGACCTGTCTTCGCTGTATTTCTTGCCGGCATTATCTATAAAAAAGCAAAGCCCATGGCTGCTATTACCGGTCTTAGCTTGGGCGTAACCTTCAACCTCTTCCTATGGCTGTTTGTCTCCTCTGTCTCCTGGCTTTGGTGGAATGCCATCGGATTCATCTTGACCATCGCCACTGTTTTTCTGGGAAGTTTTTTCCTCCAACCTGACTTCCAGAGCCGATATCGCGTGAAAATTCCCCAAGAGAAAAGATTTTGGAAGGTGAGTTATGGGATTTTGGCGGTGTATGCTATCGGCTTAATACTTTTCCTGATTTTCTTCCCGAAATTGTTTCAATAAGGAAACAAACAAAGATTCTCAAAACTGGGGTCAGACTTTAAAAACTTGAGTTTTTTTACATCCATGACCTAATAAATCGAAAAAACTCAAGT
>CAYFXE010000047.1:0-15308 GCA_964347035.1 uncultured Eubacteriales bacterium | reverse complement strand
CTATGATCGAGTTTTTCTAAACCTTAGGTATCCCCAAATCCAGAGCAGAATCCCGACGATGAGGCTGGCCACAAAAATGACAAGGGCGATGAGAAAAGCCCTCGTTTCAAGCTCCTTCCATGATCCCCAGGCCACTTCAGCCCAGAATATGACCCAGACCAGCCAAACGAGTCTCAAGAACCATCTATACCAAGGTCTTTTTCTGATTTTGAGAAAGTGATATGTCTCTTTGGCTTCCATGTTCTATCCTTTTCCCTGGGTTGTGTCGATGCCGTATTCAGGAAGGTCCAGATGCCACCACCTCTCTGCACTCTTCTGTCTACCGTACCCAAAGGCGCTGTCCATATAGGTAAACAGACCATCAAGCACAGGGATTTTAGCACTCGAGGCCTTGACAATCTCATGGATAAGAGTTTTATCCTTTTTCGCCCAGGGACAAACAGCAATACATGTGCTGCACCCAGAGGTGGATTCCTGCCAATAGGCCAGACATTGGGGCGCATCCTCGAACCAGGTTTGATGACCAGGATTATTCCATTCGCCTCTCACTTCAAAACTCGGCTCATCATCAAACGAGAGGCACCCAGAAGGACAAGCCTCGGCACAGCGCTTGCAGACCTTACAGAATTCGAGGAGGCCAAAGTCGACGGGTTTGTCGGTAGCCAGCGGCAGGTCGGTGATAACTTTACAGAGGCGCACCGTGGGGCCGTATTCGGGAGTGATCAGGCGGTTCGTCCTGGCCATCTCTCCCACTCCGGCATCGTAGGCGATGGCCACACTCGAACCCAGGTCATTCACGCTGGGAATGGCGACATAACCCAAACCTCTTAAGAATTCTGCTAACCCGGCCACCAGGAACTCACACCGGCTGTACCCCATGGATGAGCCTGCGCTGCTTACGGCCGTGGGGGAGCATTGAATATTATCGAGAGACATCTGAACAGCCATGGCAATGGCGAACCGGCATTTATCCGGGATCACAAGTTTCTCGTCATCTCCATAAGGTTCATCCACCACCTCGAAGACAATCCTTTTGTCTCTTTCGACCGCATTGATGTGCCTGCGGTCTAGAACCGTGATTCCTGTTTTGGCTGCCCCAAAATAGCGGGCTGCCGCTTTCACCAATCGAGCCGCTTCTTCCGGACTCGCCTGATACCGCTCGACCTCACGCCTCTCTGGTGGTATCGCAAACTTGCTGATCCAGGACCGGGTACCTCTATTAAGACCTCCTAATCTGGAGATGACCCAGGCCGCATCAGCCAAGGCTCGGTCTTCAAGCCTGTATCCGGGGCGCTTTTCCTGGAAGTACTTTTGCCACTTTTCCTGGCTTCTTTTTCGCAGCGCTCTCGCATTCTCTGATCCATAGTACGCGACGAAAGAACCAAAGACATTCTTTTTAGCCTCAAAACATGAGTACACACTGTCATCAATATCGAGTTTCGTTTTATTTATCGTTTTAACCCACCATGGATGGCCATGACCTTTGGCTATTGAGGAAGAGGCTGGTTTTTCTACATCTGAGACAAGTGTTCCGCCGACAGCAACCCCCATTCCTAACTTGAAAAAATCTCTACGGTTCATCTTTACCTCCAGAGATCATTTATCTCTCTGTAACAGTGATGTAAACATCTCCAATTCCATGACACGAGAACAAATGAAGTATGGATAATGGTTTTTGAGATGCTTCCATAAGTGATTGAGAAACATCATCATTTGTTATCCATTTCCCTTTTCAGTCATCCTTTTTGAGCAAGTTTAAGCCATGTCCGAGTGGATACAGACCCGGGAGAGAAACCGGTAATCGCCCCATAATCTCTATATCTCCAAAAAGAGCCTTCACTGCTGCGATTTGTGCTTCCTGCGTCCACCTGTAAACACACACATAAACATCAACTTGAGGAAAATGTTTCAAGAAATAGGGGCTGCCGAAAGATATAACCACGACCGGGGCATCACCTTTTGAAGCTTCTTGAACCATCTGAATATGGTTCAGGCTGAGATCAACGCTTCCCTTCCGGGCCTGACGGGCAGAGAAAAGAGTGAAGACGATGATATCAGCATCCTTGGCCTGCTCCATTCCTTGGCGAAGAAACTCTTCTCCTGTGAAGGCTTCAGCATAAAACGAGATGAGGTCAGAGGATCTTTCCTCTACCTCCTGAATAAAAGTTCTACCAGTATAATACCCTCCTGGATCGCTGCTCAAGGAGAAGACAGCTATCTTCTTTTCAGGATCGTTCAGGGGAAGAACTTGATCATCGTTTTTTACCAAAGTGATGGCGTTCTCGAACATCTGTTCTGCCAGTCGCATATGAGACTCGGAAGCTAAGATTTCATCCAGGACTTCGATATCCACCAGCCTTTTTTTGTGGAGGCCGAGCCTCGCTTTGGCTTCCAGAATTCTCCTGACTGAGGCATCTATCTTTTCTTCTGGAATCTCTCCTCGTTGCACGGCCTGGATGAGAGCCTCGATGACTTCCTCTTCGGCAGGTGTTTTAAGGATCATGTCCACTCCGGCCTGGAGAGCTTTAACCGCCGCTTCTTCAGGAGCATAAAGCTTCGTGATGCCGTCCATGGTCATGGCATCGGTGACAATCAATCCCTCAAAACCTAGTTCCTTCCGGAGAAGTTTGGTGACGATGTTTGGAGAAAGAGTGGCCGGGAGATCGGGAGTGGAATCGAGGGCAGGAAAAACAATATGAGCTGTCATGATGACCGAAACGCCAGCTTCGATCGCCTTCCGGAAAGGATAGAGTTCGACTCTCTGAAGTCGCTCGAGGTCTCCGGTGACCGATGGAAGCTCGAGATGGGAATCTAAATCTGTATCTCCATGCCCCGGAAAATGCTTAGCCGTCGTCAGCAATCCGTGGTCCTGACACCCCCTGATGAAGGGGGCAGCCAAGCGACTGACGTATTCAGGATCCTCTCCGAAGGACCGGACGTTGATAATCGGATTCTCCGGGTTGATGTTGACATCAACCACCGGTGCATAAGTCAGATGGATGCCGATGGCTCTGGCCTCCCGGGCTGTGATTTGACCTATACGGTAGATATGGTCCTCAGACCCTATCGCTCCCAAAGCCATCAAAGGCGGAAATTGAGTCGTCCCCTGGATCTGGTTGCCGAGGCCCCGCTCTAAATCCGATGCGATCAACAGAGGAATCTCAGCCCATCTTTGACAAACATTTGTTAAGAATGCCGTTTCATAAACATCTCCTCCGTAGAGGATCATTCCCCCGACTTTCCTGTTCACGATGAGATGTTCCAGTCTCTCCATCTCCTCGCTGTCCCTGTTAAAAAAGCTTCCTGTGTATGGAATGGCTATCAGTTGACCGACCTTCTCCGCCAAAGACATCTTCGACAGGACTTTTTTCACCCATCTGGTTTCCGAGGGGCCAAAAGCCAATCGAGGTTCGTCGGCAGCTTTCCGACAATAGGATGCCCCAATCAGCATCAAAATGAAAATGAAAAGAATGAACGTAGTGGAGTTATGTCTAATTGATTTCATTTCCTCATCCTTATGAATATAAATTATCGCTTTCTCAATCCTCTCGACATCTGTCAGGATTCGCACTCCTCAGACTCAGTGCGAAGGATGATAGATGCCAGGACACAGTTATTATTGAACCAGATAACGAATGATAAAAAGGACAGAAAAAAGGTAGATCAGCCAGTTTACCTTTTTACCTTTTCCTGTTACAAGCTTCAAGAGTGAGTAAGAAATAAATCCGAAAGCAATCCCCTCGGTGATACTTAAGGTCAAGGGGATGATGGCAATCGTCAGAAAAGCCGGGATAGCCTCAGCCAAATCCTCCCAATTGATGAGTGTCACACACTTCATCATCAGGTAGCCGACGATGATGAGCGGTGGAGCAACAACAGGCTTGAGAGCCAGTCCGTTATGGATATACTCGCCGCCGATCATGGCAGCTAGGGGGCTGAAAAAAAGAGCCACCAAGAAAAGGACTGCTGTAAAGATGTTGGCCAGTCCTGTCCTGGCTCCTTGAGAAATACCTGTTGCACTTTCGATGTAACTGGTAACAGTGGATGTTCCCAAGAGTGATCCACCAACAGTGCCGATGGCATCGGAGAACATGGCTTTGTTCGCCCGCGGGAGTTTCCCCTTCCTTAAAAATCCGGCTGGGGCGCTTACCCCGATCAAGGTCCCCATGGTGTCGAAGAGATCGAGGAAGAAGAAGACAAAGACCACCGTGATTAAACCAGTGTTAAGGGCGCCTAAGATGTCCAGTTGGAAAAGCGTCGGTGTGACACTTGGAGGAGGAGCGATGATGCCATGGTATTTAACGACACCGAGTGGAACTCCCAGCAGCGCGGTCGCCAGAATACCGATCAGGATAGCTCCATGGACTCTTAAGGCCATCAGGACAGAAATCAGGACCACCCCGAACAGGACCAAGACGACGGGTTTACTCGTTAAATCACCGAGGCCGAGATAAACACCTGGAGCATCAACAACCAGACCCCCGTATTCCAATCCAAGGAGGGCGATGAACAGCCCGATTCCGACCGCGATGGCGTGTTTCAATGAATCGGGAACAGAAGCCACGAGACTTTCCCAGACTCCGAAAACGGAAAGAATGATGAATATCATACCTGAGATGAACACGGCTCCCAAAGCCACCTGCCAGGAATAGCCCATTGTTCCACATACGATGACGGCAAAATACACGTTGTGGGCCATGGCCGGCGCCAGAGCGATCGGGTAATTGGCATAGAGCCCCATAAGAAGGGTGGCCAGGGCGGCAGAAATGCAGGTAGCAAACATGACTGCCCCCCTATCCATCCCCGCCTCAGCCAGGATCGCTGGATGGACGAAGATGACGTAGGACATGGTCATGAAGGTGGTGATTCCGCCCACCATCTCTACGCGGAATGATGTCTTATGTTCCTCGAGCTTGAAGATACGGTTGATGAACCTCATCATTTTTTTCAATTATTCTATTTCTTAAACTGGATCAGAGAGAGAATGTCTACGTCTGGATGTGCTTTCTGTATGGATTCCAGTCCCTTCAAGAAAACAAGCTCAACCACAGAGGCAAAGCCAACAACCTGACCCCCCAATTTTTTCACCAGATCGATGGCACTAATCGAGGAGGAACCGGTAGCGATCAGGTCATCGACGATGAGCACCCTTTGAGAGGGGTGAATGCTGTCTGTGTGCATCTCAAAATACTCCAGGGCATACTCATTCGGGGCTCTGACAGTGACCGTCTTGCGAGGCAGTTTACCTTTCTTGCGGATAACGGCCACTCCCAGTTTGAGTTGATGGGCGACGGGAGCAGCGAACAGAAAACCCCTCGACTCGATTCCTGCAATGATTTCTGGTTTTTTCTTTTCTCCCCATGTGGCGAGCTGGTCGATCACATAGTTAAAACAATCGGAATCCTCTATGAGAGGCGTGATGTCCTTGAAACCTATACCGGGCTTTGGGAAATCCTTGACTTCACAGATTTTTTCCTTGACACGAGTGATCATCGTGACAACCTCTTCAATGGACTGCTCTAATTTAAGAATAAAAAAAAAACCTTGTCAATATAAACAGTTATTCCGAGACTCCGTAAGCTGGGGTCAGGCTTCATCGCGAAGAATGTATGAAGGACAAAGCATTTAGTTAAGGGCCCAACAAGATAGCGAAGCCTGACCCCGAGCGAAGCCTGACTGAGCATTCCTGAGTCACTGGGTCACTGAATCACTGCGTTACTGATTCAGTTGTCAACGATTGAATGATTCTGCTAAACTGCCTGCATAAAACATCAATCATAAAAGGAGGCCAGATGAATAGAAAGATTTTAGCGCTTTTTCTTATCGTACCCGTAGCCCTTCTTTGTCTCATGACTATATATTCTCTTTCTCAGAAGAAAAACCCAGCCAAGAAAATACTCTTCCTAACCGAAAAACCAACAGATCTCCCTTTCAGTCCCGCCATCCTCATCCAGGATGCGCTTTTTATCTCGGGGCAGTTGGCGGTCGATCCGTTGACTAGAAAATTCCAGGAAGGAACCATGGCCCAACAAGCAGAACGCATCATCAAGAACATCGAAATCCTGTTGAAAAAAGCCGGAATGGATCTCTCTCATGTGGTAAAGACGACCGTTTATATTTCAGACTTCGAAGAATTCGGCGAATTCAACACGGTTTTCCGGAAGATGTTCCCTGTGGATCCTCCAACCCGGGCTACTGTTCAAGTGGCTAAGCTGGCACGGAATGCCAAAATCGAAATTTCAGCCATCGCTATTAAATAGCCGATAATCTTTCCTTCCCTCTCTTCAATCCATGGGTTTGGTATAAATAGTCCTGGTCGGAAACGGAATCCCGATTTTAGCTTTGTTCAGAGCGTTGTATATGGCCTCTGTCATCTTAACGGAAGTCGAATAGGCCTGAGTGTATTCCGCCACCCATGCTCTGGCCACAAAATCCAGGGAAAAATCAGACATTTTTAAAAACTGAACCAGTGGCTCTGGTTCTTCAAGGACTGTGTCTATGTCTTTGATGGCTTCCATGACAACTTGCCGTACTTTTTCTGGATCCGAGCCGTATTCCACGCCGAAATTGACATTTGCGCGAATGGAAAGATCAGGGACTGTTAAATTCTTGACTTTCGCGTTGGCCAGATTACCGTTGGGTATGTAAATAACCTCGTTGTCGTAGGTTTTTAACTTTGTTGTTCTGAGCCCGATATCCAGGATCACCCCCAGCTCTCCTGATTCCAATTGAACTTTATCGCCAACTTTGAAAGTTTTATCTAAGACAAGCTGAAGCCCTCCAAGTATGTTGGCCAAGGAATCCTTCACAGCCAGGCCGACAGCTAAACCGGCAATCCCTGCCGTTGCCAGGAGTGGACTTATGTTGACATCCCAGGCACTAAAAATGAAAATTATGGCCAAAATTATGACGATGGCCTTTAAGATCTTCTCGATCAACGGAATCATCCTGTCGTCCGCTGTTGATTCTGTTCTGACTGCCCAATCTTCTATCCAATGAACTGCAAAATTATGGATAATCCTGATGAGCAGGATGGCGATCAGCAGGATGAGCAGAGACTCTATCAGATTATTGTAAATCCGTGTCTTGAATTCAAAAGTATCCAGGCCAATCTTAATGCCCACTGCGAGGATGATGTAAAAAATGATCGAAGATATGCTCTTGATGATCAAGTCGTCAATCTTGGTCTTGGTCTTGAGAGCCAGAGGCTTTAATATTTTCTTAATGATAATTTTGACTACGAAAGCAATAATAAAGGTAACAAGTAGTATCAACAAAAATTTCAAGTAGACATTCCCCAAAATAAACTGAATGATGTCGTTGATTAATCTCATTCAAATTTCTCCTGTGCCTCGATTTCTCATTCAAATTTATACCTAAACCACCCGATTATTTCAATCCATTCTGATATTCTTCTTGGTTCCGGAAAGCTCAGCGGAAAATACTCGCTCTGGAAAAAATCACTGGAATCTCTCTAAACGCCGGGGAGGAAGCATTAAAGGCAGAATAGCAGAGAGCCGATTATTTGGACGTCGGCCCTTTTTATCTGACATCCACGAAGAAAGTCTTAAGAGACGTTCTTGAATTGTCAGGTTTATGACCCCAAACCAGGGTTCATTCCGAGAAAAAAAAGAGAGGAAAATTCTTTAATAGATGATTCTGATTTTTCTTTTCTCTCCATTTTCTATCTTCAGTATCACTCGAATCGCTTTAAGATGAAATTTGATCTTCTCGGCCCACTCGACGATGATCACTCCCTGCCCGAGGTAGTCCTCCCAGCCAATATCCAAGATTTCCTTCTCTTCGCCCAGCCGATAAAGGTCTATGTGATAGATGGGATATCTAGCCTGATAGATATTGATGAGAATAAAGGAAGGGCTGCAAACCTGGTGAACGTCTCGTAATCCCAGTCCAGCCGCAATTCCTTTGGCGAAAACAGTCTTCCCTGCTCCTAATTCACCCTCAAGGAGGACAACCTCAGTTCCTTCAAAATCCTTGGCCAGATCTTTGGCTAGACTGATCGTCTCTTCTTCCGAGTGGGTGATATATTCCTCCGATTTTTGCAGGATGTGAGGCTTGGTGATTTTGTTTTTTTTCATCTTCTTTTCGAAACAGGCTTGAATGGGATCTTGTTCTTCCTTAACGAGAATCCGTTAAACCGGGGTTTTAACTCAGACTCTTCAGGGCAGAGGGAAGATGTGTTATCAGATTCCCGGCAGTGAGGGCTCTCTCGCCCCATTTCTCGACTCCGATATCCCCGCTTAATCCATGGACATACACCGCCGCCAATATGGCTTTAAGAAGGTCTTTCTCTTGGATCATCATCGAGGCGATCATCCCACTCAGGACATCCCCTACTCCAGCTGTGGCCATCCCAGGATTTCCGGTGGGGTTGATGTAGACGGCTCCCTCTGGACTCACGGTCAGAGTCCTGTATCCCTTCAGGACCAGGTAAACTCCGTATTCCTGAGCAAATCGGGGAGTCATCACAAGCTTATTCTTTACGATCTCTTTTGTGGAACGTCGAAGGAGGCGGGCAAATTCTCCGGGATGGGGTGTCAGGACCACTGGCTGACGTAAGGATTTCAGAAGCTGGGGCTTGGAGGCCAATATATTCAAGGCATCAGCGTCGATCATCATCGGCACTCGAACTTTTGGTATGAGAGAAAGGACAAGCTCAGCCGTAGAAGGATGGGTGGATATCCCGGGACCGATCATCAGGGCGTCCTTCCCTTCGAGGAGTTCAAGAATTCTCTCTAAAGCCTCTGAAGAGAGGGTGCCTTTGTCAGTTTCTGGAAGCGGCTCGGTCATCAACTCAACCATGGATCGAGCGATGATGGGGAGGCAACTCTTCGGAGTCCCGACCGTCACCAAGCCTGCGCCCATTTTCAGGGCTGCCTTGGCGGCCATAGCCGCAGCTCCCGTCTTGCCGATCGACCCGGAAAGGATAAAAAGGTGTCCATAGGTCCCTTTATGGGAATCCTTCTTCCTTGAGGCAAAGCAGGGCAAAATCCTCTGTTCCTCGACGAGCTCGAGTTTCAAATTCTCGTTTTTGAACAGGAAATCAGGTATCCCGATGTCAGCCACAACCAATTCCCCGACATACTCTTCAGCCGGGGGGAAAATATGGGCAATCTTGGGTGCAGCTAAGGTCACGGTTAAATCCGCTTTCACGCAGGGTCCGATGATTCGGAAAGTATCCGATGAAAGCCCTGAGGGAATATCGATAGCTATCTTAAAAGCCTTGGCTTTGTTAATATCCTCGATGACCGTCGAGTAAATTCCCGCGGCTGGCTTGATCAGGCCTGTTCCGAAAATGGCGTCAACAGCGAGTGTCGCCCCGAAGAGATCTTTTCTTTTTCTCTTCCAATCCTTAATAGTGGGAACATTGACTATGTTAACTCCTATCTTCTCTGCAATCCCCAGATTCAGGCCGGCATCTCCCTTCACATCGCATGTTTGCCCCAGGAGAAGCACTTTGGGATTGCATCCCCGATTCAAAAGGTGGCGAGCCACGACCAGGCCATCGCCCCCGTTGTTTCCTTTACCAGCGATGATTGTGATCCTCTCTTTCTGGATCTCCGGGAATCTCTCCATGATCGCCTGGAATATCTGAATTCCGGCATTCTCCATCAGGATGGGACCGATGATTCCGATTTCCTTGATGGCTTTCCTGTCAATTTCTTTCATCTGGCGAGATGTAAGGACTTTCATCAGAACTCCTTTAAGACGATGCGAAGATTACAGAAATTTTACCATAAAAAAGTAAGGATTTAGATGTTTTTCTAATTTCTTCCTCTTTTAGTTGACAAATACCTATTGTATTTTTTGTGTCATTCCTGCGGAACCTGTGCCCCGGTAAGCAGGTAGCAGTAGCGGGTGACCAGAGTAATAAATAGTGTCATTCCTGCGTAAGCAGGAATCCAGGGATAATTAAGATTTGCATCCAGATAGGACTGGATTCCTGCTTCCGCAGGAATGACAGAGGAAGATGGATTCCCTCTACCCACATTCACGGGAATGACAAAGTTGACATCGCCAGCTCTTATTTATAAGATTCTCATGCTTCGGAGCCTCCATGAATTTTCTGGTTAAGTTTTCAATCATCTTAATAGGCTACCTGATCGGATCGATTTCTCCCTCCTACATACTGGGAAAAATTCTGAAGAAGATCGATATCCGTGAACACGGCACCCAGAACGCAGGAACGGTGAACACCTACAAAGTTTTGGGCCTTTGGCCAGCGGTCATCACCGGACTCATCGACCTCTCGAAGGGCTTGTTGGCCATGTATCTTGTTCATCTCCTGGGAGCCTCTCCCCTCTTCATGCACCTGGTTGGTTTTGCTGCTATTGTCGGTCATTGCTTTCCTTTC
Organism: uncultured Eubacteriales bacterium; assembly: GCA_964347035.1. Taxonomy (GTDB): domain Bacteria; phylum Acidobacteriota; class Aminicenantia; order Aminicenantales; family Aminicenantaceae; genus CAYFXE01. The sequence goes on along the minus strand of CAYFXE010000047.1, from coordinate 4,933 downwards.
TATTTGAACTTCAGGGGTGGCCAGGGTGTGGCCATTGCCACCTCGATAATGGTTTACTATCTCATCCTCTTCTATAAAAACGCCTGGCTTCCTTGGGAATCCCTTATTTTTCTTGCCTTCTGTGTTGGGTGTTTCGTTTTTATTGCGAGGAGGGGCGAAATAATTGGCCTCGTGATCCAACCGACTCTGGGGATCTTTATCCTTGTCTTCTCACCCCACCAGATTTATCAAATCTTGATTCTCACCGTTATCGCCTACATCCTGTTCATCAACATCCTGAATATCCGACAGGAACATCTTTTGCCGTCCTTATCCGGAGAAATAAAGAAAGAAATCAATTGGCGACTCTTCCTGAGGCCAGCTGCTGTGCTCCTGATCATCAACTACATGCACAGTGATAAAAAGGATACCCTCACGCTCATCGGGGTTATCGTGCTTCTCTTTTTGTCGCTCGACTTACTGCGTCTCTTCTCCAAGAAAATCAACATCTTCTTCTTCGAGAAAATCAAAAGACTGTACAAATCAAAGGAATACAAAAAATTCTCTTCGATCACTCTCTTCCTCGTGGCAAGTTTTTTAACTGTTCTTCTTTTTGAGAAACCAATTGCCATCCTGGCTGTGGCTTTCCTTATTTTTGGTGACTTCTTTAGTAAATTTTTTGGCCTCCATTTCGGTCGAACAAAAATTTTCGATAAATCTTTACAAGGAAGCATAGCCCACTTCAGCGCTTGTCTTTTATCTGGGTATATTTTCCTCCATTATATATCTTTCCCTATTCCGATCTTCCTCACAGGAGCTGCTGTGGCTACTGTAGTGGAATGCCTTCCTCTGGGTGTCGATGATAACTTCAGTGTTGCTCTAATCAGCGCTTCCACGATGTACGTCTTCCTCCTGTTTTGATATATAATATCAATCCTCCTTTGCGGTTAATATGCCGTTCAATATTTTTCTAGGCACTTAAAATTCGTGACGCAGATTTACTGGCTAGTATTGTTATAAAGGAGTAAGACATGGTTAGTGAGAAAGTCCCAGTGAGGACTGAGCGGGCATGGTTTCTATCCAAAGGAGATAAGAGCAAAGTCCGAACAGGAGCTGACGCCTTCCATCTTCGCCCGTATCACGGTGAATGAGATGTTGACAATATCCTCTATTTCATTGATTTAAAAAGGCAATTATGTTAATAGAGAGACTGAATAGAAAGGAGGTTAATCATGAGTCTAAAAGTCGGAATCAATGGTTTCGGCAGGATAGGCAGGAATTTTTTTCGGGCTTCTTTTGATGATCCTGATATCGATATCCTCGCCGTAAACGATATCACGGATGCCAAAACATTAGCTCATCTTCTTAAGTATGATTCTGTTCTCGGAATCTTCGGTGCGGACGTCGAAGACGCGGAGGATGCAATACTAGTCAATGATAAAAAAATAAAAGTTCTTTGCGAGAGAGACGTAGGCAATCTGCCTTGGAGAGATTTGGGTATCAGTATCGTTATCGAAGCCACCGGCCTGTTCCGGAAAAAACCTGATGCCCTCAAGCATATCGAGCAAGGAGGAGCTGAAAAAGTCATCATATCCGCCCCAGCCACTGATCCTGATGTAACGATCGTACTCGGAGTCAACGAAGATATTTATGATCCAGAGAAACACCACATCATTTCTAACGCTTCCTGCACCACTAACTGCTTGGCACCGGTCACCAAGGTTCTTCACCAGGAGATCGGTGTCGAAAAGGCGTTCATGACCACAATCCATGCCTACACGAACGACCAGAAAATACTCGACCAACCCCATAAGGATCTCCGTCGGGCTCGGGCGGCGGCCGTCTCGCAAATCCCGACAACAACCGGTGCGGCCAAGGCTGTCGGGATTGTCATCCCAGAGCTCCAAGGAAAGATTGACGGCATAGCCATAAGGGTACCCACGGCCAATGTCTCTGTCGTGGATTTGGTTGCTCTCCTTAAGAAAAATGTCACTGCCGAAGAGGTGAACCGAGCCTTCAAGGAAGCCGCGGATGACCACCTGAAAGGAATCCTGCAGTACACCGAAGAACCTCTTGTCTCTGTTGATTTCATGGCCAATCCTCATTCAGCGATCGTGGATGGGTTGTTCACCCGAATAACCGATGACAATTTAGTCAAAGTCTTCTCCTGGTATGACAACGAGTGGGGTTACTCCTGCCGCATGAAGGACTTAATCAAGTACATCTCCCGCTGAGCAAGATCATGCTTTCTCTAAAAGATCTAGATCTTGAAGGGAAAAAAGTCTTTCTTCGCGTAGATTTCAATGTCCCCCTGAATGAGGCCAGGGAGATCCGGGATGACACTCGGATTAAAGCGGCCCTGCCCACGATAAACTTCCTTACTGAACACAAAGCGAGACTCATCGTCGCCTCCCATCTCGGACGTCCCAAGGGACAATACAAACCCGAATTAAGCCTCAAACCCGTCGCAAAGAGACTTTCCGAACTCATTTCCAGAGATGTTGTGCTCGCTCCCGACGTCATCGGGGACGAGGTCGATCGTATGAAAGCAGACCTCAGAGAGGACAAAGTCCTTCTTCTCGAAAACCTCAGGTTTCATCCTGGAGAAAAGGAGAATGATCCTGAGTTTTCTCAGAAACTTGCCATCAGCATCGATTGTTATGTCAACGATGCTTTCGGCGCCTGCCATCGGGCCCATGCGTCGGTTGTGGGCATCCCCCCTCTCGTCCGGCAATCTGCCGCCGGTTTTCTCGTCGAGAAAGAAGTCGAATATCTGAGAAAAGTCATTCACTCCCCAGAAAAACCCTATGTCGCCATACTCGGAGGGGCAAAGGTCTCGGATAAGATACCTGTCATCGAAAGCCTTCTAAACCGGGCTGATGATCTTCTTATTGGCGGAGCCATGGCTTACACATTTTTCCGGTCTCAGGGATACGATGTTGGCTGCTCTCTCGTCGAAGAAGAAAAAAAAGAGCTTGCCCTCCAAGCCTATCAGACAGCCAAAGAAAAACAGGTCAACGTCTATCTCCCTTCAGATCATGTTGTCGCTGCTGAAGCCACTCCAGAAGCAGAATCCCAGATTGTGGAGGACTTTCCTCTGCCGCCCAATCTCATGGCTTTAGATATAGGTCCCAAGACCATCGAAGAATACACAGATGTCATCACCAAAGCCAAAACCATCTTCTGGAACGGCCCGATGGGAGTTTTCGAAATCGAGAAGTTCTCTCGAGGAACGATGGAAATCGCGGAGGCCGTGGCCAACACTTCCGCTCTCTCCATCGTGGGTGGCGGAGATTCTGTCGCTGCTACGTATAAAGCTGGCGTAAGCGATAAAATCTCTCATATCTCAACTGGTGGCGGGGCATCTTTGGAATTCATCGCTCACGAGACCCTTCCAGGGATCGAAGCTCTAACGGAGAAGTAAAATGAAAGTAACAAACGAAATACCTTTTATTGCCGGAAACTGGAAAATGAACAAAACCATTCCCGATGCCGTGGATCTGGTGAAGGCACTTCGGGAAGAAAGTACAGAACTGGAGGAAGCCGAACTTGTGGTTATTCCTCCCTTCACCGCCTTGAGTGAAGTCAAAAAAGAGATCGAAGGAAGCAGCATCCGGCTTGGCGCCCAAAACATGTTTTGGGAGGATGAGGGTGCTTATACAGGCGAAGTCTCCCCTGGGATGCTTAAGGATGCGGGATGCCAGTACGTGGTGATCGGACATTCCGAAAGACGTCAATACTTCGGAGAAACAGATGAAACGGTCAACAAAAAAATCAAGGCAGCCTTAGCCCATGAACTCCTTCCCATTATGTGTATCGGAGAGTCCATCGAAGAGCGAGAAAAGGGAGAAACCATCAATAAAGTCGAAACCCAGATTACAGAGGGATTAAAGGGCTTCAGCGAGGAAGAGTTTTCTCGTATTATCATCGCCTATGAGCCGATCTGGGCCATCGGGACTGGACTAACGGCCACTCCTGAACAGGCTGAAGAAGTTCACCGCTTCATCAGAGAAAAGCTCATAGAAAGATATGGAAATGAAAAGGCCTCCTATGCTATAATCCTGTACGGCGGTTCGGTGAAGCCGGACAACACATTTTCGCTCTTAACAGAGAAAGATATTAACGGCGCTCTGGTCGGGGGAGCTTCTCTGGAGGCTGACTCTTTTATCCAGATCGCCAAGGAATCCATAAGAGGTTATAGAGAAAAAAAGTGAGTGCAATCATTACAACGGTCCACATCATAGTCTGTTTTATCCTCATCATCGCCGTGCTCCTCCAATCGGGAAAATCTGCAGATCTTGCTGGAGCTTTCGGTGGCATAGGAAGCCAAACGGTCTTCGGCCCTCGAGGCGCAGGCAACATTCTCTCCAAAGCAACGACAATCAGTGCTATCCTCTTCATGGTTACGTCTATGGGGCTGTGGATCCTTTCAGCTAAAGGCACATCATCGGTCGTAAGAGGCGAGGAAGCTCCGCCTGTGACCGAAACCCAGAAAAAACCGCCCGAAGAGAAGACTCCTGCTGCCGCTGAACAGAAAAAAGAGCCAGAGGAAAAGAAACCTCCAGCAGAAGAGCAGAAAAAAGAAGATAAGAGCCCAGAAAAAGAGAAAAGGGATAAGAATTAACAGGGCCTTCTTCGAAGGCGAAAATGCATATTTAAATCAACCTCACAGATTTGAATGCCGAAGTGGTGGAATTTGGTAGACACGCATGGTTGAGGGCCATGTGAGCAGAATATGCTCGTAGGGGTTCGAGTCCCCTCTTCGGCATTATCTCTTTACTTTCAATAACTTACATTAAAAACCTATTAAGTCTAGAATATTGAATAATTAAGGTATTCAGGAAAATTACTGGCCTTTCAGCCAACCTCTTCCTGATATCCTCTACCTAAGGGAGACCCAGGTCAACGTCTATAGACCGTACCGAGCTATCGCTTCTTCCAAAATCCGCATAGA
>CAYFXE010000046.1:15592-21751 GCA_964347035.1 uncultured Eubacteriales bacterium | reverse complement strand
TCGATGCATCAGGTCATGTCTGTAAAATAACTCAAGTTTTCAAAGTCTGACCCCATTGACTTGGAACACTGCCTCTGTTATTAGTTATTAGCTGTTAGGATGGAAAACAAGAAACCGATAGCAGATCTGAAAATCATCGATTTTCATATCCATGTCGGCCTGAAAGAGAACTGGCATGAATGGGTTCATGCCTACCAAAAGGAGGTTCAATCCGAGTACTACGACCGGTACGAGGAGATGATCGATCCTCGAAAATTCGCCGATTATCTCAGAAGCCATGACATCGACAGAGCCGTTATTCTTCCTGAGATAAGCCCGATAACGAGTGGTGTGGTCACTAACGAGTATGTACTGGAATTCTGCGAGAATGAAGACATCTTGATCCCTTTTTGTACTGTCAATCCGTCACTCAGTCCTCAACCGGCTAAGGATATCAAAAAATACATCCAGATGGGGGCCAGAGGCATAAAACTCTATCCTTCTTATAACCACTTCTACCCGAACGAGGAAAGACTTTCTCCTGTCTACGCTTTGGCTGACGAACATCAGCTGCCCGTGCTGGTCCACACAGGATCATCCATATTCAAAGGAGCCAAGATCAAGTATGCCGAGCCGATTCACCTGGACGATGTGGCCACGGATTTTCCGAACCTGTGCCTTCTGATGGCTCACAGTGGAAGGGGTCTATGGTACAGGGAAGCGTTTTTTCTCTCCCGGATCCATCCCAATCTCTACTTGGAAATCTCGGGTCTCCCACCCCAAAAACTCCTGGATTATTTCCCTGAGATGGAGAAGCACATCGATAAATTCGTCTACGGGTCGGATTGGCCGGGTGTCAAGACAATCGACGCTAATGCAGAAACTATCAAGGGTCTTCCGTTGACAGAGGAATCAAAAAGAAAAATCCTCCACGACAACGCCGCCCGTATTTTAGAGAGATGACCATGCGCAGGATTTTATTCATGTTCTGTTTTTTGTTCACACTAAGCATCTGTCTGAAGGGACAAAGCCAGCAGGAAGCGGCCATCATCAAAAAATATGATATCAGCCTCCAAAAAATCATTGACATCCAGAAAAAGATCCGACGTCTCCACCCTTTTCTCAAAAAGATGTATCCCGTGGCTATCTTGGAAGAGGGGTCTTTTTATCTCTTCGACATCACTGGGTCCAAAAACCGGTATGAGTTTATTAAATCGGCCCCGTCTTCGTTCGAGGCTCCTCAGGGCTTGAGAGCCGCTTTTCCCCTGGATTTTTATGACAACAAAACAGCCTGTGTGGTTACGGGTGATGTCTTCGATGATCTTTCCGGCTATGCCTTGATCTTTCATGAGTTTGTCCACTGCGCCCAGATGGAAAACGGGGAGCAGGATCTAAAGTCGCGATTGAGTATCGCCCAAAAAGCTTGGGAAGAGGAGGACTATAGTTGGGAATTAAACCATCCCTTTCCGTATGAAGACAGTGGATTCGTGGACATTTACTCTGTTTTCTTGGAAAAAGCCGCTGCTCAGGATGCCGATGGTATGGCCCGCTGTCGGGTCTTCCTCAAAGAAACGCTGAACACCCATGATTACGAATACCTGGTCTGGCAGGAGTGGAAAGAAGGGTTTGCCCGTTTGATCGAAAACAGGATCAGGAAAAAGCTCGGCCTCGAGGAAAACCACGGAGGAATCGAGAAATCCTTCACCAGGGTCACTTTTTACGAAGGCGGCGCCCTCTATATTTCCGTATTAATCAAGAAGGAAAAGGGCCTCGAGAAGGATATAAAGAAGTTATTCCGTCAGATGCTCAGCGGTATGATAGCTTGAATAAAAAGGAGCTTCCTATGGAGAGTTCGTCCATGATAAAAACAATAACCAAGGAAGAATTAAGAGAAAAGATTAACCTGGGAGAGGAATTTAAGCTGGTCGATGTCAGGGATACTCCGGACTATGAGAAAGAACATATCGTCGGGGCCGTACATCTGTTGATTTCAGAGATGGATCAAGAAAAGCTGGAGACCATGTTCCACAGAGATGATCTCATCATAACTTATTCGCTCGACAGGGACTGCCCCGCCAAGATCATCGCCGCCAAGAAATTTATGGAGTTCGGGTATTCAAACGTTCTCGCTTACGAAGGAAGCTGGAAGGAATGGAAAGAATCAGGATACCCTGTCGAATAGGAATATTTTTTATTTAACTGGATTCCTGTTTCCACGGGAATGACGCAGCAGGATCCTGGATTCTCGCTTTCGCGGGATGACGCAGGAGGACACCGGATTCACAGATCCCGCTTAGGCGGCCACAGGCTTCGTGATAATGACATTTCTCGAAATCTCTTTACAAGGCCAGTACAAATCAATAAGCTGAATCGCAAACAATAAAATGAAGGGATAATTTCATGGCAAAAAAAATTGGGCGGAGAGAATTTTTTAAAACAAGTGCCAAAATTGGCCTAACCGCGGCTATCGGAGGGAGAGCAGGTATATCCTTCTTCGGTGGAGCGACTCTTCATGCTGCAGGAGACGAAAAGATTGATATTGCTGTGGTGAAAGGCACAGATTATCTAAACAACACCTTGAAAGCGGTCGAGCTTTTAGGCGGAATGGAAAAATTCGTCATGAAGGATTCCAAAGTCGCCATCCTACCGAACAGTCAGAAGGATAATCCTGGAACTTATACAAAGCAGGAGATTGTTCGTGCTGTCATCAGGATGTGTAAACAGGCAGGCGCTAAAGAAGTCAACTGTCTGAGCTTGTTAGCGCAGAAAAGTTGGGATGCCACAGGATTGGCAAATGCCGTCGAGGAGGAGGATGCAAATTTATTGCTCTTCGATAAGAAGGATGATACAGCCTTGAAAGTGGTTCCCGTTCCGAAGGGTAAGACCTTCAAAGAGGCAAAAATCCTGAAGGCATTCTACGAACATGATGTGTTCATCGATATGCCGATCACCAAGGACCATGCGGGGAACAAGTTCACGGGGACGATGAAAAACCTGATGGGATTAAACGGAAACAACCTGTTCTTCCACACCGGCAAATTCAAAGAACCGGATAACATCGAACATCTCGACCAGTGTATCGCCGACCTGAACACGATCATCAAACCAGATCTTTGCATCGTAGACGGGACTGAGCTGATTACGACTAACGGTCCGTTCGGACCTGGCGAGCTGGTTAAGCCCCTGAAAATCATGGCCGGAGTCGATAGAGTGGCCATTGATGCTTACTCGTGTACCCTCTGGGGATTACGAGGAAAAGACATCATCATGATTCAGAGGGGACATGAACATGGATTGGGCGAGATCGACCTGATGAAAGTTAAAATCAAAGAGGTAGAAGCATAGGACCCTTTATTTTTAAAGAGAAAATATCTAAAAAATTCAAATCTGACATAAAAAAAATAACATCGAAAAGGGAAAAGACAGATAATGGCCCGGAATTCACGCGTATTTACCATCCTCCTAAGTCTAGGTATTTTATTCTTTCAAGCTTGTTCTCAAGAGCCGACAAATCTTTTAGAACAAGGTCTAGCTAGCTATCTCCCTCAGTCAGGCGAAGCTGGACTTTGGCAAAGAGGAGACACGCCTCAGCTTTATGAAGGTGAGACTCTGTATGATTACATAGATGGAGGAGCCGATATCTATCACGAGTACGGCTTCGAGGAAGTCATCGTTCAGGAGTATAAGAATCCCGAAGGAAAAGAGATTACCCTTGAAATCTTCAAGATGAGAACTGATCAAGGGGCTTATGGGATCTACACCTTCAAGAGAAGTGCCAGGGGAAAAGAAGTGGAACTAGGGAATGAAGGACAAATCGAGGATTATTACCTGAATTTCTGGAAGAACGACTTTATGGCAACTCTCACCGGATTTGATGAAGAACAACAGACAATCGATGGATTGTTAGAGATAGCCAGAGCTCTGGATGCGAAGGTGGAGGCCGGAGGTGAGACTCCTTTTCTTGTCTCTTTAATGCCCCAGGACGGTATCATAAAGCAGAGCCTTAAATACCTGAAGGGAAACATCGGCCTCTATAATTGCTACATGTTCTCACCGAAAAACATTTTCAAGTTCAAGGAAGCGGTGAAGGCAGATTTTGAGAGAGGGTATCAAGTTTATATCTTTGGCTATTCAAGTAAAACAGAGTGTAATCAAAGGTTCAATGAAGCAAAGGCGAGTTTAAGAAAAATAGATAAATATCGAGACTTTAAAAATGTTGACAGCGCGTTTCTGTGTTATGATGAAAAAGATGTGGTCATTTTCATCAAACCATTTGAGGAATACATTCTTTTAGCATTAGGATCTCAAAGCGAAAACGCCGCCATTGCTCTTATAGATAAGATTCAAGATCATATAGCAAACATTCAACAAATGTTATAGATACTCAGGTGACCCACATGGGCTGAGCATCTTCAAAATTCAATGACATAAAAAGAGTAAATCTTCATAAAGGACAAGGCTGTCTATCACTCTGATCCAGTTAAGGCATTCCTTCCTTTCATATTCCATCGGAGACTCAAAAGCCTTATAATTTGAGCCCTGATTTTTATTTCCTTGAGAGGTCGAGGCCACCTTCATGGAGAGGCCAAAGAAAGATTTGGATAGGTATCGACCGCTGTCACCATGCCCTAAAAATGTTAGAATATAATTAAAGGATGAAGCTCTTGAACAGGCGCTGATAAAAAAATCAAAATGAAAAAAGGTCTTACAAAACTTCTACTCGGCAGCAGAAAGAAACGCATCCTGTTTATTATCCTCATCCTCGTTCTTGTCGTCATTTTGACAGGGATCATTATCATCCAAAGTCATCCCTTTGAGTCTTATCTTCTCAGGAGAGCCGACCGTTATCTTCAATCCCGCTACAATCTTTCTTTAGAGGTGGAATCGATCGATCTCAATATGATGCGTTTGGCTGTCTCGCTTGATGCGGTTCGTCTGGAGCCAGTCTCAAAAGAAGCTTCTCCTCTCCAATCATTCTCAGCAAAGCGACTTTTCCTCAATATTTCTTTCAGGACTCTCTTCTCCTCTCTGTTCTCCGCCAAAGTGCATATTCAGCAGTTACAAATCTCAGAACCACATATTGTTATAAGCCCGAGCCATCAGAAACCTCCCTCACTCCCACAAAAGACAGCCTCTGGGAAAAAGCCGGTGGAGATCAGAATTGACGATTTTCAACTGGATAAAGGTATCCTCAGTTACAACAATCGTGATTATCCTTTCGAGGCAGCTATCTCAAAAATCACCGCAAACATACAGTACAGAAAAAATGAAAAGACACATATTGGCCGCATCCTCTCTCAGCAAAGTCAATTGGAATCCCCTCCCTACAAAATTGGCTTGAATAACCTTCTTGTGGAATTCCAATTCGATAACGATTCGATCGATATTTCCGAGCTCTCGATAGAATCCGATTTTCTGGCCTTAAAAGCCTCTGCTAGGATTCAGGACTATCAGACCATCCCTCAGTATTCCCTAAAAATGCAAGGTTTTATGCAACTGGATCAAGTCCCATCCCAACTCAATCTTGACCAAGACTTTTCGGGAAATCTTGAAGTATCGGGCTCAGTCAAAGGAAGTCCGCAGAAATTGAATTACAAGGGAAGAATTAACGGGGAGAAAACGACCTTTTACGGTATTCCTATCGAGAGATTCGAGGCCGTCCTTAACGGGAATAAAAACGCTCTCTCAATAAGTGATGTAAATCTGTCCCTGGCTGAAGGCGACTTAAGAGCCTCTATGAATATGGATTTAACCAGGCAAGATGAGTCTTCGTTATTACTGGAATGGGATTCGCTCGATCTAGCAAGTCTGGGAAGGTATTTTCCTAAACTACCCCAGCTTTTTTCATCGAAAACCCAGGGACAGATCAAGGCCAGAGGGCAAACACTGGACTTGGACTCTATCGAAGCGGAGGGAGACATCATTTTTGATTCATCTTCGCTATCCAGGTCTCTTCAGGGAAAAAGACATTATCTCGATGGAAAGATAAAGTTTTCCGTATCACAGGGGCAGATGGAAATTTTGCCAAGCTATCTTTCCTTCGATCAAATTCACCTTTCCATCAATCTTCGTCTAGATAAATCCAAAAATCTGGATGGGGCATTTTCGCTGAGTAGTGATGACCTTTCGGAAGTTGAAAATCTTATCATGGAGATAAAAGAGGAAAATAAAGTCCCGCAA
>CAYFXE010000046.1:14915-15582 GCA_964347035.1 uncultured Eubacteriales bacterium | reverse complement strand
TATGCTGCTTGGAGTTTACGTGAAGGTTAATTTCAAATACATGATCTCCCTGCTTTGAATCTCGCCGGTCAGATTTCCCTATCAGGCAGCATCCTCGGGACGCTTGAAGAGCCGAAGATGACTGTGGAAGCAGATGGCAGAGAAATCGCAACAGGAAAAATCCAAATATCCTCTCTCAAAGGATTACTGACGTACGATAAAAAGCGCATCAACCTTAACCATTTTGCTTTGAACTCAGCACAAGGTCAGATCAATGGCCAGGGTTATGCTTCATTCGATCCCCACAGCCTGGCCTTCGGAGAGACTATCGAGCTTAAACTCGTAGCCAAAGAACTGGATCTCTCATCATTGAGCGTCTTTTTTCCTCTAGAATATTCTGTTCAAGGTCGTCTTTCCGGTGAGGCCAGGTTCGAGGCGAGACGTCATGAGCCTTCAGTCCGATGGGCAGCAACAATCACCAACCTAATGATTGACAGGGAAGACTTTTCTCAAGTGGAGGTAGAGGGAGAATACAGCCAACAATATATCCATCTGACAAAACTGGATGTGGTTAGAGGCAAAGGGTTTCTGGAAGGAACGCTGGGATTAGATCTTGCCTCTAAATCCTATGTCGTAAACATATCCGGCCGTTCCTTCGAACTAGCTAACATCAAATACCTTCCTCCGG
>CAYFXE010000046.1:7332-14905 GCA_964347035.1 uncultured Eubacteriales bacterium | reverse complement strand
CGCTGGGAAGATAAATCTTCACCTCGAAGGACAGGGGACGATTCAAAAACCCGAATTCCTTCTCAGGATATCCGTGGATGGGCTACGCGCATACGACTCCGACCTAGAACATATCCAACTTGAAGCAGAATCCGATGGGAAGACGTTAACATCCCGATTGTCAACGCCTGCCTGGCAGACCTCTCTTCAGGCACATCTTCTTCTTCGAAAGCCTTATATCGTCCGAGGAAACTTCACCACGTCTGAACTGGATATCTTCCGAGTGATTCCCAGGAAAGAAACCGATTTAGCCTCTCAATTAACTTCAAAAATCACAACTTCAGCCGTGTTTTCAGTGCCTTTGAAGGACTGGGAGGGCTCAAATGCCCAGCTATCCATCGAGAAAGCATTTTTTAACTATGGGGATATAACCATCCAAAACAGAGAGCCCCTCAAGCTCCGACTCGAAAACCAGGAAATCCGAATCCTGGACTTTCAGATCTTTGGTCCTGAGACTTTTATCGACCTCTCGGGATGGCTCCCCTTGCGAGGAAAAGAAGAGGGCTTGATTCAAGCAAACGCAACGATCGAGCTCAAGCTCATCGAGCCGTTGATTGCTCAAAGTCGGGCCGGCGGCTCATTCACATTCCAGGGAGAAATCAGTGGAAACCTCACCCATCCCCGAATGCGGGCCCGCCTCCAACTGAGAGAGGGAGAGATAAACTCGCCTATGATTCCTTATTCTCTTCATGATTGTGGCTTTTTGGCAAAAATTGAAGAGAACGAACTCGATCTCGAGAAGCTCTCGTTCAGTCTGGATGAGGCAAACCTTTCTGCCCAAGGAAAAATGTCCCTTACTTCGCTGCTGAGGAAGTTTTTTCCAGAAACATCTTCTGCCGAAAATCTTGAAAACAATGACATCCAAATCACGCTGACCGGGTTGAACCTAAGTCCGCTGGCGACGCTCGTTCCAGGCGATTTCCCCGCAGAATCTGGCGGAATTCTCGAAGGTCACCTGCGTCTTCGTGGGAACTATACTGCTCTGGATACGATGGAGATAGAGGGAAAGATCAGCCGGTTCGCTGTCTTCTTATCACAGTTCAGGATAGAAAATGATAAAGACATAAAGTTCAGGCTGGAAGAGGGTACTTTTCACTTGGAAGAGTTCCGCCTTTCTGGAGAAAATTCTTTCCTGCGTGCTGCAGGAAGGGTTGATCTGGCAGAAAAGCCTAAAATGGATGCCTGGCTTTCGGCTCAGTTGGACAGTGCCGTTTTGACCCCCTTCTTTACAAACATCATCTTGGGAGGGAGGATTGCTCTTGATCTTAAGTTTACAGGCTCGGCAACGGATCCGGTCATAGAAGGCGGCGGAAAGATAGCAGATGGATTTCTCCAATCGCTTGATTACCCTGTCATACTGACCAATATTAAAGGAATCATCCAATTCGAAGAATCCTCGGTCACCATCGCTACAATCGAGGGGATCAGCAACGGAGGTCCGTTCAACATCAAAGGAATACTTACCTATCACGGTTACACGATAGATTCCGGAAAAGTCGAGATGACCTTCAATCGTGTTCAAGTGAATTATCCTGAAGGTATGCAGGCGCAGGCCAACGCGGCCTTATTACTCGAAAATCAGGTTAACGGGTGGCTTTTATCAGGAGATGTGAAGGTTATTCAGGCATATTACGGCATGAATATCTACCTCGGTAGCGAATTCTTGAACAGAATTCGTTTCTGGAAAGCACGACCTAAGAGTGAACTACCGCCACTTGTTCGCAATCTAAATCTGGACGTAGGCGTTTCCACTGTCGATGCCATCATCATCGATAACAACCTGGCCCAACTGGAGATGATTGGTAATATTGAGATCACAGGAAATTTGGCTGAAATCCTACTCTCCGGTTTTGTCTCAAACCGTTATGTTGGCGAGGCTGTCTTTTCGGATCGAAGGTATGAGCTCGAGCAGGCCAAGATTGAGTTTTTAGGGACCGAACCCCTAGAGGGCCGGTTGACCGTGGTGGCTTATACACGGTTAACCCATAATTATGATGATTTGGACGTTACACTGACTCTAACGGGTCCCATCACAAATTTAAACTATTCGCTCAGTTCCTCACCTCCCAGATCTCAGATAGAGCTCTCATCGCTGTTGATCACCGGATATGGCATCGAAAAACTCAAGACCAATACTGCAAACATAATCGGAAATCAAATGATTCAGTACTTTGCCAGCCCTTTTGCTTCGCCGGTGGCCAAAAAAATTAAAAATATTCTCCGGGCCGAAGAGGTGACCATCGAGCCGATCAATATTGCAACAGAAGAAGATCCAGGGGCCCGTTTCACTTTTCGCAAAGGATTGATTAAAAACACGGATATCGTTTATTCCGTTGATGTCAGTAACACCCAGCAACAGACTTGGCTGTTGGATTACAACTTCAACCGGAATTTTTCTATTCAATCCTTCAGGAAAGACGATGGCAGCTACGGTTCGAGCATCAGCCACAGGTTTTTTCTTGGTTCTCAGATGTTCAAATCGCGATCGCCGTCGGATGAACAAGTCAAGAAGCCCGTCGTGAAGGACGTCAAACTGGAGGGCAATCTAATTTTCCCCCTCCCGATTCTGGAAAAAAATGTGCACTCTCTAAAAAAAGGATCTTCTTTTAAATATGGGGATCTTCTGAGTTCCATCCAGAAACTGGAAGCTTTTTATAAGAAAAATAATCATTTGAATGTGGTCATAAATCCCGTGATCAATTATGAAAACCAGAGGGACACCATAATCAGCCTAAACATCTCCCCTCACAAACCCGTCTCCATCCTCTACAAGAAAGATCCCGTATCTCAAAAGATCAAAAAAGAAGTGACGAACTCTTGGAATGGCAGGCTTCCCGAAGATATGGCCATTGCAGAAGCCAAAAGCCGAATCCTTGAAGGCCTAAGAAGCAAAGGCTATTACGAAGCAGAGGTGGAGGTGAGAAAAGAATCTCAAAAAGAGAAGTCAAAATATACATTTGTCGTCGAACATGGTCCTCTTTACCGAATAAGGGAATTCAATCTCAGCGGCCAGAGCTCGATCAGTTCAAAGCTGATAAAGAAAGAGCTAGCGAAAATCCCAGGAACAAAGGCCAAGGGATTATGGATTCTGCTCTACGATTTCAAACGTGCCAAACAGAGGATAAAGGAACTCTACATGGAAAATGGTTATCTCAGACCGGAGATCGGACGCCCGCAGGTCCGAGCAAACCGCAAGTCAGGTTCTATTCTCATAACCCTTCCTGTCGAAGAAGGACCTCAATCCCTGGTTCGCTCCGTTGAACTTAAGAATAATCAAACTTTCAAAGACGAAGACCTCAGGAGAGGCCTGCAATTGACTGAAAAGGCAGTCTACCGACCAACCCTCCTTGCAGAAGACCATAATTATCTCCTGAATTACTACAAGATAAGGGGATATCAGGAAGTCCGAATCACTCCTGAGATTGGGCTAGCAACAGAGGGCTCCGAAATCCAGCTTATCTATGACATCGAAGAGGGCCAACTTCATACGATCGGGGAGATCGTGATTTCGGGAAATAAAAGAACTCCTGACTCTTTTATCCGGAGAGAGCTGCTTTTCAGGAAGGGGGATCCAGTAAACATGGAAAAAATGATCTTGAGCCAGAAAAAGCTGTATGATCTGTCTATTTTTAAAGTCGTCAATATCCGCAGAGAACCTTTAGAAGGCGAAAAAAAGCAAGATCGGATCCTAGTGAAGGTTCAAGAAAATCCCATACTGGCCCTGAATTACGGGGTAAGATACAATTCCGAGGAAAAATTCGAGGGATTCGGAGAATTGGATATTATCAACATTTTGGGCAGGGGAAGGAACGGAATTCTCTACTATAAACAGAACAAACGGCAGAGGGATTTCCGCTTTTCATTAAAGGACCCTTATTTATTCGGAAAAAGGCTCAACACACTTCATTCTTTTTATTATCAGGAAGAAGTGAGCGGCATGTTCAAGACAGAGGAAATCGGTTATTTAATCCAGCAAGAAGTGCGGTTGCCGTTCGATTTTTCTCTCTCCTATCTTTATCGCTTAAACAAAATCCATACTTTTGAGCTTAATCCTGTAGGCCCCTTTATTTTTGACATCACACTTCTTCTCTCCGAGCTTGAAACATTCCTGGTGCGGGACACACGGCTCAATAAGCTGAACGCCCAGCAGGGGTCATTCTTCTCTTTCAGCATTACCTATTCGCCCGAGTTTCTTAAGTCTGATTTCAAGTATATCAGTCTTTTCTGTCAATATTCCCTGTACAAACGTCTCAGCTCCAGATTCATTTGGGCTTCAAATTACAGGATCGGACTCGCCGATGCTTTTGACCAAGTTTTGATCCCCACTAAAAGGTTCTTTGCCGGAGGTGGTAATTCGATCAGGGGATTCAAAAGGGATACAGTAGGACCTTACGATCCTTTTCTTCAGCGCCCAGAAGGAGGAGAAGCCCTGTTCATCATGAACCAAGAGATACGCTTCCCCATCTACAAATGGCTCGCTGGAGTGACTTTTTACGACATCGGGAATGTTTATAAGGACCTGGAGAATTTTAATCCATTCGATATCAGGCAGTCTATGGGCTTAGGGCTTCGCATCAACACTCCTGCTGTTTTAATTCGGATTGATTACGGAATAAACCTTTCTCCTCGGTTAGACGAGCCGAAGGGAATCTTCTTTATCAGTCTGGGACAGGCCTTCTGACTGAGGGTCAGGCTCCCTATTTTCTCAGAAAATTCAAAAGATTTCTGACTTGTGCGGCTTCGGGTGCCTCTGGAGCCAGATACAGAAATTTTTCCAGATGAATAATAGCTAAATCCGCTTTTTTTATGTTGAAATAGGCAAGGCCTATCTGGTAGTGGGCATAGGCGTGGCTGGGATTAACCTCCAGGCATTTTTTGAACGCCTCGATGGCCTCCATAACTTTTTTTTGATATCCGTAGATGATGCCTTCCATATAAAAAATTTCGTCATCTGCCTGTTCCAAGGACTGGGCTTTCTTAACATCCTCCAGAGCTTTCCCAAATTCCTTCCGTTGGATGTATATCTGAGCCCTGCCTACATATCCAAGGGGAAACTCAGGATTTAGTTGCAAACATTTATTAAAATCACGCAGTGCATCTTCCAGCTTATCCAGTTCCAGCAGGCATTTTCCCCTGTAACAATAAGCCTTCTTATGCTTAGGTCTCCTGGCAATGACTCTATCAAAATTTTCCTTGGCCTCAGCATACTTAGACAGTTTGAAGAGTATCAATCCGCGCTGGTAAGGGTTTTTTGGTAACTCCTCTTCATACGCATGAAGAATTCCTATCAGAGTAAAAGCAACTATCAGGCTGGCGCTGGCGATAAGGAGCTTCCATCGCATTTTGATTTTCTCTCTGATTAGAAGAATTTGACTTTTTATTTTACCTTAAATTGAAATTCTTTAGCAAGATGACAAAGCGCAAGCATCTCCAATTACGTGATTCAGGAAAAATAAAGTAATTATGGCGGTAGTGAAGGAGAGGTCCTGTTCGTCTGAGCCGCATGAAGGCAGGTGGGGGGGTCTACGGCGAGGCCTGTACCCGCGAAGCTTGTGCCTGCGCAAGCAGGTAGCGGGTAACGGATTGGACCTCGCATTTAAGTGGCTCATCCAACAACAACTTAATCACGGTTTTGGGAATGTTTCGTGATAAAGTCTTTGTTCCATTATTTCTTTTAGTCTATTTTTCGGCCGTCTCGGGATTTGATCGGCTTGCAGGGATTGCCGACAGCGATGACATCGGAGGGAATATCCTTGACCACCACACTCCCGGCACCGATGATAACCCTGTCACCGATCGTCACCCCAGGAAGGATACACACTCCCATCCCTATCCAAACGTCATCCCCGATCGTGACCGGATCCTTAATCCACTCTGTCTGGCTGACTTTCCTCTCATCAAAGGCATGATTGGCCGTATGAATCATGCAGTACGGCCCGCAGCCGCTGTTGTTCCCTATCTTCAGGCCTCCGAATCCATTCACATAGCAGCCGTGGTTAAAACGGACATTATCTCCCATTTCGATCCCATCAGGGTTGAGCCAGATGATTTGATTGACGTATAAACAATTCTGGCCGACCTTCTTGGCATCCCTGGGTCTGAAGTAAATGATCGCCTTGGTTTCATCTGTTATTTTCATCTTTTATTCCTTTCATTTATCTAATTCTGCAGCCACATCGAAAGAGGTGATTCGGCTGCATCTTTTCCCTCAATCTAAAGCTGAGGATTAAAACAAATGCTCAAAATAAACCTCCTTTAAGACGCGAAAGAATCCAATATTTTCTGATAAAACATAGAGATTGTATTAATCTGATTTTCGACTGTGAAGGAATAGCGACTCTTCAAAACCTGATCTTTAATGTTTTTTGTCTCTGTAGAAGTCAGTTTCGCTGCGAGATCATCGAGACTATCAACGACGATGCCCACACCATGTCTCTCGATAAAGCGTTTCTGTGATCTATGGGGAAAGCTAATCACGGGAAGTCCGGCTGCTATGTACTCGAAGGTTTTATTGGCCAAGACGGTATCCGCATGAGTTCTATTTTTCTGGACGTTAAATCCCGACCAGCCAAAATCATACTTTGTGATTTCCTTCATCAACTCCTGAGGCGGCAGATGACGGTGATAGTGGATGAAACCATTCTTTTCCGCTAGATCCTCGTAGAGCTCATTTTCCCTTGAGGGATAAATATGAATATGGATGCTCTGTTTGGCTATCTCTTCGAATATTTGGAATAAATCGTAGTGCCCTCCACTCCTCCTGCTGTCCAGATGTCCCTCGTAGACGAGATGGATCATCCCATCTGAACAGGTCAGTTTCTCTTTAAAGGTAGGTGGAATCATATCCTTAACAACATAATTAGGAAAGACAAGACTCTCTTTCTGATCAAGGCTGTAGTTTAGGGTCGCTATCTCGAGGATGGCTTCTGAGACCGCGATCAGGCCATCACTCCCTTCTATGGCAGCTCTCTCTTCCCTTCTTATCAGGTCTGAAGAGAGACGCTCTCTCTCCAGCCCATCATCATAAGGCGTTTTCCGAAGCGAAAGCAGATCATGTATATCATGGACGATGGGAATCACCCCCTTGAACAGCCGCAAGCAGGCGACGGTTAATGAATCTGGCGCATTGTGGCAGTGAATGAGGTCAGGCTGCACCTGTTGTGCAATCGATTCGATGTCTCGTTCAAAATTGTCGCTGATTTTAAACCACTCGTCGAAGAGATCATCGCCATGACCATAGTAGTCATCGAGGGTCGAGCCGTTGTAACCAAATATCAGCTTAATGGCGTTACCTAGAGACCTGAGTCCCAAGGCGTATTTCAAGGCTCTTATACAAGGCTGTTCTTGAAGAAACAGAATTTTCATTTAACTGGTTTCCCACCTACGCGGGAACAAGCCTGGATTCCCGCTTTCGCGGGAATGACAAAGGAGCGAGACTGGATTCCCGCTACCACTAGGATGATAAATGAGCAAGATTAAATATCCGTTACCTGCTACCAGTCTGGGAGGCACAAGCTTCATAAGAACAAGGCCC
>CAYFXE010000046.1:0-7232 GCA_964347035.1 uncultured Eubacteriales bacterium | reverse complement strand
ATGCAGGATCCACAGCCTAATGATTCATCTCCTATCAAATACTTAAATTAGGCTTTTTCGAATACATAATTTAGCTGGCCGTTGGGCAACTCGTTGACGGCTGTCTTCATCTCCATCCCCAGCGTTAAATCCTCCTCCGGGATACCCTTAGCCACCCGACCGAAAATCTTATAATCGCCATAGTCCAAGACCGCGATGAAATAAGGCAAATCCTCTTCAAACCCAACAGGGGCATAGACCAGTTTACTGTAAGTGATAAGCTTGCCCGTTCCAGAGATTTCAAACCACTCGATGTTGCTGGTCATGCATTTGTAGCAATCGGCCCGAGGAGGAAAGAACACTTGGCCACAATCTTGACAGCGAGTTCCCATGACCTTTCCCTCTTCTAGGTGGTCTATGAAATCATTCACCTTGGTCGTGGCCGTGAAGCTCACCGTCCCGAATTTTTTAAACCGATCATCTATGTCCTTTTTCTGACTCATATTCTTACCTCCCCAGGATAGTTACTGTTCCGTACAGACCGACACCTCCGATGTTGTGAACCAATCCGATCTCAGGATCTTTAACCTGCATCTCTCCAGCATCTCCTCTCAGTTCGAGAACGATAGTTCTGATCTGAGACCCACCCGTGGCCCCGATAGGATGGCCCTTTGAAAGTAATCCCCCGTCAACATTTACAGGCTTGCTTCCATCCAAGTACGTCTCCTTATTCCTGATCATTTCTTTTCCTTCACCGGGCGCAGCAAATCCCAAATCTTCATAGGCCATGATTTCAGAGATCGTGAAACAATCATGGACCTCGGCCACATCGATTTCCTCCGGTGAGATGCCCGCCATCTTGTAAGCTTGTTGAGAGGCCAGCTGGGCAACCCTTAATCCCGTGAACATATCTCTGCCCGACATGTTCACACTGGCTGAGGCCGCTCCCAATCCCATGATCCAAACAGGTTTATCCGAGAGAGCCTTGGCTTTTTCTTCGTTGGCTATGATAAGACAAGCACTCCCATCGGCATTAGCACAACAATCACCCACGCATAGGGGATCGGAAACACTGCCCGACATGAAATGTTCGGGATCGGTCAACATCTCCATGGTTACTGGCTTGCGGAATGCGGCCTTCGGGTTGAGCTGTCCGTAGGTTGCGGCTTTAACCCGGACAAGGGCTAAATCCTCAGCCGTGGTTCTGTACTTTTCCATATGGGCTTTAGCAAACATGGCGTAATAAGCCGGCATCATCGTGCCGAACGGACTTTCCCATTGGATATCCGCTCCACGGCCCATCCTTTCTTGAGATTCTGCCGAAGATATCTCGGACATCTTTTGGAAACCCAAAACCGCTACGACATCATGGAGCCCGGCTTTAATCAGAGCATAGGCCATGCGGAGGCCCATACTGGACGAGGAGCACAGACTCTCCAAATAACAGGTGGGCTGAGGAATCAGTCCGAGGTACTCGGCAAAAACGCCCGAAGGCGAGCGCTGTTTGTCATACTCTGGAGCTGAGCAGATAATCGAAGCATCGATGTCTTCGACTGATACTTGGGCGTCTGTCATGGCCTCCTTAAATCCTTCGAAAGCCAACTCTCTTATCGAACCAGGGTATCTACGGGTAAAGGCACTCTGACCGACACCGATAATCCCAACTTTTCCCATAAAAACCTCCATTAAATTATTGGGGTCAGACCTTCATAAGTTTCATAATTGGCTTCTTGCTCACCGTTATTTTGCTCTTTACATAAAAATTATAAAAGTTATGAAGGTCTGACCCCAACTATCTAGATGTATTGGCCTCCGTCTACCTTGATCACTTCGCCGGTTATGTGGCGAGCCTTATCGGTACAGAGGAACGTCACCAAATAGGCCACATCTTCGGGCGTTCCGAGAGAATCAAAAACTGTCTCTGCCTTTGATTTCTGTTTGAATTCCTCGGGCATGCTTTTGATCATATCTGTCTCGATCAACCCTGGAGCAACTGCATTGACATTGACTCGAGACCTTCCGAGTTCTTTGGCGACAGTCTTGGTCAGGGCGATCGTTCCAGCTTTGGCTGCCGTATAATTGGACTGACCGAACCTACCCCTCATGGCATTGATGGAGGTGAGATTGACGATCTTTCCCGATTTTTGCTCCTTGAAGATCGGAGCAGCAGCTCTGATGAAGTTAAAAGTCCCTTTCAGATCGACATTGATCACTTTATCCCATTGTTCCTCGGTCATCTTCCAGATGACTCCATCCCAGTTCATGCCTGCATTGTTGACTAAAATATCCAGATGCCCGAATTCCTTCACGACTTTCTCTACAAGCTTCTGAGATTCGTCAAAGTCAGAGATGTCAATTTGGTAGGCTTGGCCGCGGCGCCCCATTGCACTGATTTCTTTGGCGATCGCCTCGGCTTCCTCTTTGTGTTTGCGGTAGGTCAAAGCCACATCAGCTCCATTCCGAGCCAAATCCAAGGATATGGCCGTTCCGATACCTATGCTCCCTCCAGTGACGAGTGCGACCTTTCCTTCTAGGTCCATAAAACTCCTCCTATCAGGTTATGATATTTATTCTATTTCCTGAGGCTATACCTGTCATTGTTCTTCCAGCTCAGTACAAATTCACCATTCCTCGATAGACCATATCCATGAATAAATCTTTACCTGGACAAATATACCTCAATTCAATTGTCAGAGAAAATCAAATCTTTAACTCCCTAGACAATCTGAGATTTATGTACACCCTTAACCAGCATCTTCCCGGCTAAAAACCGGAGTTCTCTTCTCCACCAACGCCAGCATGCCCTCTAAGGCGTCTGGATGTTGAAAGGTGCTGAGAAATGAGTTATCAAGCTCCCACATCGCCCTCTCGTCAAGTGATTTTCCTCTGAGATATTCGTCAAAACCTCTGTCTATCAGTTGATTTGCGACATCAACAGCATGAGGAGAATTTTTGGTGATGCGCTGAGCGACGTTAACGATGAAAGGCCGGCTCTTCTCTGAGAATGAATCATCTGCTTGGCCTTGAACGATGGACTGAAGCCGTCTGAGGAAATCAGGCCTCCCGAACACATCCCTCACCCAGATCAATTCTTCATTCTCTTCCGGAGCAAGTTCTGAGGGCAGCTCATCGATGTTCAAGGTCTCAAGCTGCTGCTTGGATACAGGCTTCCCATAGTTGTCGATGATGGCAGCGGCCAAGATCGCTGCTGTATCGTCCCTCAGACGAGCCGGCACGAGCAAATCTGCCAGGCCTAAGTATTTGAGGATTCTCGGGGAAGATGTGGCCGTTCCCCCAGCCAGGATATAATACCGACTCAGAGCAAGAGCCAACTCCTCATCTTCCATCCCTTCATAGATGCATTGAGGAAGGGTGAGCGTTCCCCTCAGCCCTGGATAGATGCCCAAGCGAGTCTCTGGAAAGGAAAAAGAGGTTCGCTCAGTGGCGATCACCAATGAGTCCGGATCCAAAGCAAAAGCCAGAGCCACTTCGACTCCTCCTCCATAAGCGGCGCCATCGAGGATGGCAATTTTGGGCTTCTCTCCTCCTGTCATCTCGTGAAAAATCACATCCTGCCAGGTGGCCATATCTTCCTTAATCCCCTGAAAGTTTCCCTGTCTTAGGTTGCTGATAAAATACGAAACACTAGCACCCGCGATAAATGTTTTTATCGGAGCCGAATCAAAAATTACGGTCTTGACTCCTTTTTCCGCGTTGGCTCTTTTAAAGGCGTCCTTCAGGCTTTTCACCACTTCATTATCCAAAGCGTTGGCTGTCTTGGGATTAGAAATCATAATGCGAGCCACTTTCTTCTCTTCTTCCAGGCTGTAGACAACGGACTTCTGTTCGAGCATCCAAGGCTTATTCTTCTGGGCCTGAGAGATAAGAAGCTTAGGAACCGGGAAATTGATTTCTTTCCTGTGAGAAAGTTGCATCCTGTCGACGACCATCCGCATCACTTCCTGGATGCCGACCTTGTTCATCAAGGCAAAAGGCCCTTCTTTCCAGAGAAAAGCTGCCTGACACAGCCGGTCCACATCTTCCATTTTAATGACTCCGGAATCGACAACCTCCGCCGCTGTCGTGAATCCAACCGCAAGGAATCGATCCTTCAAAGCATCAACCAGCATCAGATCCTCGGGTTCCTCCTGGGCCTCCTCTTCAGAAACCCACTTCACTGAGGATTTATCCTCTGCTTTCTGGTACTTTTCTAATAGATTTCTATAGCTCTCGGGAGGACTAAAGAAGTTATGATACACCTTATACAGCGGATCTTGCGGATTCGAGTCATCCGAAAAACTCTCCATGGTGTGTATCCCTAAAGGAATTCCGGTGTGATCCATCAAGCGCAGAAAACCCATGGGTATCTGAAAAGCCTTCTTCCCGGCCGCTTCGATGGTGGGAATATCGAAGCCATCATCGAGCATCCTGGCGGCCTCGAGAAGGAGAGAAACAAAAATCACATCGGCCGCTCCGCCCTTCCGGCTGCTGAGGACAGGGGTGGCAATCTTCCCTGCCATTTTCATGTACTTGGCTGCCAGTTCGATACTCACCGGTGAAGCATTCTCAGACCCGGCATACTCTCCAGCACGGTTCTTGTGGGGTAGATAGAAATAATGCATCCAAACAACCTTATCCGGCCTTTTCGTCTCTCGGGCCAAGATGTTTATATCCAAGGAGGAGGTATTGGTGGCCAAAACGACTTCAGGAGCACACAACGTGTCCAATGTTTTAAAAATCTGTTTCTTGATCTCTATATTTTCTGTAGCTGATTCGATGACGAGTTTGAGGCTTTTTCCCCGACAAGCCTCTTCGTAGCTGGCTGTCCCCATTATTCGGCTACCTATCTCTTGTATCTGAGATTCAGAAAAAAGGCCTGCTTTCTGCGCTTCTCCAAGTTCGATGCTTATCGTATCGAGGGCATCATGGACAATCTCATTGCTGACATCGATCAGACCGACTTTAAACCCATTCTGGGCGTAAGCTTGAGCCAGGCTGGCTCCCATCGTCCCGGCGCCGACAATCAAGATTTCCACATCATCCCAAGTCATAGCTTTTTGGGCTCGGTTCTTATTTTTTCAAGTATGATATCCGCTCTATTCTTTAGGTTTGGCCAAAACCGCTTCCACGAAAGCTTCATCCACAGTCTTCCCTTCAGCGA
The DNA here is from genome assembly GCA_964347035.1 of uncultured Eubacteriales bacterium. GTDB lineage: Bacteria > Acidobacteriota > Aminicenantia > Aminicenantales > Aminicenantaceae > CAYFXE01. Next base: position 2,092 of record CAYFXE010000046.1, on the reverse strand, counting down.
CGAGCTGCCTATACTTGATAAAGTCGATAACATCCTGACCGGTGATCTTTTTCGTGTTGAAGGCATTGAATCCCATTAAGGCTTCGGTCGCCATGTTCACAGCCAGCCAATGACGGTTATAGTTTTTAGCCATATCCCAGAAGAACTTCTTTTTGGCCCGGACACTATCGAGGGATTTCATCAAACATCCTGGAAAGAGATTGGTAAATTTCCAGATGACTGTGTCAACAGCCTTATCCAATAGTTCAAAATCGATTGTGGCCGTTTTGAGAAACTCTCGGGCCTTTTTTCCCTCTTCTCCTTTGACAAACTCACCGTAGACAATCTCCCCGTCCTCGACATATTTATCTATGACGACGGCTGGATTACGGATGAACTTATTATCCTGTTTGATAACAGGCACGACTTTGCTGATAAGCCCCAGCCTCTTCATTTTGTAAGCACTCCACAATTCACAGGACACGCAATTCCAGATAGCATCCTCTATACTCAGAAACCAGGGCAGAAAATCGGAAGACCCGCCATCAGGGGCAGAGCCATGTCGCGGCCCGGCCTGACCGAAGATCGCGGTATCGGCAGAAATGGCTATATCACAGGCCATGCCAATCTCCTGACCTCCAGCAATCCGCATCCCGTTTATCCGGCAGAGGGTAGGCTTCTTGCACATCAGGATAGAATCAACCATCCCGTTGAACAGGTCCATATACTCGCCGTACTCGTTGGGCTTACCCGAATAATACTCGGCATATTCTTTAGTGTTCCCCCCAGTACAGAAGGCTCTATCACCGACAGCTGTAAAAACCACAGCCACGACACTCCGGTCCTGCGACGCATTCTGAAAGCCGGCAATGACTCCCTTGACCATCTTGGTCGTGTAAGAGTTATACTGAGCTGGGTTGTTGAGGGTCACCCAGGCTGAATAGAGCCCTTCGACGGCCTGACCTTTATCGTCGATAATCGGCTTTTTCTCGTACACAGTGCAGGGGGGTTCTGTCCCCCAGTGTTCTTTCCCCCAAAGGAGATGATCTTTAATCTCTTTATCCTTCGGCAGCCAATCCAATCCCATGTTTTCCTCCTTTTTTTATAAAAATATGTAGATCTTGCGGTCTAAATCCACAGTGCTGAATAGTACTTTTCCTCTCAGAAAGTGTCAAGTGAGAAATGGTTTGTCAGGCCACTTCTGAATTGTCCCCTTTTGCCAAATTCAAATTGTTGTCTTTTTTTCCAGATCAGATATTGAAATCATAAGCCTTTCGTCCCATGAATGTTTATTGTCTATAAGTAAATGTCGCAGTCGCAGGCTCAGGAGTCATCCCGTTGATGTCATCAGTATAATTGTTTATGCTGATCTGGCTCTGCTGACCATCACTGCAGCCACTGCATGTCACCTTTAACCTGACAACAGCAATAGTGCCGCTACTGCCTATGGGAACAGGAGTCCCCGACCCGGCATAACCACCGATCGTGACTGTTCCAGAGATTTCATTGCCATCCACAGTCGCCCAGTTTCCTGTCAGGCTTCCCTTACTAACACTAACAAATTGAAATACGCTGGTATCAAATATCAACTTTAATCCAAAATATGTGATGACCTGTTGATTGCCATTAATCGATATAGGAATATCGATAAATGTATTCGTACCTCCAGAAGATGGGCTACAGGAAATTCCTATTTCATTATTTCCTAAGGCTGCATTGACAGTCAGCGTCACGCTCACAGTCTGAGGATTGTTGGAGGCATTCGGATCAGTGATCGTGATTGTTCCGGAGTAAGAGCCCTGGCTCAAGCCGGTTATGTCCACGGAAACGGTATGGGTATTTTCTCCTCCTGTCGAGCTTCCACTCGTCGGACTTACACTTAACCAGGTGGTGTTATCAGAAATGCTGTAATTAAGGGTTTGGCTACCGCTGTTTTTTATTTTAAGAGTCTGGGAGGAAGGGCTCGAGCCTCCTTCTTGAGCGCTGAACGAGAGCGAGGAAGGACTGACCCAAATCTGCGGAGATGACGGCGCGGTTACGTTTAGAGTCACGCTCACTGTCTGAGGATTGTTGGAGGCATTCGGATCAGTGATCGTGATTGTTCCGGAGTAAG
>CAYFXE010000045.1:13985-22037 GCA_964347035.1 uncultured Eubacteriales bacterium | reverse complement strand
GTTTGTGCAAATAAGTAGTCAAGGACTTCGTAGCGGCAAGAACAGCAAAGGATTAGGCATCATGATCCGAATCCCGCGTATCTTCTCCTGGCTCATCATCTGTTCGTTGCTGGTCACGATTCCTTCCTGCCTTAACCACAAGGATTTTGAGGAAAAATATGAATTTGCGAAATGGGTATGCTGGGAGACGTATTATTTCCTTCGCTATTGGCAGCCAATTTGCTTGGAGTATGGTATTGACATTACTGAGGAAGCTCTGGCGCTTGCAACCAAGACAAATCATTTCTCTGACCTTTACGTCGTCAGCTATGAGGCCGAAGGCAAGGTCAAGGGAAAGAAGTTCCCTAAGACCCGAATGAACCTGTTTCTTGATAACAGTGCGCAACTGGATGCTGCTGGCGAACTGACCGTCGATGTCGAGCTTAGTCTAACGCTCCTCGAATACGACTACACAATACCAAAAAAGAAGTTCGGTTCCATCAAGGGTGAGCTCTTCGTCGTCTCTGGCAGCGGACAGAAGACGCGAGTCGGCACCGGAACCGCGAAATTCAAGAAGAAAAGCATGGACGCCGCGATTCGCTTCGAAAAAGTCACGGTGCCGGTCGGAAGCCATCTACAGGGAGAGTTGAGTGTTAAAGGAGGCTTCGTCAAAGACCTCCAGGTATTCGCCAATGCGCTGGTATGGTACCAGGGCATCCCCTACTCGAGTTGGGTGGATATCAACAACAGCTGGGATCAAGGCGAAGATTTCTCTACTCCACAACAGACGATACGGACAAATGCCGTTGCCGCGACTCGGCGAGACTATGTCATGGGCTCCTACATCCCCGGAGGGAAGGTGAAAGCCTCAAAGTTCCCCCGCATCCTGCTGGCCGGAATCCCGATCACTGGCTCGGCAACTCGCCTGGACGTTGCAGTCAGTGTGTTGCTCCTCGATAAGCATCTCATGACACCGAAGAAGAACGAGCAGTTCAAGTCGATGGTGGTGTTGCTTTACGATGCCGACAGCATTGGCAGGCGCACGAAAGTAGGAACCAAATCGCCGAAGTTCGATTCCGAAGAAGGGTCGGCGGAAGCCACGTTTCTGAACGTCAAGAAGCCCAAGGACCACTTTGAGGCCGAGATCCAGTTTAAAGGCGGCTTGGTCAAGAAAGGCCGTGTCCTGGTTTTGGGTGCTGCCGGGAAAGCAGGCGGCTCGAATGTCTGGACGTATTCGTCCAGCTTGCCCCTCAGTCAGATCCAACCGAAAATACTTGAGTGGAATGTGAACAGGTCTCCTCATAGCATAACTACCGGACCCGATACTATGGTAGAGGATGTCATTATAGAAGATCCATCATTGCTTTATCCGCTGATAAATAACGGGGAAACGTGGGGGAGAGTAGACTTTACTCCCTGGGAGAGTGGGAAGACAAAAATCACGATTAAATACATGAAGAAAATAAATGATGAGTGGTGGCCTAGGGAAAAAGAGTATACCATTATACTGAAAAAGTAGTTAAGCTACAGTCTGCATCTCATCGTCCATTTAAGTTCTTCGCTATAATTTGTTTCGGTTCAACTAAATTTCGACAGCTCGTGATATTCCAAAAGCCATGGTTTGCGTATCATACGACTTCAGGAAGGACGCTGATCCTGGATAGCGGAGGTGGAGGATGCTATGAAAAGGCTGGCGGGGCTGAAGAAAGAGTAAGGAATCGCTTTGCGATACAACCCTACCTTTCTTCAAATAAAAAAGGATGAAATCAAATCTGAATGGGTTCAGCGAATTGACTACGCTGTTTTGGGTGTGATATGTTCATTATTTCGCCTGTCAGATTTTCTCGTTTTTTCGGGCTTTCAATAATTCATCTTCATGGAGGGATCAAATGAACAAAAACGATGAGAGGAAATGGAATGTTGCGGTTGTTGGTGCTCTGGGGATGGTTGGAACCGAGATGATAAGAACTTTAGAGAGGCGATGTTTTCCGGTCAAAGAACTGAGGCTTCTCGATATCGCGACGTATGTGGGTACAGACATCGAGTTTGCCGGAGGTAGAGTGAAAACTCAGGAAGCTAAGGCAGAGAATTTTGAGGGAGTTGATATTGCCATCTTTTCGGCAGGGGCTGAGCCAAGCCTGGAATTAGCACCTCAAGCGGTTAGAAAGGGTGCTGTCGTTGTCGACAACAGTTCAGCTTGGCGTATGGATCCTCAGTGCCCTTTGGTAGTCCCCGAGGTAAATCCCCAGGATTTGAGATGGCACAAAGGAATCATCGCTAATCCCAACTGTTCCACCATTCAAATGGTTGTAGCACTCCATCCGATTCACAAAAAAGCGCGCATCAAACGCATCGTTGTTTCGACCTACCAGGCAACATCGGGTGCCGGCCTCATGGCCACTTCTGGACTTACGAATCAAACCAAGGAGTTCATGGAAAAGGGGACCATAACCGACCCCGATCCTTTTCAATATCAAATAGCATTCAATATCATACCTCAAATCGATGTGTTCCAGGAAGGAGACTATACGAAAGAAGAGAACAAAATGATTAAAGAGACTCAGAAGATCATGGGTGATGATTCGATAGAAGTGACGGCGACTTGTGTCCGAATACCGGTCTTCTTCGGACATTCTGAGTCGGTTAACATCGAAACAGAAGAAAAAATATCGCCAGATGAAGTACGCAAACTACTCGAGGACGCACCCGGCGTAACCGTGATTGATGACCCAGATAACCTGAAGTATCCGATGCCCCTACCTACTGAACACACTGATGATGTCTATGTCGGAAGGATACGGGAAGATTTCACGATTGATAACGGGATCAATTTGTGGATTGTGTCTGATAATATTCGTAAAGGCGCCGCCTTAAATACAGTACAGATCGCGGAAGAATTGATAAAAATTGGTCTTGGAAGAGCAGAGTGAAAGCGAAGCCGATTATTGTTCAGAAATTCGGAGGGACGTCTGTAGCTACTGCTGAGAGCAGGATGCAGGTGGTGAAGCAGGTTCGAAGGGCCCAGAGTGAAGGGTATAGGGTGGCAGTCGTCGTGTCAGCGATGGGTCGTGAAGGCGATCCCTATGCCACAGACACCCTCATAAATCTGTTAAGGGCAGGCGGAGGATGGGTTGACAGACGTGATTACGATCTGATCTATTGCTGCGGCGAATTAATCTCTACTGCTGTGATGTCTCATCTCCTTAAGCAGGAAGGGATCCCATCTGTTGGTCTGTCCGGGGAACAGGCGCATATCTTCACGGATGACAATCATGGTGAAGCCGAGATCTTGGAGATTGAACCTCAACGTCTACTGTCTCATCTCGAGCGAGAAGAGGTACCAGTACTTGCTGGATGCCAGGGAGTTGTTCGTGAGAGCGGTAATTATTCCACCCTGGGCAGGGGTGGAAGTGATACTTCTGCGGTGGCTGTTGGGGCTGTATTGCGAGCTGATCTGGTGGAAATCTACACTGACGTGCAGGGAATTGCGGTTACCGATCCGCGGATAGTTCCACAGGCCCCCTTTTTGAAAAAAATAAGCTTCGAAAGAGCATTTGAGATGGCTTCTTATGGAGCTGGAGTCGTTCATCCAAGAGCTGTACGAACCGGTTGGAAGGAGAACATCCCGATTCGCGTTCGTTCAACCTATTCAATGTCTCCAGGCACCCTCATAACTGATACAAAGGATGAACATCCTGTTGTAGGCATCGCAATATTGGCGGCAATGGAGACAATCGCTCTGGCAAAAAATGCTTTAGATCATAGAACAAGAGAGGATTGGGAGCGCAAACGCCTTATAAAAAGCCTCACTGATAGCAAAACAGGGAACCTGATCCTGGGAATAAAATCTGCTGATTCGAATGAACTCATGGAGGCTGTGGAAAAGAGAGGGCTGGCTCTGAAACAACGATTGGGCGATCTATGTTGGATTTCTTTGGTTGGGGAGACGGAAGCTTTGGAGAGACGTATGTCGGACGATCTGGTTCTACTGAGTCGTGAGGGCATTGAAGTAACAGGTAATGAGGCCTCAGCCACAAGAAATACCTATATCATTTCAGCCGAGAACAGGACCAAAGCAGTGGAGATTCTGTACAGAAGTATTTTCGCGTAAGTGGTACACGTCTAAAAACAAATTCAAAGCACCTCATTCACATTGACTCTTTTCATAAGTATGATTATCTTATAAGCAACTTATTCATAAGGACTGGAATAAGTGAAGTGTCCTAAATGCAAAACTGACAATCCAGAAGAATTCTACTATTGTAGTGAGTGCGGAACTAAACTAATTCCCGTTGAAGAAATTTCTGAGTTCACCGAGACTCTTGAAACTCCAAAAGTTGAATTGACCACCGGGTCCACTTTTGCCGGGAGGTATCAGATCATCGAAGAACTGGGTAAGGGAGGAATGGGTAAAGTCTACAAGGCTGTTGATACCAAAATAAACGATAAGGTGGCCCTAAAACTCATAAAACTTGATATCTCTTCAGACGAAAAGACCATTGAAAGGTTTAAAAACGAGATCAAAATCGCCAGAAAAATTAGACACAGGAATGTCTGTCAGATGTACGATCTTGGTGAGGAAAAGGACATTCATTTCATCACCATGGAGTTTGTCCCAGGAGAGGATTTAAAAAGTGTGATCAAGATGTCAGGCCAACTGGCTGTCGGGACCACGATTAACATAGCCAAGCAGGTGTGTGAGGGCCTGGTTGAAGCACATAGTCTCGGTATCGTTCATCGTGATTTGAAGCCCGGAAATATCATGATTGATAAACAGGGTAATGTTCGGATCATGGATTTCGGGATCGCGAGGTCTCGGGAGGTCAAAGGAATAACAGCGGAAGGAATGATGATCGGAACACCTGAATACATGTCCCCTGAACAGATTGAGGGAAAAGATGTTGACCTACGATCAGATATTTACTCACTCGGTGTCATTATGTTCGAGATGGTGACAGGGCGAGTCCCTTTCCAAGGCGAGTCATCCCTAAACATTGCCGTGAAACACAAGACAGAGGCGCCCTTGGACCCTCGGAAATTCAATGCTCGAGTGCCTCTGGAGTTGAGCTTGGTAATCCTGAAATGTCTGGAAAAGGATCGGAAAAAGAGATTCCAAGAAGCGGAGGAAGTCATTGCTGAATTGAAAAAGATAGAAGAAGTGATTTCTGAGGTCAAGAAGAAGTCACCTGAAGAGAAAATTATCACTCCTCAGTTGAAAAGGGGGATACCCAAAAAGATTTGGATTGTTGCAGCGACATTGATCGTGATCTTCGGGATCATTTTCATAGGCATTCTCTACTTCCCGAGTATGAAACCAACAATCCCTGAAGAAAGAAACATGTTGGTCGTCCTTCCATTCGAAAATTTGGGTCTTCCTGAAGATCAGTATTTTGCAGATGGAATAACAGAAGAAATTACGAGTCGGCTGGCAGCCATACACATGCTCGGCGTTATTTCACGGACAAGTGCGATCCAGTATAAAGACACGAATAAGACAACCAAGCAAATAGGAGAAGAGTTGAATGTCGATTATATCCTCGAAGGAAGCGTTCGCTGGGACCGGAGCCCAGAAGGCTTGGGCCGAGTGCGGGTGACACCACAGCTCGTCCGGGTTGCCGACGATACGAACTTCTGGTCCGAACGCTACGACCGGGTCATCGAGGATATCTTCTCGGTCCAGTCCGAGATTGCCGAGCAGGTCGCCAGGATGTTGGACCTTACCGTGCTGGAGCCAGAACGTCTAGCAATAACCGCCAGACCTACAGAAAACCTCGAAGCCTACGACTTTTACTTAAAAGGAAGAGAACATGAGGACAGGGGCTGGGCCTATTTAGATGACCAAGAGTTTGCTGCCGCCATCAGGATGTTAGAGCGCGCGACAGAATTGGATCCTGACTTTGCGCTTCCTTACCTCAGGATGTCCTACATCCACTCCAGGATGTATTTTTTCGGGGTGGACAGGACAAAGGAGCGCCAAGCAAAATCAAGGACCGCTGTGAATAAAGCATTGGAGCTGCAACCAGATCTTCCCGAGGCGCATCGCATATTAGGATTCTATTATTACTGGTGTCTTTCTGATTACGATCAGGCTGCAGAGATCTTTGAATCCGTCCAGAACGCCCGCCCCAATTATGATCCCCAGCTGCTTGGATATATCCAGAGGAGGCAGGGCAAGTGGGAGCAGTGTCTGGTAACCCTCGAAAGGGCCTTCAGGATCAATCCTCGTGATACACAAATCGCCTATGAATTGGGTGGAGCTAATATCAGTATGCACAGGTTCGATGAAGCTGAGAAATGGTTTGACAGTGCTCTCTCGATTTATCCAGGTCATCTTCCAGCTCAACTCGGGAAGATTGCCATCTACATACTTTCAGAAGGGAATACAGGGAAAGCGTGGGATCTATGGGAGACTCTTCCTCAACACCAATTAACAGATTACATGAGATTCACTCTCAACATGCTCGAACGCAACTACCAACAGGTGCTGGAATGGCTGGACTCACTCGCTTATGATGTTTATGAAGATCAGCATTTTTATTTCCACAAAGATCTGGCTTATGCTTCTGTTTATCACGCCATGAACGATCCCTCTCTGATGAAGGCTCATGCCGAATCGGCACGTACAGTGCTGGAGAAAGCCGTGAATGAACGGGCTGAGGATCCGAGAATTCATGCAGCCCTTGGCTTAGTCTATGCCTACCTTGGTCGTGATGAGGACGCCAGTCGAGAGGGAAACCTAGCCAGAGAACTGCATCCCGTATCTAAGGATGCTGCCCAGGGGCCGATATACCTGCTGAACTTAGCCAAGATTTATACAGTGATTGGGGAATCCGAAATAGCTATCGACGAGCTGGAATACCTTCTTTCTATCCCCCATGCCGAATATCTTTGGCAGCTTGTTTCTGTTCCTCAGTTGCTACTCGATCCCCAGTGGGATTCGCTGAGGGAACATCCGAGATTTATTCGTTTATTAGATGAGGAATGAGACCTCCTACAAAAGGGCTGCGATTAGATTGTGGGTCTCTTTTGTCGTAATAGACAGAATTAAGCCGTTGTGTCTACGACTTCGGCTTTTGGGGCGTTCTTTCTAATAGATTCGATACCTTTTTTGCATCCAGCTTTTGAACTGTAACTTTCGCCTGTGGCAATGACCTGATTGTTGGCCGCTAGTAGTCTGAATCTGAAGCCGCCTTTTCTGTCTTTGTAAATTTCAAATTTAGCAGGCATATTACCCTCCCACGTATTTTAACTTGATGTATATTAATAGAGTTAATACATGAAGTCAACAGGAATTAATCGAATCGGAAATAGGACTTTTACTAATCCCTTCCTTTGTTCGATCAGCCTCAGCGAATGTTACTTCTTACCCCAACTCAACCACTATATACGTTTGTATCCGTCTCCCTGATGTCCATCACCGGACACAAGTGTCACATTTTTGACCAAATTAACGCCTTAGTCTAACCGATATACTAGGGGAAAAACCTGCCAAAAAAATGGCACATTTCTTGCTCAATAATATTCGAGACTAAGATGTAGCTTTCCCCATGGTGATATTGGGGAAACAAAAGGATAAATACAATAGGGATGAGAAGGAAGTTTTCAGTGGCTGACGAAATCAATCGCAATTTAACTACAGAGTCAAGAACTGTCGAAGCCGATGTGTAAAATCCTTTTACTCTTTTATAAAATTCAAATCATGTATAGCTTGCACACATTCATGCTAAATTATTGATATACAATGAAATATGATATTTTCAAATTGGCACAGATTATGCAAATCATTTTACCTTGGGGAAAGGTTAAGAGTCAGGAAGATGTCGATTGATAAACATAAAATAAAGCGGCAACAAAACGCTCAGCTCAAGCGTATATATATATGGAGGTAACAGTTAATATTAGCCTATGTGTTTTAAGTATGGTAGACAAACTCATGACATTCTGAAAGGACTCTGTTGATGATATGCCCGAACTGCCAATTTGAAGATAACAACGGCATGCGTTTTTGCCGGCAGTGTGGCACTTTGCTTCACTCTTCAGAGAATTCGGTAAACTCTAATCCTCATAACGGAA
>CAYFXE010000045.1:9643-13975 GCA_964347035.1 uncultured Eubacteriales bacterium | reverse complement strand
TTCTCAAATTGATGATCTCACTCCTGGAACGACCTATTCTGGAAGGTATCAGGTCATAGAGAAAATGGGTGAAGGGGGGATGGGCACAGTCTACAAGGTCTACGATACAGATTTGAAAGAAGTTGTCTGTTTGAAACTCATAAATTCTAAAGTTGTCTCAAACAAGAAGACAATCGATCGATTCCAGAACGAAATCAGGCTAGCCCGGAGAATTTCCCATAAGAATATCTGTCGCGTCTATCATCTCAGCCAAGAGCAAGGTGACTGCTACATGATTATGGAGTATGTGCCCGGAAGAGATTTAAAAAGTATGATCAAGATGACCAGAGAATTGAGCACAGGCACAGCCATCAGGATCGGCAAGCAGGTCTGTGAAGGATTGCGTGAGGCCCATAGATGCGGGATCATTCATCGTGACTTAAAGCCGAGCAATATCCTCATCGACAAAGAGGGAGAAGTACGGATAATGGATTTCGGCATTGCTCGTTCAGTCGAAGCCAAGGGGATAACCGCTTCGGGTGTCATTGTAGGGACACCCCAGTATATGTCTCCCGAGCAGGTGGAAGCAAAGGGCATAGACCATCGCTCGGATATTTATTCGTTAGGAGTCATTCTATTCGAGATGGTGACAGGGAGGCTTCCGTTTAATGGGGGATCATCCCTGAGTATTGCTTTGAAGCATAAATCAGAAATACCTCCAGATCCTCTGCAATATAGCTCCCAGATTCCTGATGATTTGAGTCGTATCATCCTAAAATGTATGGAGAAGGAAAAGGAGAAAAGGTATCAGAACGTCGAGGAACTCCATGCCGATTTAACCGCTGTTGAGGAGCAAATAGGGACAACAGAGATTGAGAATGCTCAGATGAAGATGGCCCCAAAGAAAGAGCCTAAACTGATATTTAAGAAACGCTGGTTGATGATCGCGGCTCTGTTCATTGCCATGAAAGTCGTAGGAATCACTATTCCCCAGATGACAAGAGATCGACCGATGGCTCTGCCTGGAGATAGGATGCTTGTAGTTTTACCGTTTGATAACCTTGGTCCCCCTGAGGATAGCTATTTCGTCGATGGGATAACCGATGAGATCACCAGCCGATTATCTGCCCTGGATGGGGTCGAGGTCATTTCCCGAACCAGCGCAGCCCGGTATAAAGAGACACACAAAACCACCAGACAGATCGGAGAAGAGCTTGGTGTGGATTACATGCTCGAAGGTTCTGTGCGTTGGAACAGGACTAATGGTGGGCAAGGTCGAGTCAGGGTCACTACTCAGCTTGTCAGAGTCTCTGATGATACACATCTCTGGGCGAACTCTTATGACCGCGTTATCGGAGATGTCTTTTCTGTGCAGTCTGAGATTGCCGAGGAGGTGGCTAAGAAGTTAGACCTCACCGTCCTGGCACCAGATCGCAAGGCTTTGTATGCAAAGCCTACTGAAGATTTGGAGGCTTATGACTACTACCTTCGGGCAAAAAAATATGAGTATAAAGGCTGGCTCAATCAAGATTCAAATCAATTCAACCGAGCCTTGGAGCTGTTGGAAAAAGCGACTGAACGAGATCCAAATTTTGCCTTGGCTTATGTCTTGATCTCTCAGATCAATACTAGGATGTACCATTTCGGAACTGACCGCACCGCTGAGCGCCTGACAAAAGCCCGAATAGCCGTGGACAAAGCCTTGCAGCTTCAACCGGATCTTCCTGAGACAAAAATCGCCCTGGCCCAGTATTATTACCGAGGACACCTTGACTACGAGCGGGCAGCAGAAATATTTGAATCAGTCCGCAAGGCTCATCCAAATCTCTCTCCGACATTACTCGGTTATATACAAAGGCGGCAAGGAAAATGGGAGCAGGGCCTAGCGACCTTAGAAGAGGCCGCTAAGTTGGATCCTCGGTCTACACAGCTGTCATACGAAATAGGTATTACATATTTAGCTATGCGAAGGTACGGGAAAGCTGCTGAATGGTTCGATCGAGCTCTATCTATAGATGCCAATCGTCTGACACCTTTATTGGGGAAAATATCCATTTCTGTTCTTTCCAAAGGGACTTTAGAAGAGGCTCGGAGCCTGATAGTGACATTACCGTCCCATCCACTCACAGATTATATGGAAATCACCTTAAGCATGCTGGCCAAGGACTACCAGGGAGTCTTAGACAAGCTCTCCTCATTGGCATATGATACGTTCAAAGAACAGCATTTTTATTTTCATAAGGACCTGACTTATGCTGCTGTCTATTATGCCTTGAATGATTTTGCTTTGATGAGAAAGCATGCTGACTCTGCTCGTGCGTTCATAGAAAAACTTGTCACAGAGAATCCAGGAGATACCAGATTCCGGGCTGCTCTCGGACTTGCTTATGCTTACTTAGACCGTAAGGAAGAAGCCATTCAAGAAGGAGAACGTGTTGTTGCCCTTCACTCAGTCGCCAAAGATGCAGCTCAAGGCCCTATATACGTCCTCAATTTAGCCCGAATATATCTTATTGTGGGTGAGTATGAGAGGGCGACTGAGCAGTTAGAATACCTGCTTTCCATACCTTCATGTGAATACCTATGGCAGGTTGTCACTGAGCCTCTATTGCGGATCGATCCAATGTGGGATTCTTTGCGCAGCCAGCCGCGATTTCAGAGTCTTGTAGAAGATAAACCCTAGAAGAAGAATCTCTCTGAACTCCCAATTCGATTGACAGTTCCCAGAGCAAGCATTATTCTATAAATGCTTATGAGAAGAAGGACAGCCTTGACTACCGAATGCCCCAAATGCCACACAAAGAATCCTCCTGATACACTCTACTGCGGAAATTGTGCTACGCCCCTTTCTTCTAAAAAAGATATCCACACCGTCCCGACAAAGACCATGGAAACCCCCGTCAAGCAGTTGAACAGAGGAAGTTTATTTGCAGGGCGGTATGAGGTGATCGAAGAGATCGGCGAAGGGGGGATGGGAAAGGTCTACAGAGTCGAAGACAGGATGATCAAAGAGGAAGTGGCTCTCAAGCTCATAAATACTGAAATAGCGGTAAATAAAAAGACCATTGAGAGGTTCAGCAATGAATTGAAATATTCCCGTAAAATTGCCCAAAAAAATATATGCAAAATGTATGATCTCGATGAGGATAACGGGACTTATTACATCACCATGGAGTACATCGCGGGCGAAAGCCTGAGTAGCATGATCAGGATGATGGGGCAAATGAGTTCGGGCCAGGCTTTATTTATTGCCAAACAGGTCTGTGAAGGATTGGCTGAGGCCCACAGGCTGGGGATCGTCCACCGTGATCTTAAGCCTGGCAACATCATGATCGATAAGAAGGGACATGTTCGGATCATGGATTTTGGGATAGCCAGGTCTCTCGAGGCGAAAGGCATAACAAAAGAAGGGATGATGATCGGAACGCCCGATTACATGTCTCCGGAGCAGGTGGAGGGCAAAAAGGCTGACCATCGATCAGATATATACTCCCTCGGTGTGATTCTTTACGAAATGATGACAGGAAGGCTCCCGTATGAGGGAGAGACGGCCTTGAGCGTGGCCCTTAAACACAAAACAGAGAAGCTACCGGACCCGCGGAAATTCAATGCCCAGATAACAGATGACTTGAGCCGAGTGATAAATAAGTGTATGGAGAAGGATAGAGAGAATCGATACCAGAGTGTGTTGGAGGTTCTGTCGGATTTAGAGATGATCGAAAAAGGGATTACGACGGCTGAACGGGTGATTCCCAAAAGAAAGACGACCACGACGGAATATTTGAAGGGAAAATTTGGGAAGACTTGGATCGTGTTGGTTGCGGTCGTGGCTTTGGCTGTTGTCTTAACACTGGCCATTCAATTCTTGTCAAGAGAAGAGCAAACTTCTCTTTTTGAACAGAAGATGATCGTGGTGCTGCCATTTGAGAATTTGGGACCTTCTGAAGATGATTATTTTGCCGACGGATTGACCGAAGAACTCACGAGCCGCCTATCTGCTGTGCATGGACTCGGGGTTATTTCTCGAACGAGTTCAAAGCAGTATAAAAATACTGAGAAGACCTCCAAGCAGATTGGAGAGGAATTAGGAGTGGATTATATCCTTGAGGGGACAGTCCGCTGGAATCGGAGCCCGGACGGACAGGGCCGGGTGCGGGTTACGCCTCAGCTTATCCGGGTTTCTGATGATACACATCTGTGGTCTGAGATATATGACCGATTCCTCGAGGACATCTTCTCGGTCCAGTCCGAGATCGCCGAGGAAGTCACGAAAAAACTGGATATCACCGTCCTGGCCCCTGAGCGTCAAGCTCTTGTGGCAAAACCTACGGATAACCTCGAGGCTTATGATAA
>CAYFXE010000045.1:0-9633 GCA_964347035.1 uncultured Eubacteriales bacterium | reverse complement strand
GAGCGCGTAAATATTGGGCAAGTGGATACATTCATCAGAATCTTGAGGAGCACGAGAGGGCGGTGGCCTCTCTCGAGAGTGCAATCGAACTGGATTCTCGATTTTTATTAGCCTACGTTCTTCTAAGCGATATTCATGATCATATCTACAGCGTGGGGATGGACCGCAGAGATGAACGTCTCGCAAAATCCAAAGAGGCTCTTGATAAAGCCATGGAACTAGAGCCCGATTTACCCGAAGTCAAGATGAGATTGGGAAGATATTTAATGAGGTTTTCCCAGGATTATGACCGTGTGCTCGAAATCTATGAATCTGTCCAGAGAACTCGGCCCAATCTCTCTCCATCTTCGATCGGGTATGTTCAACGGAGATTGGGTAAATGGAAGGACGCAATAACCAGTTATGAAAAGGCGTTCAAACTCAATCCCCGTTCCGAATTTGCTGCCCACGCATTGGGCAGGTTGTACGCGTGGATATGGGATTATGAAAAATCCGAGGAGTGGTTCAACCGGGCTTTGAGTATCCGGCCAGATCTCTATTATTCAAAACTAGGGATTGCCCGGCTACCTATGCTTTCAGGAAACTTGGAACAAGCTCGAGCTAGATTGGAGAGGCTTCCCCCGCATGTCCTCACCGATTACAATTGGTATCTCCTCGGGATGCTCGAGCGGAATTATCAGGAACTATTAGACAGACTTTCCTCCACACCTTTTGAGGCGTTTCAGGAGTCTCAGTTTTATATTCCGATCGATCTGGCCCGGGCAGCGGTTTACCATGCCATGGGCGAGGATTCGTTGATGAAGATTCGGGCAGAGTCGGCCCGACTCGAGCTGGAAAGGTTAATCAGCGAACGTGGGGAGGACACAAGGCTTTACGCTCCCCTCGGCCTCGCCTATGCTTATTTAGGCCGAAAGGACGATGCTATAAGAGAGGGAAGACGAGCGGCCAATCTCTATCCTGTCTCACAGGATGCCTTCGAAGGCGTCCGCTATGTCATTAACTTGGCGAGGATATATGCCGTTGTCGGTGAGCATGAAAAAGCCCTAGACCAATTAGAATATCTCCTTTCCATCCCTTGCGGGAACAATTTTTCTGTGCATATCATGGAACTGGATCCGATCTGGGATCCACTGCGTGATCATCCTAGATTTATACAGTTAATTGAAAAACCCCCTCAATTAAACACAGAACCTGTCGAATAATCCAAGAAAACACCTTTGAAGGAACGAGGAGGGATACCGCCAAATCATGAAATTATCTTTTTTTCTTGATCTGCTTTTTATCTTGTTTCATCCTGTATTCTACAGCCTTTCTGGCTTCAAAATACAATGTCGACAGAATCCGGTGAATATCTTCTCTCTCAAGTTTGTCGACATCCTTCTTGATTTTTTTTAAGATATCTCCGAAGGTAAGCTCTGGTTTGTAATCAGGAAATTGATAAGATACAGAGGATAAAATCGAACTGCAGATTTCAGCTCTAATAACCTCTGAAAAACTCAGATCATATTTCTCTGTTAAATATTTAACATAGTCCTCTAGCCAATCGGGAAGAAGAACTTGGTATCTTTTTAACACTTTAACCTCCAAGAATCATAATAACACATATCTAAAATAAGACAATGCTGAGCCTTAAAAAAAAGGATGAGAATTGTTATTGAAAATCGGATTATCTACTTCGGCTATAAAGCCCGATTAATTCTGTTTGAGCCAGGATATGCTCCTCCATCGCCCTTTCTAAATCTGCTTTTCTTATGCCTTCTTCCAGAGCTAATTCGCTATTCAAAGCATACAGTCTAAAAAAGTAACGGTGAGTTCCCGATGGGGGACAGGGACCTCCGTAGTCCAATTTTCTAAAATCATTCATTCCCTGTATACCGGGGATGCTGTCTTCATCGATTTGAGTTGTCACTTCAATGTTAAAGACAACCCAATGAACCCAGGTGCCCATCGGAGCATCCGGATCATCCACGATAAGAGTCAGACTCTTTGCCTCTTGAGGTATGTCCTCGATAATCAAGGTTGGGTTGACATCGATTCCATCACACGTGAATTTGGAAGGGATCATTTCATTATGTTCGAATTCTGGACTTT
Organism: uncultured Eubacteriales bacterium; assembly: GCA_964347035.1. Taxonomy (GTDB): domain Bacteria; phylum Acidobacteriota; class Aminicenantia; order Aminicenantales; family Aminicenantaceae; genus CAYFXE01. The sequence continues at coordinate 7,542 of CAYFXE010000045.1, read as the reverse complement.
TTAATCTCATTACGGACCTCCCTTTCTTTTCAAGGTCGAAACCTTAAGCGTGTCTGCCTTTTTATCACTTTATTGCTTTAAATCAAGAATACAGGATTCTCTTGCTGACGTAAAGAATTTTCGTCTAAAAGCCAAATGACGCGTAACGTGAATTTGGATATATCCAAAGATAGTTTTGAAATTTACTCATCCTCTTTTTATAATAAATAGATCATATTAAAAGGCTCATTGATTAGTTCTCAAGGTATCAGATTCCTTAAAAAAAATGCTTGAATATGGTCTTTTTCTGCTGGCCTCCTATTTTGCTGCTGTGGCGGCGACGATTGCTGGTTTTGGGAGTTCTGCCCTGCTGATTCCAGTGGCATTTATTTTCATGGATATCAAAACCGCGATCTTTATTGTGGCTGTTTTCCACCTGTTCAACAACCTGTTTAAGATCAGGTTGTTCTGGAAGCAGATCAATTTTCAGATATTTGTATTGTTCGGTATTCCGAGTATCCTCCTGGCTTTTACAGGAGCTGTTCTTATTTCTATTTTGCCTGTCGATGTCATTAGCAAGATTTTGGCGGCTTTCTTAATAAGCTATGCAACTTACTCTTTTCTCAGACCAAAGTTTTCTTTGAAAGAATCTAAAATTACGGCTGTTTTAGGGGGTAGTTTTTCTGGGCTGTTGGCCGGACTCATCGGCTTAGGAGGAGCCGTGAGAGGGGCTTTTTTAATGGCCTTCAATCTCCCAAAAGAAATATATGTTGCGACTTCAGCCATGATAGCAACAGTCATAGATCTCACTAGGGTTCCGACATACATCGTGACTAAAATGGCTCAAGACACCTCTTTTTATGTTCTCATTCCGTTTTTGATTATCAGCGCATATTTTGGAGTCCGGACAGGTAAGATTCTCTTGACGAAGATCGATCAGGACTCATTCCGAAGAGTTGTGGCCGTTGCTTTGCTGCTTGTGGGAATAAAGATATTAATCTAAGAGGTTTTCTTGAAAATGTGCCTGTCTTCTTTTTTTATTTGAAAAAAAAGTCTTGTGAGGTTATATTGTGTAAAAATTATAATATGACCAGGGGCGGGCAGAGGCGCTGAAAAGAGTAGAGGTGAATGTTTTCGTATATCTCAGAAATCTTAAAATAAACTTAGGGTTAAATTTCTAAGGCTGTGAATTATTAAAACAAATACGAAGAAATGAGAACCATAGGATTCGACAACGAAAAATATTTAAAAGAGCAGACAACGGCCATTCTCGAACGGGTTAAGATGTTCGAGGATAAACTCTATCTCGAATTTGGGGGGAAGCTCCTGTTTGATTATCATGCCTCCAGAGTTTTGCCTGGCTTTGATCCCAATGTGAAGATACGGCTCCTCCAGCAATTGAAGGACAGGGCGGATATCTTGCTGTGTATCTACGCTGGAGATATCGAGCGGAAAAAAGTCCGGGCCGATTTTGGGATTACCTATGATGTGGATGCTCTTAAGCTCATCGATGATTTGAGAGGATGGGGATTGGATGTCATAGGCATTGTGATTACCCGTTTTGACAACCAACCTGCTGCCCAGGTCTTCAAGAATAGACTAGAACGCAGCGGCATAAAAGTCTACACCCACGAATACACTAAAGGCTATCCGATGGATATTGAACTCATCGTCAGCGACAAAGGATACGGAGCTAACGATTACATCGAGACCGAGAAGCCATTAGTCATCGTCACCGGACCTGGTCCCGGAAGCGGGAAACTAGCGACCTGTCTGTCCCAGATGTACCATGATCATGAACATGGGATAAAATCTGGATTTGCCAAATTCGAGACGTTCCCGATTTGGGATTTACCCTTAAAGCATCCGGTGAACGTGGCCTATGAAGCAGCCACAGTGGATATCGGTGATTTCAATCTCATTGATCCCTTCCATCTTGAAGCCTATGGGAAAACAGCAGTCAATTATAACCGTGATGTAGAGATATTCCCGGTTTTGAAACGAATCCTGGAAAAACTGACGAGAACGCACTCTCTATACCAGTCCCCCACGGATATGGGAGTCAATCGAGCCAGTTGCGGCATAGTCAGGGACGGAACAGTCCGTGAGGCAGCCAAACAGGAAGTGATTCGTCGGTATTTTCGGTACAGTTGTGAATATGTCATGGGTCTTGTCGATAGGGATGCCGTTCAAAGGGTGGAGCTTCTGATGGAGGAGCTCAATATTCGCCCAGAAAGCAGGGGAGTGGTCGAACCAGCAAGAGCAGCGGCCGAGGAAGCCCAGCAAAAACAGAAAGGCCATAAAGGAATATTCTGCGGAGCAGCCATTGAACTCAAGGATGGGACTGTTGTTACGGGGTGCAATTCTTCTCTCATGCATGCAGCCTCCAGCTTAGTTTTGAAAGCCATCAAAAGGATTTCCGAAATTCCCGAGGACACAGACCTCCTGCCACCTCATATTATCGGGTCGGTGGCAAATATCAAGAAAAATGTTTTTGGGAAAAAATCGATCAGTTTGAATTTGGAAGAGACTCTGATCGCTTTGAGTATAAGCGCTCATCAAAATCCGGCTGTACAATTAGCACTCCGAAAGTTGGATGAACTCAAAGGATGCGAAGTCCATCTTACACATATTCCCACTCCCGGAGATGAAGCTGGTTTAAAAAATTTGGGAGTCAACTTGACGAGTGAACCCAATTTTTCGACGAAAGACTTATTTACAGCCTAAGCCGGCCCTCCAAACAAATCCCAAAAATCTTGACAAATATATCAATATGTCGTATTTAGATTTTAAAAATATACTATATACAGTATAAAGAAATGTTTTTTATAAAATCTTTAACGAAGGGAATATGATCTGATAAGGAGGGCCGGGAGAGGAATCCCTATTCATCCAGCTTACGCGCAAAGCTGACACGACACTTTGGATGGGCCCTCCTTTAGTTTCATTTTTCAATCAAATATTGGCACAGCCCCTCTGGGCAGTCAATCGTCTTTATGGGTGGTTTGAAAGATGATTTCATGCTTTATTTTTTCACCTTAAAAGGTGACGCTTGGGAATGTCCCCGTCTTTGTTTTTGATGGAGGAATAGTGTATGATTTCAGGAACAAATCTGTGAGGAGATAGAGAGGATGGATGTCAAAAGTTTCATCGAGAAAAAAATTGAGGAGATTCAGACCACGGCCGGATCCGAGAAAGCCATATCTGCTTTGTCAGGAGGAGTCGATAGTTCTACCTGCACAGTCCTGGCCCATAGAGCCATAGGAGATCAATTGAAGGTGATCTTTATCGATGATGGTTTAATGCGCGAGAATGAAGGAGAAGAAGTCAGTGCCATTTTTGAGAACTTGGGGATCAAGGTCGATATCATCAATGCCCAAGAAGAGTTTTTTGAAGCACTGAAGAGGAAGATCGATCCTGAAGAGAAGAGGAAAGCCTTCCGCAACACGTTTTACACGGTCTTCGGCCGGGAAGTTTTGAAGAGCGAAGCCAGATACTTGGTCCAGGGTACGATCGCGGCCGATATAATCGAAACCAAAGGTGGGGTGAAGACTCAGCATAATATCCTGGAACAAATCGGCATCGATCCGGAGAAAGGATATGGCTTCAGGGTGATCGAGCCCCTCAAAGAAATCTTCAAGCATCAAGTCAGAGAGGTATCCAAGGAGCTCGGCCTTCCTGAACGGATTCATCAACGGATGCCTTTTCCAGGACCAGGTTTAGCCACTAGGATTGTCGGGGAAGTCACTCCTGAACGAGTTTCTCTTGTCAGAACAGCTACTAAAATCGTTGAGGATGAAATTTCATCCCAAAAACCCTTCCAAGCTTTCGCAGTCTTGCTGAGTGATAAGGGAACAGGGGTGGAAGAGGGAAAAAGGAAATTCGGTGATATCATCATCGTCCGATCGGTCGAGAGCAGAGATGCCATGACGGCTGAGCCGTCGGAAGTCCCATGGAAAATCCTGAAGAATATCTCGAAGCGGATAACGGCCGAGATTCCCGAAGTTGCCCGTGTCGCCTACGAAATTACTCCGAAACCCCCGGCCACAATAGAATATATTTAGTTAATGCTTATTTGCTCATCACGCGAATCAGAGAGAAGTCGTGTGTTTGTCTGTGTTAGAGAAACTCAATGATAATTTAGAAAGAAATGGAAATTCAATTGGATGCGGAAAGACAGAGAGCTATCCAGTCTGTAACCCTCTTGGGTGTTGCAATCAATGGCTTTCTGATCATCCTCAAGCTCATTTCCGGAATAATTATCCGGTCCTCTGCACTCATCGCTGACAGCGTTCATTCTATATCCGATTTGACCACAGATTTTATCGTCTTGGTGGGAACGCGTCTTAGCCATAGGCCTCCCGATGAAACACATCCTTATGGCCACAGAAAAATTGAGACAGTGGCCTCTCAACTGATCGCCCTGATCCTGGTTGTGGTCAGCTTCGGGCTTCTGTATTCAGCGGGTGCCTCCATCTTCTACCACCGACAGAATTTTCCCGGCATTCTGATGTTGATTGTTGCCGCTGTTTCGGTCGTTTTGAAGGAGATCTTATTCTACAGGACGCGAAAGATCTCACAAATAACTGGAAGTGCGGCCCTTTATGCTAACGCCTGGCATCATCGCTCTGATTCTCTATCCTCAATGGCCGTTTTGATCGGAGGAGTGGCCAGCTTACTCGGGTGGGGTTATGCGGACCAGGCAGCCACGGTGGTGATTGCCTTTATGATCATGGCTGTGGCTGGAAGGATTTTCTTCAATGGTATAGTGGAATTGACTGAGCATTCAGCCGACCAAGAATCAATCAAAAGGATGGAAAAAGTTTTGGCTGAGGAGGAAGATATTAGCAGTTGGCATGCCTTAAGAACGAGGAAGCTCGGGGGGGAATTATTTGCCGATCTGCATATCCTGGTTGATTCTCAGCTCTCTGTTCAGAAAAGCCATGAGATTACAGAGAGGATCGAAAAAAATATAAGACGTGAGTTGTCAAAGCCTGTCAACGTGTTAATCCACATCGAACCGGATATACCCAAAAATAGAAAAAGGTAGGGTTGACTCGACGGATGTTCTAAACCAGGAATTACAAAAATGTGAACGATGTCTAAAACATGAAATGACCTTACTTCTCGACAATCTTGTACTCGTAAAACTGCATGCCCCGCATCCTGTCTAACAGGTAGATTCTATCCTTTTTGATCCGGATATCATCGACGAAATGCTTCAGAGGGAGTGAGCCGAAAAAGGCTCCATCTGGAGAATATATCTCAAGTTGATACATATCCGTCTTTGTTATATCGGTCGCCCCGGAGACAGATTGTGACATAGATCTTTGTCCACTGGCATCCATCGACACCATAACACTGGTCTGAACTTCTTCTTCCTCCTTTAACTGCCTTTTAAGAGTGACGACCCATATTCTTCCCTTATCATCTACAGCAATACCGGTGGAACATCCATTCATCTCTGGCTGTTCTAAAGACACCATTCCTCCACTTCTTTTTAAGCTGCCTTTCGACTTAGGTTCGGTACTGTAATTGAGTTCCCGATCAGACCTCCATAGAATCTCTCCTCCAGGCGAATACTTCTCGATGCGATTCTGGTGATCGAATGAGATATAAATGTTGTTGTCGTTATCGAGAGTAAAACGTACTGCGTTACCCATTCTGTTTATCAGAAAATCCTTGTAATCCCGTGGCTCTCCAAACTCTTTTTGAATTATTCCTTCAGACGTGAGCACTTTGAGAAGCTTAGGCAATTTATCTTCCTGCTCCATCCTGCCTGGTCCGAATCCGACCAGACGACCTCGGTTGCTCATTAGCATTTGGCCAGTTGCAGTGAGCCTAATAAAACCGGCAGGTTCTTCGATCATTTTTATGGTTTTGTGATTTTTACCATCAGGATTTAAGATTTGAACTCTCTGGTTTCCCTGATCCGAGACACATATGAATCCCTTGGAGTCTATATCGATGGAGATAGGATACTGGAACTCGGAAGGACCTTGTCCTTTACTTCCGATCGAAGCCAAATACTTACCATCAGGAGCGAATTTCTGAATCCTGTGGTTGCCTGAATCCAGGACATAGATGTTGCCTTGACTGTCAAAGGCAATGTCAGAGGGCATATAAAAAATAACGTTCTCATCTTCAGAGTCGACTTCGCCGATGGTCCTGATGAATTCCAGCGAGACCTTCGGATTCTTGCCCCATAGTCCGGTTTTCCCATTATGAACAACACGAACCCCATCGATGCTCTCGATTTTTTGGGCCCAGATAACCGTGAATAATAATGTCAAAATGATGCCTGAGTAAGTTACTCGGGTCATGACTTTACTCATCGAAGTTCCTCCTTTTCTTATTGTAACTTAAAGAAGACGATGAGTGTTGCATTAAATAGCAGGTTGAATGAATTTAAATAAATCGAAGAGGGAATATGAAAATGCCTTTAGATTGGAACTCCTTGACATTTTGCCCAGCCCCGTCAATGGACCAAAGATGGGTGCAGGTCCGGATCAGCAAAATTTTCACATAATATCTGGATCGATATTAGGAGGGTAGGTCAAATCCCCCACATACGCTAATAGTATTCAATAATGGCATTACCTGTTGGATTTTCGCAAAATTATGACTTAAAAGGGCAAGGATAGACAGGGGGAGCTTATCTCAATGGGGTATTATTAATCCCCGGATTGAGGTAGTTCAGGTGTAATGTCCTCCTTTTTTAAGGCATAAATCTGCCTCATCTATTTAAATTACCAGTGCAATTATAAAAGAGGTTTTTCTTTATATTGGAAATTGTTCCCATTCCTTTCCCCTATTACAATGGTAATGGAAGCGTCGTAATAAATTTACTAAAATCAAATGTACTTGGCAATGCATATAATTTTCAGCATTGACATGAATCATAATTTCTACCAAACAGCATATGCTGAGATTTTATTGTTTATATTTCCACGGGGATTATGTGTGTTTATGGATTAATTGGGCAGAAAGGGTTGTCGGTGCCTTTCAAACCAGGCTATTCGGCTTCCTAGATCAATGAATTGGTTATTCTTTCTCCTTCGGCTTTAGCTCCATGCCGAGTTGCATCATCAGACCCAGATTATCAAAATCTTCTCTGTCCTCTACAACTTTTCCATTTTCAATACGCGATATCATAATTCCGCTACCTTCAACCTTATTCCCAGTTGCTGGAATACCCTGAAATTCTCCTTCATGTGTAGCTCTCATTATAAACCTGGATATAACTTTGTCCCCTTTAGCTATCATCTCTTCAATACTGAAAGTAATATCAGGAAAAGCAATAAGCATCATCTTTCCAAATTCTATTGTTTCTTCTCGGGACTTTGGTTCATTACTTATTGACGGCGTGTACCAAAGATACTCAGGAGCAACAGCTTCATTAAAAGCCTCGAAATCTCCTTTTGCCCATGCTTCAAACATGCTTTTTACTAGAGCCTTATTCTGCTCCTCAGCCGCTGCCTGGACCTTGAACTCTTCTAGCTCTGCCATTGCTTCCTTGTCCTGACAGCCGAAAGTAAAACAAAGCAGAATGACCAATGGAAT
>CAYFXE010000044.1:21249-22472 GCA_964347035.1 uncultured Eubacteriales bacterium | reverse complement strand
AGAGAGGGAGGCCGGACGGTTGGAGCCGGGACGGTCACCGAAATAATGGAGTAGAGGTAACATCGGGTCCAACGGCTGATTAGACTCTTTAAATATTAGAGGAGAACAGAGGATAAGATGGAAAAAATAAGAATCAGACTTCAGTCTTTTGATCATCGACTCTTGGACCAGTCTGTTAAAGATATCATCATTAAAGCCAAAAGAACTGGAGCCAACATATCTGGTCCTATTCCACTTCCCACTCGCATTCACAGATTCTGTGTCCTCCGTTCTCCCCATGTGGATAAGAGATCTCGAGAACACTTTGAGATGAGAATTCATAAGAGACTCATCGATATCAGCGAGTACAATAACGAAACAATCGAAGAACTTCAGAAATTAGACCTACCCGCTGGAATCGATGTGGAAATTCAGGCCTTCGGCACTGGAGGAGAATAGCAATGGTCGAAGGTCTTATCGGAAAGAAAATCGGGATGACCCAGAGTTTCGATGAGGGAGGAAATGTGATCCCTGTCACCGTCATCAAGGCTGGACCCTGTATTGTCATCCAGAAGAAAATACAAGAAAACGACGGCTACTCCGCCCTTCAACTGGGGCTAGTAGAGGAGAAGCCGATCAAAAAAGCAACGAAACCTCTCTTAGGACATCTCAAGAAGTCAAACGCTCAACCCACAAAAGTCCTGAGGGAATTCCGTTTTTCCGGCGAAGAAGAAGTCAAAGAAGGAGATCAATTCTTTGTCGATATTTTCCAGACAGGAGAAAAGGTTCATATCGTCGGAACGAGCAAAGGAAAGGGCTTTGCCGGGGTCGTCAAACGGTGGGGCTTTCGGCGAGCAGAGGCTCGCCATGGCTCGATGTTTCATCGAGCTCCCGGCTCGATTGGAGCCTCTGCTTTTCCCTCTCGGGTGGTCAAAGGGAAAAAGCTTCCCGGTCAAATGGGGCGAGAGAGAGTGACAGTGAGAAACCTGACAGTGGTTGAGGCCGATAAGGAAAATAACATTCTTGTAGTCAAGGGAGCTGTCCCTGGAGCCAAGGGAGGCTATCTGCTGATCAAGAAGACCGACTTCTCCTCACCCATATCCAAGGAAAAGCCACAAGAGCAAGAAAAAAAGCCACAGGATCAAGAAAGCAAGAAAGAGTAAATCATGAATAAAGTCAAAGTCCTAGACAGAAGCGGCAAGAAAGTCAGCGAGCTGACTGTCGCCAAAGATGTCTTTTCCTAT
>CAYFXE010000044.1:15106-21239 GCA_964347035.1 uncultured Eubacteriales bacterium | reverse complement strand
CTATCCTGTTAAGGATCATCTGCTCTATGAGGCTGTGGTGAATTACCGGGCCAATCAGAGACGAGGCACGGCCTCCACCAAAACAAGAAATGAAGTCAGGGGTGGAGGACGAAAACCTTGGCGGCAAAAAGGCACGGGGCGAGCCAGAGCGGGGAGCATTCGATCCCCAATCTGGAGGAAAGGTGGGGTGACTTTTGGTCCGAAACCGAGACTTTATGGGTATAGCTTACCGAAAAAGGTCAAGCGGAATGCTCTCAAGTCAGCCATTAAACTGAAATGGGATGGGAAGCAGCTCCTGGTTGTCAAGGCCTTGGATTTTAAAGAGCCTAAAACCAAGGAAGGAGCAAATTTCTTAGAGAAGCTCAAGCTGGATTCGGCTTTGATCGTGGATAGTCATCAGAATAAAAATCTTTTTCTTTCACTCCGCAACATTCCTAGAGTGAAAGTTGTCGATTCCAGCCAGCTGACTGTCTATGATGTATTGAATCATGAGTGGCTCGTTTTTTCTCAAAACGCGTTTGAATCCCTCGTTGAGAGGTTAATGCGATGAAAGACCCTTATCAAATCATCATCCGGCCATTGATTACAGAGAAAAGCACATGGATGAAAGATGCCAACCGCGAAGTCTGTTTCGAGGTTCATCCACAGGCCAATAAGATTGAAATCAAACAGGCCACAGAAAAACTCTTCAAGGTTAAAGTAGAGAGAGTTCGGGTTCAGAGGATGAAGGGGAAAATGAGGAGAGTGGGGCGTTCGGAAGGCCGCAGAAAAGACTGGAAAAAAGCCTACGTTAAGCTCAAAGAAGGCGAAAAAATGATAGAATTCTTTGAGGCTGTATAAAAAATGGGTATAAAGACGTTTAAACCAACCACGTCAAGCTTACGCCAGAGGACTGGTCTTGATTATCAGGAATTGACCACATCCCGCCCTCACAAACCGCTTCTCGAGCCTCTTCCTCAATCAGGGGGAAGGAACAGTAGAGGTCATATCTCCATCCGCCATCGCGGGGGTCGGCATAAGAGAGTGTATCGTACGATCGATTTTAAACGGAATAAGATCGATGTTCCTGGAGTTGTGGAAACCATCGAGTATGATCCCAACCGGTCGGCGTTTATTTCCCTGGTTAAATATAGAGACGGCGAAAGAAGATACATCCTCACTCCTTTAAACGTCAAGGTCGGACAGATGGTCATCTCAGCTGATAAACAGATCGACATCCTGCCAGGTAACGCCATGCCTCTTCGATTTATCCCGTTGGGCACAGTCATCCACAACATTGAACTCCGGAAGAATAAAGGTGGACAACTAGCCAAAGCTGCTGGTTCTGGGGCCCAGATTCTGGCCAAGGAAGGAAATTATGCGCAGATTCGGATGCCGTCTTCAGAGATCAGGAAGATTCACTTGGACTGCCGGGCGACCGTCGGTCAGGTGAGCAACCTGGATCATCAGAACATTTCCATAGGTAAGGCGGGAAGGAATCGATGGAAAGGACGAAGGCCTCACGTGCGAGGGACAGCCATGAACCCGATCGACCATCCCCATGGAGGTGGCGAAGGAAAAGCCAAGGGCGGCCGCAATCCTGTCTCCCCGACGGGCCAGCCGACAAAAGGATACAAGACGAGACGGAATAAAAGAACCCAAAAATATATCGTCCGGAGAAGGAGCAAATAAACGATGTCTAGGTCTTTAAAGAAAGGTCCGTATGTAGATGAAAAACTGCTTAAAAGAATCGAGGGCTTGAGTACACAGAAAGCGAAGCGTCAGGTAATCAAGACCTGGTCTCGGCGCTCGACAGTTATACCTGAAATGGTCGGACTGACGATTGCTGTTCATAACGGCAAAAAGTTCATTCCGGTCTTTATATCCGAAAACATGGTTGGACATAAATTGGGAGAGTTTTCCCCGACAAGAACCTTCAAAGGACATACGTCTAAAACCGCCAGAACGATAAGGATGAAGAAATAAGATGGCAGAAGAGAATATCGTCTCACGAGCTGTTGCCAAATACGTGAGAATATCACCTCAGAAATGTCGGCTGGTGGCTGATCTGATACGAGAAAGATACGTCGGCGAAGCCCTGACTATTCTTCACTTTTCAAACAAGAAAAAGTCCAGTCTGATCGTGGAGAAAGTCCTCCGCTCTGCCATTGCCAATGCTCAACAGAAGGATCCGAATGTTGATGTCGATAATCTGTATATCTCTAAAGTGTTTGTCGATCAAGGACCTCAGATGAAAAGATTCAGGGCGGCTCCGATGGGAAGAGTTGCTCGGATTTTGAAAAAAACGAGCCATGTCCAAATCACCTTGGAAGAAAGAAAGGGGAGTTAAAGTGGGACAGAAGACTCATCCGCATGGATTTAGACTCGGTTTTAACAAGCAATGGAGTTCCCGCTGGTTTTCAAAGGGAGCCAATTACGCTCGATTGATTCACGAGGACCTCAAGATGAAGAAAGTCATCAAGGAGAGATACTATCATGCTGGAATCACTTCGGTCGATGTGGAGAGAGTCGGTCCAAAAATTCGGGTCATCATCCACACGGCTCGGCCTGGTATTGTCATCGGAAGAGGAGGAAAGGAGATCGAAAGCCTCAAATCCTATCTCCAAGACATCGCTCAGAAAGAGGTCTACGTGGATATACGAGAAGTCGATAAGCCTGAGATTGATGCCCTGCTGCAAGCGGAAGGCATTGCTGTCCAACTCGAGAAGCGCATCGCTTACAGAAGAGCCATGCGGAGGTCCGTGGATATCGCGCTGAGGATGGGAGCCAAGGGCATAAAAGTCATGTGCTCGGGTCGATTGGGTGGAGTTGAGATTGCCAGATCCGAATGGTACCTCAAGGGGCAACTGCCCCTCCAGACATTGAGGGCCGATATCGACTATGGATTCACAGAAGCCTTCACCACCTATGGCCAGATCGGGATAAAAGTCTGGATCTACAAAGGGGACGCGGAGAAACCGAAGATGACCTCTCAGATGACCGAGATAGAGGAGATTTAGACATGCTCATGCCGAAGAAGGTCAAATACAGAAAAAGTCAACGCGGACGGATGAGAGGAAAGGCCTTTCGTGGCTCCGCCCTCACTTTTGGAGAGTATGGCCTTCAGGCATTAGAGCCGTGCTGGTTGACAGCCCGTGAGATCGAAGCGGGCCGAATCGCTATCACCCGTCATGCCAAGAGGAAGGGAAAGCTTTGGATTCGCGTCTTCCCATGGAAACCTATCAGTAAGAAGCCCACCGAAGTCAGGATGGGAAAAGGTAAGGGAGATCCAGAATTTTGGGTGGATGTCATCAAGCCCGGAAGGATAATCTATGAAATGGAGGGTGTTTCAGAAAGTGTGGCCCGAGAAGCTATGCGCTTAGCTGCTCATAAACTCCCGATAAAGTCCAGGTTTATATCTCGAGAGAGTAGGGAACTGCAATGAAAGCTAGAGAATTGAAAGAACTCACCGAGGAGGAGTTACGGAGTAAGGAGGAAGAGTTGAAGGATCAACTTTTCAAATTGAAATTCCAGCATGCCCTCGGACAGCTGGAGAACGCGATGAAACTCAAAAACATAAAAAAGGACATCGCTCGAATCAAGTCTGTCTTGAATGCAAAAAGCGAAGGAATGGATTAACCGATGAAAGAAGTCCAGGTAAGAAAGACAATCAAAGTCGGGCTGGTCGTCGGGGACAAAATGAAAAAAACAGTCACTGTCCTGGTGGAACGGCCGGTGCGACATCCCCTCTACCGAAAATTTATAAAGAAGAAAAAGAGATTTTTAGTTCATGATGAGTACGAGAAATGTAAGGTGGGAGACATCGTACGCATCATCGAAACGAGGCCCTTGAGTAAACGAAAGAGATGGCGGGTTCTCGAGATCGTGGAACTGAGCCGCCGAGAAACTAAAAAGGAGAACGAGGAAAAAGCCGAATGATCCAGACAGAGACCATGCTCAAAGTGGCGGATAATTCCGGTGCGAAGCGGATTCTGTGCATCACTCCCTTAGGAGGCGGAGTAGGCAAGACAGCCTCTATAGGTGATGTCATTTCAGCCACAGTCAAAGAAGCCGAACCCGAAAGTAAAATTCCCAAGGGCAAGGTTATCCGGGCGGTCATCGTTCGCACAAAAAAAGAGGTTCGCCGCCGTGATGGTTCTTATATTCGCTTTGACGATAACGCGGCTGTGATCATCGACCGGACTGGAGAGCCAGTTGGAACCCGTGTCTTTGGTCCAGTGGGAAGAGAGCTGAGGGAGAGGAAATTTATGAAGATCGTATCTTTGGCCCCGGAGGTTCTATGATGGACAAAATGCCGTTAAGAAAAAATGATGTTGTTATCGTCAGGGCCGGCAAGGACAAGGGAAAGACGGGAAAAGTCCTGAAGGTGATTCCAGAAAAGAAAAGAGTAGTTGTGGAAAAGATCAATTTTATCAAAGAGTTCATCCGGCGCGATCAAAGCCGGAATATTCAAGGTGGAATCATGGAGAAAGAAGCTCCGATTCATATCTCCAATTTGATGCTCTATTGCTCAGACTGTGGACAAGGTGTCAAGATTAGAAATAAGAGGCTTGAGGATGGAAGCAAGATCAGAGTTTGTGCCAAATGCGAAGCCAGCTTAGAGAAAGCAAAGTAAGGAATAAAAAATGAGTCGTCTGCTTGAAAAATACCATAAAGAGATCATTCCCGATCTTCAAAGGGATCTTTCCTTAGAGAATAAAATGGCTGTACCCAAACTGGAAAAAATCGTCGTCAACATGGGTGTCGGCGATGCCCTCCAGAATATTAAACTCTTGGACACGGCCAAAACAGAATTAAGCCTCATCACTGGCCAATTGCCCGCTGTGGGAAGAGCCAAGAAATCTATTTCTTCCTTTAAGCTTCGGCAGGGTCAAGCCATCGCCTGCTATGTAACTATGCGTGGGAAGAGGATGTATGAATTCTTTGATCGCTTGGTCAATGTCGTCCTCCCCCGAGTCAGGGATTTTCGGGGCGTGCCCGCCCGAAGCTTCGACGGCCATGGAAATTACACTCTCGGGATAAAAGATCAAATTGTTTTTCCTGAGATTGATTACACTAAGGTGGAAAGAACAAGAGGAATGAATATCACCATAGTTACCTCATCTGAGAAAGATGAAGAGGCCTATGCGTTGTTGAAAAAACTCGGGATGCCTTTTGGTGAGGTTTAAAAGGAAGGATAAAGTGGCTAGGAAATCTTGTGTAGCAAAATATTTAAGAGACTCAAAGTATTCTGTGAGGAGGAAGAGTCGCTGTAGAATCTGTGGTCGTTCCCGGGGGTATTATCGGAAATTCGATATGTGCCGGTTGTGTTTTCGAGAATTAGCCCTGAAAGGTGAAATCCCTGGAATCGTCAAGGCCTCATGGTAAAGGAAAGGACAAGAAGATGAGCTTAACCGACCCGATTGCCGATATGCTGACGAGAATACGGAATGCAATCCAAGTCCGGAAGAAAGAAGTGAGCATTCCCTCTTCCTGGATAAAAGTGGAGATCGCCAAGATCTTAAAGGAGGAGGGCTATATCCGGAACTTTAAGGTCATAGATGATAACAAACAGGGCATTTTAAACATATCTCTTAAATACAAAGAAAATAAGGAGAATATCATAACAGGGCTTAGGAGAATCAGTAAACCAGGCTGTCGTATTTACTGCCAAAAAGATTCTATTCCCCGGGTTTTAAATGGAATCGGGATAGCCATCATCTCCACCTCGGAAGGAATTTCCACAGGAAAGACGTGCGAGGAGAAGGGAATTGGTGGAGAGGTCTTGTGTTACATTTGGTGATTTTAAACATATGAGGAAAGAACGAAATGTCTAGAGTCGGAAAGAATCCTATCGACCTGCCTGAGGGAGTAAAGGTGAATATCCTGCCAGGAAAGATCGATGTCGAAGGACCGAAAGGGATGTTGACGTCTCCTCTGCTGCCAGGGGTAGAAGCGAAGCTGGAGAATAACCAATTGGTCTTGACGAGAAAAGGTGATTCGAAGCAGAATCGGTCCTTTCATGGCTTAAATCGCACCCTGGCTTATAAAGCTATTCACGGTGTCGGAAGGCTGAGCGCCTTGACTGATCCAGTACTGGATGCGGTCCTCCTTGAGGGCCAGGACAATCGGGTCCTTGGTGGGATTGTAGTGT
>CAYFXE010000044.1:0-15096 GCA_964347035.1 uncultured Eubacteriales bacterium | reverse complement strand
TGCGAAAAGCCGACTCTCATCACCGTTCAGGGCATCGACAAGCAGCGGGTGGGTCAAGTCGCCGAGGAGATTAGACGCTTCCGTAAGCCTGATCCCTACAAACTTAAGGGGATACGTTATGTGGGTGAGCGATTGGTAAAGAAGGAGAGAAAAGCGGGGGTGGTTGCCGATGTATAAGAATAAAGTGATATTGAAGAAAATCGCTAAACAGCGGATCAGAAAAAGAATCAGGAAGAAGATTGAAGGAAATGCTGAAACTCCCAGAGTCTTTATATTCAAAAGCAACCGGTATATCTACACTCAGGCTGTGGATGATGAAAATGGGAAAATCCTTGCTTCAGCCTCGACGCTGGAGAAGGAGTTTAAAGAAAAGAATAGAAAATACAAGAACATCGGGGCCTCAAAGCTTTTGGGAGAGACGATGGCCAAGAGATTGAAGCAGAAAAAAATCAAGACCATTGTCTTTGATCGCGGGATTTCCCCTTATCATGGCCGCGTCAAGGCCTTGGCTGAGGCGATGAGAAAAGGAGGTCTCGTTTTTTAGGTCCAGGTAAGTCCTGAGAAGGAGGAAAAAGAGTGGCTGAGGATGAGATTAGAGAAGAAGAGGTAGAAGAACAAGAAATCGAACTAAAGGACCAGGTGATCTCTATCCGCAGAGTCACCAAGGTGGTCAAGGGCGGCAAAAACCTGAGTTTTTCCGCTTTGGTGGCTGCTGGTGACGAGAACGGAAGGGTCGGGATCGGAAAAGGAAAGGCTCGTGAAGTTCCTATGGCCATAGCTAAAGGTGTCGAAGATGCCAAGAAAAAACTCATCCAAGTGCCGCTAGCAGAAACCACGATTCCCCATGCCATTCGGGGAGAAGCTGGTGGCGGTGTTGTCGTCCTTCGCCCCGCATCAAGAGGAACAGGAGTAATCGCCGGCGGCGCGGTGAGAGTTATCATGGAATTGGCTGGAATTAAGGATATTCTGACCAAATCTGTACGCAGCAATAATCCCATCAGTGTGGCTCATGCCACGATGGAAGCTTTAAGAAAACTAAAAGACCCGGATCAAGTCTCTAAAGATAGAGGAAAATCCGAGGACCGGATATGACAGTGAACGAAGCGTCCCAAAAAGAAAAGAAATTCGTCAAGAAAGGGAAGACAAAGAAGCGAGTCCCTGAGCAGAGGCTGCTGAGAGTCGAGCTCGTTCGAAGCCTCATCGGCCGTCCCCAAAAACAGCGAGAGGTGATCAAGGGGCTCGGGCTGCGAAGAGTTCATTCAGAGGTCTTTCGTAAGGATTGTCCCGAGATTCGGGGTATGATCAGAAAGGTCGAGCATCTCGTCAGAGTGAAGGTAGTAGATAAAAAATGAATCTAAGCAACCTACATCCCGCGGAAAACGCGCGCAAGACAGGCCGTCGAGTCGGCCGGGGTCCTGGATCTGGACGAGGTAAGACTGCCGGCCGAGGAACCAAGGGACAAAAGTCCATTAGTGGGTATTCGAAGAAGCGAGGTTTCGAGGGAGGCCAGATGCCCCTCCATCGTCGTCTTCCTAAGAGAGGTTTTACTAACATCTTTAGGAAGGAATATCGTGAAGTGAACCTGATAAGATTAGAAAGAGTCAAGAAGAAAGAAGTCAAGCTGAAAGATCTCGTTGAAGCTGGCCTGATTAAGAAAGAGACAGAACGGGTAAAAATCCTGGGGAGAGGGGATCTCTCCTCTCCCAAATCGATTCATGCCCATAAGTTTTCTCACTCTGCCCAACAGAAGATTGAAAAAGCGGGAGGAAAGGCTATACTTATCGGAAAATCCTGATGCTTGAAAGTATAAGAAACATATTCAGTATCCCTGATTTGAGAAAGAGGGTCATCTTTACTCTGGCCCTTCTGGCGGTCTACAGAATAGGCGCTCAGATCCCCAATCCAGGGATTAGTGCCACAGCCTTGGCTGAGTTTTGGGAAGCTCAAAGAGGTACCATCCTGGGTTTTGTCGATCTGTTCTCTGGCCGGAACATGTCCAGGATGACCATTTTCGCTCTGGGTATCATGCCCTACATCAGTGCCTCGATCATCCTTCAGCTGCTCCAGGTCGTCTGGCCCTATTTGGAGCGGTTGTCAAAAGAAGGCGAACTCGGCCGGAAGAAAATTACCCAGTACACCCGCTACGGGACGATCGGCATCTGTTTGATCCAGGGCTTTGGAATCAGCCTATTTCTAGAGCAGCTCACAAGCCCTGGAGGTGCCCCGATTGTTCCCAATCCTGGTTGGGGATTCAGGTTCTTGACAGTTCTGACTCTTACCACAGGAACGGTTTTTATCATGTGGTTAGGAGAGCAGATATCCGAGAGAGGGATCGGCAACGGCATTTCCTTAATCATTTTTGCAGGGATTGTTGTCTCTTTGCCAGGAGGAATTTCGACGGTGTTGTCAGGTTTACGGACGGGAGAGATGTCTCCGTTGAGACTGATTTTTCTTGTGGTCCTGATGCTGGCGGTTGTTGTCATCATCGTTATCGTCGAGAGAGGACAGCGACGGATACCGGTCTCCTATGCCAAGAGAGTTGTCGGGAGAAAAATTTACGGTGGCCAGAGCACGCATCTTCCTCTCCGGGTCAACACCGGAGGTGTTATTCCCATTATATTTGCTGCCTCGGTAATCACCATTCCTTCCACTTTAGCTCAGCTTGTTAAACTTCCCATTTTCCAGACCATTGCTCAGCAGTTTTCCCTTGGTATGCCTCTTTATAATTTGCTGTATGTGGCGGCAATTATTTTCTTTACCTATTTCTATGTTTCCATCATCTTTAATCCCACGGATGTGGCGGATAATCTGAGGAAGTATGGAGGATTCATACCAGGAATACGGCCTGGGAAAAACACATCAGATTTTATAGATGGTGTACTATCTCGAATCACCCTGGTCGGTGCTATATACTTAGCGGCTATTGCTGTTCTGCCAGAATTCTTGATTACGGGATTTAAAGTTCAGACCCTTCCTTTTATAGGAGACTTTTTGGAAGCCAATCTACCAAAATGGTTCACTCAAGGATTGAACGTCAATTTTTATTTTGGCGGAACTTCCATTTTGATTGTCGTCGGCGTAGCCATGGACACGCTCCAGCAGATCGAGGCCCAGCTCGTCATGCGTCATTATGATGGTTTCATGCGAAGAGGACGCGTGAAAGGACGAAGAGGATGAGGATTATTTTGATGGGACCTCCAGGCAGCGGTAAAGGAACTCAAGGAGAGTTGATTCAGGAAAAATACGGATTTCCCAAGATTTCAACCGGCGATCTTCTTCGTGATGCAGTCCAGAGAGGAACGGTTTTAGGAAAGAAGGCCAAAATATACATGGATCAGGGTCTGCTGGTGAGCGATGAGATTGTAATTTCTATGCTCCAAGAGAGGATTGTGGAACCCGACTGTCGTGAGGGATATATACTGGATGGATTCCCACGAAACCTGGCTCAAGCTCAAATCCTTGAAAAGATCGATGAAGGCCCTGCGCCCATCGTGATCGATATCTACTTGGAAGAGAAAGAAATCATCGATCGACTCTCCTCGCGTCGGATCTGTTCCAGCTGTAAGACGATTTATAATCTTTCCATCTCTAAGAAGACAGAAGTTCGTTGCGATGTCTGCGAAGGGCAACTCATCCAGAGGGAGGATGACAAACCAGAGGTGATCAAAGAAAGGTTACGCGTCTACCACGAAGAGACAGTAAAGCTCATCGATTATTATCAGGGAAAGGGGCTGTACTTTCGTGTGGATGGTCTCGGAGATATCAACACGGTGTTCGACAGGATCTGTGACATTCTGGACGGAGAATTAGACGAGTTGAACAATACGGAGGCAGCAAGGTGATTGTCTATAAAAGTCGAGAGGAGATTCAGGCTATAAAAATGAGCAACCAGATTGTGGCCAAGGTTCTGAGTGAATTGAAAGGCCTGATCCAACCCGGAGTGCAGACAAAAGAATTGGATGATTACGCCGAACAGAAAACTAGAGAAATGGACGCTAGTCCTGCCTTCAAAGGATACCGCGGTTATCCGGCCTCGCTTTGCACCTCGATCAATGAAGAGATCGTCCATGGCATCCCTTCCTCCCGCACTCTGAGAGAAGGGGATATCATCAGCCTCGATTTTGGTGTTATCCACGAAGGCTACTACGGTGATGCAGCCGTGACCTATCCCGTGGGGAAGATCAGTGCCAGGGCAAAAAAGCTCATCGAGACAGCAGAGGGAGCATTCTTCAAAGGAATGCAGCAGATGAAGGAAGGACTACGCCTATCAGATATATCATCGGCGATTCAAAACTATGTTGAATCGCGTGGGTTTTCTGTGATTCGGAATTTTGTTGGCCATGGGATTGGCCTTTCGCTGCATGAAGAACCGCAAGTTCCCAATTTTGGTCAGCCAGGCCGGGGGCCAAAAATCAGGCCCGGGTTAGTCTTGGCCATCGAGCCGATGATTGCTATCGGGGACTGGCGCGTAGAGATTCTCTCGGATAACTGGACAGCCGTGACCCAAGACAGAAGTTTGTCTGCCCATTATGAGCATACGGTGGCTGTGACCGAAAATGGCCCTCAAATCTTAAGTTCTCTGGAAGAGAAAGAGAATCTCCTCCGAGCCAAGGAGAGTCAGTATGCCTAAGCGTGATGTCATCGAGACAGAGGGGGTGGTGATCGAGACCCTTCCTAATGCCATGTTTAGAGTTGAACTGGTCAATAAACATAGAATTCTTGCCCATATTTCTGGGAGGATGAGGAAGCATTTCATCAGGATTCTTCCGGGCGATAAGGTTCTGGTTGAGCTTTCCCCTTACGATTTAACCAAAGGAAGAATCACCTATCGATTCAAATAAGGGACACAGAAGATGAAAGTCAGAGCGTCGATAAAAAAAATATGCCGGAATTGCCGAATCATCAAGAGAAAGGGGACTTTGAGAGTCATCTGCTCCAACCCCAAACATAAACAAAGACAAGGATAGAAGAGGTAAAAATGGCGAGAATAGCTGGAATCACGCTTCCCTCTGAAAAGAGGATTGAGGTTGGATTGACCTACATTTTCGGAATCGGGCGCTCGAGATCCATCAAGATCCTCGAGGAAGCAAAGATTGATAAGGACAAGAAAGTTAAGGCCCTCACCGAAGACGAAGTCAACACCATTCGACAGGTTATCGAGAAGCGAGAGAAGATCGAGGGAGACCTGCGCAAAGAAGTAACTCTAAACATAAGAAGGCTCCAGGATATCAGCAGTTATCGAGGTCTAAGACACCGGAGAAGATTGCCTGTGCGGGGGCAGAGAACACGGACCAACGCGAGGACAAGGAAAGGGCCTCGAGGTCAAACCATAAAAAAAACCAAGACTAGATAGAAAGGAAGACTGAAATGCCAAAACCCAAAAGAAAGACAAGAAAGAAGAAAGTTAAGAAAGAGATTGGGTTTGGTATCGCCTACATCCAATCCACATTCAACAATACCATCATCACCATCACCGATCAGCAAGGAGGCGCGGTCTGCTGGTCCAGCGCTGGAACAGCAGGGTTTAAGGGGGCGCGGAAGGGGACGCCTTTTGCTGCCCAACTTGCTGCTAAAGAAGCCTCCACCAAGGCAAAAGATTCCGGCGTTAGGTATGTTGATGTCAAAGTAAAAGGCCCAGGAGCAGGCCGAGAATCGGCCATCAGGGCTCTGCAAGCCAACGGACTTGAAATAAAATCGATCAGGGATGTCACCCCTATCCCTCATAATGGGTGTCGTGTTCGAAAAAGAAGAAGGGTTTAAGGAGTGAAGGATGGCAAGGTATAGAGATTCTGTTTGTCGAGTCTGCCGGGTTGAAAGGGTGAAACTTTTCCTTAAGGGAAACCGATGCCTGACGGAAAAATGTTCGATAGAAAGGCGAGCCTATCCTCCTGGAGAGCACGGAAGGATGAGGAGACGGATTCTGGGATATGGAATCCAACTCAGAGAGAAACAGAAGATTAAAAGATATTATGGAATGTCGGAAAGGCAGTTTCGCCTCTTCTTTCAAAGAGCTGAGAGAAAGAAAGGGATCACTGGAGAAAATCTGTTGAGCATGCTGGAAAGGCGTCTGGATAACGTTATTTTTCTTGTGGGCTTCTCTCACTCGAGAGCCCATGCCCGCCAGATGATCAGTCATGGACATTTTCGTATCAACAGTCATAAAGTCAACATCCCATCCCTTCTTGTGGAAAAGGGGAATATCATTTCTATCAAGGAAAAAACAGCTCAAAAAGAAGATGCCAAAGCCCTTGTGGAGCTTAATAAGAATAAGACTGTTCCGGGATGGTTGGAGGTTGATAGAGATAGAATGGAGGTGAAAGTTCTCTCCATCCCAACTCGGGAAGATGTCACATTTCCCGTGGAAGAACACCTCATAGTGGAGCTCTATTCAAAATAGGAAGTTCTCCATTATGAAAAATGATATAAGCTCTTGACCAGATCATGGTCCATTAGATGGATAAGAATAGATTAGAGATTTTTATATGATTGAATATTAAAGGAGGCGTAATGATAGAAACAGGATTCCAGAGGCCGAAATACTTAGAGTGTGATTACGAGACCCTGACGGATACATACGGACGTTTTTCAGCGCAGCCTTTCGAGAGGGGATACGGCATAACAGTCGGGAATGCTCTACGGAGAATTCTTCTGTCCTCGATTACCGGAGCTGCAATGACAAATGTCCGGATTCACGGGGTTCTGCACGAATTTTCCACGATGCCTGGGATCGTAGAGGATGTTACCGATATCATCTTGAATTTAAAGAGCATTCCTCTAAAGCTTTTAGGGGATGAGCCAAAATCCATGACTCTCAAGAAGGAAGGTCCAGTCGAGATCAAGTCCTCTGACATAGAGCATGATTCTGATATCCAGATCCTCGATCCGGATATCTACATCGCTACGCTCGATAAAGATGGTAAGCTCGAAATCGAGATGGTTGTCAAGAACAATAGAGGTTACATCCCAGCTGATCAGAATTTCGACGAGAACCTGAGCGTGGATTTTATTCCGGTCGACTCTTCTCATTCTCCTATAAGGAAGGTGAATTACCGAGTCGAACCCGCGAGAGTCGGGAAACGTATCGAATACGAGAATTTATCCATGGAGATTTGGACGACGGGTGCCATCTCACCACCTGAGGCATTAGCCCAGGCTGCTAAGCTTCTTCGAGATCATATGGTGATTTTTCTCAATGTCGTGGATGAGCCTCTGAAAATAGAAAGAGCACCCTCCAAGAAAGAGATTCCCTATCTTTCTCAGCTGGAAATTTTATCCAAAACAATCGATCATCTGGAGCTTTCTGTCAGGTCAAACAACTGTTTGAGAGCGGCTGGAATCGATAAGATCTTCGAGTTGGTTAGAAAGACTGAAGATGATCTGTTGAAGACTAAGAATTTCGGACGGAAATCCCTAACCGAAATTAAAGATACACTTCAAGAATTAGGATTGGGCCTAAACCTGGATCTTCATCCTAAACTATTAGAACAACTAGAAGAAGAGAAGGAGGGAAGTAGAGAGGAAGAAGCCGTACGATGAGACACCGAGTCAGAGGGAAAAAACTGAGAAGAAACTCATCTCACAGGAGGGCCTTACTCCGCAATCTCGTCACCTCTCTCTTGGATAAAGAAAGGGTAAAGACAACATTGGCCAAGGCCAAAGCGGTCCGACCTCTTGCTGAGAGGATGATCACGTTAGCCAAAAAGGACACACTTCACTCCAGACGTAGAGCCTTGAGATTCGTCTTCAAAAAGAATATTGTCCGAAAGCTTTTTGAAGAGCTCGGTCCCCGTTTCAGCGAGAGACCAGGAGGATACACAAGAATCGTCAAGATTGGGCCACGGGCAGGAGACGGGGCCGAGATGGCCATGATCGAACTCGTCGGTTCTGAGTTCAAGAAGAAAAAAAAGAAAAAGGAAAAAGAAAAAGCCAAAGCTAAGAAATAAGAAAGCAAGCAGGCAAACTTGAGGGCATCGGGGTCAGGCTTCATCTTGAATGATTGACAGAAATGTCAATTTTGCCCTAGGCTAATCAAGATGACGAAGCCTGACCCCGAGGTTTCTTTAACTTTCTTATTTCTTAGGCATCACCCAGAGTTTCTGCCCTGGATAGATCTTGGACCTTATACTCAATCCGTTCAGGCTGAGGAGATAGGGGAGGTCCATTCCATATTTTTTGGCGATTTCAAAAGGCGTGTCGCCCCGCTTTACGGTATAAAGAATCCCTCCTTCGGGCCTGCCTGAATGGATGACGAGTTTCTGACCGATGCGCAAGATATCACTCTTAAGATTATTCACCCTTTTAATCTGCTGCACTGTCGTGTTGAAGGCACTGGCGATTCGGTAAAGGTTGTCGCCTCGCTTGACGTTGTAGACGAGCTTTTCACCCTCTGCCGTGAGTTTGAGCGAGGGCCGGGACA
Organism: uncultured Eubacteriales bacterium; assembly: GCA_964347035.1. Classification (GTDB taxonomy): domain Bacteria; phylum Acidobacteriota; class Aminicenantia; order Aminicenantales; family Aminicenantaceae; genus CAYFXE01. The sequence goes on along the minus strand of CAYFXE010000044.1, from coordinate 6,680 downwards.
TAGATGAGGTTCCACGCCCTGGTATTTTTAGCCTCTGTCCTGGTCGAATGAGATTCACCCTCCTAAGACCATTCAGACGGGCAATGGATGAGACCGAACTCCTGTAGCGGTTGGCAATTCCAGAGAGGGTTTCTCCCCTCCGCACATAGTGTAGGAAATAAGTAGCTTCAGGCGGGATCCAGCGCTTGACGTTGCTTATAGCAGTCCTGGTTTTTTCATCCATCCCTAATGGGACCTTCAGCACGTATTCTTGGTTCGGAGTAGCATCATGTCGGAGCTCTGGATTTAGAGTGGCGAGTCCATCGGATTTCAATCCTAGATTTTGAGATAGAGTGGAGAGTTTGACTGGACGATTGACTGATACTGTTCCATATTTTTGAACGGGGAAAGGTTGAGGAAGGTTGAAACCGTATTTTTCTGGATTGTTGATAATGAGTAATGCCGCGATAAACCGAGGGACAAACCGGGCTGTTTCCCGGGGTAAGGTAATGTAAAGATCCCAGAAGTTGTCCAAATATTTAATCCGCTGGTAGCGGATGGCCCTCTGGACACGAATCTCCCCACAATTGTACGAGGCGATGGCTGTGAGCCATTCACCAAAGAGGGCATGAAGTTCTCTGAGGTATTTGATCGCAGCCCGGGTGGATTTCAAGGGATCCATTCTTTCGTCTATGTATCGATCTCTCTTCAATCCGAATCGGTATCCTGTCGAGGCGATAAACTGCCATAGACCCAAGGCGCGTGCTCGGGAGTAGGCTCTTACTTTGAACCAGCTTTCGATGAGAGGAAGCCAGGAAAGTTGCTCTGGCAGCCCAGCCTTTTTTAATTCTTCAAGGATCATTTCCCGGTACAATCCCGAACGTTGGTACCCTTCTTCAAAATACTTTCTTTCTTTTGTCTGGAAATTCAATATTTCCCGTTTGACATGCTCGTTTTCAACTTGAGGAATGGTTTGATTATTATCTCCGACTGTGATGAACCGGGAAGCGTATATTTCTTGGATTCTTTGGGCGATCAGAAGCCTCAAATCGTTTTTCTCTTGAATAAGGGGTGAATCCAGGGGCAAGTTCAACCTGAGGATCAGGCTGTAGGCTTCATCGAGAGCAGCTAGAGCCGTCTCTAAGTCTCCCTTTTCCCAAGCATACACTCCATCTTGGTAGGCATCCATTCCCTCCTCGAGGAGTTCTGATGGATCCTCCTTGATGAGATCGGAAAGATTCTCTTGAGGTGGAGGCAGTGTTTCTGTTTTGACTTCCTCGACTATGGTTTCAGGAGTTTTGTCCTCTTCGAGTTCATGTGAAACATGCTCTTCAGTGGTTGGAGGAGTATTTTGAGGTGGTGGAGCGGTTTGACGATGAGATGCACATCCCCACAAGATGAAAAAAGCGATTAGGAAGAGGACTGAGAACCGAGATTTTTCGTTTTTCAATTTTACCTAAAGAGTTAAATATATATCATTTAGGAAGCTGGGAGTCAAATCTATATTCACCCGGGCTGCCTCCCACCAGCTTCTTCATCCCGGATCTTTCCTGATGATTTCTTTGGCCATTTTTTGCCCTTGCGTCTTGGTCTCAAACTCGTTATCCAGCTGCATCTGATACAGTTTTTTCAGGATTCTTCCCATACCAGGGCCAGGAGAAACTCCCATCTTAATCAGATCCCTTCCCATGATCATCGGCTTGATCGTTTCCTTGGTGATATTCAATTCTTTGAATTTCTCGATGAGCCATCTTCCTTCCTTGTCCAATCGCCGGATAGGTTTTTCTTGCCTTCCAGCCCGATCAGCCGCATCCAGACATACCAATAGCTCGATCTCCCCGTCTGCATCTGCCGCTAGACGGTTGAAAGCCTTTTTGGTGACAACATTTCGATTATGCCACAATTCTGAGGCCCGATGGTGGCATCGAATAAGTGAAAGCACGGTCTTCCGGACGTTATATCCGTTCCAGGAAAAGATCTTGAAACGGTTGAAGACTTTCTTGGTGATTTTTTCGCTCAAGATATCATGGCCGTTATTGGTGATGACCATCCTGCCTCGCTTGTATTCCCACTGAGCCGTTTCTGGTTTTCCCGCATCATGATAAAGCGCGGCAAGGAGGAGAGATAATCGTCTTGGCTCGCTGAAATCAAAGCGATCGGTTAGCCTCTTAGCCTGATCAACCGTGAGTTTTGTATGATGCCAAACGGTATGATGACCGAAGTCGTCTTTTTCTGGATGGAAGAGGGAGTCTTGGATCGAGAGAGTCAAGTTGTAGAGCTCGGGGAAGACCTGGTGCAGGGCTCCTAGCTTGAATAATTCCTCAAGCCCAACTGAGGGAAGGGGAGAAAGAAGGAGAATTTTAAAAATTTCATCATTTACCCTTTCCACACTCAATCCTGATAAATCGATGTCCTTTGAGATCATATAGATTTGATCATCCATACTGAACTCAAGAACCGAGGCAAAACGGGCCGCTCGGAGGACACGCAGAGGATCTTCGGGAAATGCTCGGGGATTGGTCTGCCTGATGATTCTGTCTTCCACGTCCTTTTGTCCCTCAAAGGGATCAACAAGCCTATCATCCATCAGTCTAAGGGCCATGCTGTTGCAGCGAAAATCCCGTCTGACCAGGTCTTTTTCGATCGGGAGTTCTGGATCTGCAGAAATAACAAAGTCTTTGTGACCCCGAACTTGAGAATCACTCGCCAAGTCTTTCCTGGGCATAGCGATATCATAGGTCTTTCCGTCTATGGTGAACTTGATGATGCCGAAGCTTTTGCCGACCAGGTCCACCTTCCCTTTTGATTTCAATTTTTGAATGATCTCTTCCAGGGGGTGGTGGAGGATGAGGATATCGACGTCCTCAGAGGGATCCTTACGGATAAGGTCTCTCACATACCCTCCAACCGCGTAGACGTCAGGGCCAAATTCCTTAACAAAGAATTCTTTCTCTCTAAAGGTGGATTTGTATATATTCATGATTCTAGTTTCATTCGGGTAAATTCTAGCTTTTATTATAAGGATTGTGGCGGCATGACTTCAAATCTTTTTTTAGGGGGACATCCCTATTAAGTTCTTGTTCTCAGGAGCTCAATATTGTATCCTAAAGAGCTTAAAGAGAAAAAATGATTAAGAAAATCTGCTTGGGTGCGGCATTAACCTTGGTCCTTGTCCTGATGTCTTTCCCCGCTTCCCCGGAGAAGGATCTTAAAATATCTTTGGAGGAGAGGCAGATTCAGGATATAAGTCTATCAGGGCTTACACTTGTGTTTTACGCCAAGATCACGAATGCCGCTGATTCTGCCTACTTTCTCTCAGGATACGATTATCGTTTTGTCGTCGACCAGACAGAATATATTCAGCTGAGTATGACCTTGGAGGAAGGGATTGAAATCGAAGCCTCTAACCAAACATTCCTTTCCTTCCCCTTAAAGATAACCTACGCAAATCTTTTCCAAGCTGTAGCAGGGATGGAACAAAAGGATAAGGTCCAATGTTATCTTGCCGGCATGATGGTCTTCTCGGATGGAAGGAAGGAGAGAGGAAGGCTACCTTTTGCCTTTTCGGGGGAGTTCCCGATCCTCAAACAACCTGAGATGGAATTTCTGACCATCAGGGTGAATACCCTGACTCTTGGTGGAGCAGATATTCATTTTGAGATTCTTATCAAGAACATGAATGGATTCGAGATTCTTGTTGACAACCTAGATTACCATCTTCAACTAGGTGATTTTATGGTTGATGAAAACAGTATAAGCGGGGATAAGAATTTAAAGGGTCTAGAAGAGAAAACCTTTTCTCTTCCCCTTCTCCTCAATTTTTTTGAGGTGGGAAAAGGAGTTTCCGAGGTGCTTCGTCAACCGTCGACTATTTGTCGCTTTTGGGGAGAGTTCAAGATCCGAACTGTCTGGGGAAGAATGACGATTCCCTTTGATAAAAGAGAAAACATAACGATCACAAGAACGCCTTGATCTGAAATAATTCTCGATGATCAGTGTGATCATTCCTACTTACAACAGGGCCACATTCTTGCGAGAATGCATCCAGTCAGTGTTAAATCAAGGATATCTTCAGCCAGCCGAAAGGTCCTCTTCCTGGGAACTCATCGTGGTGGATGATGGTTCCACGGATAACACCAAAGACATCGTTGCTTCCTTGGGGGACAAGGTGATATACAGTTTCAGGCCTCACCAAGGTGTGAGTGCTGCGAGAAATTTTGGCCTCAGTTTGGCCAAGGGCGATTTTATCGCTTTCTTGGATTCCGATGACCTATGGAAGGAAGATAAAATCGAAATCCAGATGAGTTTCATGAAAGCATTTCCTCGAGCGAAGGCTTGCTACACAGAGGAAATATGGATAAGGCGGGGGGTTTTTGTTAATCCGAAGAAAAAGCACCAGAAATATTCGGGATGGATCTTCGATAAAGTCCTGTCTCTCTGTTTGATTAGCCTTTCCTCAGCTCTTTTTCGAAAAGAGGTATTCGAGGAGATAGGACGATTTGATAACAATTTTCCTGCTTGTGAGGATTATGATTTCGGTATCCGTCTTGCGCATAGGTATCCCATCTATCTCCTTTCTCGTCCTTTGATCATCAAACGAGGCGGCCATCCTGACCAGCTATCACGGAAATACTGGGGGATGGATCGATTCAGGATTCGGGCCTTGGAAAAGGCTCTGCGCCTGGACTTGACTCCTGATCAGATGAAACTGGTTAAACGGGAGATCGTCCGAAAATCTCGCATCGTCGCCAACGGCTTGAAGAAGAGAAAAAAAATGGAGGAGGTCCGAAAATACATGTTGCTCATCCAGAAATACAGTGATACGAAAAAAAAGACGAAGGAGGTCATATGAGTGTTTTCGAGGTGATCCAAAACCGTAAAAGTATTAGAAAATACAGGAGCGATCCCATTCCTGAGGATGTGCTCATCCGTGTACTGGAAGCAGCCCGCTGGGCGCCCTCAGGGAAGAATCTCCAGCCATGGAAATTCATCGTAGTCAAAGATAAAAACCTGAGAGAAAAGTTAGCCGCCGTTTCAGCCCAGCAGTATTTTATGGCCGGAGCGCCGATTATCGTCGTGGCCTGTGGATATCCTGATGAATGCTATGCCCATATGGGGAGATACATGAAATCTTGGTCCGTCGATGTCGCCATCGCCTTAGAGCATCTCATCCTCCAAGCGCAGGAGGAAGGATTGGGCACATGCTGGATTGGGTCTTTCGAGGAGGAAGAGGTTAAGGCCTTGCTCCACGTGCCTCGAGAGGTGAGAGTGTTAGCCTTGACACCGCTCGGATACCCAGGAGAAAGCCCCACGGCAAAGACGAGAAAATCCCTCGAAGAAATAACATCCTATGATAAATTCTGAGTCGTAAAGGAAATAAGGTTCTCGTCTTCGAGAACAGCCTTCGTACCGGAGGCGGATTGCCAGAAGGATGGCCTTCTTAGATAATGAATATCATCGAAGGCCTAAATCTGGGAGCGCATCTCAGAACCAGTAATTCAAGCCCAGCGTGATCTGGTAGCCGCTGAGGTCGAAGGAATCGAAGCCCTCGAATCCCTCCGTCAAATCTCCCTTCAAGAAATTGAACTTAAATTGTCCATCGATGGAGATCCTGTTGGCGACTGGAAACATAATCCCGCCTAAAGCATGAAATCCGATACTGACTTTGTTGTCCTCTCGTGCGTCGACGGGAGTGATGGCAAACCCAATCGAGCCATCGGTAAATTCTGCCCAGTCCTCGAAGTCGATGATATCACCGGCAAGTCTTACATTCCAAAGATAGACACCGGCTCCACCACCGACATAGGGAATGAACCTCCCACGTCTTCCCATCGGGGCAAGTTTTAAAGACACCTCGAACGGAGTTATGGAGACATCGAAGACATGGCTGATCGTAAATCCCTCTTCATTCTCGAATGCGTATTCGAAACCGTCATCTGCTTGTATCGCTGCAAAATCTCTGTACATCCCGAGCTTTTTCTGGCTGTAGCCGTCGATACTCAAAGCCAAACTCAACTGGTTGGTAAAAAAGTACTCATAAGTGAAGCCGAAGATGGAGTCGGAGAAATCTGACTTAGTGAAATCCATGTTTTCAAATTCTGTATCCCACAATTCACTGTCGGCTCGAGGGAAATAGTAGCCTACTCTAAAGGTGACCATATCCGAAAAAACGAAACACGGCACCAATAGAATGAATAGTGTTACGAGAATAAGATTTTTTTTCATTTTATCACTCCTCTCGATATATATAGTGCAAAATCTGTGCCAATTTAAAAATTCCCTTTTCAGGAGAAATTAACTGGTGGACTGTGGTTAAAAATGGTCAACTGTCCACATTTAAGTATATGTTTATAAATCAGATAAGTTTTAGAGTCAAGCGGAAAGTCAGTTGTTATGCCACTTCTAAACTGTCACCATACCTTAGTGCGGGAATTGTGCTTTACGCTATGCAAAATTGAAATATTAACTCATATAAAATCATCAGTCAGGGTCGCAATCGTAAGGGGAAGTAGGTCGTACGATGTGACAGTTCAGATGTGGCAAAAGGGTGACAACTCAGATGTGGCGTAACAGTCAGTATCGTAAGCATCTTTTTCTCCATGATGAAAGACTGAGAAGTTTTATTTAGGAATGGCTTTGCTCCCCATCAGGTTTTTCACGCCGTTCTCCATTCGACCTTCTCGGTTGCTGCTGGGGTCAGG
>CAYFXE010000043.1:2424-23190 GCA_964347035.1 uncultured Eubacteriales bacterium | reverse complement strand
TCCAGATAGGAGTACTAAGGTCCTCAAACAAGATTACGTCTATACCGCTGCGGTCGGCCGGGACTGCGTAGACAACATCATAGCTGGTATCAAGACGGTCATTATCCGGGTCTACAGCTACAGCGATATAATCCGTATCCTCGGTATTAGGCAGGGTATATCTCTTCCAGATAGGAGTACTAAGGTCCTCAAACAAGATTACGTCTATACCGCTGCGGTCAGCCGGAACAGCGTAGACAACATCATAACTGGTATCAAGACGGTCGTTTTCAGGGCTTACAGCCACAGACAAATACTGCTGTCCCTCATAATCCAGACTCCTGGGTAGAGGAAAATTTTTCCAGGTGTTAGAGACAAGATCCTCAAACAGGATTGTATCAATTCCATCACTGGTTTGAGCTGTTACAACTCCAAAACCAACCAAATTTAAAACCATCGTTATCACAACTGCTGATAAAAATACTTTTTTCATTGTTTTGCCTCCTGACATTTAACCTATTATTAAAAATATAAGAATTTCATTTTTGACCTTGGTCCAAATTCTTCGCGATTTTCCCCGATTTCCATCCTCTGACAGCCTGGAATGAGTGTATCACTTTCAAACAACATGTTCAACGGCAAAAAATATAGATAAATCAGCATAAATTGCAGAGCAATCCCCAAAAGGATAGACTTTTCTCTCAACATAGACAGAAAACAACCACAGAGGCCCTCAGAAATATTCGCGCATCTGCTCGGCTGCCGTCAGGATTTGCTGTTGGACACTTTGAGGAGGGGGAGGCCGTTCGGCCATGAAGGAGAGCTTGAGGTGAGCGATACCTATTTCATCAGTGCTCTTTCTCAATAACTGTAAACAAAGGTAGACACTGGAAGGATGGTCAAGTCGACAAATGCAGACTTATGTTTCAGAATCAGGGATTACACGAAGAAATTTTAATAACAGCTTGCGTCTTTCTTTAGTCTATCTGTTGCCGTGTCGATGCCGATTCCGATGATCATGTTCCTCTTGGATATATCATTTCAACCTAGTTTTGAGTTCCTTGGCGGCCTTTCGACCGATTATCCGAGCCAATTCTGTTTGTGTGGCTTCCCGAATATCGTCTAGGCTCTTGTATTTGCCCAGCAGCTTAGCCTTTCGTTTAGGGCCTATTCCTGGGATCCCATCAAGGGGAGATTCGAAGCTCTTCTTGGCCCTCCTCAGCCGGTGGAAGGTGATGGCGAAACGGTGGGCCTCATCTCGGATCCTCTGTAAGAGTTTTAAGGTCGGGGAAATTCGCTCTAAACGCAGACCTTCTTTCTGAGATGGAGTGAATATGATCTCTTCTCTTTTCGCCAGAGAAATGACAGGAAGAGTACCGAGCCCAAGATTTTCGAGGACTTCCCTGGAGGCGTTAAGCTGTCCTTTTCCGCCATCGACGAGGATTAAATCGGGTAGTGCCTTTTTTTCCTGCCGGATACGGGTATATCTTCTTCGGATGACCTCCTGAAGACTGGCAATATCATTAGGTCCGTTGACTGTTCTGATTCTGTATTTTCTGTACTCTTCTTTCTTCGGTTTTCCGTTTTCAAAAACGACAAGAGAAGCCACAGTTTCAGTCCCGCTGATGTCGGAAACATCGAAACCTTCGATTCGGTCAGGTGTCGACTTTAAACCGAGAGTTCTTCTGGCCTCTTCCAACGGTGATACAGGAGCTTCGTGAAGAAGGATCTCAGCATTTTTATTGGCCAAGTCGACGAGCTTTTTGTTTTTCCCCTTGTAGGGAATGATCAATTTAATTTTTCCTCGACTGAGGGAGTTCAGTCTGTCCATAACGTTTTCCAAACGGGAAGGTTCAAACGGGAGAAGAATCCTCAGAGGAAGATCCTTGCGGCCTCCATAAAACTTGAGTAAATAGGAGGAGAGAATATCCCCCTGGGACAATTTAAATTTTCTCTCGAGAATGATTCCTTCGGATTCGCTGACTTTTCCTCCTCGCATCTGGAAGATGTAAAGGGCGGCTTGATCCTCTTTTCGCGAGAAACCAAATATGTCTTTATCTTCAAGGTCAACGGATATCAGTTTTGGTTTTTCTTTAATCTGCTCGATGGTCCAGATCAGATCCCTCCAGTGGGCGGCTTGTTCGAATTTCTGCTGCTGGGCGGCCTCTTTCATCTTGTGCTTCAGTATTTTGAGCAGCTTTTCGACTTTTCCTTCCAGGAAGAGGAGAGCATTATCCACCCTTTCCCTGTATTCTTGTTCTGGGATGAAGTCTACACAGGGAGCCGTGCAGAGCCATAAATCGTACTCAAGGCAGGGCCTCTTCCGATTTCCGGGAATGGACTCCTCGCAGCCTCGGACTCCGAAATGTTTGTTAATCAGATGAATGGTTTTTCGCGCCTGATGAGCAGGACTGAAAGGCCCAAAATACTTCGCTCCATCGGCCTCGACCTTTCGTGTCAGGTAAATACCGGGATATTTTTCCTGGGCTGTCAGCTTCAAGTAGGGAAAACTCTTATCGTCCTTGAGCCTGAGGTTGAATTTCGGCTGGTATTGTCGGATAAAATTGTTCTCCAGGAAAGTAGCCTCCTTCTCTGAGTCGGTCAATATATACTCATAATCAGTTGTTTCTGAAAGGATATTCCTGACCTTGGCATCCGCTGTGGCTTGAAAATAGGACTTCACTCTGTCCCTGATCGACCGAGCCTTGCCTATGTATATAACATCCCCTTGGGTGTTTTTGAAAAAATATATCCCCGGTTTTCTGGGAAGCTTCTCGAGCTTTGTTTTCAACGAACTTTTCATCTTAAAGACCGATTTCCAATTCCCGTTTTTTCAATTTTTTAAGCTCATCTCTGTAGGTAGCGGCCTTTTCGAATTCTAAATTTTTGGCCGCTTTACTCATCAGTTTTTCCAGTTTTTCCATCTGTTCCTTTCTTTTTTGCGGGGAAAAGTAGATGTCCTTTTCTTCCTTGATTCGTGAGTAATCCAGGTAGTCGCGCTCGTAGATACTGGAAAGAACCTCATCAATCCTCTTTCGGATGGATTGAGGAGTGATGCTGTTTCTATGGTTATAATCTTTCTGGATTTCCCTTCGTCTGTGTGTTTCAGATATGGCGTTTTTCATCGAGTCTGTCAAACAATCGGCATACATGATGGCTCTTCCTGAAATATTCCGGGCCGCTCTTCCGAAGGTCTGGATGAGCGAAATGGTCGATCGGAGGAATCCCTCCTTGTCAGCATCCAAAATGGCCACCAGAGACACTTCGGGCAAATCCAACCCTTCCCTCAAAAGGTTAATCCCGATCAGAGCATCGAATTTTCCTTTCCTCAAGTCTCTCAAGATTTTTACTCTATCCAGGGTGTCGATGTCAGAATGCAGGTATCGTACCCGGAGTCCTAGCTCGTGATAATACCTGGTTAGGTCCTCTGCCATTTTTTTAGTCAATGTAGTGACCAATGTCCTCTCATCCTTTTCAGCGCGTTTGATGATTTCAGCCATCAAGTCTTGTATTTGCCCCTCGATCGGCCGCACTTCCACTTCAGGGTCGATCAGGCCTGTCGGTCGAATAATCTGTTCTGTTATCCGGTTGTTGGTTTTTTTGAGCTCGTAGGAACCCGGTGTGGCGGAGACATACAACACTTGTTGAACTCTTCCTTCGAACTCCTGGAAATTCAAAGGTCGATTATCCAGAGCCGAAGGAAGGCGGAAGCCATGTTCGACAAGAGTTTCTTTTCGGGACCGGTCGCCGTAGTACATCCCGCCGATTTGAGGGATGCTCACGTGGGACTCGTCGATGATGGTCAGGAAATCATCGGGGAAATAATCGAGGAGTGTATAAGGAGGTTCGCCCGGTTTCCGAAGGCTAAGATAAAGAGAATAGTTCTCGATACCAGGACACCAGCCAAATTCTCTCAGCATTTCAAGATCAAAGAGTGTTCTTTCCTCGATTCTATTGGCTTCGATGAGTTGTCCTTTCTTCTTGAAGAAGGCCGTTCTTTCTTCGATCTCTATTTCGATATTCTGGATCGCATAATCCATGATATCAGGAGGGGTGGAGAAGAAAGTCCTGGGGTAGAGGATGACCTTATCAAAGGTTTCCAGGGTTTTTCCAAGGAGTGGATCTACGGTGGAGATATTCCCGATCCTATCTTCTTCCAGTTCAATCCTGTAGGCATATTCTTCGTATGAAGGGAAGACCTCGATGATGTCACCCCGAACACGAAAACTTCCCCTTTTAAAATCTGCCTCCTCTCTGACATACTGAATCTCGACAAGTTTTTGAAGAATTTTTTTCCGCCCGATTACTTGATTTTTATGGAGGGGAAAGCTCATCGAATAGTATGTTCGGGGAGAGCCGATGCCGTAGATACAGGAGACTGAGGCGACGATAATCACGTCCCTTCTTTGGAAAAGTGAATTGGTGGCCCTCAACCGGAGCCTGTCGATTTCATCATTGATCGTGGCTTCCTTGGCAATGTAGGTGTTAGAAGAAGGGATAAAGGCTTCGGGCTGGTAGTAGTCATAATAGCTAACAAAATACTCCACAGCATTCTCCGGAAAAAACTTGCGAAATTCCTGGTAGAGTTGAGCGCCGAGTGTCTTGTTGTGAGAGATGACGAGCACAGGTCTGTTGGCTTTCTCGATGAGGTTGGCCATGGTGAATGTCTTTCCGGAGCCGGTCACTCCCATCAAAACCAGGTGTTTGATATGCCTCCTCAGGCCTTCGCTGAGCTCTTGGATAGCTTTTGTTTGGTCTCCTTTGGGTCTGTATTCGGAGTGAAGCTTGAATTTTTTCATTAGGTGTTATTATAACAAAAATGTCTGATTGACAAACGAAATTGAGCTTCATATAATCCTAAAAAGGAGGAATCCATGAAAAAAGTATCGGTTTTTGTGGCCCTTGTTGCAGTCCTAATCTGGATGAGCTCGTGTGCCCCGACAGCACAGGTCACTTCCACCGGAGGTCCTTCGATCGAGGAAGCCCGAGCTGAAAGATACGACGGCCCCAAAGCCAGGCTAGCAGTGGGTGAATTCCAGGACAAGACAGCCAAGGGCGGCTGGACAGGCGGCTGGTTCGGGATGTATGGGATGAACTTCAAGCAGATTGGCGATGGCATGCGTGATATGTTGACCACGTCTTTATTTAACACGAACCGCTACATCGTTCTGGAAAGAGAGCAGCTTGGAGCTGTATTAAAAGAACAAGATCTGGCCACAGAAGGCAGGATTAAGAAAGGGACAGAAGCCCCCACGGGTGAAATCTATGGAGCCGAACTCATCATTACAGCATCAATCACAGAGTTTGAAGGCAGTGCCAAAGGCGTGGGAGGAGGGACAAAAGTTCTTGGTGTCACAGTCGGAGGAGGCGTGAAGAAGGCTCATATTGCTATGGATATCAGGATCATCGACACCAAGACCTCCCAGATTGTAGCGGCCACGAGTGTTGAAGGGAGCGCTACGAGCTTTGGCTTAGGAGGAGCAACCCGAATCGGTGGAACTCTTCCAGTCGGTTTGGGAGGATTTGCTAAGACTCCTACTGAAAAAGCAATCAGAGTCTGTATTCAGGAAGCTGTCGAATACATCGTCAATCAGACACCAGCAGAGTTCTATCGCCACAAGTAAGGTCGGGAAAGCCAAGCTTAAGAATAAAGTCTTCTTTTCTTTATCTTTTTATTCTGGAAAAAATACGTTTCAGATATGCTTTTCAAACGGGAGATACATTCCAGAAAAGAGGGAATTTCATTATTTAGCTGAGTGCTCTGGGATCTCCGGTTTGTCCGGCATTTTTAGGGGTTGAGAAGAAGTTGCCATTTTAACACTGCCCTTAAACTGGGCTCCGTCCATGATCGAGATTCTGAAGGCTGAAATGTCTCCCACCACTTGAGCTTCCTGAGCGATGCAGACTTTTCCGGTGGCATAGATATTCCCCTTCATCTTTCCTAGGATATGGACATCCCTCGCTTGGACATCAGCCTCGATTTTTCCTTCTTTTTCAACGATGAGATTATGATTTTTGAGATCGATTTTTCCCTGGAAGAATCCGAAGATGGTCAAGTCTTCTTCTGTGGTAATCTCGCCTTTGAACGAACAGGTAGGTCCCATGCATGATTTGTTCGATATAGAATTATTTTGGGAAGGATTCATGTTTCCCCCTGTTTTTCCCGTTTCCTTGACGTTTGAACACCTTCCCTCCTTTCCCCCTGTATGAGTGCAGATTATAAGTGGGCCTCCTTTTTTTGTCAACCATACGAAAAAAGGGGATAAACAACGTTTTGGATATTTTCCCCGAATGTAGACTGTTCTCCTTCTCGATAAAGCAGCCTATCCCAGTTATGCTATAATGAGTTTTATTGATTAATCTTACAGATGATATATAATAAATAAAGATGAGTGCTGGAGATAGAATTCTCACCCGTTGTCGCTGCATTCAATTAAAAGAAAGAAATGATAAAAAACATTGTTCTTTGTTTAGTTGTTGTTCTTTTCGTTTTCTGCGGTGGAGCCAACAATAAGACGACAATCCCAGCCCATGACCATGAACATCAAGGCCAACAGCAGGTCGAGGAAGGGCATGAATATCAAGCCAAAGAAGACGAAGAAACTGATCATCAACATAAAGAACTTCAGCTAACCTCGGATAAGCAGAAAGCTTGGGGAATCGAAATTGGCAAGGTCTCAAGGGAGAAAATTGCATCTCAACTCGCTTTACCCGGTACCATAAACCTGAATCAGAATAGAACAGCTCAAATCACCTCTTTTGTACCAGGAAGAGTGATAACCCTCTCCACAGATCTTGGAGAGAAAGTAGCCAGGGGCAAGGTGTTGTTAGCGATTAATTCGCCTGAGTTTGGACAAGCTAAGGCTGAATTCCTTCAGGCTCGGGCTAATTTAAACCTAAGCCGGATAGAGTATGAGAGAGCAAAAAAGCTTTTCGAGAAAAATGCTATCGGGGAGAAGGAGTATCTCAGGCGGGAGGCCCAATATCAAAAAGCTTCAACTGAATATGGAACGTACGGCTCTCTACTTCACTCCTATGGGATTCCTCATGAGAAAATGGATGATTTTCTGAAGGAATGTGATCGAGCGGCCGAAGAAGGAAAGCTTTGCGAGATGGCGAATCCGATTCAGACCATCACTTCACCCATAAACGGGACGGTCATTTACAGAAACGTCGTTGTCGGAGAACACATCGAACCCGAAAGAGTTCTGTTTACTGTGTCCGACCTGAAGAACCTGTGGGGCATCCTGGATGCCTACGAGAAAGACCTTCCCTTTGTCACCAAAACAAGTCAGGTACAGATTCTCTCCTCCCTGTATCCAGATAAAAAATTTGCAGGTAAAATCACCTATATCAGCGATCTGATCGATGAGAAGCTACGGACGGTCAAGGTTCGGGTCGAAGTGAAGAACGAGGAAGGTCTTCTCAAACCCAATATGTACATACAAGGGATTATAGAAAATATCTCCCACCAGAGAGATGTGCTTTCCATTCCTGAGGAGGCCGTTCAGAACTTGGACGGAGAAAAGATTGTTTTTATCCTCGAGAAAGAGAATATTTTTTCGGTTCGACATGTCTCTTTGGGAGATAAAATCGGGTTGAATAGGATCATCACAGCGGGCTTACAGGAAGGTGAGAAAATCGTCATCAAAGGGGCGTTCCATCTGAAGGCCGAACTCAATAAGGCTACTTTCGGGGACGTCCATGTCCATTAGTCGGTAGAGTCCGATAAAACTCTTAAGGTAACTCAGTGACATGGTCACCAGTATCATCAATTTTGCCATCAAACAGAGGTTATTCATCGTCTCCGCGACGGTCATTATCGCCGTCCTGGGTATCCTGGCCTACAAAAACCTCCCGATCGATGTTTTCCCAGATCCCTCTCCACCACTCGTCCAGGTTTACTCAGAGGCCCACGGGATGGCTCCTGAGGAGGTAGAGCGGCTGATTTCCTACCCTATCGAGTCCTCGATGTTCGGTTTACCTCGAGTCAAGACGATCCGATCTTTTTCCACCTATGCCCTGTCCATCGTGAATGTCTACTTCGAGGACGGGACCGATATCTACTGGGCGAGACAGCTCGTCGCCGAACGTCTTCATGAGGCAAGAGAAAGTCTCCCAGAGGAAGCTCACAATCCCGTCTTAGGCCCTATTGCCACCGGGCTTGGACTGGTCTATCTGTATTATCTAGAAGGAGAAGGATATACCTCAATAGAATTAAGGACTATCCAGGATTGGCTGGTGAAGTATGAGTTGAAATCTGTGGCTGAGGTTTCTCAAGTCCTGAGCATCGGAGGTGATGTGAAGCAGTTTCAAGTCCTGGTGAATCCCAATTCTCTGTTGAAATACAGTTTGTCTATTTCAGACATTATCGAGAGAGTGAGAGAAAACAATCAGAACGTCGGAGCAAGCTTCATCACCAGAGGCAAAGAGGAATACATCGTCCGCAGCCTCGGTCTGGCCCAGACGATAGAAGACCTGGAAAATATCGTCGTCTCCAACTTTCAAGGATCTCCTGTTTATCTGAAGGATTTGGCCTCGGTTCAAATCCTTCCTGCTATAAAAAGAGGGACCGCTCTCGTCAACGGAGAAGGAGAGAAAGTCGTAGGTATGGTTCTTAAACTTTTTGGCTCGAACACAGCTAGAGTCATCCAGGATTTAGAGGACAGGATCGAAGAGATCAATCAGTCTCTCCCACAAGGAATAAAGATTGTTCCCTTCTACAACCAGGCTTCACTGGTCAAAAAGTGTTTTTCGACGGTATCCACCAGCCTCATCATCGGAATCGCCCTAGTTATCGTGGTCCTTTTCCTGTTCATGGGGAATTTTCCTTCAGCCCTGATTGCCGTTGTTTCGCTCCCGTTTTCCATCCTCTTTTCCTTCATCATGATGCAGCGGATGAACCTGGCTGCGGATTTGATGTCCTTCGGGGGACTGGCCATCGGAATCGGACTGATTGCGGATGCTGCGATCATCATAGTCGAGAATGTCCACCGGCATCTTCAGTTTTCCCCTGAGGAGAAAACCCTTGCGATCTGTCGAGCCGGCGGGGAAGTAGGCAGGCCGTTATTTTTCGCCATCATCATCATCATCCTGACCTTCCTCCCTGTCTTTACCCTCACTGGAGTGGAGGGTATCATGTTCCGGCCGATGGGCTTTACCATCTCCTTCGCTCTGGCTGGATCCCTGATTTTCGCCATATTCTGTGTGCCGGCGCTCTCTTTTCTATTCTTGAGGAAAAAACGGCAGATACGAGAACCATTCCTGATCAGAAACATAAAAAAGGTCTACCTTCCATTCTTTTCTTTCTGTCAGAAAAACAGGAAGATCGTATTCTTCGTGACGATCATCGTTTTTATCGTGGGCCTGGTCCTCATCCCATTTCTCGGGAGGGAATATATTCCTTCTTTAGAGGAAGGTACTCTTCATCTCCGGGCTATTTATGATCCGAATATCAGCCTCCAAGAAACCGTTGCCCAGACCACTGCCATCGAGAAAACCCTGAGGAGTATACCGGAGATAACAGGGGTCTTAAGCCGGATCGGCCGGGGCGAGGTGGGGAGCCATGCTCATTTCGTGAACGATGCCGAAATCCTGATCAGCCTCAAGCCGATCAACAAATGGAAAAGTTTTCGGAGTAAAGATCAGCTCATCCATGAAATCGAACACCGCCTGGAAGATTTTCCGGGTATAAACCTGAATATGACCCAACCCATCGCCCATAACCTGGATGAACTTATCACCGGAGTCAAAGCCCAGTTGGCTGTCAAAATCTACGGAGAGGATTTTGAGGTTCTCAAACAAAAATCCACTCAGATCAAAGATGTTATAGCCTCTATCAAAGGGGCCAGCGATGTTCAGGTCGAACAATTCACAGGCCAGAATCATATCCAGGTAGTCCTCGAAAGGGGCCGGATCGCCCGCTACGGGGTAAATATCCGGGATATCCAAGAAACCATAGAAGCCGCTGTCGGAGGAATTACCTTAGGGCAGATCTACGAAGAGCAGAAAAGGTTTGATATCTTCCTCAGGTTTGAACCGGAATTCCGGAGAGGTATCGAACAGATAGGAAATCTGCTCATCCCTCTTCCCTCTGGAGGTCAGATTCCTCTCGTCCAGCTGGCCAAGATAGAAGAAGCTGTCGGACCCCGAGTTGTCAGTCGGGAGGGGAATAAGAGATTCATCACCATCCAGTGCAACATAAGGGGAAGAGATATCGGGCGTTTTGTCCGAGAAGCTCAGGTTAAAATCGAGGACAGCGTCCAGATTCCGCCGGAGTACTTCGTCAAGTGGGGCGGCCAGTTCGAGCTCCAGCAAAGGGCCAACAGACGGCTGGCCCTCATCATGCCCATCACTCTGGCTTTAGTCGCCCTTCTTCTGTTCACCATTTTTTATTCCTTCCGCGAAGTCCTGATCATCCTGATCAATATCCCGTTAGCCTTGACAGGAGGAATCATCGCCTTGAAGATTTCAGGCCTGTATCTCAGTGTTCCCGCCTCCATCGGGTTTATCGCGATTTTCGGGATTGCCTTGGAAGATGGGCTGGTCCTTCTCTCTGCGTTCCACCGGCGGCTTCATGACGGGAAATCGATAAAAGAGGCGATTCTTGATGGTGTTAACATAAAACTAAGGCCTGTTTTGATGACGACTTTTACCACGATTTTTGGCGTCATGCCCCTCCTCCTGGCCACTGGACCCGGAGCGGAAATTCAGAGGCCTCTGGCCACTGTCGTGGTAGGAGGACTCCTGACGTCCACTCTGGTCACTCTCATCGTCCTTCCCCTCATCTTCCAAACCTTGAAAAAAAAGGATTTTCTCGAAACTCCCGCTGCTTGTCCTACTCCAGAAAAATAGACACGTCTGTTTTCCAGCCATTATCTCAAGTTAAACAGAATGTTTCATGGGCTTATCTGAAGAATTTGATATTTGATTATTCCTCTGCTATAAAGTTGGGAAAGGATTCTTCCATCATGAAATACGATTTGAGATCAGTCATCAAGAACTTCAATATTGATGGACATTTTCTTGAAGGACGGGCCTACGGCTCAGGACATATTCACGATACTTTTCTCATCCGGACAGCAGAAGGGAATTTACCTGACTATTTGTTACAAAAAATCAATCATCATGTTTTTCGGAACATCCCGCAGCTCATGAGCAACATTGAAAGAGTTACAAAACATATTCAGAGAAAAATCATGAAGGATTCAGAACGAAGAACTTGCTTGACATCCTTGATCTTTATCCCTGCCACAGATGGAAAATATTATCATCAAGATCCAAACGGTGATTACTGGCGAGTGAGTGTCTTTATTCCTGAAAGTCGATCGTTTGATGTTGTCAGTAGTCCAGAAAAGGCATACGAGGGAGGAGTCGCTTTTGGGAGGTTTTTAGCCGACCTGGAAGATCTGCCAGTGGAATGGCTTCATGAAACAATTCCCGATTTTCATAATATCGAGAGGCGCCTGAGTGCATTTCATGAGACTGTCAAAAAAGATTCCATGCAAAGGACTAAAGAGGTTCAGAGAGAAATCGACTTCGTAGCGGCTCGAGCAGAAGAGATGAAGTGCATCCATCATCTAGCAAGAGAGGGAAAGATACCCAGGAGAATTACCCATAACGATACAAAATTTAACAATATACTCTTTGACAGAGAAGATAATCTGCTCTGTGTGATCGATCTGGACACCGTAATGCCGGGCTTTGTTCATTATGATTTTGGTGATGCTATCAGAACCGCTGCCAACACAGGCGTTGAAGATGAAAAGGATCTCAGTAAAATATCAATGGATATTAGATTGTATGAAGCGTTTTCTGACGGATTCCTCAAGGAGACGAGGGCTATTCTCACAAAAACGGAAATCGACTATCTCGCATTTTCGGCAAAGTTATTAACCTTCATGATTGGCCTTCGATTTTTAACAGATTTCATCGATGGAGACAATTATTACAAGATTCATCATCCATTCCATAACCTTCAAAGAGCAAGAGCCCAATTTAAGCTTCTCCAAAGCATGGATGAGCAATATGATGAGATGCAGTCGATTATAGAGAGGATCGTTCGAATTTGAAAGGAAAATGACGATGTCTTATTTAAACCATCTAAGTTTATCAACCTTCTGTATTATCTTTATCATGTTTTGTGGCTTTAGCGTTTCTTGTTATGCGGCAGAAAAATCATCCCCTTCATTAATGCCTGTTCCGTCAAAAATTTCCCTTGAAAAAGGGAAATTAAGAGTGAATTCTGATTTTCGAGTTGTTTTCTCCGGATATCAGGAACCGCGATTACAAAGAGCTATTCAACGGATGATTCAGCGCTTGACCGTGCAAACGGGAATTCTTTTGAAGGCCGAGACAGAAAAGGTTGCTTCTAAGCCCTTCCTCGAAGTCATCTGTCAAGGTCCAGGTGAGAAGATACAATCTTTAAAAGAGGATGAATCCTATTCTCTTGATGTTAATGCGTTCCGGGCCAGTCTAAAAGCGGTGACTCCAGTAGGGATATTGCGCGGGATCGAGACATTCCTGCAGCTTCTGATGAGTGACGATGAGGGTTTCTTCTTTCCTGCAGTTCAGATCCAGGATGAACCTCGATTTCCCTGGAGAGGGCTGCTTATCGATGTCTGCCGCCACTGGATGCCTGTAGAAGTTATCAAGCGCAATCTCGATGCCATGGCTGCTGTGAAAATGAATGTTCTTCACTGGCATCTTTCAGAGGATCAAGGTTTTCGAGTGGAATGCAAGAGTTGGCCCAAGCTTCACGAGATGGGTTCCGACGGAAATTATTACACCCAGGAGCAAATCAAAGAGGTTATAGACTATGCCCGTGATCGTGGCATTCGTGTTGTTCCCGAGTTTGATATGCCCGGTCACACCACTTCCTGGCTGGTAGGCTACCCTGAATTGGCCAGTGCTCCGGGTCCCTACCAGATCGAACGTCATTGGGGAGTATTTGATCCTTGTCTGGATCCCACTCGAGAGGAGGTGTATGCTTTCCTCGATGCTTTTTTTGCAGAGATGACCAAACTCTTTCCCGATGCGTGCTTTCATATCGGCGGCGATGAAGTTAACGGTAGACATTGGAACAGCAATCAAGATATCGTTGCTTTCAAACGTACGCGTGGCATGACGGACAATCATGACTTACAGGCTTATTTCAATAAAAAGATTCAAGCTATCCTGAGCAAATACGGGAAGAAGATGGTGGGATGGGACGAGATTTTTCACCCCGATCTTCCAAAAGACATCGTTATCCAAAGCTGGCGCGGGCAGGAATCTCTGGCTGATGCTGCCCGCCAAGGATATATGGGAATTCTCTCTCATGGATATTATTTAGATCACATCCTGAGCGCCTCTCAGTATTATCAAGTCGATCCCATGGACAAGGATGCTGCCTTGTTAAGTGGAGATGAGAAGAAAAGAATTTTAGGAGGAGAAACCTGCATGTGGGCGGAATTCGTCAATCCCGAAACCATTGATTCTCGCATCTGGCCAAGAGCAGCTTGTATTGCTGAAAGATTGTGGTCACCGCAAAAAGTAAAAGAGATCTCAGATATGTATCGTCGTCTCGAAAGGATCAGTCAAAGCTTAGATTGGCTTGGTGTGAACCATCGTTCCAATTATCCGAAGATGTTGCAGCGATTGGCGGGGAAACATCCCATCGATTCCCTCAAAGTCCTTGCTGATATCGTGGAGCCGGTCAAATACTATACTCGTCCGGCAACACGTCAATATTCTCAGATGATGCCTTTGAACCGGCTTGTCGATGCTGCTCGTCCTGAAAGCCAAAAGGCCCGGAAATTCAGAGATCTGGTTGATGAGATGCTGGCTGATGCTCCCCGATATAGCGCGAACAAAGAGACTATCCGGGAGTGGCTAACCGAGTGGCATGATAACCATGATAGTCTAAGACCTGTCCTTGAAGAATCCTTTCTCTTGAAGGAAATTATGCCTCTTTCTGAAGACGTCTCTTCCTTGGCTAATATAGGGCTGGAGGCTCTAAGTTATATCGAAAATAGAGAGCAACCTCCCAATTCCTGGCTAGATAACGCACTAACTATTATGGCACGTCCCAGGAGGCCTGAATACGAGTTGGAAATAAGGATTGTTCCTGCCGTAAAGAAGCTCATGGAGGCTGCTGTACCTCCCTTGGTCAAAGATGACTTTGAAGATGGTGAAGCTCAGGGATGGCAGCCAAACGTTCCCGAGAACTGGGGGGTTGCAGTAGAAGACGGCTCCTCGGTCTATCGGCTTCTCGCGCCAGGCCCGATGGGGAAAATCCGGGCCCCGACCTCATGGTCTGTTTTGAGTAACTTTAATGTGAGCAGTTTTGTTATCACTGGACGGCTGAAGTGTCGAGCCGAGATTACGAACAAGTACCGCAGTGTGGTCATTGTTTTTCACTATCAAGATCCAACCCATTTCTGTTATGCGCATTTTGGGGCCATAAGCGACGATGTGCATAACATTATCGCTTTGGTCGACGGCAAAGATCGGGTGAAGATCAACAGCGAGCCTGTTGGGAAATCCATACCGAGGCTTAAAGATATGGAATTTCATGATTTCAAGGTGTCTTATGACGCAGAAACAGGGAAGATCAAAGCCTACTTGGACGATATGTCTACTCCCATATTAACCGCAATAGACAAGACATTGGGCCATGGTCTGGTGGGTGTGGGGTCTTTCGACGACACGGGGAGCTTTGATGATATAAAATTGTGGGGGAAATTGCACAAATAAAATAAGAATATCAAGGAGAGCGTTTTAACAAAGCGATAGATGAATGTGGAATGATTTTGGATATATCAAGCAGATTTGAATATACTTAATTTATAATAAGGAGGTTTGTGGTGAAGAATAAATCGATACCGCGGCGTGATTTTCTCAAGGCCTGCGGCACCTCAACGGTCGCCCTTGGCCTCCTATCCTGTAAAGGAGAGCTCTCGGAGAAGAAAGCCAGTGTTTATGATGCCAAAGGTCTGCCCACCCGCGTCTTGGGAAAAACGGGCATCTCGATTCCTCTGATTGTCATTGGTGGTGGAAGCCGGTTTTGTACGATCAAGGAGCCAGAAAAGAGTGTTGAGCTCCTTAACTATGCCTTGGATCACGGCTTTTACTACTGGGATACGGCCCATGACTATATCTCCGACGATGTTGTCAGTGAGGAGCGCTATGGTCTTGTTTTGAAGGAGCGGAGGGAGGAAGTCTTCTTGGCCACAAAAGTCATTGAGAGAACTTATGATGGGGCCATGCGCCATCTTGAGGAAAGCCTTGGCCGCT
Source organism: uncultured Eubacteriales bacterium (assembly GCA_964347035.1). Lineage (GTDB taxonomy): Bacteria > Acidobacteriota > Aminicenantia > Aminicenantales > Aminicenantaceae > CAYFXE01. The sequence goes on along the minus strand of CAYFXE010000043.1, from coordinate 7,935 downwards.
TGAAGACAGACCATCTCGACCTCTACCAGATACACAGCATAGAGTCCCTCGAAGATGTAGAGAAGATTGGAGCAGAGGACGGAGCCCTGAAAGCCCTCCAGAAGTTAAAGGACGAGAAGGTCACTCGGTTCATCGGATACACCGGACATAAATCTGCAGAGGCTATGATGGAGATGGCCACTCGTTATGATTTTGACACCATGATCATCGCTATGAATCACTATGCGGAGCGGGAAGGGGATTTCGAGAGGCAGGCCATCCCAGTAGCAGCCAAGAAGAAGATGGGGATAATAGCGATGAAGGTTGTCCGGCCAAGGGAGACAGTGGAAAACGTCGATCCGGAGGAGCTAATCCGGTATTCCCTGAGCCTTCCTTATGTGAATGCGGCTGTGATCGGGACAGATAGCCTCGAGATATTGAAGAAAAACATCGAGCTTGTCAAAAAGTTCCAACCGATGACACAAGAAGAGATGAAGAAAATCACCGTGACTCTGATTCCATACTTTAAAAGTCAAGAGTTGTTCTGGATGCAGCCAGGCTACACAGATGGATACTGGGCTTAACAAAAAATAGGGAACAAAAAAGAAAAAGATGAAAAGAATAGTGTTCATTACTCTGGTTTTAACTTTTTTCGTAAATTTTGGCTTTGGTCAACAAAAGAAATTTCAGATATCAGTCTTCGGAGGAGTGCATCATGTTTTTGAATATGGCTCTGAGGAAGACTATGAACTCGGTGAAAACGACTTTCCTGTGACTCCAGCTCATCAGCCTCTAGGATTCGGCGCAGCCTTTGCTTTCTTCTTGATAAGGTATCTAGGAATTGAATTAGATGGAAGGTATATTCTAAATTCACGGGTGAATTTACAAGATCCTTCAGACATGGATAGAGTCGAGATCAATTCCTCCAAGCATTATTCCATGACTTTAAGTATCATGTTTCAATTTCTAGAAAGAGACTTTAGGCCATATGTGGTGGCAGGTGGTGGGCTCGATAAAGTTTTGGCCAAAGATGAAACATTAACTTCTGAATATGGATACGAGATAACATTCATCGCTCCAGAAAAGAAGAATGACCCTGTGATCCATGTGGGGACGGGGATTCACTATTCTCTTGGTAAGAGGACGGGACTCCGAATGGATATTCGCTATGTGGTCATATTTTGTGATCCTGATAAAATCGAAAGCATTAACTTCGTTTTTGGTGCTTTTATGAGGTTTTAAGATAAACACATGGTTGGGCATATCATTTAGCCGGCTAGTGATATTAAACTTTCCTTTCCTAGAAAAAGAAAGAGTCTTTAGATCAGCATCCATTGTTAAGGAGAGTCAATATGAAAAAACGCTTCATTTTTTTTATTGTCGTAATCAGTGTCCTACTAACTACAGGAGAAATTTTACCTGGTCAAGAGAAAACTATAGACTTGACCGCAGAATATGACCTTTCTCTCATGGAAAGCCCAGGTGATATGAGTTATTACAAAATGAGGACAATCTATTACCACGGGAATTCGCTCGGCATCACCCATTCGAGGGAGGAGCTCATCTCCTCTTTTAAGAGAGAAGTGATGAAGATCGAAAAAGGGATACACTTGGTCAAATTCACCTGGAAGAACGCAAGGCTTGGACAAGGGAAAAAACTTCAAGAAGAGATCACCAAATGGAAAGATCTTCCGTACGCAGCCGGATTCACCTATCTTCTCGACTTTGAAAACCTCCGCTTCCCTAGTCAGATAGATTTTAGCCCCATTCCCAGTACACTCCAGGGGATGAAATTCATGGTCAATATCCTTGATGCGCACGCGCAATTTGATCTGCTCCGGACAGAATCCGCTGGAGGTATAAGTCAAATCAAGGAGATAGGGGACAGAATATCAAACCCAGGGGCGGGGCAGAGTACGGCCTGGGATTTCAAAACCTTAATCCAGGACTCGGATTTTACCAACGGAGGTTACGATACGATGTTCACAGGAATAGGTATGGAAAACGGAAAGAGATGCGCAGTTCTCGAATACATAAACACGGAATCCAGAATCAGCAGCAGAATCCAGATGACTCCCAAAATGACTTTTGAACAGGAAGGGACTTCAAATTTCTGGGGACATATTTTTATTGATCTTGAGACCGGAGAGCTCGTTAAGGGAGATATTTACGAGTATGTTGTTGTTCACACAACCTTGCCTGGTCAGAGCCAACCGATGAGACTCTTTGAGAGGCGCCTGATTGAGATCTGGGGTATATCCGAGGAGGAATTCGATGATGACATCTAAATCACTCTTCGAAGTAATATCGAAGCAGGATAAACGGAGGGGCCTTTGAATCTGAGATTGTACGGAATAATTCGGCTCCTCTTGGCAATAATATTATTGGCAGGACAGATAGCCTGCCTGGTATCCCAGTCAAAACATCTATTTGACGATTCAAAGTTCCAGAAAGGGATGGCTTTTCCTACTTGGATCGCCGACCAGTACGGAACAGCCTCCTCTGACGAGTCACTCAAGATTTTAGCTCAGACAACTTGTTCAGAATGGGTTCAGCTTGTGCCCACCTGGTATCAAAGCAACAGATTCTCCAATGAGATGTTGCCAGATTATGATGGCCAAACCGCAAGAATGGATACTATCAGACATGCCATCCAGACATGCCATGCCTTCGGCCTGAAGGTCATGCTCAAACCCCATGTTGATGCCCTAAGCGGAGACTGGCGGGGTACGTTCCAGCCGGAGGATTCAAAGGGATGGTTTAATAGCTACAGTAAAATGATGAGAACATTCGCCCGGATGGCCCAGGATGAGGAGGTTGAAATCCTCTCTATTGGCTGCGAATTCGTCGAGCTCACGTCCTCGGAGTATACTCTGGACTGGAGAAAAATCATCCGAGCCATTAGAGATATCTATTCTGGACGTCTTGTCTATGCTGCAAATTGGGGGAGGGAGGTTGAACAGATCGAATTCTGGGATGGCCTTGATTTTATCGGAATCGATGCCTATTTCGAGCTAACAAATAAAACAGATCCCACAATCGACGAGCTTTTAACAGCCTGGATTCCCTATCTATCTCAGATTGAATCGATTTATCAGGTCTGGCAAAAACCTATTCTTTTAACAGAGATAGGCTACAGAAGCATCGACGGCGCAAACATGAGGCCATGGGACTGGGAGACTCCTGGGGCTGTTGATCTCATAGAACAGGCGCAATGTTACCTGGCCGTCATTCGTGCTTTTGGAGAGAAATCCTGGTTTGAGGGGATTTATTGGTGGAACTGGGAGCCTGATCCTTCTCGAGGAGGGGCGGCCGATAAGGGATACACTCCTCATGGGAAACTGGCTGAGACGGTTTTGGTAAAGTGGTACTGCGGAGACGCCAAGAGTAAGAAGGGGCGAGTTCGTCGATAATCTGAGAAAGGAGGAAAGGATATGTGGCATCCGATTTTATCTCTCTTTTTAATTTGGCAAGGGATGACCTTGGCCCAGACACTCAGTCCACAGAAACTCGAAAAAGGGGTGAATTTTATCAACGTTCCGACGTATTCTCAGCAGGAAAACGTCAGGATTTTGAAACTCTACGAGGGATTGCGTGTGGCCGATGTCGTGGACGGGATGGACAGGATCGGGCTCCAAGATGTTGGGTTGGTTAATCAAGAAATACATGCAGCCTGGAAGGATCTAGCGACATTAAAGCATCAATTCCGAGGAATTGCTGTCACCGTACGCTATGTTCCTGCCAATGTGGCAAATCGTCCAGGAGCAAACGAGGATTTTCAAAAATGGCAGGATAACTTTTATACGAGCCTTTCTTCCGAAGCATTCGTATCCATCATCAATCCTGGCTCTGTCATTGTCATCGATGATGACGAAGAGGCTGATATTGGTTCCATCGGCTCCTACAACATCCTAGATTGGTACTCACGGGGTGCTGTGGGAGTTGTGACGGATGCCCATGCCCGTGATACAGATGAAATTGCTATAGAACAGGTTCCGCTTTACTTTCGGGGAGAGGGACGAGGAATGCGGCCTGGTCGTAATATGCTCGAATCAGTCAACCGGCCTGTATCTATCGGTGGTGTTTTGGTCTGTCCTGGAGATGTTGTTGTGGCCGATGGCGATGGAGTCGTCGTCGTGCCCCGGGATGCGGCTGAGTCAGTCGCCGGTTACGCCCGGGAGATATTAGAAAACGACAAACGGGCTCGTCGTGATCTGTATAAAAAGCTCGGTAAGAAGCTCGACAAAACAGTGAAATGACGGATTCTGCGGGCTTTCCGTAAATACAAAAATCCCCTGCTTTTGTGATGTGTCTTCTTTTTGATAGGGTTTAATAAGATAGAGTTTTCATCGATCAATTTTGATTACCTGATGGACAATATTCCAACCATCCAGTTTCAAATAGGCTTCTTCTCCCACAAGTTCTGATTTTTGAAATTCAACCGTTAATTCCTTAGTTTTTCCTGGTAAAATACTGAAATAGTTATCACTCCAGAAACTTGGCAGGACCTCTTCACCTTCTTTCTCTTTGCGAATACTTGGGTTTACGAAAAAGGCAAGATTTTTAGAGGGGTTCATCAATCGAATTTTCGAAATAATGAACTCACCTTTTTCTTCATTTTTATCTATTTCAGTATCTAATTTTACCTCAGGAAGCATTGAGAGAAAGGTAAAATCATCATCCGCAGCCAACCAATAGAAATTTTCAGAGATAAGGTTTCCCATCTTGTCAGTCAATTGTAGATTTGCGAAATAGACATTCACCTTAGATTCTTCCGGTATGTCTACACGGAATATTCCTTCTGAGGTATTGGGGCCTATATTGATTCGGGTCTTCTTGTTCCAGATTCTCTCTAATTTCTTTGAATAGACATTGGCTGTTGCCAACAATTCCTTTTTTGATTCGAAATGATTATTAACCACTGAAACACTCAAATCATCAACATTTAGCTGAATATGCAGAGGTTCGCAGGCTTTTTTTGCGTAGTAAAATCCTGCATTTGGACAGAGATACCAGTCATAAAGCTGCCAAGCAACACTCGGCCAGGCTGGGTTTGTCTTCCAGAGAAGAACACCAGCCACTCGATTCATGGCATGATTCACGGATTCAAAAATGGCACGGTAATTTTCAGCGTTAACCAACTGGCCTTTTTTTATGTAGTCTTCAAGATCTTTCGGTTCACCATACCTTTCACGAATGGCGTTATCATACAGGCTGTATTTTCCGTTTCCCTCACAGGCATCGTGATAGCCCCAGATATGATTCAAAGGGAACTTCACTTCTGCATCTGGTGTGAGGTCAGGTATGAATTTTCTTAGGCTTTCCAAAGTGGGTAAAGAAGGAATGCCCACTTCATTCTTGAACAGCCAATCCTTTCCTCCTTCTACTCTCCTATAATAATCGCGTGGATTCACCCAATGATATGGTCCTCCTGAATAAGTGCCCGCCGCCTGATTATCCGGCCAGGAAAGCCCCCAGCCTGCAGGAGGCTCCCTGTAACCAGAGGAAGGAATAAAGGAACGCGTCCCGTCC
>CAYFXE010000043.1:0-2414 GCA_964347035.1 uncultured Eubacteriales bacterium | reverse complement strand
CCCTTAAAGGAACATAAATTTCTTGACGAGGATAGCCTTCGTTACCGGCCGTCCATACCAGGATACAGGGGTGATTCCGTAATTTTTTAACCACATCGGCAGCATTGTTGAGAAAAACATCTTCGTCATATGGATAATCCTGACTGCCCCTTTCCCATGTTCCCTGGCAATCACCGGTGATCCAGAAATCATGCCAAACAAGAAGGCCTAATTCATCACAAAATGAAAAAAAATCTTCTGGTGGGGTGATGCCGCCACCCCATATACGGACTGTATTCAGGTTGGCCTCCTTCGAGAAGCGCAGCTCGTTGTATAGTTTTTCCAGACTGCGGTTAAGCATCATATCAGGCACCCAGGCTCCACCCTTCAACAGTATTTTTTGACCATTCACAAAAAAATCTCGTCGAGCCCATCCTCCCACCGTCTTGACTTTGCTGCTCATTTCTCGTATTCCAAATACTATCCGCTCACTATCCGTTTTTTTTCCGTCTGTCTCAAATATTAAATCCAACTCATAGAGATTCTGATCCCCCTGTCCATTCGGCCACCAAAGTTTTGGATTCTTAATCATCAGCCTATCATCCGATTCCTTATCGAGCTGAATCTTGGAAACCTGATGAGGGGCTAATTCAACGGCTTTGTTAAGGACGATCTCATCGCCCTTGAAATTTTCTGGAAGGATTTTGGCCGTTAATGTCCCTTTGATTGATAACTCTGTTAAATTGACTATTTCAGTCATAACCTTAAGTTCTGCCTCTGATGTCCTTGGTAAAGGTAAATCTGAAATGATAAATGGATCTCGAATGTCCACCGGTCCAGTTGCCGAGATGTATATATCCTGCCATATTCCCATATTTCTATCACGAACAGCGGGCATCCAATCCCATCCGACAGAGCACTGCATGGTCACGTTTTTACCGATATCTCCTGTTGGCCCTCCATTCGGCCCGAACGGGCCAAAGGCTTTGAGCTGAGGTTCAGCCGGCAGACCAGGATAATCAAGAGGATAAATCTTGATCGCTAGAGTATTTATCTCTTCGATGTTTGCAAATTTTGTGATATCAAAACCCCAGTCTCCGAACATGCCGACAACCAATTTTGAATCGGCAATCAGAGTTCCGTTCATCCATACTTCAGCCCGGTAGTTAATTCCTTCAAGATTAAGCCAAATGACCTTTCCAGCCAATTCTCCTGGTAATTTAAACTGAGTCCAAAACCAGTAAGGGTCGATCCAGGGATTCCTGTTTTCAGGTAAATGGCTGTATTTTTCCAGCTTATGTTCACGGTTAAACTCATCTGAAGCATCCGGTATTTTCATATTATTAAGGCCAATATAGGGATCAGGATAGACACCATTTTTCACGAGCGCTGTTAAGACGGTTGTCGGAATATTTGTCCTGTGCCAATTCTTGGGCTTAAACTCACCAGAAGATATTTTTTCCCCATCATCCTTCACCAAATAGGATGACTTCAAACGCCAATTTTCGTTGAGAAATATCTTCTTCTCACCCGCCAAGGCGGTCAAGATGCTCCCGGTTATAAGGAATAAAACGAATCCAGAAAAGATTTTGTATTTTCTTTCTTTGCTCATCTGACACTCCTCGAAGCATGTGGATTAAAAGAATTCTAATTCGTTGCCTGCTCTAAATCAATTCCCTGATTGCTTCGTTTTTAGATTGTCCCAAGAAATATCTAAAATAAACACAGGGATTGGGCTGTCTCTAATTTGAATTGAATTCTCCTATGTGATAGATTTTATACACCAGCAGTTCAGAGACAATATGGACGGGTGGTATAAATGAAAAAAAATCTTTTCGGTTTAATTTTATTCATCGCTTTTTCTCTTTTGTTGTCGTCCGATTCCAAATGGATAAAAGACAATGTGAGCAATCAATACGATTACATCTATCCAGCATCCGATTCTGAAGTTGTCCACTGGGCAAGGAAGTGTGGTGGTAAAAACCGTGCAAAATTTTCAGCAGGGACTAAGATTCCGGAGACCAGCGATGGCGGGTATATTGTGGCTAGTGCGACTACATCATTCGGAGCTGGAGCTGGCGATATTTGGTTTTTAAAGCTGACTTCATCTGGAGAAATTGAATGGCAAAAAACATACGGGGGAAGCGAGGAGGATTACCCTTCATCAATTCAACAAACGATAGATGGCGGGTATGTTGTTTTAGGTGGGACTGGTTCATTCGGCGCAGGAGAGATTGATATGTGGGTTTTGAAACTCTCTTCATCTGGAGATGTTGAGTGGCAGAAAACCTATGGAGGGAGCATGAATGATTGGCCGAATTCAATTCAGCAAACGAACGATGGTGGATATGTTATTGCTGGCATTACTGAATCATTTGGAGCTGGAGGTTCTGATGGTTGGGTTTTAAAGCTTTCCCCATTAGGAGAAATAGAAT
>CAYFXE010000042.1:7996-25008 GCA_964347035.1 uncultured Eubacteriales bacterium | reverse complement strand
TATGACCTCAGGCTTGTTCGTGGGACAGGAGCATATCGCTTCCATGCTGGCTGATTATCTGGGGCAAACCCCGATTCCTTCGGCTAGAGTCGAGACGGCCTGTTCTTCTGGAGGGCTGGCCTTACGACTCGGATATATGGAAGTGGCTTCCGGAATGAATGATGTCGTTCTTGTTGGAGGCATAGAGAAGATGACTGATGTCAGCGGTTATGAAGCCACTTATGCTTTAGGCACGGCTGCTGATCAGGAGTATGAAGGGTATCATGGGATTACTTTTCCAGGACTTTATGCGCTTATGGCCAGAGCTCATATGGATAAATACGGCACAACTCGGGAGCAATTGGCCCAGGTTGCCGTGAAAAACCACGAGAATGGTTCCAAGAATCCTGTGGCCCAATTCCCGTTTAAGGTGACTGTGGAGCAGGTCCTCAATTCTGTCATGGTCGCAGATCCGCTACGCATCTTGGATTGTTCACCCATCACCGACGGAGCGGCTGCGGTTATTCTTTGTCCTGTCGAGATGGCCAAGAAGATGAACAAGTCCATCGTAAAGATCATCGGCACGGGCCATGCCACTGATACCATTGCCTTGAGCTCTAGGAAAGATATCACCTGGATCGAAGCAACTTACCAGGCTGCCAAACAAGCCTATGCCATGGCAGATAAAAAACCCGATGATATCGATCTGGTTGAGGTCCATGATTGTTTTACGATTGCCGAGATTTGCGTAACCGAAGCGCTCGGGTTGGTTGAGAAAGGACAGGGAGGAAAGGCTGTCGAGGATGGGGTCACAACCGTCGGAGGAAAGATCCCGGTTAACGCCAGCGGTGGGCTCAAATCCAAAGGTCATCCTGTGGGGGCAACTGGTGTGGCTCAGGTCATCGAAATCGTGAAACAGCTCCGAGGTAAAGCAGGTGGCAGGCAAGTCAAAGATGCTCGGATTGGGATGACCCAGAATATGGGTGGAAGCGGCGGCAGTACCCTGGTCCACATTTTTGAGAGGGAATAGGAGGGAACAATGTCAACACCTTCAAGATACTGGAGAGAGATTCCTCAACGTTACCGGCTCGAGGCAAATAAATGCGAATCGTGTGATACGGTTTACTTTCCGCCTCGTTTGATCTGTCCTGAATGTCAGAATAGAGAATTGATCCCAGCTAAGCTGGCCGAGGCAGGCAAGGTAATTTCTTACACCATCATCCGTGTTCCTCCTCATCAGTTTTCCGATCAGGCACCGTATGCAGTGGGGATTGTCGAACTCGACGATGGGGTGAAATTGACCGGGCAGATTGTCGATTGTGATTTCGATGAGATCAAGATCGGACAGAGAGTGAAAATCGAGTTCCGGAAGATTTTCGAGGAGGGTGAGTCCGGCATTCTCTGCTACGGATACAAATTCGTCCCAGAATAATTAGGGTAATGATCATCTCCAGAAGCATCTTTAAACTTTGATTAAGGTGTTGTTGGATGAGACCTTTAAAGGTGAGGCTCAATCCATTACCCGCTTTCGCGGGCACAGGCTTCTCCGAAGATCCCTCCACCCACCACTATGTGGCTCAGACGGACAGGCCCTCGCCTTCTTTACACCTATTCATACTTCATTTGTTCTCATACCAAGGAATTGGAGATGTCTACATCATCTCCCAAAAAGTTGTGAAGTAATATAAGAAGCGCAGAATTATGCTGGATATAAGGGACGTAGAATTAGGCTGTCATTCCTGCGGAAGCCGGAATCCAGATATATAAAATATTTCTATCAAGATAGTTCTGGATTCCCGCTACCTGCTATCCGATTCTGCGGGCACATGTTCTGCGGGAATGACGTAGGGAGGAACAGTTCCCTTTTTCTGTTTAAAAAAGAGGCCAATTGAGCTAAGCTAGGGGAGAGCTACGAGGAAATAAGGTAGAGATTGGAAAACAGGGGAAAATCGAGACTGCATTTTTTCTCCTTGTGCATATTTCCCCGGCTCGATGGGAAACCGATGAATAGAAATAGTTGAGGGGGCAATCATGTTTAGAATCGAGAGCAAAGTCGACACTCAAAGCGATGAGTTTAAACAGAATTCTATACGGATGAAGGCGCTTGTTAAGGAATACAAAGAAAAGTTGGCAGAGATTCAACAAGGAGGACCCAAAAAGTACAGGGATCTTCACAAGAGTCGAAAAAAACTTTTAGTTAGGGAAAGACTTGAAAAACTTTTTGACCGAAACACGCCCTTCCTCGAACTCACCCCGCTCGCTGCCTACGATTTGTACGATAACGAGGCTCCCTCGGCCGGGGTGATAACAGGAATCGGGATTGTTCACGGTCGCGAAGTGCTGATCGTGGCCAATGATGCCACGGTCAAAGGGGGGACGTATTTCCCGATGACCATCAAGAAGCATGTGCGTGCCCAAGAAGTCGCCCTGAATAACCGCCTCCCTTGTGTTTATCTCGTTGATTCTGGGGGAATATTCCTGCCCAGACAGTCGGGCACTTTTCCAGATAAGGGACATTTCGGACGCATCTTCTACAATCAAGCCAGGCTCTCTGCCTTAGGCATTCCTCAAATTTCCATCGTCATGGGATCCTGTACGGCCGGAGGAGCTTATGTTCCGGCCATGAGTGATGAAACGGTGATCGTCCGCAAGCAGGGAACGATTTTTATCGGGGGACCGCCTCTGGTCAAAGCTGCGACAGGAGAGGAAGTCTCGGATGAGGATTTGGGCGGGGCAGATGTCCACTGCCGGATCTCAGGAGTCTCTGATTATTATGCGCTCAACGATAACCACGCCTTGGAGATTGCCCGCAACATCGTCGAGACATTGGACTCTCCCCGAAAATTCCAGCTCGATATGGCCGAACCCGAGGACCCTTATTATGATCCTGAGGAAATCTATGGAGTCGTTCCCACAGACTTGAGGAAGCCTTTCGACGTCAGAGAGATCATCGCCCGCCTTGTGGACGGAAGCCGATTCCAGGAATTTAAAGAACTCTACGGACAGACATTAATCTGCGGTTTTGCCCGAATCATGGGGTACCCCGTCGGCATATTGGCAAATAATGGAGTTCTCTTTTCGGAAAGCTCGCTCAAGGGCGCCCATTTTGTGACACTGTGTGCTATGCGCAAGATCCCTCTGATATACCTCCAGAACATCACAGGATTTATCGTTGGCAAGCAGTACGAACACGGCGGAATCGCCAAGGATGGAGCCAAGCTGGTGCATGCCACGGCCAACGCGGATGTTCCTAAATTTACGATCATTTTTGGTGGATCGTACGGAGCCGGAAACTACGCCATGTGCGGCCGGGCTTACGAACCCCGCTTGCTCTGGATGTGGCCCAACGCCCGGATAAGTGTCATGGGTGGCGAGCAGGCCGCCAATGTTTTGGTCACCGTCAAAATTAAAAGACTAAAAGCATCGGGGAAAAAACTGACCAAAACAGAACAGGAGAAAATGATTAAGCCAATCCTCGAGAAATATGATTATGAGGCGAGCCCGTACTTCAGCACAGCCAGGCTGTGGGATGACGGCATCCTCGACCCGTTGGAGACGCGAGAGGCTCTGGCCCTGGCGATTTCGATGAGTCTGAATGCACCGATCCCCGATTATAAAGTCGGTATTTTCAGGATGTAACATGGATACCAAAGAATACAAGACAATCCTTTTCGCAGCGAAGGATGAGGTTGCCAGGATCTCGTTTAACCGACCCGAGGTCCACAATGCTTTTAACGCTGTGATGATCTCGGAGCTGGATGATGCCTTCGAGAAAGCTGAAACCGATGAGTCCATCCGCGTCGTTGTCTTGAATGGGACCGGAAAATCCTTCTGCGCTGGAGCGGATATCAACTGGATGCGGGAGATTATCCATTATTCTTTCGAGCAGAATTTGGAGGAGTCTCTTCATTTAGCCGAGCTCCTCCATAAAATCTACGCAATGCCAAAACCGACATTGGCCATGGTTAACGGCACAGCCATCGGAGGAGGAACGGGATTTATAGCTGCCTGCGATATTGCCATCGCCTTAGAAGAAGCGAAGTTCGGGTTGAGCGAAGTAAAGATCGGCCTGGTTCCTGCCGCGATCTCTCCCTATGTCATCCGAAAAATAGGGGAGAGTAAGGCCCGGGAGTATTTTTTAACCGGAAGGAGAATTTCTGCCAGGAAAGCTTGTGAAATCGGGCTTCTTAACGAGGTCGTCTCTTCCGAGAAGCTAGAGGAGAAAGTCGACGACATCGTGTCTCTCCTATTGACTTCAGGGCCGAATGCTTTGGCTAGCTGTAAAGAGTTGATTCACAAAGTCCCTCAGATGTCTTTCGAGGAAGCCAAAACATTTACAGCGAATATGATCGCTGAGCTGAGGGTGAGTCAAGAGGGCCAAGAGGGGATGTCGGCCTTCCTGGAGAAGAGAAGGCCTAATTGGGTGAAAAATAAGAAATAGCGGGGTCAGACCTTCATAACTTTCATAACTTGGGCGTTCTCCAGTCGGGAATTATCCTTTTTCTCGACAAGGCAGTGATTTTGTTTTTCAAAGTAGCTTTTCTCGCAATATTTTTTCAAGATCTGATTCAAAAAGTGACTTGGCTAAAAAGAAAATTATGAAAGTTATGAAGGTCTGACCCCATTGATTCTTTATTCTTAGCTTGATAAAATCCCTAAGGAATAGTAGAAGACATGATCAAAAAAGTTCTCGTGGCCAATCGAGGTGAAATCGCCGTCAGAGTCATCAAAGCCTGTCGGGAGATGAGTATTCCCACGGTGGCTGTCTACTCCGAGGCGGATAGGAAGAGTCTTCATGTCCAGGTGGCTGACGAGGCCTTATGTATCGGGCCTCCTCCGGTCATCGAGAGCTACCTCGATATGGAGAAGATCATCGAAGCTGCCCATAAAACCAGAGCCGAAGCGATTCATCCTGGATACGGATTTCTCGCTGAGAACTCAGAATTTGCCCGTCTTTGTGAGAAAGAAAAGATCATATTCGTCGGACCCAACTCCAAAGCCTTAGAGCTTGTCGGGGATAAAATCCGATCTCGGCAGACCATGGAGGAAGCCGGGATCCCGATTATCCCTGGGATGAAAGGCAAGAAGAAAAACATCCCTGAATACGCGGCCGAAGCCAAAAAAATCGGTTATCCCCTGATGATCAAGGCCTCGGCTGGGGGTGGGGGCAAGGGGATGCGGATCGTCTGGGATCCTAAGGAATTAAAGCCTTCATTGGAAGCAGGGATGAGGGAGGCCAGGTCGGCTTTTGGCGATGAGTCAGTGTACCTGGAAAAATACATTGAGGAGCCGAGGCATGTGGAATTCCAGGCTCTGGCCGACAATTACGGCAACGTGGTCCATCTTTTTGAAAGAGAGTGTTCTATCCAGAGGAGACATCAGAAAATTGTTGAGGAGACGCCGTCCCAGGCTTTGAATCCAGAGCTGCGGGCCCAGATGGGGGAGACAGCCAAAAAAGTCATTCAAGTTTCTGGTTATAACAACGCCGGAACCGTCGAGTTCCTGTTGGATAAGAACAAGAAGTTCTATTTTCTCGAAGTGAATGCTCGCCTACAGGTCGAGCACCCGGTAACAGAGCTGACATCCGGAGTGGATTTGGTTCATCAGCAGATCAAGATAGCTTCGGGAGAGAAATTATCCTTTGAGCAGGAGGATATAAAGCCTAGAGGACATGCGATCGAATGCCGAATCTATGCGGAGGATCCATCGAATAATTTCCTTCCATCATCGGGGAAAGTCCTCTTCCTCAAGGAGCCTCAGGGGCCTGGAATTCGCCACGACACTGGAATCTATAACGGCTGCGACGTTCCCATCTACTATGATCCCATCCTTTCTAAGCTTATTGTTTGGGCAGAGAACAGAGATCTAGCCTGCCAGAGGATGGTCCATGCCTTGGATGATTACATCATCTTGGGGATCAAGACATCGATCGATTTCCTCAAAGAAATCGTCGGTCATCCTCAGTTTCGGAAAGGAAACACGACGACAGATTTCATAAACGCGCATTTCGCGGACTGGGATGGGAAAGAAAAAGCAGAAGAAGAAAAGAAAATCGCCTTGATGGCCTCGGCCTTTGCAGAATTGGAGAAGGCGTCTCTCGGAAAAATGGCTGCTGTCGAGAAGAGAGAGGTATTTTCCCCTTGGCTAACGCTCGGGAAGTGGCGGATTGGAGGCAAATAAGGTGGAGTTCGAGTTTCTGATTGACGGTAAGATCCAAAAAATAACTCTGGAAAAGAAAGAAGATAAATTTGTCTTCTCTGACGGGGAGAAGAGCTATGAGGCAGACATCGATTTTATCTCTCCTAACGTAATCTCGATCCTGCTCGGAGAGCGGTCTTACAAAGTCTATTTCGCCCAGGATAAAGACAAGAAATACTTCTACGTAGGGGGAAATCAGTTTGTCGTCAAAGTGCCAGATGAAGAAAAGCAGGAGCTGGAAAGAGGAGAGGAGGGGGTTGCGACTGACAAACTGATGGTCATGGCTCCCATGCCCGGGAAGGTCATCAAGATAAATGTGTCGGAAGAGGAACCCGTAAGGAAGAACCAGACCTTGGCTATCGTCGAGGCGATGAAGATGGAAAACGAAATTAAATCCTCGATCGATGGCTATGTAAAGAAGATTTATGCTTCGGCTGGGGACATGGTCGATTCCGAAAAACCCCTCATCGAGCTTGGGGTCAGACCTTCATAACTTTCATAACTTGAGGAAAAACTTGGGGTCAGACTTTGAAAACTTGAATTATTTCATTTGACCTTACTTTTTATTTTTATTCATTTTTTTCTTAACAGCTACAAATTTTCTGCAGAAATAAAAAACTCAAGTTTTCAAAGTCTGACCCCGTTTCTTGCATATAATAGGGGAAGATGTAAAAATAATATACAGTGATGCAACGAATTAAAAAAGATAAAGGTTTTAAAAAAGTGAGGATGGATGAACAAGGACTGGTCCAGCAGATCCAAGCAGGCGATGAGCTGGCGTTCGGAGAAATCGTCAGGATGTACAAAGATAAGATTGTCAATTATTTGTGGCAGCTCACAGGAGATTACCAGAAAGCCGTGGAGCTTTCTCAAGAGACCTTTATGAGAGTTTTTTTCAAGTCTAACAAATACAAACCTATCGCTCCGTTTTCTTCCTGGATTTATTCGATTGCATCAAACCTGGCGAAAAGCGAGTTAAAGAGAACGAGAAGAGTGTTAACCGTGCCTCTTGATCTCGTTGAGAACAAAGTGTCTGACTCATATCAAACAGGAGATTGCCTGAATTCGGATCTGTCCAAGATTGTGAGGAAAGCCCTGAATGCGCTTCATCCTCGCTACAGGATTCCTGTGATTCTCAAAGACATCGAAGGCTTTTCTCAGGAAGAAATCGCTCAGATCCTGAAAAAGCCCGTTGGAACCATCAAAGCGAGAATCAGCCGAGGACGAAATTATCTCAAGAAAGAACTGGAAAAATCATCTTCTGGAATAAATTTTTTGATGAAAAATGAGGAGAAAGAATATGGAAGAGTTTAATCTCTTAGAAAAATTGGAAAGAGTGAAGGCTCCTCCTGGCTTTGAACAAAAAATAATGGCCCAGCTCTCTCTCCGGAGAAGACAGCTCAGGACAAAGCAACTCCGCCTCTCATTAGCCGGGGCGTTCAGTGCTATCCTAATCTTGTTTATCGTCATCAACGTATTCGTGCTGCCTGAAAGAGGTCTGGTCAAATTCGTCGGCCTCGACAAAGATGTATCCGCTCCCCTCCAGGAAAGCTATCGGCTGGGAGGTGGGGAGTTTATTCCAATCATCGAACCGGTGGATTATACCAGGGAAATACGAAGCCTCTCCCGGGAGCCATCGACGATATATATTCTCGAACAAGTCAGTGACGAAACCAGTGCAGAATTAAAATTTTAGGGAGGATTATCAAAATGAATTCTAAGATTAAAATCATCATCGTTTTGACCCTATTTTTGCTAGTCCTCTTCTTCAGTCTCAACACAGCACCTGCCGCAAGCCTAAAGGACGACACAGGTGACATTTCTGAAATCACAAAAAAAGTCTATCCGTCTGTCGTCAAAGTGGAAGCCAGAAACTTTACGAGGAAGGTGGCCACAGGAGTTGTGGTTGATAAAGAGGGAATCATTCTAACCACGGCTCTGGTGACCCCTCATGAAGAGGAAATCCATGTGATTACCTCTGAGGGAAAGAGGATCGAAGCCGAATTTTTGGGCATGGATCCGGTCACGTATCTCGCCCTGATTAAAGTCGAGGAGAAAGGTCTGCGACCGATACAAAAGGGGACCATAAAGGACCTCGCTCCAGGGATATGGATCGGAGTTATCAGCATATCTCCAGAGAACACACCTGCAGTGACTCAAGGGATCGTGAGTTCGATTGCCGAAGAAAAACTCCGTTTGAATGTCTGGGTCACACCCGGTTCGAGCGGAAGCCCTGTTGTTGACAAAGAAGGTCGAATGGTTGGATTGCTGCGCGGAATCTATTCGGAAGAAAAGCCCGTCGTCTTCGAATTCAGAGAGAAAGAATTAGTTGGCTCAGGTTACGTCGTCAGTCGAGCTGAAGCTCCTTCTTCTGGAATGGCCCTGGCCATCCCTACCCCAATCCTGAACGAAATCTGTGATGAAATCAGAGAGAAAGGAAAAGTTGAAAGAGGCTGGTTAGGTGTCAACATCACGGAAAACGAAGAGGGAAATGTAGAGATTGTCCAGGTAGAAAAGGACAGCCCGGCAGAAATAGCCAAACTGAAAGAAGGAGATGTTATTCTCGAGATCGAAGGAGAAAAACTGACCGACAGCAAGATGCTGGTCGATGAAATCCGGAAGAGAAAACCCGGAGACAGCATAACCCTAAAAATTCAAAGAGAAGGTAAAGAGCAAAAAGTCAAAGTTAAATTGGGACTCTACACCGAGAAAGACATCAGACGCGAGCTCTCGCTGAAATTTCCAAGACTTTTCCCCGGAAAACCTCTGAAAGTACCCCAACCGCCGAGAAAACTCCAGCCAGGAGAACGTTTCTTCCAAGAGTTTTTCCCTCGACTTTATGAAACCCACAAGTTTATCGGCGTGTATCTTGAAGAGCTCAACCAGGAACTCTCAGAGTTTTTTGGTGTCAAAGAAGGGACAGGACTCTTAGTTTCCAGAGTTGAAAAAGACAGTCCCGCGGATAAAGCCGGACTCAAGGTCGGTGATGTGATCGTTAAAGTCGATGGTGAGCCTATCGACAAAATTAGTGCCTTGAGTGGAGTCATCCAGAAGAAAAATAAGGGAGACCAGATAGAGATAGAATTCCTGAGGAATAAAAAGAATATGACGGTCAAAGTGGAAATCGATGAGGAGAAAAGAGAAAGAGGACTATTCTATGATTTCTCCAAGAGTTGGAATAATTATGAAGATGCCCTGGGTGATTTTTATGGAGATTTAGAGAAGTCCTATAAGAATTGGTGGAAAGAGCACGAAAATGGGGTGGAAAAAAATATGAAGAAGCTGAATGAAGAGATGAAGAAATTGTCCAAGAAAGTCCAAGAACAGACCAAAGAGACGACGAAGAAGCTAAGCCATTATTTCGCTAAGTACAAGGGCATAAGAGTATAGCCCTGTACTGGTTTCCATTCCTCACAGGGAGCGAAGGGAAAATTCCTTTCGCTCCTTTTTTTTAGCCTTCTGCAGAGTCTTTCGAGTGTAGCCAGTTCTTGACAAATCGCTTGAATTCTTCATCAGGAAGTCGCCTCCGGTCATAATAACCTTTTTCCAGCCTTTGTTTCATCGCTTCATACAGGATAATCCCGACCGAAACTGAAAGGTTGAGACTCTGAACCATCCCGACCATCGGAATCCTGACGATATAATCTGCCAGGGATAAGGCCTCATCCGAAATCCCTTCGGCCTCGTTTCCGAAAATGATGGCCATGGGTTGGGCGTAATCGAGATCTGTATAGGGGATGGCTTTTTCCTTCAGGTGGGTGGCGGTAATCTTGAATCCATTTTCTTTAAGCGTGCTGAGGCATTCTTTGGTTGAGGTGTAGTAACGGAAATCAAGCCATTTTTCAGCCCTGGTTGAGATTGCCTCGTTAACAGGAAAAGGTTCCTGAATGGCAGAGATGATATCCACATACAGGATTCCAGCCGCATCGCAGGTCCGCACAACAGCACTTGCGTTGTGGATGTTCTTGACCTCTTCCAGGACGACTCTTAAATCCGGATGTCTGAGCGAGAGGACCCTCTTTACCTTTTCTATTCTTTCTTTAGTAGGCATAACTCAAGTCATAATCGGGACGGTTCTATTTTTTTTCTGGATTCCTGCTTCCGCAGGAATGACAGGAAGAAAAAAATAAAACCACCCCCATAAAAAGTCTCCTATAAAAAAATAATCATTTTGACAGCCAGGGTCAGCCAGAAAACCACGGCCCCTAAGAGAGCCCTGTATTCTCTGTTTCTCTTATAAATTTCCATCCTGAACTTGTTCCCGTTTGAAGGACATGTGCGACCGAGCATGGGAAAGAAAAAAGGAACATTTTTCTTGAACTCCTCATACTCATCGGGAAACAGCGCCTTCATTTTTTCCCTCTCACTAATCAGGATCACTGAATAAAAGACAAGGAAATAGACAACAAAAATACAGACCATCCACCATGAGTTAGATGCAACAACAACGCTTATTCCGATGATGAGATTGGCCAGATAAAGCGGATTTCTGGTGAAACGATAAGGACCGCTGCAGGTGAGTTCTTTCTCCTTCCTGAGATGGCCGGAGGCCCAGGTCCTCAAAAGAAGTCCTAGAATACAGATCCCCACACCCGCAAGAAGAGAAATCAGAGTCGGTCGAGAAAGAACGATGGCAATGAGAATACAGACAAAACCCACTCTGACTCTCCATCTGTAAATCATTTTCTTAAAGCTCGTCTTAGACATATTTTTCTAGAATTTCGAGGCTTAGTTGGGCCACCTCATCTGGTTGGATGGCTTTTAAACACTCCAGACTCGAGCAACTCCTCTTATAACAGTAACTGCATTGTAACTCGTGGAAAGCTACTTTATCGTGGAAACCGAAGGGGCCGTTCCGACGTGGGTTTGTGGGCCCGAAAATGCCGACCACAGGCCGGGAAAAAGCACAGGCCACTTGAAGGGCAAACGTGTCGCCGCTGATGAGAAGAGTGGCCTTCTTCACCAAGGCCATAACTTCCGGCAGAGAGAGAAACGGAGCCAGCGGAATATTGACCTGGCTGTTTATCTCGAGCGCCAGTTGTTTTTCCTCTTCTGTTCCCCAGAGAAGAAGGGCGAAAAGATCCTTTCTCTCAAGTTTCTGTATCACCCGAATCCATCTATCCGGAAACCATCTCTTCGTCTTCCAGGTCGCCCCGACATTAAAAAGGATGAGTTTCTTTTTCCTGTCGTATCCGATTTTTTTCAGCTTGGTCTGAATTGTCTCCTGTAGTTCATCCGAAAGACTGAGAGGAAATTCATATTGTTTCTCTTCGATTCCGAGGCAGGTGAGGAGCATCAAGTTTTTGCGGATCACATGGATATCCTCAGGAATTTGCCGGAGTCTTTCTGTATATAATAGCGAAGCGAGAGGTTCTCGACAATTTCTCCGGTGGAATCCAACCCGCTTAGGGGCTCTGGAGAGAAAAGCCAGCAGAGCGGACTTTATTAGCCCCTGAAAATCCAGAGCGATCTGATCACTCTCTTTGGATTTCTCCTTGAATCCAGATATTTCCGTCCAAAAGTCTTTCCTCTGTATCCGCCATCCGGCTGGACGGATGGTGATGATTCTGTCAAGCCTTGGAACAAGATCGAGGATGTCCTTTCCCTTTTCTTCAACGACCCAGGAAATCTTGGACTCAGGAAATTTTTTCCTTAGGGCAGAAAAGGCAGGGAGCGTGTGGATGATATCACCAAGCGAACTGAGTCGGATAATCAGAAAATTATTCATCGTTCATACTAATTGGGTATCTCGTCTTTCAATTTCTGGGCAATCTGATTAATAAGTTCCGAAGTTGATCTAACCTTTGGACCCCCGGTTATGGCGATGCCTCCTCCGTAGCTGCGAACTATATCTTTCTCTGGTACGGTCTCTTCCGTGTAATCTGATCCTTTAGCATGGATATCGGGTTTTAAGGCCAACAGCACTTTCTCCACGGTTTCTTCCTCGAAGACAGTGATATAGTCGACGTAAGAAATTGCAGCTATAATATCCACGCGTTCTTTTTCACTCAATAGCGGCCGTCCTTTCCCTTTGAGCCGACGAATCGAGGAGTCGCTGTTTACAGCCAGTACCAGAACATCCCCCCTTTTTTTTGCGTCTTTTAGGTATCGTATATGTCCCACATGAATCAAATCAAAGCATCCGTTAGCCAGGACGATGCGCTTTCCTTGCTTCTTCTCCTCTCCAATAATCTTTGTTAATTGTTTCCGGGAATAGTATTTTTTCAATTTCAGGAAATGATACTTTCTTTAAGTTCTTGCGATGTTAACGTAGCTGTGCCCTTTTTCATTACAACGATTCCCCCGGCATGATTGGCGATAAGGGCTGCCTCTTTAAACGTCGCCCCACAGGCCAAGGCTAGGGTGAAAACGCTGATCACAGTGTCTCCTGCTCCAGTAACGTCTACGATATCTGTTGGACCATGAATAGGTACTAAAAGCGGTAATTTGTTTTTCTGGAACAGAGCCATTCCTTTTGATCCTCGAGTGATGAGTAAGGCTTGAGCTTTTAAGGCCTTGAGAAGGTATCTTCCAGCCTGTTTGAGGGTTCGGATATTGTCGTCGAGTTCTATCTTCAAGATCCCCTCCACTTCTGGTTCGTTAGGAGTGGCGACTGTTATTCCCTTGAATTGGAGAAGGCGAAACCGTGAGTCGAGAGTGACAGGGAGCCGGGCTTTTTTGTAGTGAGGAAGGATTGAGGTAAAAATGGACTGCTTGACTGTGAAATAGTTGTAGTCGGAGATGAGAAGGGCATGAACACGCTTGAGCACACGTTTTAGTAGGCCTTGAAGCTTTTCCCTGATATCTGTCGTATCAGGGACGCGAACTTCCTGATCGATCCGCAGAATCTGCTGTTTCCTTGTGCTTACTTCGCCAGCCAGGATTCTTGTCTTCATCGGGGTTTTATAGGTTTTCTCTTTGACTAATCCATCAGTGGATAATCCCTGTTTTTTCATCATTTGAAAAATTTTCTGTCCTGACATGTCAGCGCCGACAACGCCTATCGAGAGAGGAATGGCGCCCAAAGCCTTGATGTTGAGAAGGGAATTACCAGCACCTCCCAGGGCGAACTCTCGCGATTTGTAGGAGAGGATGAGCACTGGTGCTTCGCGGGAGATACGGCGGGTATGGCCGTAGAGATATTCGTCCAGGATCAAATCTCCCCAAACAGCAATTTTTTTCTGGGGAAAATGATCGACAATACGGAGGAGTCTTTCCTTTTCTTTATCCACTGAACTGTAGCCAAAATTTGTATCAGAAAAGCCATAAAAGGTCAAATCACAAGAAAAAAGATATCGCCTGCTTTTTGAGAACTGCCTCCCTTTTAAGGTTATCAATAAGGGAGCGAAAAAGGGGAGGGTCCTATTATTTCCCTTCCCGTCATTCCTGTGGAAGCAGGAATCCAGTTTCTCTCCTTGTCATCCCTGCGTATGCAGGAATCCAGAACTAAGAAGAATTTATATCCAGATATTCCTGGATTCCCGCCTGCGCGGGGATGACAGTAAAAAGCGGGAATGACAGAGATATGCGGGAATGACAGTGAAAAGTGGGAATGGCAAGAAAACATCGGGATAACAACATAATAATGTGTGTTCTGTCTCATTTTTCAACTATTTGGGATAAGATCCTAGAAGGGTAATTCTTCTTGAGTCGCGAGATTACAGAGTTACTTGCGTCCTTGAATGATCTGGATGATGTCTTGTGAATTTTTCAGTGCAGTATCCTCCAATTCTTGAGGAATCAAATCCGATTTTTTCTCTAAAAAATGAGAAATTTGGTCGCTTGTCCTTTCCAAAAAAATCTTTTCCCAACGCTCATCAGGAGCCTTCTCTCCCCACAGCTTGCGGGGGCCCTCGAATCCCCCTTCAGCCAGATACCAATCCTTAATCAACTGGAATCCCGCCTTAAAAATGAGATAACCAATGGGTGTGACGGCCGGAGGAATGTTGAAGCTCAAGGATTGTCTGGTCTCTTTATGAATATTGTTTTCCCCCTCGTAAGAAACCATAAGATGTCCTCCGAGTGGGATGATGGTTCCAAGAGCTTTGAAGAGCTTTAGATCAAGGTATTCTTGTCTAAGTGATAAATTTTCTTCATTATTTCTGAATTCAAGCTCTTCCCTATAATCCACATCCAGCCAGGGTTTCACCCCGTCCTTCCCGCCTCGGCTGTAAATGCCCTTGATCACTGGTTCAGCGCTGAGAAGCCCTTCAGGGTTTTGGAGATGAAGTTTGAATCCTCTCCAGCCACTAAGACGTAGCTGCTTGACCTCCTTAAGTAAGAGTTTATAACCATCGAGAGCTTGATCGTGAAGAGCTTTTAATCTTTCGTTTTCTGCCTTGGGACCTTTCTTACCAGTCATTTTAAAATCTCTAATTTTTGCAATAAAATTCTTCCTTGATTTTTCAAAAAAGCTAGTATAGTCATAAAGATGTTTTATTTTCAAGTGGATTGCCGTTATGGTGGAGAGGATGCCGGCAATTTTGTATAATCTTGATTTAAGATCAGAAATCCGATACGACGAATTGACTAAAAGATTACTGAGCTTTGAGACCAGGTAATCACAAGGAGGAAAAATGATTAAGCTTCGGATTATTAGATGTTGGATGAGATTTTTGATCTTGGTCATGTCACTGCTTTTACCTAGAATCTCAGCTACGCAGGAAGTCGATATCGACAGCTTCGTCCCCAAGTTCGAAACCGAGATCAAGAAGATGATGTTAGAAGGGAAAGTCCCTTCAGCAACCATCGCCCTCGTCTCAGGTGACCGAATCGTATGGACGGGAGCCTACGGGTATTCCAACCTCTGGGCCCGCACTCCTGCCGTACCCAGCACCATTTATCTCATTGGATCCACCTTCAAGACCATGTCAATGGTCGCTCTCCTGCAGCAGATGGAACAAGAGAAATTCAAGCTTGATGACCAGGTGAATGATTACCTGACGGAATTTAAAATCCAGGGTGAGGATCCGGCCAAGCCTGTCACTTTTCGTCACCTCTTGACCCATGCCTCCGGTCTCCCCGGGGATTTCGGCCCACACTTGGTTTGGGGTGACACAGCACCCCTTCCTCTAAAGGATTACCTTCAGAAGTCACTCAAACTCAAGCATCCAACCATGACCAAGATAGAATACTCCAACATGGCCTATACCCTGATCGCTTATCTCGTCGAAAAATTTACTAATGTTCCCTACAAAAAATACATAAGGGATCATATTTTTAAGCCCTTGGAGATGCAAGATACGGATTTTTTTCCTCGCCAGGATATGGAAGAGCGCCTGGCTATCCCTTACATTATCGACCGCAAGAGCGGCCTCCACAAACCGGCTGTCCGCTTAAAGGCCAATGTCTGGCCCGCCGGGATCGTCTACGGCACGGTCACCAACCAGGCCAACTGGCTGATCGCCAATATCAATCGCGGCGTCTACAAAAAACACCGCCTGATTAGCGAGGAGACATTCCAGCAAATCATGACCCGCCAGTACGATCAGTTCAAAGAGCGAATAAGTGCCGGCTGGTTGAACGAGACGACTGGATACGGCCTGACTTGGTGGATTTCCCAGAGAAAAGGGAATACCCTCTTTGCCCACAGCGGCAGTGTGTCTGGCTACACAGCTTTTTTAGTTGGAAACCTGGAAAAAAAGATGGGTTTTGCTGTCTTAACGAACGGACATCGGTCCCACAAACATCTCTTTGACCTGGCCGTCAAGGCTCTGGATCTTCTGGAACTCCATAAAAAATAAGAGCAAAAACTAATAAATAGAAGCAAAAGGGAGGATTAATCTTCAGGGATAAGCTCAGCCACTGTCTCTATATGGGGAGTTTGAGGGAAGAGATCGAAGAGTGCCGTGCTTTTAATCTTATAACCCACCAGTTTTCCGAGATCATTCCGAAGCTGATTAACGTTACAGGAGACATAGATTATGGCCTCTGGCCGAAGCTCGTTCAGTCTCTTGACAGCCTTGGGATGAATCCCGCTTCTCGGCGGGTCGACCACCACGAACAAAGGCTTTTCCAATTCTATTTCCTTCATGTATTTGATATCAAGGAGAATAGGTATGACATTTTTGGCCTGATTCTCTTCGATATTCCTGTAAGCCGTATCTATGGCCTTCTCGGAGTTTTCGATAATCGTGACATCTTTAAACAGACCTGCGTTTATTAGGGCAAATGTTCCCACCCCCCCATAAAGGTCGAGCAGATGAGTGTCTTGAGTCTTATAGCCTCTGAGAAGTCCGTTGCAGTAAATATGCAGTTTCTCAGCGACATCGTGGTTATTCTGAAAAAATCCCTGGATGGGATACCAAAATTTCTTTCCTATGTATTCCTCCCTTATAGTCTCTCTGCCTTTGACGACAGAAAACTCTTCTGAAACGCTCACGCCACGATTCGGAGGAACATAAGTCATGAGTACATTGTAAGCCGAGGTGATTTTAGCGAATTCTTGGATCTTTTCCTCCGCTTTGTTCAATCCTGGAGATTCCTGGTTGAGGACTATGGAGACAGAGGAATCAGTCGGTGGAGTTCTGATCACAGCATGCCGGAATGTGCCGATTTTTTTTCGGATGAGAAAAACATCGATATCGGAGAGGAATGTCCGGACTTCGCTGATGAGCTCATTCAGCTTTTCGTTGGAGATGACACAGCGTTCCACATCCACGACATTGTACCAGGTTCCTTTTTCCTTGAAACCCAGTCCACCAGAATGAAAGACCATATCCATCCGATGGCGGTAGAAATATTCTCGTCCTGAAAAGACTTGAATGTCCGCCACATCGATCGCCTCGGCAATCTTCACAAACACTCACAAAAGAAAAAGGAAATAGTACACAGCC
>CAYFXE010000042.1:0-7986 GCA_964347035.1 uncultured Eubacteriales bacterium | reverse complement strand
CATTTCAAGCTGATCAGAATAGTCGACATCCTGAAAAGAGCAGCCGCCGCATTTTCCAAAATAGGGGCACAAAGGTTTGGCCATGTTCAGTCTTCTAATTTTTTCCCATTATACAAATTACCATTTATTAGACGGCAATTCACACCAAAAATATTTGCAGCCTAAATAATACTTTTTATTTCCTCCAGGTTTTGAATCCTGTAATCAGGCACTGCTGTTTCTGTATAGTTATTGGCGATATGTTCGGAATGATAATGGGTCAGCTCCTTTCCGAATTCACAGAAAATCGTTTTCAGATTAAGCTTTTTGGCCGGGATGATATCCTGGACAGGATTATTTCCAACAGAGAATGAAAGATGCGCAGAACCATTCATGATTCTTAGTCCAAGATCAAAATGTTTTCCCTCCGATTTCAGGGCCTGAACATCATCAGAGGCTATGACTGCATCAACGAGGCGCATAAGGTCGGCATGCGCTAGGCGTAAAAGTATGACTTTGCGGACAGCATTCGTAGCCAGGATGTTTCTGTATCCTTTGTTCCGAGCGAATTTCAGTATTTCTTTGGCGTGAGGGAGGAGAATCAGTTTATCCAGGTGTTTTTTTTGAGGTTCTTTCCAGTTCAGACCAAAGTGTTTTCCGTGAAGCACATAATCATGCCACTCCCAGGTATTCTCGAGTTTTTTTAGGTGGTCTTCAAACGCCGTCTTCGCATCTGTGAACGTCACATTTCCTTTTTTGGCGATCTCTTTTTCAATCGTCTGACAAACAGCTTTATCCAGTTGAGACTCATCGGCCAGAGTGCCTGTCCAATCCCAAAAGATGATTTTTTTCATAGGCCAGCTCATTGTAAACAATCTCCGCCAGTTTTAGAAGTATTTGACACTCTATATAAATTGTTATATAGTATGTATCATGAGCTTAAAACATATTCTTCTAGGACTTTTAGATGCCCCTCTTAGTGGGTATGAAGTGAAAAAGGTTTTTGATGATACACTCGGACACTTTTGGGCAGCCAAGCTGAGCCAGATTTATACAACATTGCATCAGATGGAGAAGGAGGAATTGTTAACATCCCAGGTCGAAGATTCCGCCATCGGCCCTGACCGTAAAGTCTATACGAGAACAAAAAAGGGCCGAGTTATGCTAAAAAATTGGCTCTCCTCTCCTCCTGAAATGGGAGACGAGCGTTTCAGCTATCTCTCCAAACTCTTTTTTATGAATGAGTTGGATAACTTAGATTTTACACTCACCTTTTTTGTCGAGTTGCGGACAAAGTTTCAACATCGTCTCAATAATCTCAAAAAAGTGGAAAATTTGATGCGAGAAGAACATCCTTCCTATCCCAAAGATCTCCCCAATGATCTTTTTTACCCTTATCTGACCCTGCGGAGTGGATATGCGAAACTAACGGCGAATATCCGCTGGTGCAACGAATGTATCCTGCAAGTTGAAGATCGTCTCAAAAAAAACAAACGACTTGAAAAAATCAAAAGGAGTGAATGAATGAAAGTCAAATACACGATATTAAGATTCATGTTTTTCTTTTTACTTAGCTTTACAGCTCTAATCTTAGTTGGCTTTTCATTAAGCGAAGGACTGTCCTCCTTCATTAAAAACCCTGTTTCTATACCCATGGAGGACGGCATAAAGCTGTCTGGGGATCTCTATTTGCCAGATGCCCAAGGAAAATTTCCGGTCATTTTGATACGGACTCCCTATGACAAGGGTGACCTGAGCGCTGTTGGAAAAGTCTTTGCCTCAGCCGATTACGCTGTCTTGATCCAAGATGTGCGCGGCCAAGGAAAATCCGAAGGGGCATTCTATCCGTTCATTTCTGAGAAAAAGGATGGTCTGGATACGCTCAATTGGATAGATCAGCAGCCATGGAGTAACGGCAAGGTGGGAATTTGGGGAGTGTCTTATCTTGCCTACAGCGGTTTCGTCGTTCTGCCCTACCAGCACAAGTCTTTAAAAGCCTTCGTCAGCAGCTCCGGGTTTGCCGATATCGATGCGTTCTTGTTCCGTGGAGGTGCTTTTCGCCTGATGGCCCAACTGACATGGTATATGAGTCAGGTTGGGAAAGCCCAGCTACCGCCAGCCGAGGTACGCAGCAGAGCCATGGAGCCGATATTCAGGACTACACCCTTATCCAAGTTTTTTGCCGGGGATGAGGATGCCCCAGACAAATTTCAGGATATCAGTAATGAATTTTCAAAGGTCAAAACGCCCATATTATTTGTGACAGGATGGCATGATTATATCTACCGTAACACCCTGAATGCCTATAACCACATCAAGATGAATCAGAAGGAGCGGTTTTATCATAAGTTGATGATCGGCCCTTGGTTTCACAACCAGGAGCTAAACGGAGGCACCTCAGCCGGGGATGAAGATTTCGGCCAAGAAGCAGAGATGGGACTCGAGAAATTCTTGATATTGTCCTTACGTTGGTTTGATTATTGGCTGAAGAACAAAGACGATGGTATCAGTCGGGAAGCTCCGGTCGAGGTCTTCGTGATGGGAAAAAACCAATGGCAGGAAGAAAGTCAATGGCCGCCGGCCTCTATGGAATTTCAGAAATGGTATCTGTCGAGCGAAAAAGGAGCTAACAGTATTGATGGGGATGGTCGATTGTCCCGATCAGCACCGAGTCAAGAGTCCTTTGATTCGTTCATCTTCGATCCTTCTGACCCAGTTCCGACGGTTGGAGGCGTAAACATGCACTATTTTCCCGATAACCTGGGAATTAAAGATCAAACGGAAGTGGAAAAGCGCAAGGATGTTCTTGTCTACACTTCGTCTGTCCTGGAAAAGCCGATGGAAATCATCGGTTCGTTAAGAGTCGTTCTTTACGCAAGCACCGAAGGAGTGGACACCGATTTCACGGCTAAACTGGTCCAGGTAAGGCCGGATGGATATGCCCGAATCATAGAAGATGGAATCATAAGAGGGCGGTACCGAAAATCCTTGGAGACACCGGATTTTTTAGAGCCAGGAAAAGTCTATAAATTTGAGATTGATTTGGGCCACACAGCCATACTCTTACCTGAGGGAAGCCGGTTGAGGGTTGAAATCTCAAGCAGTAATTTTCCAAAATATGACCGCAATTCGAACACCGAAATTGAGCCTTTTGACGTGGTAGAATTTAAAAAAGTAGAACAGAAGGTCTTCTTCTCCAAAAAACACCCATCTCATATCATTCTGCCAGTCCGGAAATAATAGATTTAGATTAATTTAGGCCTTGTTGACCCACCATATATTGACCGGATTGACCGAAAATGCTAAAAATATAAGCACGCCGGAGTGTCGAAATTGGCAGACGCGCTGGACTCACCATCCAGTTCGGGGCGACTCGAGTGGGGGTTCGAATCCCCCCTCCGGCACTCCTGTTATCTCCGTTTTATGTCAAAATTTTTAGCATACTTTCTTTGTCCTTCCATTAGCCATCTGTAGCTGTAATTGGGTGTATTTAGTCAAAATCTGTTACATAGACGTTACACGGGGAGAGGTCTGTCATCTCATTTGAATCGAATTTCCCTTTGTGATATAAGTCAGAGAGTCACCGCTGGGGGACAACATGAATCCAATAAGGCGGGTAGGATTTCTACTTAAATCAAAAGGCAGAATTTTTCCCCCATATCTATAAACTAAAAAAGAGGGGATTTATGAGAGGTAAAATTACAATCATTTTAATAGTTTGTCTTTTGGTTATTCTCTGTGCTTTAAATAATTGGGCTAAGGCCGAGAAACAGAAAGCTCAGCTTTGTTTTGTTGAAGAAATAGTCATAAAACCCTCCATGGTTGAGAAGTATGAAGCACATACGAAAGAAGCGTTAGCCCTCTGCGAGAAATTTGGTATACCTTTCCCATTTTACGTCTTTACTACCGATGATTTTTACTACTATTTCGTGTGGCCGATAGAGAATTATGCCTCACTAGATAGTCTGTTCAAAGCTATAGGCGAGTGGGTAGCAAAAATGGGTGATGATAACTGGCAGGCACTTGTGAAGAGTGGAGAAGACACATATGAATATATGAAATGGAGTATTGTTCATCACCGACCTGACCTCTCTTATATGTAAGTTAGAGTCCTATCCGCCGAGCCAGCTTTTTAAAGGGAAAATCCGCTGACTTCCTTTTAAGCAACCCTAGGCGTAGTTAAGAGGATCTTGGCAAATCTGATGACCTCATGGTGACATGGAAAGAAATCTATTTATGGATCTACATAGTTGACGACTGTTGTCAGCGAAAGAAGGATTAATGAAAATTTAAGGTAGGAACTCTCTCCAGTCGGCCAAAGAAAGCTGTGATTATTATAGCAATTAATTGATAAAAAAATTCGTTCATATTAAAATTTATTTAGAAAGGGGGAGAAAATATGATTAAACAAGTACATGAGCATATAATTTCAGAACTTCAACAGAATGCTCGCACAGACACGATATTTGTTCTCACAGCGATTCTTCTCAACTTGCTGACTCTTGCTATTAATTCTTCGATTGCCAGAGACTCACGAAAGGATACTTCTTTATTAATTACGATATTCATCTTTGTTTCTCTTACCATAGTGGTCAATCTTGTCGTGATTAGCGGTTTGTTTAAGGGAAAGCAAACAAGATTTAAGCTTCTTAATGGATTGATGAAGATGTACAAAGACCAAGGGGTGGAAGGGTATTATGATACATCCCTACTGGGCAATTACAATACCAGATACAACCTCTTCATTTTCGCAGTTGTTTTCCTTGGATTGATAGCAATTGTAGTTCCCTTTGTGATTAGATAGCAAGACAGCTATCGAGCTGTGAGGTGAGTGGGAACCAGAAATTAAAACTGGCCTGCCTGAGGTGGAGGATGGCAAGAAGAAGCTGGCTGGGTTACGGGATTAGGCTTTAGACTGTAGGGATGTCAGACCCTCCTGGATACTTTGTGTTATAAGTCAAAGAGTCACCGCTGGGGGATACAATGAATCCAGCAAGGAGGGAAGGATTTTTAGTTAAATCAATCAGTAGAATTCTTCCCCCATATCTATAAAAAAGGAGGACACTATGAAAAAATCACTTTTTCAATTCATCACAATCATCCCTCTGGTCCTGCTCATCTGTTTCGTTTTTAGTTGCCAACAACAGGCTGAAAAGGCGGACGTTGAAAAAGAAGCAAAAGTCCTTGCTGTTCGGAAGGTCATTGAAGAAGCCTGGAACAAAGGGAACTTAGACGTCCTGGATGAAATTTACATCACTGACTTTGTCCAACACAGAATCCCCTTTCTCGATTTTGAAGGCCTCGAGGCATACAAACAGTACATTATAGGTACGCGAAAAGCTTACCCTGACCTTCAATTCACAATCGAAGAAATAATCGTCGATGGGGGTACAACTGCTGTGTGGTTTACCTTTCGAGGTACACATGAAGGGGAATCGGTGATGTTTCCCATTCCACCCACAGGGAAGCAGGTGACATTAAAAGGATGTACCATAGGACATTGGGTGGAAGGCAAATTCGTAGAAGAGTGGGTATATGCAGATTGGCTAGGCTTTATGCAACAGCTCGGCTTTACACTCACTCCTCCGCAACCTCCAAAAGAAAAAGAACTCCCGAAACCAATTCATTAACCCATTCTACTCCAGCCTGGAATCAGCCCAGGATAACTCCCCCCTTAATGTTCGTGGCTTATTGAATACATTCAATGTGAGTGGAAGTTAGGGCATCGAACCCACCTAATAGTACAGTACTCGTAGATGCTGGTGTATCTTTAGCGGAAGGATTCTATGCCTGCGATTTAGGCATTCTCAGGAATTATGTGTTGCCTCGGAGGTTGAAATAGGGAACGTTTTATGTGGAGAACAAAATTATGTATTCTGATTATAGGGCTATTGCATAAAGAATGGTTTCCTTTGTGGATCTTCATCTCTTATAGCTCGGAAAATAGACAACATATAAGCATCAGGAGGAGTTACCCTTTCAATAATTGCTTTACTTAAGGATTCGAAATGATTGATAAAAGCTTTGAATTCATACTCTTTGCTCCAATTCTGAATGTCCAATATATCTAGCATTTCCTTGAAACTTTGTATATTGATAATATCAATTGTGTGATCTGGAAGAGAATATGAATCTTGTGTACACATCTTTATGCTTTTTTTAATTAGGTCCCTCAGAGTATATTGATTATTAATCGCGTCCTGTTTCAGATCGAATTTTTCCTGAGGAGAGACTGTTTGAGAAAGCTGCTCATAGAGGATTTTTACTTTGTCTAAAATCTTAGTTATGTGATGGATAATGCTTACTATATCGATGATATTTTTTCCATTATTATGAAAATAATAAACGCTCCCATCTCCTTCCATAAATATTGATTTCCGGTAGTTCTCTAGAGAATCAAGCGCTTTTTTCGTTCTTTCTTCGTTATCCAGTCCAGATTCAGCATAGGACAGAGTCTCAGGCTCAGGATTAACTTCAGTTATTACAGTTTTTTCCAGGGCCTTTTCTTCTCTAAATTCTCCTTCTTCTGATGTGAAGGTACCCATCTCGACTCTTTCCTTCTCCTCCACTTTTTTGGAATCCTCAGCATTCATAGATGAATTGTTTTTCTTATGATCAAGAATACTTGACATATAACCTTTCATGGTTTTCCTCCTTTTTAAAGTTTTCTTCTTAGTAAACCAATCTTATTTTTCCCCAGTATCTTATTTTTCTTTGATTATTTCGAATTATCATTCTAGCAATGAACAAAGATAAATGAATCACCTTTTGTGATGATTTTAAGGGTGATTTTAAGAAACCGGATTCTCATCCTCTATGAGCTTTATGTCTGTCTTTTCCGAAGTGAGACCAAGCTGCTGCTGACACCTTCCTATTCAAATGTGATAAAAGGCTTGTCTCTAAATTTTTGACATAAAAGAAATTTGCCTTGACAGAGTATATTCATTAATGTATTTTTTACACAAAATTGTATATTCACATATAAAAGCGGGATATTTACTTTAATATAAACGGTATAACAAAGTAACGCGTCTCTTTACGCCAGGTAAGGAACATACAGGGAAAAGGAGAGAATACCTTCAAAGAGTATGCTGGGGCATCTTCCATTGCAAGAATATTTTAAATAAACGGAGTTTATTTCTTCTCTAGAAAGGAGGTGATGTCTGAGGGAAGGGAGAAAGAAATTAAATTAAGGTACAAAATTGAAAAAGGAGGATAAGGTGAGGAAATTTTTAATGTTTTTTATCAGTGTTATATTTTTTGTGGGAAGCATAAATGCAGTACAATGGGTCAGGGATGACGATTCATATCGTATCTACTTCGCATGGTCACAAGGTCGTCCTGTGATTGGCTTACCAGGAGGCTCTTTTTTCATACATGGTACAGAGATAATTCTAACTGCTGCTCGGACAAGCAGAGCTTTCAACGTATATGCAAAAAATGGTTCGCCAGATGCAGAGACAGGAGCCAAAATTAAAGATCACAATGCATGGCCCTATTGGTATTGGCATGGACACGGCCAGGGGTGGGACACGCCAGATGCAGATCCATCTTATCAATGTGCTGCTGGTCCATACCAGTGCGGTGCTCCATATTACCTTTTAACAATTGATACTTATCAGGGAAAATGGTGGCTTTTCTATTCCCAATATCCAAATCAACCTTCCACTGCCGGAGTCGCTAATTTGTATGTTCCGATGAGCGGCAAAACAAGAAAAATTAAGTTCAATGATGATGGCACAATCGATATTGACCTTGAAGAAGATCATGGAGCCTGGAAGATTTTATGGGAGTGGGGCGTTGAGAATGTAAAACTCCAAGATAAGAAATTTGTGGTTCATCTGGATCCAGCTACACAAACTGGTTACATGGTACCCAAAATGTTAAGTTAGTTCCAAAAGGGAAAAAGTAGGCTTATATAAGTATAGAACTTCGTAATAAAGTCGGCATTTAAGAAGATTTAATTGAAGCTATATAGCTACTAACCCTTTTATTTTTATACAATTA
>CAYFXE010000041.1:235-25941 GCA_964347035.1 uncultured Eubacteriales bacterium | reverse complement strand
GATTGACTGAGAGAAGAAAAAGCATGGTCTAAAATATTCCCGAAGAGAATTTCTTAAAAAATCGATAGGCGGTCCTGTCTCTTTATCTTATTTTGAGGTAGGAAAGATGGGCCCGAACGCCTGGATGAGGAGGTTGAAATGATAACCACCAATAGAATTCTTGCTTCTTTGATATTGGTCTTTTTTCTAAACATCTCATCGGCATTTGAAACTGGTCATCCCCCGAAGGAGCAAGAGATAGTCAACTTGGAGGGAGAACTGACTTCGTTTCCTTCTAGTAAAGCTCTGCTTTCTTCGCTTCGCTCTCTTCCTCCCCTTCTCGGGCGGGGCATGAACCCGCGCCCTGCGACCAAGGAGGCATACCCCCTTGGATCCTCCGACGATCGGTTCCCCGCGGCAAGCCGCGGGGAACCGATCGTCAATAAAATTGTCATCAATGCCGATCTAGGTACAGAAAAAATAGATAAAAATATCTACGGACATTTCTCAGAGCATCTGGGCCGTTGTATCTACGAGGGATTCTGGATTGGCGAGGGTAGTCCAATCAAGAACACCAGGGGAATACGAAATGATGTGGTCGAGGCATTGAAAAGAATTCAGATCCCAGTTTTACGATGGCCGGGTGGCTGTTTTGCCGATGAGTATCATTGGAAAGATGGAATAGGCCCGCGCGAGCAGAGACCGAGTATGGTTAACACCCACTGGGGGCGGGTGACCGAGAACAATCATTTTGGCACCCATGAGTTTTTGGATCTCTGTGAACAACTTGATTGTGAGCCCTATATTTGCGGAAATGTGGGAAGTGGCACGGTTCGTGAGATGCAGGAATGGATCGAATACCTCACTTTTGATGGCCAGAGTCCTATGGCCGACCTGCGTCGCAGGAACGGCCGGGAAAAACCTTGGAAACTGAGATATTTCGGAATTGGCAATGAGAATTGGGGTTGTGGGGGCAACATGCGTCCTGAGTTTTATGCGGATGTCTACCGGCGCTATCAGACATATGTCCGCAATTTTTCCGGAAACAGGATCTACAAAATTGCCTGCGGGAGTTATGGTGAAAATTATCACTGGACAGAAGTGCTGATGCGGGAAGCCCGATCCCGAATGGACGGATTGAGCTTTCATTATTACACTGTTCCTGGTGGCTGGGATAACAAGAGCTCTGCAACTGAATTTGGAGAGAGGGAGTGGTTTGATACCCTCAAAAAAGCTTTGTACATCGATGAATTGATTAAAAAGCATGCCACTATCATGGACAAATATGATTCTCAGAAACGGGTTGGTCTGGTTGTAGATGAATGGGGGACCTGGTACGAAGTTGAACCCGGCACCAACCCAGGATTCCTCTATCAGCAGAATACTCTTCGTGATGCCTTGGTTGCAGGTTTGACTTTAAATATTTTCAACAACCATTGCGACCGGGTCAAAATGGCCAACCTTGCCCAGACGGTCAATGTTCTGCAAGCCTTGATCCTGACCAGAGATGAAAAAATAGTCTTAACACCCACCTATTATGTCTTTGAAATGTACAGAGTCCATCAGGATGCAACCCTGCTACCTTCCCATTTGCAGTGCAGCTCCTATAAATTCGGGAGTGATAGTATTCCTGGCTTGAGTGTCTCGGCCTCGCGCAGCAAATCAGGAAAAATTCATGTATCCTTGTGCAACCTTGATCCCCATAAATCTACGAATATCATTTGTGAGCTGCGGGGCGCAAAAGTGGAAAGCGTCACCAGCCGTCTCTTAACCGCTGCTGATATGACTGCGCACAATACCTTTGAAAACCCAGAAAGGCTCAAACCTGTTGATTTTAAAACGGTACGATTGCAGAACAACGAAATATTTGCGGTTCTGCCTCCCGGATCAGTGGTTGTCATGAAAATCAACTGATCTATTTTCCATAATTTTGGCAGCTGCCATCTTATGATGAGCATATTACCCGCAAAACAAAAAAGTCGATTGTTCAATTTTTATTTTTGTGCGGGATAATTCGGGCTACCCAGCCTCCGCCCGGAGCAAGCCGAATACTCATGATGTCTTTTGATCTGACAGAGTCGACCTCCTTCTTATAATCACTGCCAAAGCGATGGGCATTCATCCCATCCTGATAGATAATGATCTCATACTCCTCTGGAGGCAGGAAGGAAAAATCCACTAAAAGCTCACGGGGCGACCAGTCCGTCAGAGCGCCCACGTACCACTCTTTTCCGAACCTACGGGCAATAAGCACATAATCGGCGACTCTGGCATCTAAAACCCGAGTCTCATCCCAGACCACAGGAACCTTAGAGAGGAACTCCATACATTCATTCTCTTTATAATAATTGGAGGGGCTGTCTGCCAGCATCTGCAGAGGACTTTCGTAGATGACATACATGGCCAGTTGGTGACAGCGTGTTCCCATGCTCATGGGACGGTGGAAAATGGGTTTGAAATTCTGCTTCTGAGCATTGACCATGGCACCAGGTGTGTAATCCATGGGGCCGGCTAGCATCCGAGTAAAAGGAATAATGAGGTCATGTTCGGGAGAGACGTTTTCCGACCATTTGTTGTGCTCCAACCCCAGCACACCTTCCCGGGTTAATACATTGGGATAAGCACGCCTCAATCCCGTGGGCTTATAAGCACCATGAAAGTCAACGAGCAAGTGACGTTCGGCCGCCTCCCTGGCGATCTTATGAAAATAATTCACCATCCACTGGTCATCACGCTGCATGAAATCTACTTTAATGCCTTTGATTCCCCATCTAGCAAACTGATCCAGAGCTGGCTCCAGTTGATCCTCCAGAGTTTTCCAGACTACCCAAAGAATGATACCTACATTCCGTTCGCCGGCATATTGAACAATCTCCTTTATATCGATCTCCGGCTTGACTTTCAAAAGATTGCCCAGTTCATACCAGCCTTCATCCAGGATGATATATTCTATGCGGTACTTGGCCGCAAAATCGATGTAATACTTATATGTCTTGGTGTTGACTCCAGCTTGAAAATCTAGGCCGTAAATGTTTAAAGCATTCCACCAGTCCCAGGCCACCTTTCCCGGTTTAATCCAGGATGTATCCTTCAGTTGAAGAGGCTTGGCCAGTTTAAGAATCATCTGGCTTTCAATCAAACCGCTGTCTTTCTCTGCAATAACCATCACTCGCCAGGGAAAGGCACGCTTCCCGTTGGTCTTGGCGATATAATCAGCGCGCTTAACAACTCTCACACCTCTGTCTCGAGTCTGCTTCTCTTCAAGCGGGTAAGCAGGAAAGAGTCCTTGGAGGGAGGGTGTACCCGTGCCCTTCAGATAGAGGCCCGCATAATCCTCCAAATCGGCTTCGGTGATGGCAACCTTTGGTCCATTTGAAATATCAATAAGAACTGGCGGATAGGCCATTTGATCGGCAGAGATCTGGCTCAGCGACAGGTAGCTGTACAACCGTTCTTGGTGGGTAAAGAAGCTCTCCTCAGAGGGGAAATAGACATTATGATCGCCTAAAAAATTGTAGATAACTTCCTCATCCAAGACTTCGATATCTCCCTTGAACTCGGTTATCCATTGATAGGCAATGCCGTCATCATAGACACGAAAGATCAGCCCATGACTTTTTTTGAATTTGAGATACAGCTCATTGTAAACATCAGGAACCTTTTCGCTCTTAACTCGAACAACAGGATATATCTTCTCATTGACCGATTTCCTTTGGACATCCTCAACCTTGGGTTTTTCCCCCAGCTTCCCAATCCGCCGAAGGGTGAGTGAAACAGGAGAAGGCTTCAGGATCTCCCTGTTATGAAAAGCAACAGAATAATAAATCCCATCTCGAATTTCGACTTTTACGGTTATATTATTATCAGGTGATGAAATTTCATAGTGTTTGCTGAACAACAATGCCCCTGACAGAATAAAAATTATAAAAATCCAGACACATACCAATAGTCTTTTCATCAGGCTTCTCCTCTTATCTAAGGATTGAACTGTTGGCTTCCGGCCACTTGATGAGATGAAATCGTGTCTGCCGTCCGTCTAAAAAAGCGACGCCTTCTGGGTAAAAACGATATCTTTTTCGAGTGAGAGACGGATATCGCAGTGGATGAAGTCTCGGGGCCGGATGACTCTGTCATCTTTACCGTTTTCCCCTATAAAAAAGATGAGAATTTCCTTCTTGGGCTCAGCACAAATCCCATCTTGTTTTCCGCAATCTTCTCCAGCTGACATCCTAGGACGGGCATATGACACGCAAAGCGGGTGATTCCTCTGGAAATTACCTTTTAATCATTCTCACCCCAAACACTGGACCTGCTGTGTGACTAGGATGGGACTGAAATTTAATGGTCACCTTGCGCTTTCCATAGGTCATCTCCTCGGGTATCTCGTATAAAACATCAATAAAATGTCCGTCTTTTTTATTAGAAATGTTTTCTGTGGCAATCCTTTTCCCATCTGCCAAAATATCGAAGGTTTTCGAACCCGGAAATCCTCCCCAGTATTCAACAACCAGTCCCATAGGCTGACCCATCATCACTTTCATATCAAAGGAAAACCATCCATCCCTGGCCTGTCGGTTCTTCCTGTTTTTAAATTCACGCTGTACGGTTCGTTCTCCTTTAAAATTATGATCACGTTCGGGCTGCATTTCTCCTGGCTGAACAAAATCTATCGTCATTTCTTCGAGTTTTTTCTTGCGTATCAGTTGGGCCTCATGTTCCATTTGATATTCTTTCCATGTCTCTTCTGAAAAAATATCCCAGTAGACTGAATAACGGCGTTCATGGATTGCATAAAAGGGTCTCAGCAGAATGTCCCTTGGTCTGCCCAAATCCTCTGTTTGGAAAGTATTGGCCCGGCCAGGTACAGGCTTCATCCAGCTGATCGGGTTCCGATCTTCGGTCATCAAAACAGGTACATACATCGCATCTCCGGCCTTCGGATCATTGACAGGTCCTAAGTCTCCTCCCAGGACTAATGGCCCATACATGATAGCAACGCGATTCTGGTCATCTGGCATCGTCTTAAGACGCAGAGTAAAAGGTATTTTAACTTTGACCTTATCACCTTTTTTCCATTTCCTGCGAATGGGGATGAAGCTGCCTGGCTTCTGGTCAACGCTTTTTTCACTGTCATTAACCAGGACTTCAATTCCATTCTCTGCCCAAAAAGGATACCGGATCTGAAGAGTAAGCTTAACCGGTTCGCTGCAGTCAAACTCGAGCGTTGTGCCCTGTTCTTCAGGGTAATCGGTTACCTGACGCACCTTCAATCCTTTTTCCCCCCAGGTTAATTCTGCCGCTATGAACTGGCTGATGAAAAGCTCTTCGTCATTGTGAAAGAAGATATTACGACCATATTTGGAATGATTCTCCATTCCTGTCCCGACGCAGCAGGTAAACCAATAGGGATCCTGGTAGGTCTTATAACCTCCCATTTCGAGGGATAAATTGTAAATGACCCTGCCATCCTCTGGATGCTGGGAAGAGAGAATGTGGTTGAACAAGGCCCGTTCATAGAAATCGGCGACTTCTGCTGAGGCATCCCATTGAAATAAATGTCTGGACAGCTTCAGCATATTGTAAACATTGCATGACTCGGTGGTCCCGCTGCTCAATCTGTCGCGGAGTTTATCCGGCTGTCCGAAGTACTCGTGATTTCCATGCCCCCCAGTCACATAGGAGTGATGATGCACAACACGATCCCAGAAGAATTCTGCTGCCCTCCGGTCTTTTTCATCTCCAGTCAGTTCGTACCGGCGGGCAAGTCCGATCAACTTAGGGATTTGTGTATTCCCATGTTTCCCGGGAAGAATATCCTCACCCTGGGCCAGCGGTTCAAGCACATCTTTATGATGGAATATCCGCGATAGATTCAGATATTTTTCATCTCCCGTATCGGCATACAGGTCTGCAAGTACCTCATTCATACCGCCGTGTTCACAGTGCAGCATTTTTTGTGTCTGTTCATCATTCAGCGCTGTTACAATCCCTTCCAGCCAGTTGGCAAAGCGTTTCTCGATTTCAAGAGCCTTCTTATTACCGCACAGGCGGTACGCATCTCTGAGTCCCGCCATCACTTTGTGCTGGGTATAGTAGGGAGCCCAAATTCCATTCAGGTTAAAACTTTTAGAACGGATATCTCCTTTGGCCACCTCCTCTTCAAAGATCTGTTTCCCATCGGGAAAAGCTCCTATGTATCCGTCACCATCAGCTTCCTGAATAATCTTAAGTTCCTCGATAATATAATTGACGCGATCCAGAAAACGCTGATCACCAGTGACCTGGTACATTAAAGCACAGCCACTTAAATAGTGGCCCAGGCTATGGCCAGCAAGGGTGTCATCTTCCCAGCCGTGGTAATGCTCTGCTCTTGCTTCCAACCCTGCTTCTTTTCTGAATTTCGCCAGAAAGCGATCCGGTTCATAATTCAGCAGGGCTGTCCTATTCAGCTCAGTAGCCTGCTTGAAGGGGCCCTTGAGGAGTTTGACGTCAGTTAAATCGAAGGTGATGGCTCGAAAGGAAACGACTTCCGCTCCTCCTGTTTTTACCCGGTGCTCAATCGTAGTATGACATGAAACCACAAACAATCCGAATATCAAACTAAGTAAGCTAAGTCTTATTTTAATAATTTCATATGACCTCTTTTCGCTAGTCGACATTTTTCATCTGGAACCTGAGATATTCATAAACCTGTTCCTTCAGAGATATAATATTGAGTGTACTATTATTTCCCATTTCAAACTCGCCCTGGCAAATTTAATTTCACGTCATGATATATAAAATATTAGCTCAATAGTCAATACAACTACGACAAAGGCTTCTGCGCTAAGAGCTGGAAAAAAAGGCCATTTCCCCCGCTCCTCACTTTAGGTAGAACTTTTCAATTGCCCTCGTATACTCGATCTTCAAGCGGGATAGATATTCGTTTTTAGAAGAACAAGAACGAATTAAAGAGATCTACAAATTAATATCATAAAAAAATTAAATCGTTGAATTTTTCTTAGTTTCCTATTGTTGATTCTTCTACAATTCTTTTGGAATAATAAGGCCATCGATTCAAAAAAGGAGGAGTTATGTTTCTTAGTAAAAGATTGAGAGTTTGCGTACTGGGCATATTTTTACTCTGGGTTACTGGATTTGTTTTCCTGTCGGCATCAGGCAAGGAAAAGATTCAGGTCATTCCGCCCGAAAGTCCCAGGATGACCAAGCTCAGGAAGATAGTCGATGCCAAGATCGATTCTCTGAGCGCCCGTATGATCGAGATCAACGATTGGATGTACCACCATCCTGAGCCAGGATTTCTCGAATTCAAGGCCTCTTCCATGCTCGTCAAGGAGCTGGAAAAGACTGGCTTCACGGTTGAGATGGGAGTTCCTGGCTTGGATCCTGATTTTGACAGGCTTAAGATCGTGGGTGGATTCCCCTCCGATTACGATGGCCATCCGGGTATTCCCACTGCCTTCAAAGCAAAATACAAAGGCAAGTCCGAACATCCTGTCATAGGCTTCGCCGTGGAATATGACGCCCTGCGTGGAACCCCGCCTTTCCACGGCTGCCAGCATAACATGCAGGGACCTGTAGGCATCGGAGCCGCCATAGCTTTGGCCGAAGTCATGGAGGAAAAAAATATTCAAGGCAGTGTCTGGGTTGTCGGCTGTCCCGCCGAGGAGGTGGGTCCCCCTACCAAGGCTGCGATGGCCAAAACCGGATATTTCGACGGGATAGATTTCATGATGAGAAGCCATGGGACATCCCGGGAATCCCTCCGCTTCCCGGGAGGTTTCTCAGCTAGACACATAAGACAGATGAAGTACACTTTCCACGGTCAATCTGCCCATGCCCAGAGGCCGTGGCAAGGGAAGAGCGCCCTGGATGCCGTGCTGCTCCTCTTTCACGCCATCGATATGATCCGCGAGCATTCCGAGCCCCAATTTCGGTACCACGGGATCATAAGCGACGGAGGCTCTGCTCCCAACATTGTCCCGGATCTGGCCTCGGCTTTAGTCTGGATACGCCATCTTATCGATGAGACACCCGTAGGTTCGCTGACTCCGCGGCAGGCCAGGGAGAAAGTCAATAAAAAGGTCGAAGCATTAGAAAAGATGGCTGAAGCAGCAGCTTTGGCCACCGGAACAGAAGTGGACATCGTCCACTATGGAGAATACAATCCTGGTATAGCCGTGGGTGTGCTGAACGATATGGCCTTTCAGTATGCTGTCGAATATGGAGGAATTAAGATCGGGACACGGGCTGTTCCTCGTCACTGGGAAGAGACGGGCTTCGGAACCCTCGTTGTTCCTGGTGTCCACATCAGTATCGGAACTGAAGGCATACCTGAGGTTCCCGGTCATTCGCAGGAAAACGCCGACATCACCGTGAGTGCGGCCGGTCATGAGTCACTTATCTTGACCTCCAAGGTTATGGCAGCAGTGGGGCTTAGGCTGGTTTTGGATACAGCGCTCCTAAGGCAAGCCAAAGAAGAGCACCAGGAATGGGTGAAGAAGTATAATCAGTAGTCGCCCAGGAACTTATTCTCCTTCCGGACAATCATCTGGAAGCAGAGAATTCACTCCTTTTATATCCAGTCTCAGGGAGAGTTATCTCACAGAATACACTCGATTCATCGACTTCTTCAACCTTGGCATCAAGATTCAAATTTCTGGTCAAATCAAGGAATTCGTGTGGCCGCACTGTTGTTGCCGTGAATCCGTCTTTACACACGATGACACCGTTTCGTGTCTTCCCATAATCGATTTCTCCTAAAAGTTTGGCTTCTGACTGCATCTGAAACCATTGGAGTCTTTCTTCCCAGAATTTATCCGAGTAGCTTGAAAATAAAACCTTTCCGCCTGGTTTGGTCACACGAACAGTCTCACGAACTAAGTCTTGTCGATCCACCTGGAATGCCGAAATCCCATTCTGGATGCAGACGACACAATCGAAAACTCGATCGTTAAACGCAAGTTGCACTGCGTTCATATTCAGGAGCCGGCAACTAGTAACGTTAGCAAGCATTGTACCTGCAAGATCTAAGCTAGCAAGGCATGTGTCAATACCGATAACGGTTCCGGCTTTTTGGGCAAGCGAGGGAATGATTCGTCCGTATCCACAACCGAGTTCAAGCACAACGTCACCTGGATGAATTCTTGCTACGACATAGGCGATTTCTGCTTTTAAGTACTGTTGAACCCTGGGTAAGGCTATTTCATAACACCGTCTCAGTTTCTCAGCAGAAAGCTTGTCTTCATAGTAGCTACCAATTGTTTTATCCATAGAGGATATATTTCTATCATTGAAATACCTGCATGGGCAAGACCTTGTTCCAACTGAATAGATCAGTGAGATGACTTTTTTGTTCGAATACGGATATAAACCGTTCAAATTTGGACAATAACGTTTTCCAAGATACAGAATTCCCCATGCGATCGGTTTGGTATATTTTTTGCATATTGTCCTTTTTAGAAATGAGAAGAATCAAGCCTGGAGAATGACAATGTTCATGAATTATATCAAGATCGTGCTTAGAACCATAAAAAAGCAAAAGATTTATTCGTTCATCAATTTAGCCGGCTTATCTCTGGGGCTGGCATGTTTTATCCTCATCTCGTTGTGGGCACGGCATGAGATGAGTTATGATCAGTTTCACGTTAAAAAAGATCGCCTTTTTCGGATTTTGAATGCGAATGATAACGGAACTTTTGGAAGAGCTGTTTCGTATGCCCTTGGTCCGGAACTCGAGCGAGAATATCCTGAGATAGAGGCGTCTTGCCGCGTCTGGCCATGGCATCGCTCACTGGTTAAGTACCAGGATAAGAGGTTCGATGAATACAGATTTTATCTGGTAGATCCGACCTTTTTTACGATGTTCACATTCCCGTTTGTTAAGGGAAACGCCGAAACAGCATTGGCTGACCTGAAATCCATCGTCCTCACAGAACAAACAGCTCAACGCTACTTTGGCGAGGAAGATCCCATAGGAAAGGTCCTGCATGTAACCAGCCACAATACTGATTTCACAGTCACTGGAGTTGTCCAAAACATCCCCTCCAATTCTCACCTTCAGTTCGACATGGTTGCCAGGGTAGAGTATCTGGGTGAGGATCGCATCCAGAGGTGGGAAGAATGGGTTGCTCCCTCTTATGTGTTACTCGAATCAGATGCAAAGGAAGAAGATATAGAAGAAAAGATTGCTGGGATATACGAAGAACACCTCGATTATGAACCGGACTATAAGCCTGTTCTTCAGCCTCTGACAAAGGTTCATCTTTATGAATACGGCAAGCCGGGGCTTATTAAGCAGGTTGCGATTTTTTCGATTATAGCCATTTTTATCCTGGTGATTGCCTGTATTAACTTCATGAACCTCAGCACGGCCCGGGCGGCGAGGCGGGCCAAGGAAGTCGGCCTTCGTAAAGTGACAGGGGCTCACCGCCCTCAACTTGTCAGACAGTTTCTGGGAGAATCATTCATACTGAGTTACCTGGCTCTCGGTCTCGCTGTTCTTTTAGTCCAAATGATATTACCTGTTTTTAATACGTTCACGGGTAAAACTCTGAGCCTTACCGAAGGCACTGGGTTTTACTTGATTTTCTTAATTTTCATCGTGGTGCCAGTGACAGGCCTACTTGCAGGTGGCTATCCAGCCTTTTATTTATCAGCTTACCAGCCAGCAAAGGTATTGAAGGGAATGGTCGGTCTAACCGCAGGAACATCACGATTTCGCAGAATCCTCGTTGTCTTCCAGTTCTCGATCTCCATCGGTCTCATCATCGCGACTTTGACTGTAGCAAGGCAGCTCCGATTCATCCGAGAAAGAGACTTAGGGTTCGATCGGCGTCATGTTGTTACGGTGTGGAATAATCAAGATCTGAACAGCCATTTTGATGCATTTAAGAGTGAATTGGAAGAAGAGCCGGGTGTCATCCAGGTCACGGCCGCGGCCCAGCAACCTATGGCTGTCGGACAGGGTGTCTCGATCGGCTGGGAAGGACGGCAGGATGACAATCGATTTGTGGTGAAATACACAGTCGTTGACTATGATTTTTTTAAGACATTCAACATGGAATTTACTGAGGGCAGGCCTTTTTCAAGAACGATTATCTCTGACGCGACAGAGGCGTGTGTCATCAGTGAATCATTAAAAAAGATAATGGGCGTCGACTCTCCTCTGGGTAAGAGAATTTATTTTAATCATCCTGAATTCTCAGAACCGGCCCGCCATGTGCGCGTAATAGGTGTTGTCAAGGATTTTCACAGCGAGTCGATGCATCGTACCATACGACCGTTTATATTCCGCATCTACAGGCCGTTCCATCAATACGTATTCGTCAAGATCAATCCCCAAGATATACAAGGCACGCTGGGCAGAATCAAACAAACTTTTGAA
Source organism: uncultured Eubacteriales bacterium (assembly GCA_964347035.1). Lineage (GTDB taxonomy): Bacteria > Acidobacteriota > Aminicenantia > Aminicenantales > Aminicenantaceae > CAYFXE01. The sequence continues at coordinate 14,576 of CAYFXE010000041.1, read as the reverse complement.
CGCTTTTCACCGGAGTATCCGTTTTATTCTCAGTTCCTCGATGACGCCTTCGAAGAACAATACCGAACGGAAAAGCAGTTGGGTCGGCTTTTTCAGGTATTCGGGGCGTTTGCAATCTTTATCTCCTGTCTGGGTCTTTTCGGTCTGGCGGCGTATACGGGCGAACAGAAAACCAAAGAAATCGGTATCCGTAAAGTACTGGGCGCTTCAGTCTCCAGGATTATCCTTCTCCTGAGTAAGGAATTCACTAAATGGGTACTCATTGCCAATATCGTGGCTTGGCCCATCGCTTACTGGATAATGCGTCGCTGGTTGAATGAGTTCGCCTATCGAATCGATATCGGCGTCGGTATTTTTATCCTCGCAGCCGCGATAGCCTTCTTGATCGCCGTATGCACCGTGAGCTATCAGGCAGTGAAGGCGGCAATAGCTAATCCGGTGGACTCATTACGATATGAATAATTGGACCTGAACATCTTTATTTTTTCGAGGTTTAATCAAAATAGTCGCTGATCGACTAGGAGGAGATCTCATCATTATTTTTCCTTAGAGCTATTTTTCTAAACACACAGAAAAAATCCTGTATAATGATTAAGAGCAAAAGAGGTGCATTATGAAAATTTCCCTTCGTCTGACACTGTATTTTTTCCTGATAACAGGCTTGATTTCCTCCACAGATGGACAAAAGGCCAAAACTGTCAATAACATCAAAATCATCCAGAACAAGAAAAAGCCCCAGCCTCCCCGGAATGCCTCCTATAAAGTCAGTTTCGAGCTGGAACTCATCATCGGTGAGTCTGATGACCCTGATCAATCATTTTCTGAGGTCTCGAACTTTGTTGTGGATGACGACATGACCCTTTATGCACTCGACTTTAAAGACCGAAAGGTCAAAGTATTTGATGACGCCGGCCGATTCGTCCGATCGTTCGGTAAACAGGGTCAAGGCCCGGGAGAACTCCAGATGCCGGCTGGAATCCATCTCACCTCTAGCAATGAATTGATCGTCGAGGACGCTATGGGACGGAAGTTGGTCTACTTCACCAAGGAAGGAACTTTCATTAAAGAAGTCTCCTTCGCCGATAAGATGGCTCTGGTCAATATCCTGATGGGGCCTAAGGGGAATTTTATAGGAAGGGAACTGAAGCTAGATGGGCAAAAAGTGTTCTTCGAGATCAAGAAGCTTGACCCAGGACTTAAATCCCTATTTCCTCTCGATCAGATCGAATTTGCTTTACCCGTTCCCGGGTCAGGAAAGAAAATCAACCTGATGGATATGCTCTCTGTCTATCAGTTCGACAGCTCCGGGCACATCTACTACGGCCGTAATCTCGACTACGAAATTAAGGTCTACACTCCCGATGGCACCCATGTGAAGAGCATCCAAAAGGAATACGAGCCGCAGAAAGTCACCAAAGAAGACATCGAAGAAATACTAGACAGAATGCCCAACATGGGGGCCTTTAACCCAAGAGAGATGTTCGAGTTTCCCAAGTTATTCCCGTCTTACCAGTCCTTCATTCTAGACAAAGCCGGCCGGATCTTTGTCCGGACATGGGAGAAAGGGAAAAACAAAGGCGAGTACATATTCGATGTTTTTGATGCTGAAGGAAGGTACATTTACCAGTTTCCGTCCAAGATGGATATCCGCCTCTGGAAAAACGAGAAGGCCTACTCCTACGAAGAAAACGAAGAAGAACTCATGATCATCAAGATGTATAAAGCTAAATGGGAACGTTAATCCAGGCTCAAAAAAAGCACATATCCTAAGTCAGCCTGGAGGGGAAACCGCTTCGCGTTCTACCTTCCAACGGCCAGCCGAGTTTAGTCTAGATCACTGCTTCCCCTTGACTTAAACCGATTTGTTTTCAATAATGCCATTAACCGGAACATAAAGTCCTTCGAGGAGTATGGTTTTCGATGCGTAAATGGCTGCTGCTTCTGGCGATTTTGGGGCTGGTCTACATCCTCTCCCAGATCAACCGAAGAAAAAAAGATCGCTCTCCTTTCCTCAAGCGCCTCAATGAAACGTTGTCTCTTCTCGCCTGGGCTCTGGTTATCGCCTATGGTCTTTTTTTTCTCTATTGGCTTTACACACAGATTTTTAGATAGTAACGCTGGTCTGTGAGTCTCAATGCCCACTGTTTCTATTCGACAGCCTTGGCCTCGGCCAGGACCTTGTCGGAGGCGAAAGAAAAGTGCATCTGAATATCAGGTTAATAAGGGAAATGTCTTTTCTAGGGATTTGAATTGAATTTGATTCAGGAGTTTTTGAGGCGGGGATACTCTGATTAGAGGCCCTTGCTCATAGCCTCCAAGAAGTCAGAGTTGGTCTTTGTCTTGGACAGCTTCTCCTGTAGAAGCTCCATGGCTTCGACCTCACTCAACTGGGTCAGTACCTTACGCAGGATCCAGATTCTATTCAACTCTTTGTCGGGTATAAGAAGTTCTTCCTTTCGTGTTCCTGAGCGAGTGATGTCGATAGCCGGGAACAGACGCTTATCCACGAGACGCCGATCGAGGTTGATCTCTAGGTTTCCTGTTCCTTTAAACTCTTCGAAGATTACTTCATCCATCCGACTACCAGTATCTACCAAGGCCGTGGCGAGAATGGTTAAACTCCCTCCCTCTTCTACTTTTCTCGCAGATCCGAAAAACTTCTTCGGCTTGTTCAGAGCATTGGCGTCTATTCCCCCAGACAAAACCTTTCCCGACGGGGGAATGATGGCGTTATGGGCTCTGGCTAGTCGAGTGATACTGTCGAGAAGCACTGCCACATCGCGTTTAAGTTCAACCAAGCGCTTTGCTTTTTCGAGAACGATATTGGCTACCTGGGCGTTTCGTGCAGGAGGCTCATCAAATGTCGAGGCCACCACTTCTCCGTTTATGCTTCTCTGGAAGTCGGTCACTTCTTCGGGTCTCTCTGCGACCAAGAGGACAATCAAAAAAATCTCAGGATGATTCTTTTCGATTGACTTTGCAATCGTCTTCAAAAGGGTAGTCTTCCCTGCCCTCGGAGGGGAAACAATCAATCCCCTCTGCCCTTTTCCGATCGGTGTCAGGAGATCCATCACTCTGGCATTCAGGTTCTTCCTGTTGTCATCCTCAAGATTAATCTTCTCAAAAGGATACAGCGGTGTTAAACTGTCGAATTGGACATACCTCCGTCCGTCGAGAACAACATCAGGGTGGGTGAAATTGATCGCTTCGATCTTGATCAGAGCGAAATATTTTTCTCCTTCCTTTGGAGGCCGGACGATACCGGATATTGTATCACCGGTTCTGAGCTGGAACTTCCTGATCTGCGACGGTGAGACATAGATATCATCCTGACTGGGCAGATAACTGAACTCGGGCGCTCTCAGAAAGCCAAAACCATCATCCAGACACTCCAGAACCCCTTCAGAGAAGAGCAGACCGTTTTTCTTCGCTTGGGCTTCTAAGATCTTGAAGATGAGGTTGTGCCTGTTCGAATCATCGGTCTCATCATCAGATATGCCGACTTCTGTGGCGATCTTGAGGAGCAAGTCTGTTTTCTTTTCTTCAAGTTCTGCTAAATTGTACTCTTTCATTTTTTTAACCCCTTTATGTTTAGTTTTAATTTAATCGTCTTAGTTGGAAATTATTGAAAATCAATGAGTTAGAGGCGGCTCTTGGGAGCCTTCCCCAGTTTCTTCCCTTTCGGGAAGCTCGGATGGAACCGATACTTTTTCTTTCTTTTTACCTCCGGGTAATGGCTTGGTTAGGGCGATCTTCAAAACATCATCCATTTTTTCCACGAAGTGGATGTTTATATTCTCCGTTATGTTCTTCGGGATGTCCTTTAAATCTGGTTTGTTATCGATAGGAAGGATTGCATCTCGAATCCCTTCACGATGGGCAGCCAAGAGTTTTTCCTTTATCCCGCCCACGGGAAGGACTCTTCCTTTCAGCGTGATTTCACCGGTCATGGCCACCTTCTTGCTGACTGGAATATTGCTCAGCAGAGAGATGATAGAAGTGGCCACACTTATCCCGGCCGAGGGACCTTCCTTGGGCGTGGCCGCCTCTGGGACATGGATGTGGATATCAAAATTTTTGTGCAAATCCTTGGCCATGCTCAACTCATAAATTTTCCCTTTAACATAGCTGAAGGCGGCTTGAGCCGATTCCTGCATGATCTCACCCAACTGACCAGTGAGGGTGAAATTGCCTTTCCCGTGGACTTTGGTAACTTCGAAGGTCAGGAGTTCTCCACCGAATTCCGTCCATGCCATGCCCACAGCAACGCCCACTTCATCTTTTTTGTCGATTTCCTGACGCCTATAGCGAGGAATCCCCAGGTATTTTTCCAAGTTTTTCGGGGATACAGTCTCCTGATAAGCTTTCCCTTTATCGACCACCTTCTTAACCATCTTGCGGCAGATAGACGTGATCTCCCTCTCTACATTTCTTACCCCGGCCTCTCGTGTATACTGACGGATAAGCTTCATGAACGCCCTGTCTGTTATCCGGAGATTATTCTCAGCAAGACCATGAGCTTTCAGCTGCTTGGGCAAGAGAAATTGTTTAGCGATCTGAAGTTTTTCATCCTCCGTGTAACCAGGAAGGCGGATGACTTCCATCCTATCGATGAGCGGTCTGGGAACGGGTTCAAGCATGTTGGCAGTAACGATGAACATAATCTGAGACAGATCGAAGTCTGTATCGATGTAGTGGTCTAAAAAGGTGTTATTCTGTTCCGGGTCTAAAACTTCCATCAGTGCTGAAGCCGGATCCCCTCTAAAATCCACGCTCATCTTGTCCACTTCATCCAGGAGGAAAACAGGATTCTTCGTTCCGGCGCGCTTGACCATCTGGATGATTCTTCCCGGGTAAGCTCCGATGTATGTCCTACGATGACCTCTGATCTCAGCCTCATCTCTAACGCCACCTAACGAAAGCCGGACAAAATTGCGCCCTGTGGCTCGGGCGATAGACTTGCCGAGCGAGCTCTTCCCGGTTCCAGGAGGGCCGATCAAACCGAGGATGACTCCCTTCGGATTTTTAACCAGCTGACGGATGGAGAGATATTCAAGAATCCTCTCCTTGACTTTCTCGAGTCCATAATGATCTTCATTCAAAACCTGTTCTGCCTTCTTTAAATCCCTTTTCTCTCTTGATTTCTTAGTCCAGGGAAGGGAGATGAGCCAATCCAAGTAATTCCGGGAAACCGTGGCCTCGGCTGACATAGGAGGCATGGCTTCTAATCTCTCGATTTCTTTATAAGCTTTTTCCTCGGCATCCTTGGGCATTTTGGCTTTAACGACCTTGCTTTTAAGCTCTTCGATCTCGTTGGGTTGATCCTCTTTTTTGTAGCCTAGTCCGGGTGGGAAGATCTTCTGTCCAGGATCTCTGAATGGACTTCTCCGACGAGATTGTTTTTTGCTACCGTTGCGGAGTTTGGAGTGTACTTTTAATATCTCGTTCTCGAGGACAAAATTCAGCCTCTGCAACCTCTCCAAGGTGTTAATCGTCTCCAGCAGGTTTTGTTTTTCCTCGAGCGGCAAGTAAAGATGCGAAGCGATTATATCGGAAATCCTTTCCGGACTGTTATCTTTTAATGCCGGAATGATCGATTCGAAATTGGTATGCTGACTGAGCTTTAAATAGTCTTCGAAAAGAGTCAGCACTCTCTTGAGCATTTCTCTTATCTCTGAGCTATGGACTTCGATCTCCTTTATTTCTTTGGCGAGAACTTGATAGATAGGATAGGTACTTAAATATTCGATGATCCTCGCTCTTTTCTTCCCTTCAACAATCACCTTGATGTTCTTATCATCCATTTTGATGGCCCGGATGATTTTGGCTATTACTCCCATCGAGTAGACATCCTTCGGTGTGGGATCATCAACAGAGGCGTCCATCTGGGCAGCGAGAAAAATCATCTTGTCTTTCTCGGTAGCCACTTCCAGGGCTTTGACCGAGGAGTGGCGTCCGATGATGAACGGCACGAGTGTTGATGGGAAAACGACCAAATCCCTGAGAGGGATGAGGGGAACATTTTTGATGATTTCCGATTTGTCGTTGATATCTTGCATGAGTTGTACTCCAGCAGTTATGTCATGCTATGTTTGACTCATTTTTTCTCAGCCAAGACTTAAGATGTCTTGACTGTTCTCCTAGACAAATACATCATCCTTTCGTTTTCGGATGGAAGCTTATGATTTTTCTCATCTGCCTTTGATAGGTGATCAAGATTTTTTTAAATCAATTTGGTGACTGTGAGCCATGATGTATTCTTAAAAGGGAAAGATATTAAGAATCTTTCTAGTTCTGAGATTGAATGTTACTTATTATATTAGCATTAATTATTTCGTTTTTCCATCTTAATCTGTGACTAAGGGGATTCATGTCAAAAGGGACGTTTTATTTAATTATAGCGTTTTTTATCAAAAAGTCAACTGTCTTTTTGACCTGAAGTGTGTTCCGCAACTCTTCCCTTCTTCCTTCCTTGTTGAAGGTGTCAATCACTCTGGCTAGGGGCAATTTATTCGCTTCGGCTATCACCTTGAGCTCTTCGTGGACTTCTTCGTCTGAGACCTTGATATTTTCCTTCTCTGCTATTTTTTTCAAAATCAAATGTCGTTTTATATTTTGTTCAGCCTTCTCTTTTGCTCCCTTTTTTAATTTTTCCAGTTCTTCCTTGTTTAAATCCTGTTGCGATCTGGAAGAAAAGAATCTTCTTATCACCTCCTTGTATTCTTGATCGACCAATGTCTCCGGTAGTTCGAAGTTGACTCGTTCAGCAATACTATTTACGATCTCTTCAGCACTTTCTCTTTCCGATTCTCTCTCTTTTTGAACCTTAACCTCATTGTTGATTTTTGTTCTTAAATCCTTGAGATTCTCATAATCCCCGAGGTCCTTAGCAAAATCATCGTTAAGCTCAGGGATCTTTTTCTCTTTAATCGAAATCACCTTAAGGGTGTATTCAATCGTCTTCCCCGCCAATCTCTTATTCTCATTATTTTTGTCGTAGGTCAGGACAAAATCACAGCTCTCTTCCTGGTTCAACCCGATCAACTTCTCGTCAACCACTTTCTCATTCTGAGCATCTCCTGCGATGAGAACAATCTTCTCTGTGGGAAAGAGCTTTTTCGTCTTTGTGTCCTTCGCCTTGATCTCAGCGATGACATAATCTCCTTCAACTACTCCCCTCCCCTTGATAGGAACATACTGGGCGGATTTCAGCCGCAGGTCCTCTATGTATTGATCAATATCTTGAGTTGTGACAGATGTCTTTTTTTGCTTCACCTCGACATTTTTATACTCGGGCAGGAAGACCTCTGGCAAGACATCAAACTGGGCTGTCAAACGAAAGGGCTCTCCTTCTTTAAAATGAAGGTTGTTGACGACCGGCGCTCCTAAAGGCTCAAGCTTCTGTGCTCGGAGTTCCTCCTCCAATGCTTTGGGAGCCAGAGAATTGATCAAGGAGTCTTTTATATTCGTATAAAACATCCTCTTGACGATATCTTTGGGGGCCTTTCCGGGTCTGAAACCTGGTATCTTGGCGCGTCGGGAATACTGAGTGATAATCCGCTCCAGCTCCTGTTGAACTTCTTGGACGTCCACCTCCACCTCAATCTCTCTTTTGCATTCACTGATGTTTTTGACTGTGCTCTTCACTCGTGTGCCTGCAGATCGTTTTTTAACGTTCCTCTTTAGGAATATGACGATGTGGGCAGAGCGGGACTCGAACCCGCACTCCTTCAACAGGAACTAGGTCCTAAGCCTAGCGCGTATGCCAATTTCGCCACCTGCCCTTTGAAACTCAAAGTTAATGTATATGGTAAATTTGCTTTATTTCATTCATAGAATAAGATGATAATGATGATGAAGGATTATGAGCTAGACTTATATTTACCATATCTTCAACAAGTTGTCAATTCCTCTCCTGGCCTAGTAAGCATTTCCGTGATGGAAGACTAGGTATATGTATCACGGTTTTAGGGATGCTTTTGCTGGCCTAGAAGCATCTTCCGGGAATAGAGAAAAATATGCTTTGACTTGCAGCTTTACCGTATACTTAAAAATTGCTAGACTGAACCATCTCGACAATGGTTTGAGGTGTTCATTCATATGAATTGACTTTTATAACCAAATCAAACCTTTATCTCTGAGTTCGAGACGAAGAATATGAGGAGTCGATGATGAACATCCGTTTCCTCGGAGCCACGCGCCAGATTACCGGCTCCTGTTATTTTGTAAAAGCTGAGGGACTTCGCCTTCTCGTCGATTGTGGTCTCTTCCAGGAAAGAGCCTACCTAAACAGGAATTGGGCCCCCCTGCCTGTCTCCCTCCATCAGATCGATTGTCTACTTTTAACCCATAGTCATCTGGATCATTCGGGGCTCATCCCGAAATTAGTCAAGGAGGGATTCACCGGACAGATTCTGACCACTCCGGCATCTATCGATTTGCTCAAGATCGTGCTGGTGGATTCTGCACGGATTCAAGTGGAAGATGCAGCCTATAAGAAAAAACGCCACAGGAAGGAAAAAAGACGGGGCCCCTATCCAGAAATTCCCCTCTACACAGTCAGAGACGCCACAAAATCATTTCCTTACCTGAAAAAGGTCCCCTACAACACACCTATTTCCCTCAATGGCAACGTAACAGCTCAGTTCCATGACGCTGGTCATATCCTCGGGTCGGCAATGTTGGATTTGACGGTTCGGGAAAACGGCCAGTACCGAAAAATCGTATTTTCGGGCGATATCGGCCAGTGGGATAAGCCTCTGGTCCGAGATCCCTCGGTTTTCCAACAGGCCGACTACATCATCATGGAATCAACCTACGGTGACAGGAATCACGAAAAGCGCAAAGATGTCGAAGATACACTCTGTCGTCTCGTCAACGAGACGGTCGAGGCTGGAGGAAACATCATCATCCCTACTTTTGCTATTGAGCGCGCCCAAGAACTCTTGTTCCACTTGAGTCGGATGGTCAGGGATAAATGTATTCCTCCACTGATGATTTTTCTTGACAGCCCTATGGCCGTGGACGTGACGGATATCTTTCTAAAACACCGAGATATTCTCGATGAGGAAACACTCAAGCTCTTTCGAGAGGGAGAACCTCCCTTCCGTTTTCCAGGCCTTAGGTTTATCAGAACTCCAAGCGCCTCGAAGGCCATCAATTCAATAAAGGGGTCGTGCGTGATCATGGCTGGCTCAGGTATGTGTACAGGAGGACGCATCAAACATCACCTCGTCCATAACATTTCCCGTCCGGAATCCACGGTGCTCTTTGTCGGGTATCAGGCTTCTGGCACTCTAGGGAGACATATCGTCTCTGGGGAAGATCGAGTCAGGATTCATGGCCAATTCTTTAAGGTAAGGGCTCGTATTGAAAAAATCTTCGGCTTCTCGGCCCATGCCGACCGGAAGGCCCTGTTCAAGTGGCTCGCAGCGCTACGTTCTCCGCCCGAACGCGTCTTCGTAACCCATGGAGAGGAACAAGCTGCTTTGAGTGTGGCCAAGGCTATCAAGAATAGAATGGGTTGGAAGGTCAGTGTCCCTGAATATAAAGACGAGTTTGAGTTGGGCTGAGAATGTTACTGGTGTTACCTGTTTTCCCTCACAAGAAAAGCGACTTTAACGTTTGCTCGATACTCAGTAATTTGTCCATTCTCCACTTTAGCTGTCTGCCCAGCTACCTCCAAGCCTGTAATTCCTTCCACTGTTTCTTGAGCATCTTTGACCGCATTATTGGCAGCATCTTCCCAACTCTTTTTCGAGATGCCGATCAATTCGATAATTTTAACCGTGTTCATTCTTTTCCTCCTTAATTATTTGGAGCCCCGACCTCTGATTTTTTAGCCCTTATTCGGGGACTCCAATTTAGTCAAAAAAAGTCATCCATCTATTTTTTAAAAACTTTCTCTAGAAGTGTTGTCACCCTTGCTGCCGGATCGGTCCTGATCTTCTTCTCTTCTTCTCCTATCGTATAAAAAAGTCCGGATAAAGCCTTATCTGTAACGTATTCATCGAGATCGAACGACTCTTTTTTCATGAAGGGAATGGATGTATACTTATCCATCATAGACTTGAAGGTCATTGTCACACCGACTTCATTCATGGCTGAAGAGATCACTGGCTTGAATACCCCATGAATCTCATCCGATGTTTTTTCCTTAAAATACTCTGTAGCTGCTGTATCCCCTCCGGCAAGAATGCCTCTAGCGTCCTGGAACGACATTTCTTTTATGGCCTTGACAAAAATAGAGGCGGCTTGAGGGGCGGCCTTCTCAGCGGCTCGGTTCATGCTGAGGACAAAGTCATCTATCAATTTCTGATAACCAATTTTTCCGAGCGTGCTGCCCATCTTCTCGAATTTTTCGGGCAGAAGAATTTTGATCATTTCGTTACCAAAATAGCCATCGACTTGAGAGACTAACTTAACCGCATTCCCTGTTCCTATCGAGAGGGCTTCCTTGAGACCCGAGATGACTGTATTTTCATCCTGACCTTCATCAATTTCAGCAAACCTTCCCCCTCTAAACGCAGAATGATTATTCGTGTAGCCGATCGAAGAGATAATCACCATAACAACCATGAAAAACAAAAAGATTATTCGCATTATTCCTCCTTTCCTTTGTTATGTCTTTGTTGACTAGGAGGGATTTTCCCTCTCCCGTCGATAGACCGAGGGTGGATTTCCTCGTGATCCTACTCTTCTTGGTTATATAGGACGATATTCTCATTAAGGCTGCTGTTGACGAGAAATCGCTATCTCATGTACTTTGTGCTTTTTTAGACAGAAGATAGATCGAACACAGGTTCGGCAATTCCATCCTCGCCAACTTTCCAAGGAGTCCAGACGAGGGCCAAAGGACTGAGGGAAATATCCCCTTTTCGAGGACGGACATGAAATTCTTTAAGATCAAAATCTTCCGGCTGAAACTCCTCCTTCAACTGCTCGATTTTATCCTTGAACTCTGATTCCATGGCCATGATTTTCTGCCTAATCACTTCCATCTCTTGTTTGGCTCTCTCTATATCGGCTTTCTCGCGAGCTGCGCGACCCATACCCCGCATGCTCGTGGTTGCCCGTCCAACCGTCCCCACGCTGGCTGCTTTCCTCCCTAATATCGCTCCGAGCAACGTCGCTCCCATCGAGATAGCCGTCTGGACTTTAGAATGACTGTACTGGGCTTTTTCCTTGTCCACACGGACTTCAGCCTTTCTGAGTCTCTCTTCCAATCTTGAAAGTTCCGGTGCATAGCGCTTTCTCAGCTTCTCCATCTCCAGATCCCGTTTCTCATGGACAATATGGGCCAAGCGACCCCTAAAATCTCCTTCAGACTCCCCTAGAGAAGAGATCTGTTTTAAGGCCGGATATTCCCACAATGTCAACGTCTTATGTTGATACAGATAATCAGCAAGAGATTTTCTCCAAGATAGGTACTGAGCAGCCCGGAGAGCTGCAGGGGGCAAGGCTGAATATTTGGCTGGAGTAAAACCATCTTTTTCTGTCTCAGGTGGATCGTTTAGATAGACAGCCGCTTCTTCCCAGGGAATATTCGTTTCTACTCCGGTAAGGGAAGCCAACAAACTTACCGTTTGCCAATCGTCGACTTTGGCTTTGGCGTTGACAAAATGCAAGCGGGCTGTCCCCATCACAGAGGGACGATAAACCAAGGACTCTCTCTCTCTTAAGGAACCCTCAAAAAGAAGATGAAATTCCTTTATTTTGCTCGGCAGAATAGGACGTTCCACGACCTGCCGCTCGATATCGCTGGGCTGGGGCAAGGTTGAAAAAGCTGGGCCCCCTAAGACCTGCTCTTTTTCAGCAATTTCCTGTTTTCGCGGGTCCATCAACGTTTGAATCTGCTGCCGCGTCAGAGGGCCTCTTAAGTAAGACATAACCCAGCGGGTCTGAAAAAGGGCGGGTTGATCCTCATGCACATTGTGCATCAAAAACACTCGGTGACCGAGAGCGGAGAGGATTTTGTCCATTTCTTTCCTGTCAAAGGCCTGTCCGGCTGTTGTCGATACTCCTTCCAGTCCTTCCAGGACTCTCTCCTTATCTCTTTCTGTCTGTAAGCGTCCGATGAACCAGGTGCCGGCGTTGGAGAGTCCCTTGTAATCCAGATCAACGGGATTTTGAGTGGCCAAGACCACGCCTAAGCCAAAAGCTCTTGCCTGTTTGAGGAGGATCAACATCGGTGTTTTAGAAGGAGGAACAGCTGTGGGCGGGAAGTAGCCGTATATCTCATCCATATACAGCAGCGCTCGCAGGGATGACGTTCCAGGCTGCCCTCGCATCCACCCGATGAGCTCGTTAAGCAGGATAGTCACAAAAAACATCCTCTCTGCATCCGAGAGATGGGCGATGGAAAGAATCGAGATTCGGGGTTTCCCTTCTGGAGTATACAGCAAGCGTCCGATATCAAGAGCTTCACCTTGCATCCAGACAGAGAACCCGGGAGAAGCGAGGAGATTATTCAATTGCATGGCCAAGTCAAATCGTTCCTTTGAGGAGAAAAAAGATTCCAGGTCAAAGACCCCAATTTTCGCGAATGGAGGATCCTGGATCTCCCGGATGAGTCCTGGTATATCCAGGTTTCTGCCCTGATTCCAAGCGCTCTGCAAGATATTGGAAATAAGGATATGTTCCCGGCTCCGGATAGGATCAGCGGCGATTCCGATCAACGCCAGTAGCCCCGAGACAGCTGTGAGAATCCGGTCGCGCAGGGCATCAGAATCTTCTCTCAAGGCCAAAGGAGGAGCATCGAATGACCGAAGTACAGATAGAGGAAGTCCTGACGTGCTTCCAGGGGTGAAAATCGTGATCTCAGCGGATTTTTGAAATTTCTCGATCCGCGAAGCATCCTGTCCCCATTCCGCTAACCCTTTTCTCCATGTTTCTGCCGTTTTTTTAGCATATTCTTCCGGTAACAAGCCTTTTCGGGCGGCAGCGTCCCTGTCGATCCACGGCAAAAAATCAGAAGACTTCAAATCTGGGAAGGCCAGCATCATGTTTCCTAAATCGCCTTTGGGATCGATAACCAGGGCAGGAATCCCATCCAGGGCGGCCTCTTCTAACAGCGATATCCCCAACCCGGTCTTTCCGCTCCCGGTCATCCCCACACAGACTCCGTGTGTGGTCAGGTCTTTGGAGTCATAAAGAAGAAGATCCTGGAGACGAAGACTTTTTTCTATATCAAATGTACGCCCAAGGTAAAATACGCCCAATCTTTCGAAATCTTCCATGATGACGCTCTCCTCTCTGTTTAATCAGACAGATGAGAATTGACGCAGAATATCATACTCTAAAGCGTCTATGCGGACAACAGTCTTAATCGATCTTGGGAATCCGTAATTTCTGACCGGGGTAGATGAGATTAGGGTCTTTAATCACTTCCTGGTTGGCCTCGAAAATCTCGGGGTATTTCATGGCATCGCCATAATATTGTTTGGCAATTTTTGAGAGGGAATCTCCAGGTTGAACGGTATAAAATTCGCTCTCTTCTTCCGACTCAACGGCTGTTAATCCCTCATCGTTCACTTTTTCTACGCCTCTGATATTCCCTGCTAGGAGAATAGCCTTTTCTTTAGTGGCTTGAGAGTCACAGGAACCAGACAGAGAGACGAGCCCATCATCGAATTCCACTCCTAAATTCTCGATTTGATCTCCGAGTTCCTTGGTTAAGAGATCCTTGACTTCCTCAGCTTCATTTCCTTTCTCAGCAATTCTAGCACCTGCTTCCTTGATAAAATCAAATAAACCCATAAAAACCTCCTTTCTTACATTTATGTAACTTTCTAACAACGCCTGTTTCTGCCTGATAGGACAGTCTGCACGCAAGATTGAAAGTGTAGCCTCATCAATTCTCGTTTAGAACTTCTTAGAAAGCCCAGCAAGGAAGGCGATATCGTTCTTCTTGATCCCTTCTCCGATGGGATTGTTATCGTAGTTGTCGATAAATGTCAGCTTCAAAGCCCAGCCTGTGGCAATCGTGGCTGCTAGGTTCACTTCAAACCGGGCAAAATACTCATTCAACTCAGAAATGTTGCTGTTGATCGTTAACTGTTGGCTCAATTCGGCTGTTTCTGAAATTTTCCATGCGAACTGGTTACCAACGGTCAGGCCTGTGTAAGAATCTGTTTTTCCGGTATCAAGGTATTCCGTGAAGACTTCGGCGATTCCAGTGCTGGTTGCAAGGGAGACCTTTTCTGCAACCACGATTTTATACCCAACTCCAATACTAGGCAGTATCCGGTAGTCATAATTTTTGAATCTATCCCGGATCCCTTGAATCTCAAAATAAGCAAAAAACCGCTCAGTTTGCTGCCAGTTAATCCGGCTGCCCAAG
>CAYFXE010000041.1:0-225 GCA_964347035.1 uncultured Eubacteriales bacterium | reverse complement strand
GTCTCCCCCTCGACTCGGCCTAACAGGAAAAAACCATTGTTGAACCATTCAATCTTTTTAGATATCTTCCGTTTAGCAGAAAAGCTCACCGACAGGTTTGTTGTCTCAGTATTCCCCCTTGCCAGGGAAAAGCCTACGGAGATGTCTCCGCTCCATTTAGTTTTTTCTTCCTTTTTTTCTTCTTCGGCAAAGACATCCAAGACGATGAAAAAAATCAAACTCATG
>CAYFXE010000040.1:0-26693 GCA_964347035.1 uncultured Eubacteriales bacterium | reverse complement strand
AAACAGCCCATCGTGGGATCCAGTTTTAATCCTGAATGGTCCCCGGATGGAAAATACTTAGCCTACGTCATAGAAAAAACTAAACCTGAAGGACCGGGTGTGTTTGAACATGTTCTCCATATCCACTCATTCCAATCCGGAAAGGACAGAGAAGTTCCCTGCGAACTCAGGAGAATCCGCAATCCACGCTGGTCTCCTGACGGACGCTCTATAGTTGTCACGGGCACCATTAAGGGATCTAGACCTGAGAATTATCAGGGTGGTCTTTACCAGATTGACGTTCAGAGCGGAGAGGTAAAAACTCTGGTCGAGTATGCCTTTGGACCTCCGGTAAGAGTGGGAATGTGGGGAACAATCAATTGTGAATGGTCTCCAGATGGAAGGAGCATTTTTTATATAACCCGGGATAGCATCCTGAGGTACGAAATTGATTCGGGAAAAGAAAAAGAAATCTACAGCATTCCCAATTTATTAAAGACTCGAACATATTATAGGCCTCTAGCTCTCTCTCCTGATGGAGAAAGACTGGTTTTTCGTATTCGCGATCCTAAGACAAACGAAGAAAGTCTCTGGATTATGCCCAGCTCGGGCGATGATGCCCGGAAATTTCTCCAGCTTCGCAAATCCGAAAGGATCAGAGCTGTGGCCTGGACACCTGATGGTGAATATGTACTCTTTACGAAAACAGAAAAAAGGGGCACGAGTCTATGGAAAATCTCTCTAGAGAGAGGAGCACCCCAAAAGCTCTGGCAATCAGAGAAACACTGGGGAGAATTCAAAATCCATCCTGATGGAAGACAAATCGTCTTCAACACCACCAACGTAGAGAATGAAATCTGGGTGATGGAAAACTTCCTGCCTAAGATGGATAAAAAGAAATAAACGAGAATTTTTTCCTGATATACGCTTCTGCATAGTAAGATACGAGTCAGCTTTCCATTGATTTCCTTTCCTCGAACCGATTGAACCAACTGTCTAGAAGTGGAGACGGTTCTATCATCTCCACCATTAAAAAATAGGCCCGCTCCTAATTCTCTTATAAATTTCTGATCTGGGCCTTGGAGAACTTCTTGCCAGAGATGGAAAAAAAGAAGTAAACAAGAATTTTTCCTTATATACACGTCATCATAGTATGAAGCGGTTCAAATTTCCTTTGTAAAAGCAAAATTATCAACAGAACCTGACAGCTTCTTTACAGACGAGAAATCAAATCATTTTATGGTCATTGACATACAGCCATACATATTGTATGGTTATATGTATGAAAGTAAAGACGACGTTGAAGATCGAAGATTCTGTCATGGCTCTTCTGAAGAAAGAAGCAGTCCGTCGAGGGTGTACGATGTCTGAACTTGTGGAATCTGCTCTTCGGCTCCTGCTTCAATCCGAGAGGCCTCCGAAGAAATTGCCACCTCTCCCTAAATTCAAGAGTGGAGGATCGTTGGTGGATATTGCTGATCGGGATGCCTTGTATCAGGCTATGGAGGGCCGATAGTGTTTGTCGTTGATACCAATATCCTAGTCTACGCTGCAGATAGCGACTCGAACTTTCACCCACGCTGCTATGAACTCATCGAGGAATGGCGTAGCCAGTCTACGGCCTGGTATGTGACCTGGGGTATTCTGTATGAATTCCTGCGAATAAGCACGCATCCGAGAGTGTTCCGCCAGCCTTGGTCTGTCGGCAAGGCTTGGAGCTTCGTCGAAGCCCTCCTCTCCTCACCCGCCCTGGGGATTCTTATACCTGCCGAGAGGCATGCTGACGTGGCTGCAAAAGTCATAAAAAGCATGCCGTCTTTGAGTGGTAACCTGGTGCATGATGCCCAAACAGCGATATTGATGCGAGAGCATGGAATCGCCAGGATTTACACCAGAGATACTGACTTCCATCGATTTTCCTTCCTAGAACCGATTGATCCCACTGCCTGAGCACACTATTTGTCTGTCGGCCACATCAAACTAACGAAAGGGGGACGGTTCTATTTTGTCTTTTATATTTTCTTAAAATATTGTCACCCATCGTCTTCTGCTTTCCTGCGACAAAAATATAGAAACAGATTTTTTAGTTCACTATACTTAGAATAGACAAGAAACATGGAACACGAAGAGACTTTTTTCCAATTGACAAGTTCACTTTTTTTGGAGTTTTAAAAATGAGAAGATCAGTGGTGATTCTTTTTTTAGTCATTTTGTTTATTCCTGGACTCAGTTTGGCCCAACAAAGGGGGTTTGGTTTAGGTATTATTCTGGGGGAACCGACCGGGATCAGTTTTAAGAGCTGGACGGGAAGCAAAACCGCGGTAGACGGCGGAATAGCCTGGTCTTTTGAGCATAGGGGATCATTCCATCTTCATGTCGACTACTTGATCCATAATTTCCGTATTGTCGAAGTTGAGAAAGGTCAACTCGCCATTCACTACGGCATAGGAGGCAGAATCAGGACCAAGCGAAGAGAGAGGGTTGGCGTTCGAATCCCAGTGGGAATTTCCTACTTTGTTGAAAAAGCACCGATAGAGCTTTTTCTAGAGCTAGGACCTGTTCTTGACCTCGCTCCGGCCACAGAATTCAGAGTGACAGGAGGAGTTGGCTTCCGATACTATTTCTAAATAATAAGGGGGGACAGGCGTCTTTTTTGAGAAAGGAGTTAGGCCCCTTTTTATCTTCTATTTTTCCTTGATTTTAATTCGGTATTAGATAAAATCATTTTTCATATCTCGATTTTGATTACGAGAAAATTAATGACGATGAAGAAATTCTTTTTGGTCTCAGCCCTTCTCGTTTCGCTTTTCGCTGGACTTGCCACCGCTGAAAACCGCGGTTTGGGATTTGGCCTCATTATTGGTGAGCCGTGTGGGTTCAGTATTAAGAATTGGACGGGAGGCAAAACCGCTGTTTCCGGAGGGGTGGCTTGGTCGATCGTCCACAGCGGCTCCCTCCATTTCCATGCCGACTATCTGATCCACAACCACCGCCTCGTCCAAGTCCCGGATGTCAAGCTTTTTCTGTATTACGGCGTCGGAGGAAGAATCAAGACAAGACACCAGGATCGGGTCGGAATCCGTTTTCCGGTGGGTTTATGTTATGTGTTCGAAAAAATCCCCCTGGATGTTTATCTTGATATCGTTCCGTTGCTTGACTTTACTCCTGATCGGGGAACGGAGTTGATGATTGGGTTTGGTTTTATCTATTACTTTTAAAAAAAGTGGGCGGTTTATCTTTCATCTAAATATCCTTTCCTTCCTGTCATTCCTGCGTAAGTAGGAATCTAGAAATATCTTTATAAATATTTACATTATTACTGGATTCTTGCTTACGCAGGAATGACGGAAATGAGGAAAAAAAAGAACCGTCCCCTTTTTTTATCTAACAAGAGTATAGATGTCTATTAGGTGAAAACTCAGAAGATAGAACAAGATAAAACCAAAGAATATCAGAGCCTTTAAGGAAATCCTTTTCTCTATTCTTTTATATATCCCCAGAAGCAACTGATAAAGGGCAAAGACCTCGAGGGCAAAAGGCATGAATCCTGTATAGCCAAAAACGGGCATCTGGAACATCCTCCAGAAATTAAAATACGGCAGCGAGTATTCCCAATGGGAGCCCGCCCAGAAATTCCACAACTCCCAGAAAAATCCGGCCACAAGTCCGGCCAGAACCCAACTCCAAATCCTCGACCAATCCTCTTTCTCCTGGTCGCCAAGCAATGTTTCATTCTTCAGCCAATAATTCAAAGGCTCAATCAGGAGGATGAAGCACAGCCAAACAAGAGGAAAAAAGATGCCGGGCCACCGCAAGCCCAGGAAAACAAACAAAAATCCAAGCAGGATAAACACCCTTAGAATTGAGGGAGTGGCTTTGAACCGGAAGAGAGAGAATCCCCTGCCCTTCATGATTCCCTGAATAAAAAAGGAGATCTCCCTGATTGCCGGGATAACTGTCGCATAAGCGATGAAGTAGCCTAACCATCTTTCGAAAGCGCTGGAAGGAAGGTCATGATAGGACCAGTTCTTCAACCTCAGGTTAAAAAGTTCAAATACGAGCCAGACAAAAACAGAAATGAAAGCCGAGAAAATAAATACCCGCGTCGACTCACTCAACGGTGAGGATTTGTGCTTCCGGAAATTGAGGCTGTCCAGGAATAAAATGAAGGACCACCAGGCAAAGCAGTAGAACCAGGTTTTCATGAACGGAGTCTGTAGGAAGAGAAGGACGGCGGAGAAAAGGAATAAAATAAGACCCAGGTACAGGTTTAGGCGCAGAATTCTCAGTTTCATCCCCAGGTAAAATAGCGAAAAATCACCAAAAAAGCAAAATTGTGGGTCAGACTTTGAAAACTTGAGTAAAAGTGGAATAGGCTGCATTTTTCTATTCTGGATTCCTGCTTCCGCAGGAATGACAGGAGTGGTCAGGCAAAGTCTGATCCCGAAAGACTTTTTTCAAGTTTTCAAAGTCTGACCCCGAAAGTTATTGATTAATTCTTGACCATCATTTATATTTAAGGAAGAGAGGAGGAGGAATCCAATGAGAAGATATAGTTTCATCTTAGGCGCCATAATTGTCGTGGCTGTGGTCATTTTTATCCTCAGCAAAGCCGGCTTGATAAAAACTCTTTCCACTGAAGAGCTCAAATCTTCCTTTGAAATCCTAGATGTGGAGACAAAGTGGGTTTCGAAATACTATCAGCCCTGGCCGCCTAAACTTATTCTTGTGCCTGCCATTTCTTTCCGAGTGAAGAACCTTACGGATAAGCCGCTCCGCTACATCAATTTCAACGCCAATTTTAGGTTCAGAGACGATTTTGAAAACTTGGGGGATTCCTTTTTGGCAGCGATCAGGAATGAACCCATCCCCCCAGGTGAGGTTAGTGATACGATTCTCCTCAAAAGCAATTACGGAGTTGAGGGAAAAACTCTGGCTTCCTTCAAGGACAATCCCCATTGGAAGGTGGCCATCGTTAAACTCTTCGTCCAGTCCCGAGGATCCCAGTACGCAGAGCTGGGCCAATGGGAGATCTCTCGAGACATCGATTTTAAAGAACCCGAGCCTGTTGGTATGGAGAAGAAAAAGGAAACTGAAAAGAAATAAAGGTAAACTTCTGCTTGACCAACGCCTAAATCTCAATTCTAAGATAACCAAGAATGAATGAAATCATACCCTCGAGATTCTTCCTGACAAAAGGGAAAGGCCAACACAAAGAAAAACTGGCCAGTTTCGAGGATGCTTTGCGGACAGCGGGCATCGCCCCTTTCAACCTGGTCAAGACTTCGAGCATCATCCCTCCCCACTGTCGCTTAATATCCAAACAGGAGGGGCTGAAACTCCTCAAACCAGGCCAAATCGTCTTCCTGGTAATGAGCGAATCCGCCACAGATGAAGCCCACCGCCAGATTTCATCCTCGGTTGGTGTGGCAGCACCCAATGATCCTAATCGCTACGGCTATCTCTCGGAACATCACGGATACGGCCAAAACGAAAAAGAGGCCAGCCAGTATGCTGAAGATTTAGCCGCCTATATGCTAGCCACAACACTTGGAGAAGATTTCGACATCAATCAAATCTGGGATCAAGATAAAAAAGTCTACAAGATATCCGAGAAGGTCATTGTCAGAACAAGAAGCATTACTCAGACGGCCAAGGGAAAAAAAGGGCTCTGGACCACAACCATTGCTGCTGCCATTTTCATCACTTAAGACGCACTTGGGGTCAGACCTTCCTAATTTTCATAATAAGTTATGAGTATATACATCCTCGCATAATCGAAGAGGAAAATTATGAAAGTTAGGAAGGTCTGACCCCAACTTGTTACATGATCAAGAATCAAAGGGATTAGGATTGAGGATTTTGATGTAGCTTTTTTCTTTGAGCTCCTTGAGGAATTCTTCAAGCCTTCCTCGCCGTTTCTCTCCGAAAATTTTTTCTTCGACCTGTTTTTTGACTTCCTCGAATGACTTGAGGTGTTTTTCCTTCTTTTCCTCTAATCGCAATAGATACCATCCATCTTGAACTTCAAGCCATGGTGCTGTTTCCCCTTGGTTTAAATTCTTGACTGCCTCTTCTAAGTTCGCGGCCAATTCCCCCTCTTTAAAGCTTCCCAAATCTCCTTGAGATTCCTTCTCTGGCCCCTCGGAATAGGTGCCGGCCAATGAAGCAAAATCCTCACCAGCGGTCACCTTGGAGCTTATCTCCTGTTTAAGTCTTTCAGCCTCTTCACTGCTCTTCTGTTGGGCGGAGACATAAATGGCCTTCAATTTGTATTCCTCCGGCTCCGTGAACTCGTCTGGATGATTCTTATAGTAGCTGACGATTTCAGAATCTTCGACTACGATATTTCTATCGACTTCGGTCATGATAACACCCTGCCTCATGATGTTGTCCTCCATCTGTCTCTTCCATGTTTCAAAATCAATCCCCTGCCGCCGCATCACGAGCATCAATTCTTCATCTGAATTCAACCCATTTTCCTCTTTGATGTTGTCAATCGTCAGCCTGACCTGTTCTGATACGTTCAATCCTCTTTTCTTGGCCTCCTGGAGCAGCAAAAGTTCGGTGATCATTGAATTCAACAACTCTTTTTTAAGCTGATCATACTGTTTTTGAAACTCTTCCCCCTGTAACTGGGAGCGAAGCATCTGATAAAGAGAATCATGGGCATTTTTGACTTGCGAGAGGGTGATGATATCATCGTTCACGATGGCCACGATGGATTCGACAACCTCCTGTCCGAAAAGGAAAACTGTAGCAGCGCAGATAGCAATAAGAAGGATAGACAGCTTTAAGTTTTTCATATGCTGTTCCTTCGATAAGGAAAGGAAAGGTTTTGAGGGTAGAAACTCCAGACCGTCCTTTCCTTCAATTCTTGAATATGTTGAGACATAAATTGCTTTATTTTTTGATCAACGATTTTCACCTTTATAGAAGGAGCGGCCCACTCGAGAGAAACCAATTCAGCATCATGACGTTTGTCAATCCTGAAGATATGGTAACCATACGAGGATTCGACGACCTGACTCAGTTCTCCCTCCTTTAACGCAAAAACGACCTTCTCGATCTCAAAAGGGAGCTGCCCCATCTCAAAGATTCCCATCTTTCCGCCTCTCGAAGCCTCCACTCCTTTGGATTCATCCCGGGCAATTTCTCTAAAACTTTCGACTGAAGCGCCCTTAAGCTTCTCTAAAACATCTATGGCTTTTTCCTCCGTATCCAACTTAATCTGGCTGACTTCGATTCTTTCTGGCTTCAAGAAATCTCTTTTATGAAGATTGTAATACTCCTCGATCTCCTCTTCATCCGCGTCGAAGCCTTTAACCAGGTCATAGGTATACTTTTCTATCAGCAACCTTTCAAAGAGGGGCTCGGTTTCGCGTTCATCATCGGTCTCCTTTGGCTCATCGCTCCACGACTCATTCCTCAACTTTGCCAAATATTCCTTCTTCTCCTCCCAGGTCAAAGATATATTCATCTTTTTGGCAGCATACAACAGTAGTTTTTCTTCGATAAAATTATCCACAAGACGGCTGAGTGAAACCGGGGTTAATGTGTCCATCTCGTTGCCGATCAGATTGCGCACATAATGGTCAAAGTCCGTGCTCAAATAGGGGGTGTCTTCAATTTTCAGGATGACACTGCTCTTTTTCTGGATGTCTTCGATAGCTTGAGTCTGAGGAGTCTCTAGAGTCTTATCACCTTGACAATTCAGAAGGACAATTATGACAGCAAGGCTCAAGCTCATCAACTTATGATTTGTGTTCAGTTTTAAATTCCTCATCTTTTTTAATTTCAACATATTATATTACATTACAGATAACTCCTTCAAGATGGATATAGTTTCATCTAAGATATCATCCACTTCGTCTCCGGAAAGCGAAAAACTCATCACTCCCTGAGGAGTGATGGACCCAGAATATTGTTCCAACAGCTTGGTCAGTCGATTCAAATCCATGGATATCTTCGGATAAAACTTGAAGATGATCTTCTTCCCGATGCGGTCAATCGATTGGGCGCCGATTTCTTCTGCCAGATACTTTACGCTACCGTAGCGGAGAAGGTTCTCCACACTCGGCGGCAGGGGCCCGAATCTATCCTCGATTTCTCCTCTAATCTTCTCGATCTTATCCAAATCATCAACAGAAGATATTCGTTTATACAGATTGAGTCTCAGGTTAATCTGGGGCAGATAATCATCGGGAATCCGAATATCAACCCTGAGATTGATCTCGGATTTCCTCTCTTCCGCTCTTTCGCCTTTCATTTCTTTGATGGTCTGTTCCAAAAGGTACATGTAGTAATCGAACCCGACAGCCTCCATGTATCCATGCTGCTTGGCTCCTAAAAAGTTACCAGCTCCCCGTATTTCAAGATCTTTGGCGGCTAAACGAAAACCCGAACCGAGCTCGCTGAATTCCTTCAGAGCCTTCAATCGCTCTTTAGACAAGGGGGTGAGTTCTAGAAACGGAGGGACAAGAAAATAGGCCACTGCTTGCCTCGACGAGCGTCCGACCCTACCCCGGAGCTGGTACAGCTGAGCCAGGCCGAACTGATCGGCCCGATCCACGATCAAGGTGTTGACTAGAGGAATGTCGATCCCGTTTTCGATGATCGTGGTCGAGACAAGAACGTCGTATTCGTGATTTATGAAATCGATCATCCTCTTCTCTAGGAGAGAACTCGACATTTGACCGTGGATGACTGCCACTTTAGCCTTAGGGACGAGTCTTTCGATCATCGAAGCGATAGTCTCGATGTCGCCGATCCGGTTGTGAACATAGTAGACCTGCCCCCTTCTGGCTAACTCCATCTTTATGGCTGAGGCGATAAGCTTTCGGCTGAAGGGAGCCACCACGGTATGGATGGCCAATCTGTCTTTGGGAGGAGTCTCGATCAGGCTCATGTCTCTGAGTCCGGTGAGCGAAAGGTTTAATGTTCTAGGGATAGGTGTTGCACTCAAGGCTAGGACATCGATATCGGCTTTCATCTGCTTGATCTTTTCTTTGTGTTTGACGCCAAATCTCTGCTCCTCGTCAACAATCAGAAGTCCTAAGTCGCGGAATAGGACATCTTTGGAGAGCAGGCGATGAGTGCCGATAATGATATCTACCAGCCCCTTATCCAGGTCTTCCAGGATTTTTTTCTGTTGAGCTTTGGACTGCAGCCGGCTGAGGGCTTCCACACGTACCGGAAACAGAACCAGGCGATTCCTGAAGGTATTGAGATGTTGACTGACGAGCACTGTTGTCGGGCAAAGGATTGCCACCTGTTTGCCATCCATGACAGCCTTGAAAGACGCCCTCAAGGCTACTTCAGTCTTTCCGTAACCCACATCTCCGCAGAGAAGGCGATCCATCGGGAACTCTGACTCCATATCCACCATGACGTCCAGAATTGCGCTGAGCTGATCCTCTGTTTCCTGGTACTCGAACGTCTCGTCAAACTCACCCTGCCATTCTCCTGGAGGGCTGAACCGAATCCCTCTGATCGATTTCCTTTGGGCATACAGATGGAGGAGCTCTTTAGCCATCATCTCAATGGCTTTCTTTGTCCTGAGTTTTGTTCGTTCCCAAGATGGTGTTCCCAGCTTGCTCAAGGAAGGAAGCGCGGGCCCCACTTTCGAGAATTTTTGGACCAGATTGAGGTCTTCGACCGGCACGAAGAGCTTATCATCGTCTTTATACTTGATTTCGATGCATTCCCGCTCGCTTCCATCTACTTTAATCTCTATCAATCCCTTAAAAATACCGATTCCGTAATCGGTGTGAACGACATAATCTCCTGTTTTTAAATCCTGGAAATGGGACACAAAGGGTCTAATCCGAGGTCGGGATACGAGAACTCTTTCTTCTGTAAAAATATCGCCTTCGGCAAAGAAATAGATTTTTTCCTTCGGATAGCTGAATCCTTGCCGGAGATTCCCGACGAGGAGCACGATGGACTCGTCTTGAGGAGTGGGAAAGGGTGTTGACGATTCGAGGTAGGATAATCGATGTTGAGAAAGGAGTGTGCCCAACTTGTGGCGAACACCGTCACCTGAAAAATAGATAAAACATCTTTCGCCCTGTTTCTCTAGTTTTTTGAGGTAATCGAGGAAAAAAGGGATTTTATTGTTGAACCTTGGTACAGACTGGAAGGAAAAGTGAAAAGAGTGTCTCTCCTTCGAAGATGACAGCTCTGTCCAAAGGATCGCTTCTTTTTTGATTCTTTCCCAGAAAGAAAAAGAATAAATCTCTTCTGGAGGGAGATGGAATCTTCCCTCTTTCGTGAGTTCTCTGTATTGTTCCTGAAAATCATTCCCTGTCTCCTTCCATTCATGCTCGACCTCTTCATGACTATCGATGACAAACACATAATCTTTCAGATACTCATCGAAGGAGACGAAATGACCCCTGTGGAGAGGGGCAAGAAATGAAAGACTCGGTGGAAAATCACCACTGTTGACTTGGTCTATTTTTTTCTCAGCATCCTTACGAACTGACCTAGGTGCTTTTTTTCGGACCAGCTCAGACCACTCCTTTAGGAATCGAGAAGAGACGGGAAACTCCCTGAGAGAGGGGATGAGTAAATGATCAACCTTCCTGACAGACCTCTGAGTCGAGGGATCGAAATGCCTGAGGGAGGCAATCTCGTCCCCGCTAAACTCGATACGAAAAGGGAAAGTCTCCCACGGAGAGAAGACATCCACAATCCCTCCTCTCCAAGCGTATTCGCCAGCAGAATTCACCAGGTCTTCATGAGTGTAACCGGAAGCATCGATGACTCTCAGCAGTTCGTCTCGCTCGAATGTCTCTCCTTCTCCCAGTTCCAGGAAGACTTGCTTTGTGTTTTTGATCCGGGGAAAAGGCCAAAGTAAACCTAAGAGATTGGTGAGGATGAGAGAAGGTGGCTGGTGAAGGAGATCGTATATGAACAACATCCTGGCAGATATGGACTCCAGGGAAGGGGAAATTTCTTGGTACGGATTTTCTGAAAGTGCCGGGAGATGGCTTAGTCGTAAATTCGAGGAAAATCGGGATAAGAAGAAACGGCACTCGTCTCCAAAAGGAGTGAGAGGAGATGAGTGAGGACGGATCAGGACAATTTTTTTCTTGGACTGGAGCGCTAATAGCGCTAATAAGTAGGCTTTGGCGGGATTAATCAGTCCTGAAACTTGAAGGCCTTTCTCATCACTTTTTATAGCCTGAACAAGTCTCTGAAACTCCTTCTGTTCTCTCAGAAAATCCAAGCTCATGGGATTCCATTATACGTCGATTCGCTCTCCTCCGTCCATGAATCATGCGATACAGTAAGCATTTTCAATCCATGATACAGGAAAATTAAAGTTAGCATAGCTGCATTGAATGAGAGGTCTTGTCGCCCTGTCTGTCTGAGCCGCATGGAGGGGGGTGGGAGGGGGTCTACGGTGAGGGCTACATCCTCCACCAGTAGGAGAATTTCACGAAGATGCTGTAGTTTTCCCGTTTGTAGTGACCGAAGTCATCCCTCACGAAATCATTATCGACTCCGAAGAAAAACACGGTTCCGGGTTTAAGGATATAGCTGAAGAGCAGACTCCCGTAGACCTCTTTGTAGTAATGGTTGTAGTCGATAATCGCTCTGAGCGAGAGTGTTTTGGAAAACTGGTAGGTTGTCCGGTTGCGGATGACGTTATAATCAAAAACCCGCTTTCCCCCTCTCTCTTCCCAGAAGGTTTGTTTATCGAGGCTGATCGCCATCTGGAGTCTCTTGCTGGGTTTTAGGTTGACAAAAAGACCGTAGACATGGCTCCAGCCGAGGAAAGGGTCATCGGGGTCGTAGTATATGCTTTGACCGAGGCGGAAGTAGAATCCGAAGGGAAGCCAGCTGATCAGGTTGCTCTCACCGTTGAAGGTGAGAGAATTCTGCCAAAAATCAATCCCCTCATAATATTCCATCTGATTCTCGAACGAAATGACCATCTGGTTGAACTCTGTAAACCGGAGCCTCAGGTTAGCCTCGGCCCATTGATCTAGACGAAGGTCATCGGAATAAGCGTACCTTCTGCCCCCATTGAGACCGATCGAGACCTGGTTCAGGTACTTCCTTTCGGGATAAAGGGTGAAGTAAGTGAATCCTCCGCCTGTCCTGTAATCTACCCGATTGACAAATCCCGACGAGGCCTCGAAGTCCGGGTGGATCGAGATCCACCACAGGCCGCTTCCCCAGTGTTTCGAGAGATACGAAAACTCTGAATAAAGGGCAGGGGCGATGCCAGTTGTCTCATCTTCGAATTTGGTCTTGGAGCCTATGACCTGGAAGGAGAGGAAGAATTTATTTTTGAACTTGAACTGACCGTCGATACCGACAACCCTGTTATACTTGCCATCGATTTCCTTGTCAGCAAAGCAGAAGCCGAGTGTGGACTCGGAGAAGACATCGGTCTTTATCCGGAAGATGTTGAAGAGGGCATCCTCGTCGCGGCTTCCTCCACCGTTGCTGACTTCCCAGAGGCTTTCAGTCGGATTGGCATCCAGGGCTGAGAGAAGTCCATAGGTGAAACGGCCCACTTTGCCTGTGAGCTTGGCTCCACCGATGGGGTCGATGATCCTACGGGTGTAGACCATCTGGATTTGAGGAAACCGGAAAATCTCCATCCCCTCCAAGAAAAAAGGTCTTTTTTCAGGGTAGTACAGAGCAAACCTTTGGTTGACATCGATCTGAGGCGCATCGGCCTCTATGTGGCTGAAATCGGGGTTGAGGGTGAGATCTAAGGTAAGATCAGAGCTGACACCCCACTTAAAATTCAGGCCCGGTTGAAGATCGAAATTTTTTTCTTGGGCTTGGAGGGAAGTGACGATCGGCATCAGTTCGAAATTTCGTCCCTTTTCCACCTCTCCCTGGATCACAAGCTCGCGGGTTTGAGCCAATAATCCGTTGATTTCTTTTGAGATCGGGGGCCAAGAGTCGATTTCTCCGCTACGGCTGATATTCCTGGCTAGCATGATGCCCCAGACTTTGTCTTCTTTATCGGGAAACCGGATGCTTTTAAACGGAATGGCCAGTTCAACTAAATAGCCTTTCTCATCGATCTTCCCCTCTGAATAAAAAACCGTATCCCAGCTGGCGTCCATGTTATCGCTGCCCCCGGCTTCCATCCGCATCAGGTCCATCTGAACCCCGATGGGGTTGATGATAAAGGAAAAGGCCCGCCGCTTCTCGTTGAACGTATCCAGGAAAACGGCAATCCAGTCATCATCTATACAGTTATCCCGGTTTGTGACACTGGCTCTTATTTTTTGGGGATCGGATTCATAGCAGCGGAAAGCAAAGTAGAGGTTTTTCTGATCGTAGCCGATGTAGGTTATGGTCTTCTCTGTGGGAGTTCCTTTTTCTTTGGGCGTAAACTGGAGGAAATCCTCGATCTTTAAGGCCTCCTTCTCCCAGAGGAGATTGTCCAGGTGCCCGTCGATTTTGGGCGCCTGCGAGAGCTTGGGGATAGCCAAAGGCTTTTGGGAAGATAAGGACAGGGCTGGCCACAGGAAAATGCCCAGTGCCATCATCAGAATAAAAGATAGCTTGATAACTCTTTTTCTCTCTTTCTGCATCTTTTTTCTCATCATCGTCTCTTAAATCATCTCTCTTACTCATATAGACGAAAAATAAACAAAAAAAGTTTAAGGTAATGGAAAATTTTTAGGTGTGTTTACGGACTATTTTTCATCAAAGAATGAGAGCGTCCATTCTCCAGATTCATAGTGGATGATCTTGATTATTTCTCCTTCCATTTTGCACTTGAATATTTCAGACATCTGACCTGACTTCTTATCTCTGGCCCTTTTTCGCCAAAGTATTTTTTCTATGTTAAATTTTCTATCGCCTATCAGCACGGCTCGAGGAGTCTCACGGCCTTTGTATCCAGCATAAAACCGGACCTCGAAATTCAAGTCTTCCTTTTTCTCTGAATTCATCCGTCCTCCTCAACATTATATGCGCCTTTCTCCTTCTTGCCAAACGAGGATAATAAAATTATAATGCCAACGTTTTATTCCAGGATGAACTGCTGGATAAGAGAGGCAATGGTTCTACCATTAGGGCTTGACTAATTTCTATAAATTATATAGAGTTTATATTGTATACTTTTTTATGGAGTTAGTGATGAAAAGATTTTCAATACCAAGAGTAGCTCATTGCTCTGAAGGATGTTACCACCCATCCTGAGCATGATGTAAAAAGGCTCTTTAATTTATTCAAACACAAGTAGCTCGCTGTTTCGAACAAGAGACAGCGAGTTTTTTTTATCTCTGCATTGATTATTGTCACGCGTTCACACTCATTAGAATTTTTGTTTCGAAGATTGGATGATCCTGTTGATAATCTCTGAACTCGAGTAGCCCTCCAGATATGGGATGATCACCACCTTACCCCCAGCCTCTTCCACTTCTTTTCTCCCGACGACTTCATCGATCTCCCAGTCCCCTCCTTTAACCAAGATATCAGGAAGGAGTGAGGTTATGAGCTTTTGGGGCGTCTCCTCGGAGAAGGAGACTAAATAATCTATCTCTTCCAAGGCTTCCAATATCTCGAGTCTCTCATCCAGAGGAAAAATCGGACGGGAAGAGCCCTTGATCTTCCTGACAGAGGCATCATCGTTGACTGCCACGATGAGTATATCGCCCTGCTTTTTGGCTTCTTTGAATATATGGATATGACCGCTGTGGAGAAGGTCGAAGCAGCCGTTGGTAAAAACGACTTTTTTTCCCTTCCTTTTCAGCACCTGACGAATCTTTTTTAAGCCGGTCAGTGTTTTTATCTTTTCATCCATCATTGTTTATAGCCCTAACAGAAGGAGACATCTAATCGAGATAACCTAGGTCTTTCAGGTAGTTCTTCAGCTTATCCATGTCTTCCGGTTCCAATTCCCGCTTAACATGCAATGAAGATAATGGATGCTTCTTCTTACCCCAAGTGATCTTGGCCCAGGCTCTTTCATGAAGATAATATAAAAGGATCTTAGCGATAACCTCGGTTATGCCCACACCTAGAGAAACTACCCATTCTCTGGTAAAGATGTAAACTAGGGTCATTGTGGTTAAGGTGGCTATCACCCTCCAGCTGACTGCCTTGGCTACTGTTCGGCTGTGGCTTTCTCCTGGTTTATCTTTCATGGTTTCCTCCATTTTTTTGATTATTATAGCCCCCCGGTTGAAAAATTCAATATCTACTGGTTCCCTTTTTTGATCAGCTCTCACCGCGGATCTTCGGAGCTTTAACCTTGATGCCCTGAGTAAAACTCCAGGTGTGTTCAGGTCTGGTGATGCCCTCATCCTTGTGGAGAGAGGAGACTAAGAAGGAATACAGATTACGGTGGTAATCATAAGGATAACCATCTCTCGTGTGGACGGCCACATCTAGATAATAAGTTCCGTTGACAAGATTCAGCTTCTCCAACTGACAGAAAACCTTGCCCTCTCCCTCGATGGAAACCGGTTCTATATCCTCGAGTTGAGTGTTAGTGCCATAGCAATAGATGCCTTGTGAGTTAAAGATACCGATTCCGAACACAAAGTCTCTGATCCTTTTCGATGAAGACACTTCCATCTCGATCGTCATCCCCTCCTCGGGCGAAAAGACATGCTTTTCTTTTCCATCTGATCCCTTCAACCTCACCTTGCTTATCTCGATCTCTCTCTTCCCCCATCTGTTCTCTCGTCTTTCCTCTTCCCATTCCTGCTGTCTTTCCACAACCTTTTGTCTTTCCTCGAATTCTTCTTCCTGCTTTTCCAAGACATCTTGGAGGTAGGCATCGACGACCCTCTTGGGCTCTCCCATTTCCTCGATCTGCCCTTCTTTGAGCCAAATCACCTGATCACATATTTTTTCTACGGTGGAAAGGTCATGGCTGACGAATAATATTGTCTTTTCTCGGCGACGAAAATCATCTATCCTGTCTAGACATTTGGGGACAAAAGATGCGTCACCCACGGCCAGGACTTCGTCGATGAGGAGAATGTCCGGGTTGACATTGATAGCAATCGAAAATCCGAGGCGCATGTACATCCCAGAGGAATAAGTTTTAACAGGGGCGTCGATAAACTCCTCGAGCTCAGCGAATTTGACGATCTCATCGAACTTCCGGACGATTTCCTTCTTGGATAGGCCGAGCATGATGCCGTTTATGTAGACGTTTTCCCTTCCTGTAATCTCAGGATGAAAGCCGGCTCCGAGCTCGATCAGAGCCGAGATTTTTCCCTTGACCTTCACCCTTCCCTTCGTCGGCTTGGCAATACCTGCCACAATCTTGAGCAGAGTGCTTTTGCCCGATCCGTTCTCACCGATAATGCCAAAAGTCTTCCCCTTTTCGACTTGAAAGCTGACTCCATCCAGAGCCGTCACTATCTCATCCGGCCTCATAGCCTTAAAAATATCGCCTTTGACAATAGCACTCTTGAACGTCAGAAAACGATGGCGTGCCGCGTATTTCTGGTAGATACGAACCACATCATCTACATCGATGGCGATCACCTAAACCTCCTCAGGGAAAGAATCCCGGAGTCTATCAAAGATATAGTAGCCTAAAATAAATAAGAAAATGGCCAATACGAACGTGATTCCGAGTTTTTTCCAGTGGAATAGCGTTCCGAAGAAGACACAGTTCTGGTATCCCTGCATGATGTGGGTCATCGGGTTGAGGTTAAGAAAGATTCTCAGGAAATTTGATTCCTGGATGGTCGAAAAAGTTATCGGGTAAACGATCGGAGAGGCAAAAAACCAAAAGGTTAAAAAATTAGCCAGGATATCCTTAATATCTCTAAAATGGACGGTCAGAGAAGAAATAAGAAAAGCAAATCCTAAAGAAAAAACAAACTGAATAAGAATAACGAGCGGCAGGAAGAAAATATATGGGGTATAGGCTTTCCCGAAAATAGGAACGAAAAGAAAAAGAATAGGCAGCCCGAACATAAAATGAATGAGATTCGAGGAGACAGCGACAATGGGCAGAATCTCAGCCGGAAAAAGGATCTTTTTGATCAAGTTTCCATGAATCATCAGCACGTTGGCCGACTCCAGAGAAGAAGAGGAAAACCACGTCCAAGGCAGGACTCCGCAGAAGAGAAACAGCGCATACAGCCAGGGTGAACCCTCGAAGGCAGGGTCGCGGGGTCGGATGATAAATCCAAAAACGATGGTATAGACGATCATCAGGAGAAGAGGGTTGAAAAAGGACCAGAGAAATCCCAGGATTGTGCCCCGATACCGAGCCTTGAGCTCTCTACCGACCAAGCTCTGGATGAGAACTCGGTATTTGTATATTTCCTTAAGGTTTCTGAACACCTGCCGTTCCCTCTCTCCCTGAGAATATCTCCTCGGCCTCAGGGGTGTAATGACCTTGATCATCGAAGAGGATAAGAGGAGGTAAAAGATTCAATTTTTGGGAAACAAAATCGCATTCAGACAGGAAGAAATTCGGCGATTTCTTGCGTCTGGGGAAAACAAACCGGATGGTTTTCATCTTCAACTGGCGTTGGTCCACTGCCTGTTTGAAATCTTCCTCTCTCTTGACAGGATAAATGAAATAGGCCCGGCCTTCCTCCTTCAATAACTCTGCAGTCTTGGCCATTATATCAAAAATATCACATTTTAATTCATGTTTGGCAACCGCTTTTTCTTGATCGTCGCTCAAATGCCCCTGCTTTTTCTTAATATAGGGTGGGTTGGAAAAAATGATATCGAATTTCTTTTTGGTATGAAAACCTTTTAGATCTTGGCAAATGATGGTGACTCTTCCTTCGAGCTTGTTGAGGGCCACATTCCTCTGGGCCATGTCTGCCAGAGTTTCCTGAATCTCCAAACCGGTGATATGCTTAAAAGGCTTGATACTTAAGAGGAGGGAAATGATGCCCGAACCCGTACCTAGCTCCAGAAGATCATCGCTCTCGCTGGTTTGGATGAAATCTGCCAACAGAGGAGAATCCACTGAAAATCGATATCCCTTTTTTTTCTGAGTGATCAGGATGCGACCATGATAGAAAGTGTCCAGAGTCTCGTCATCCTCCTTCAGTTTAGTCATCCGCATCATCATCGCTCAATTCGGTGAATACGAGTACCTTATCAGGAAAGATTTCGGCAAATCCTCCTTGTACAAGATAATTTTCCTCTTTCTGATCCAGACGGTAGGTCAAAACTCCTTTTCCAAGAGCAGTAAACAAGTGCCGATGCCCCGGAAGAATCCCGATCATCCCCTCTAAGCTGGGAAGGAAGACAGCCTTTACCTCTTCATCCACCAACAATCTTTGGGAAGTGATCACTCTCAGTTGTATGGATGAAGGTAAGTCCTTACTCATGCTGACTGCAATGCCTCTGCTCTTTCCATCACTTCCTCGATGCCACCGACCATATAAAATGCCTGTTCAGGCTTATCGTCGTGTTTTCCCTCCACAATCTCCAGGAATCCTTTGACAGTATCCGCAACCTTGACATATTTGCCCGACCTCCCTGTGAATTCCTCAGCGACGTGGAACGGTTGAGAAAGGAAACGTTGAATTTTTCGCGCTCGGGCGACGATCACCTTATCCTCCTCTGAGAGTTCTTCCATACCGAGGATAGCGATGATGTCTTGGAGGTCTTTGTAACGCTGGAGAATCTCTTTAACTCTCCTGGCGACTTGATAATGCTCCACTCCCACGACCCTTGGATCCAGAATGCGAGAATAGGAGGACAGCGGATCAACGGCCGGATAAATTCCCATCTCTGTCAAAGCCCGGCTCAGATTGGTGGATGCATCCAGATGAGAAAATGTCGTAGCGGGAGCGGGATCTGTAAAATCATCGGCAGGAACATAGATGGCCTGCACCGAAGTGATGGAACCCCGTTTGGTGGAAGTGATTCTTTCTTCCAGCTCCCCCAGCTCTGTGGCCAAGTTCGGTTGATATCCCACCGCCGATGGCATCCGTCCCAGGAGGGCTGAAACCTCGGAGCCGGCCTGGACAAACCGGAAGATATTATCGATGAACAGAAGAATATCCTGACCCAACTCATCCCGGAAGTATTCAGCCACCGAGAGCGCGGCCAGTCCCACCCGAAGACGTGCTCCAGGTGGTTCAGTCATCTGGCCGTAGATTAGAGACGTTTTATCGATGACTCCGGACTCTTTCATCTCGAGCCAAAGGTCATTCCCTTCCCTTGTCCTTTCTCCCACCCCGGCAAAAACAGAATAACCGCCGTGCTCAAGGGCAACATTGTGGATCATCTCCATGATGATGACGGTCTTTCCAACGCCAGCGCCGCCAAAAAGACCGATCTTCCCACCCTTTAAAAAAGGCTGGATGAGGTCGATCACTTTGATTCCTGTCTCGAACATCTCCAGCTCTGTGCTCTGTTGCTCCAGGGCTGGAGGAGGTCTGTGAATCGGATATTTCACCTTGGCCTTGATGGGTCCCAGGTAATCCACGGGCTCGCCGATGACGTTGATGACACGGCCCAAAGTTGCTTCTCCCACCGGAACCTTAATCGGGCCATCCAGGTCAATGGCTTTCATCCCCCGCGCCAGGCCGTCGGTCGGGTGCATGGAAACACACCTCACCCGGTCCTCACCCAAATGCTGTTCAACTTCGACCACAATATCCACAGCCTCACGTTCATCGAGATTTTTATCGTCTTCGCTATCAACTCTCAAGCCAAAGTCCCTCTTGGTTTCCACGCCTGAATAGGCCCCAGAAGAATCGAATCTTTCGCTCGTAACTCGAATAGCATTATAAATTTCAGGAAGCTCCACATCCTTGAATTCGATGTCCACCACAGGTCCGATGATCTGAACAACACGTCCGACTTTATCTTGTTTTTTTCCTTTTGTCTTCGGTTTGGCTTTTTGTTTTTCTTTGGCTCCTGTTTTTGCCATCATCACTTCTCCAGATTATTTTTTGGCCAAGGCCTCAACGGCTGTCATGATCTCCAAGAGTTCCTTGGTAATTGAAGCCTGCCTGATTTTATTCAAAACCAGAGTGAGATCTCCTATCAATTCCTCGGCGTTCTGAGTCGCATTATCCATTGCCATCATTCGGGCTGCATGTTCGGCTGCTGATGACTCAAAAAACACATGGTACATTTGGTTCTCCACGTACAGAGGAAGAAGCGTGTCGAGAATAAGCTTGGTCTCGGGTTCCCAATCCGGAGCAAGCCCTTCTTGAACTCTCTCTGCTGTCACAGCCTCGACAGGAAGAAGTTTGGTCACTGTGATCCGTGGGGCGAGGATAGATTTGAATTCATTGTAGACCATATAAACAGCATCAACTCGGTTAAAGGCATAGAGCTGAATGAGATACTGAGCCAATTCCCTCATGTCTTCTCGGGTAAGTTTCTCGACATTTCCTGAATAGACCCTATCGGCTGAGTAAGGGAGATTTTTAAAAAATATCTCTGCCTTTTTTCCTAATAGGATCAAGCGGATTTTCGTCTGCTTCTCTTTTTCTTCAAGAAAGGCTTGAGCTCTCGCCAAGAGGTTGGAATTAAAGGCTCCACATAAACCTTTATCAGAAGTCAAGACTATGCCCAGTATGGTCTCTTCCTCTCTTTTTATCAGCAAAGGATGCCCTTGTCGTTCAGCCCAGTAGATCACCTCCGAGAGAAATTTTGGATAGGAATGCCAGTAAGGACGTGCTTCCATCAAGGGACGCTGCACTTTCTTCAGTTTAGCCGTGGCGACTGTCTTCATCGCCTGAGTGATCTGTTGCGTATTCCTGACGCTTCTTATACGTCTTCTCAGGTCAATCAGAGCCGGCATCTCAGGCCTTCTCCTCTTTGAATCTCTGGTTAAACTCTTTCAAAGCCTTACTTATTGCCTCATCCAGTTCGCCGTCGATTTCTTTCTTTTCGGCTATGTTTTTCAATAAATCCAGGTGCTCTTTCTCAAAGTAATCATACAGCTGTTTTTCATAGTCCTTGATCTCAGAGATTTCAAACCCATCTATATACCCCCTATTCCCAGCATAGATGATAAGAACCTGTTTCTCGACAGGGAGGGGGACGTACTGATCCTGTTTAAGAATTTCTGTCAATCTTTCTCCCCTTTCCAGCTGGGCATGACTGGCCTTGTCGAGCTCTGTGCCGAACTGAGCAAAAGTCAGAAGCTCCCGGAATTGAGCCAAATCGAGGCGCAACTGTCCGGCCACCTGCTTCATGGCCTTGATTTGAGCATTCCCGCCCACCCTGGAAACCGAGATCCCGACATTGATGGCTGGCCGGATTCCGGCGTTGAAGAGCTCTGGCTCTAAGTAGATCTGACCGTCTGTGATTGAAATGACGTTGGTCGGAATATATCCCGAGACATCACCAGCTTGGGTCTCGATGATAGGGAGGGCGGTCAATGAGCCTCCCCCATACTTATCATTGTATTTGGCAGCCCTCTCTAAGAGCCTGGAATGAAGATAAAAGACATCTCCTGGAAAGGCCTCTCGCCCGGGAGGCCTACGCAGGAGAAGCGAGATCTCCCGGTAGGCCGCGGCATGCTTGGAGAGGTCATCATAGATGAGGAGAGCATGTTTCTCGTTGTCTCTGAAGTATTCTCCCATGGCACAACCCGCGTAGGGAGCAAGATATTGAAGAGGAGAGGGATCGCTGGCAGCAGCGGCAACGACAACAGAATAATCCATGGCCCCATAGTCCTCGAGAATCTTGATGACATAAGCGATGGTAGAATTCTTTTGCCCGATAGCCACGTAGATACAGACAACATCCTTCCCTTTCTGGTTGATGATGGTGTCGACGGCGATCGCTGTCTTACCTGTCTGCCGGTCGCCGATGATCAGTTCCCTCTGACCTCTGCCTATGGGGATCATGCTGTCAATGGCTTTTATTCCTGTCTGCAACGGCTCCTTCACCGGCAGCCGGTCGACAACACCGGGGGCCAGCCGTTCGACAACCATATGGACATCGGTCTCGATCGGACCTTTTTCATCCAACGGCAGGCCCAGGGGATTGACGACTCTGCCGATAAGAGAAGGTCCAGAGGGAACCTGGATAATCCTGTGGGTTCGCTTAACCAAATCCCCCTCTTTAACCAGATGGGTCTCTCCGAGAAGAACAGCGCCGACACTATCCTCTTCTAGGTTCAGAGCCAGGCCATAAACTTCTCCTGGAAATTCGAGAAGTTCATTGTACATCACCCTATCCAGCCCATAGATCCGGGCAATCCCGTCTCCGACAGAGGTCACAGTCCCGATTTCCTTGATGTCGACTTCCGTCTCGTAGCCTTCGATCTGGCGTTGGATGATTTTAGTAATTTCGTCGGCCTTAATTTCCATGACTCTACCCTTCAGATATTCTTTCTTTAAGATTCTCCAGGCTCCCTTTGATAGAAACATCATAGACGATGTTCTCTTTCCTCAGGGAAAGACCTCCGATCAATTCGGAATCGATTCTATAATTCAAAGAAACTGGTCCTCCCTCCAAGATCTCGAGCTTCTCTTTCAACCTTCTCTTTTGTTCCTCAGATAACGGAGAGGCGGAGGCGACCTCGATTGTTGCAATTCCTTTCTTTTCATGCCACAGCAACGGGACGAGTTGGACAATTTCAGGCAAGAAATCCAGACGGTTGTTTTCGACAAGAAGAAGAATAAATCGGTGTATCTTTCCTCTCAATCCGCTTTTATCCATTATCTCAGCGGCAATCTCCATCTTTCTCGTCGTAGGTAGGAAGCGGCTGGTGAGGGCGCCGTTTAGCTCTTTATGATCGGAGAGGAGGTTTTGAAACCCGATCAGCTGATGGAATAGGGTCTCATACTCCGCATCATCCTTGATAGAGCTAACTAACCCTTGAGCGTACCTCTTCGTCAGTATCTGTGTTTTCATACAATTCTTCAATTTTTTCTATAGATTTATCGATGAGTTGAGAGGATAACTCTGGTGTCATTTTCTGTATTATCCGTTCCTGAGCTAGGGCTGTAGCTAATTCAGCCGCATATTCTCGAAGGCTTGCTATCCCTACTCGAGTCAGCATCTCAATCTCTTCCTGAGCAAATCTTTTTATCCTCTCCGCCTCACGCTGGGCTTCCTCGATGATCCTATCCTTTTCTTCGAGACCGTTTACTTCACCTCCCTTCTTAATCTTCTCGATTTCTTTTTCTAAACTGTTCAATCGTTCTTGGATCTGGTGAAGCTTCTGTTCCGCTTGTCGACGCGACTCCTTTATTTCCTTCAAGGAGTGCTCTATCTTCATTGACCTGTCCTCGAGAAAATTACGGAGTGGCTTGCGAAGAAGGTAGGCTAATCCACCGAAGAGAACGACGAAATTAAGCGTCTTCCCCAAAAAATCCTTGGTGCCTGAGGCATGCTCCTCATCTGCCTGTAAGGGGAGGAATAGGAACAGGAGGAAAAAGAGGATAAAAAAATGTTTTCTCACCATCAGCTTAAGAGTCTCTTCTCAATCTGGTCAGCCAGGTTCTGACTTTGAACTTCAAGCTCATTCTTTAAGATTTTGACCTGGCGATTCAATTGATCCTGGGCCGCTTCGATCTGGCTGCGGCAATCCGCATTTATCTTTTCTAGTAAGCGTTCTCTATGTTTTTGGCCTTCTTTCATAAGCCCTTCTCTGAGGGTTTGAGCCATGGTCTTGGCCTCCCGCAACTGCTCCTCCACTTTGAGAGATTCTTCTTCGAACAATTCGAGAGCAGCCTCGGCGGCTCGTTTATCCTGGTCCATCTGGTCCTGTCTCGATCCCATGATCTTACGCAAAGGGCTAAAAAAAACTCTGTTGAGGACGGCCAGCAAGATCCAGACGATGAGAAAGACGATGATAAGACTTAAATCGATTGAAAGCATCTCTTCTGTACTGTAAAGGGACTAAAATGAGGCAAGAATTTATCATTTTTACCCTAAAAAAGCAAGCATCAGATGCTTCCAGGCGTTCCCGATTTCTTAATTTCACCTACTATGTAAAGGGATCCTGTGACAAGTATGGTATCCTCGGGTATTGCCTGGTCAAGAGCCAGTCGATAGGCCTTTTTGGGATTGGGCTCCAAGATGATTCGATCCTCAAACCGACGAGCTCTTTTCTCAAGCTGCTCTGGAGAGGCCGCCTTGTGGAAGGGAAACCGGGTCAATATCACTGTTTTTGCCAGAGGAAACAGGATATCCGCAATTCTCTCAATCTTTTTATCCCTCATCATGGCGAAGACAAGGATCACAGGAGTGGATATAAAACAATGGAGATAATCTCGAACTGCCCTGGCCCCTTCTTCGTTATGGGCTCCATCTAAAAGGACGAGAGGACGGAGTGAAAAAACTTCGAGGCGGCCATCCCACCGCGTACTCTCTATCCCCTGAATGATCTTTTTCTTGGCTAGCATTTTCCACTGCTGGCTGAGCTGTTCAGCCGCCACGATCGCTATCGCTGCATTCTCCCCCTGATGGAGGCCAGAGAGACTCGGAGTAAAATTATATGTTTCCTTTTCCGATCTGTATTCAAAAGAATATTCTTTCTCTCCTTTCTCGAAGCAAAAACCTCCCTTTCTTTCGAAGACACCAAGAAAGGGAGCACCAAGTTCATCGGCTAGCCTCTTGATGGTCAAGAACGCGCTCCTCTTCTTGACTCCGCAAACCACTGGAACAGTTTTTTTTATGATCCCAGCTTTTTCGTAGGCAATCTGTTCGAGAGTGTCTCCTAAAAATTTCTGGTGTTCTGCAGAAATCGTGGTCACGACAGTCACAGAAGGATTCACCACATTGGTAGCATCAAATCGCCCTCCCATACCCACTTCTAAAATAGCAATATCCACCTTCTTCTCCTCAAAGTAAATCAATCCCAGACAGGTCAGCAGCTCAAAATAAGTGGGAGGGGAAAGCAAAATCTTGTTGTCAATCAGATCCTCGATTTTCTTTTTCAGCCTGGTTAGAAGCCTGGAGAAGCTTCGCGCAGGAATCGGCTTTTCGCCAATCCTTATCCTTTCCTCAACCCGAACGAGGTGGGGAGAGGTAAAAAGGCCCACACGAAAATCATGGAGCGAAAGAAGGCGGGCCAGCATCGCACAAACAGACCCTTTACCATTTGTCCCGGCAACCAAAACCGAAGGAAATTCATGGTGAGGATTATCAAAAGCCTCGAGTATGGCTCGAACATTATCCAACCCAAACTTGATGCCCAAGTTTTGGATCTTCTCTAGGTATCTGAGACATTCCTGGTAATTCATCGAGGGCGGTTAAGGAAGAGTCGCAAGGCTTTGATGAGATAAGCCTGCAAATTCCCTCTTTCTACGACATCATCCAGCATGCCATGCCGAAGGAGAAATTCTGAGCGCTGAAAACCTTTGGGGAGCTTTTCCTTGATCGTCTGCTCGATAACTCTAGGTCCCGCAAACCCGATCAGAGCCTGAGGTTCTGCTATGTTGATGTCCCCCAACATGGCAAAGCTGGCTGTGACTCCCCCTGTTGTCGGATCTGTCAGCATGGAAATAAACGGAAGTTTTGCCTCTTCAAAACGAGCGATGGCAGCGCTGGTCTTCATCAGCTGCATCAAAGACAGAGCACCCTCCTGCATCCTTGCACCACCCGAGCAGGCCACAGTGATCAGCGGGACTTCTTTTTTAAGGGCTCTTTCCGCGGCTCGAGTAATCTTCTCCCCCACAACCGAGCCCATGCTCCCTCCCATAAAACTGAACTCCATAGCAGAAATAATCACTTGTATTCCACCTATGGTTCCTTCAGCATTGAGCACAGCGTCAGGAAGACGGGTCCGTTTCTTATTCTCCTCGAGCCTTTTTGAATATTTCAAAGAATCTTCAAATCCCAAAGGATCTTTGGGAACAATATCCTGGTCGATGAGATCATACTGCCCTTCATCAAAGAGCATCTTGAGGCGATCCACGGCCGATAACCGAAAATGGAAGCCACAGGATGGACAAACAGACAGATGGTCTAGAATATCCTGTTTGTACAAAATACGACGGCAGTTGTTGCAGCGCGTCCATAAATCAGACATGTCTTTCTCGTCATCCCCCTAATTCCGATTATTTTCTTCCTCTCTCCTTTCTTACCAAACAAAATTGAAAAGTCACTTATTACTTTGGAGGCTCTTTTTTCTTGGCTGAAGGTGAATCCTCCTCGACCATTTTAGCTACTGTCTCAAGGACCGAATCCGGGGAGGGAAGTTCTTCTTCGATATCTATTTCCTCG
Organism: uncultured Eubacteriales bacterium; assembly: GCA_964347035.1. Lineage (GTDB taxonomy): Bacteria > Acidobacteriota > Aminicenantia > Aminicenantales > Aminicenantaceae > CAYFXE01. The sequence continues at coordinate 587 of CAYFXE010000040.1, read as the reverse complement.
GCGAGAAGATTCAACACAGAATTTACCAATTTCTCTTGATCGAAGGGTTTCTCGAAGTAATCAGAGGCTCCGAAAGAACGCAGAGCTTCATTTTTATACTGAGGTCCTTTGTAAACGCCCGTCACAATGATTACCGGCACTTGTCCCTTCGTCTCCTGGAATATCTTCAAGGTGAGGTCGAATCCGTGCATCTTAGGTAGCATGGCTTCCAGAATCACTATGTCGGGCTTTTCCGCCTTGAATTTGTCGTAGGCGGAAGCCCCATCAGAGGCTGTGATCACCTCCATTTTTTGGGTCTCAAAAATATTGGTCATCGATGTCAAACTATTGTAGTCAAAATCAACGATCAAGACTTTTTTTTCTGCCATATTCCTTTGAAAAATTCTAAGGTATGCCATATTGTTTGTCAATCCAAAGAGACCTGATAAGAATCGAAGAACTCATCCTTGGATTTTTCTTGATAAGACTAAAAAAAATTGAAGGTGTCGATGAGAGGAAGCATCTTTATTCCCGTGATAGGAAAGGTATTTGGGGATGGATGAAGCGACTATTGAAGACCCCGACCCAACCTACCCAGCCTTCGTAAT
>CAYFXE010000039.1:11072-26951 GCA_964347035.1 uncultured Eubacteriales bacterium | reverse complement strand
GAGCAAAGCCATTCCCAAATACATATACCTAGTCTTCCATCACGGAAATAAAGACCCTTACATTGAGGCATTCCCCACGGGAGCATTTCTATAACAGTGATGAGTATAGGTATATATAGTGGAGGGAAAAGAGTGATATAGAGGGAAAGGAGTGATGCTTTCCGTCCCCCCTAATTTCTTGAAAGTGAAAAACGGATGTAGTATAGTCCCCAAGGAATGCAAACTCTCCTTTTCTTCATTTCCTACCCCCATCGTTCAGGCTGTCAAGTTAAAAACTGGCTGTACGAGCGGAAAATCCTGAAGCCCAGAAAAGCTCCCCTCCCCATCATCAGCATCGGGAATATCACGTTCGGAGGTTCTGAAAAAACACCTCTCGCCATGGAGGTATTATCTTTTCTCCTGAAAAAGGGATGCAGACCAGCCTTGATTACCAGAGGTTATAAGGGAAAATGGGAGAAAAAAGGAGGCATGCTTTCGGATGGCCATAAGATCTACGGCGACTGGAAGGATTCTGGTGATGAATCCTTCATGGTCGCTCAAAACATCCCTCACGCCGGAGTTTATATCGGTAAGAATCGGCTGGTCTCCTGCCAACAAGCCGCATCTTCCGGGTTCGATGTTGGGGTGCTGGATGATGGTTTTCAGCATCGATTTCTGCATAGAGATTTGGATATTGTTTTGTATGACCCAATGGCAAGAAGTCCATTACGGGAACCTCGTTCTTCTTTGAGAAGAGCGCACATCCTCCTCATTAAGAGAGGGAATGCTTTAGCGAAAAAGTATTCTATTCCCAGACAAGAGAGTTACGAATACTCCGTGACCAGTCAAGGAATCTTCAGCTTTAAGAAAAGAGAGCCGGTTGAAAAAGATTCTCTGAATGGGAAAAAAGTGGTGGCTTTCTGTGGAATTGCTCGGCCAGAAAGGTTTTCTCTCCTCCTCGAAGAGGAAGGAATATCTCCTCTCGACTTCCTGACTTTTCCGGATCACCATCCCTATCCTTCTTCATCGATCGAGAAAATCGTAAACGTTTGTGAATCAACCGGGGCATCAACTTTGATAACGACAGAAAAGGATGCTGTCAAACTCACTCACTCCTTTGACAGGTTTAATATCATTCCTTACTACCTAAAGATGGAGTTGGACATCGAACCGGGTTTTTTCTCGTCGATTTTCGAGTTCCTTGAAAACACACAAAGACGATGAAACGTATCAAGGTTTGGATTGAGTTTCTAATCTTTCGGAAACTCCAATTCTTCGTTCTGTTTCTGCCCCGGAGCTGGTGCCTCGCCGTTGGTCGCCTCCTTGGGACAACGGTTTTCTTGTTGAGTAGAAAATACCGAAAAATTACTCAGACCAGCCTGAAAACGGCTTTCGGAGAGGATCTGTCTTCGAAAGCGCTTAGAGAAATATCTCGCCGTTCTTTTCGCCATTTCGGCGAGGTCATCCTGGACATCATAAAAATTCCTCATCTCAGTGAAGAGCAAAAGAATCGACTCTTCGTTATCGAGGGAGAAGAACACCTTCGCCAGGCACTCCTCGAAGGGAAGGGCGCCCTTCTCTTCTCCGGACATTATGGTAACTGGGAGATTGCTACTCATGTGCTGGCCAGGATAGGCAAATTGAGTGTCGTTGCCCGTCCTTTGGATAACGAATTATTGGAAAGAGAGCTCTTTAAACTCAGGACAAGAATGGGGGCCACGATTATCTCCAAATTTCATGCGACCAAACTCATCCTCAAAGCTCTCCATCATCAGGAGATGGTGGCCATCCTGATCGACCAGAATGTCCTGCGCAGCCAGGCTGTCTTCGTCGACTTTTTCGGAAAAAAAGCCGCCACGACTCCGAGCCTCGCGGCCTTTTACCTACGAACACATTCCCCTCTAGTCCCTGTCTTTTGTTACCCCATCTCTTCGCATAGATACCATCTGAAGATAGAGAAACCTCTGGATATTCGTTCCGAAGAAAATCAGGAAGAAGACTTGTTGAAAATTACCCAATTATGCACTAATATTATAGAAAATCAAATCCGGAGAAATCCAGATTACTGGTTTTGGTTCCACCAAAGGTGGAAAACAAGACCAGAAGGAGAAGAGGAAGAATCAAGAGGAGAAGCTCAGACCCCTAAAAACAGATGAGAGAGAAAAAAAGAGCCTCTGATTCCCTGAGACCGATAAAAATCAAACCCGATCATCTTGATTTTGCTGATGGCTCCGCTTACATAGAGATCGGCAAAACAAAGGTAATCGCGGCAGCCACCCTCGAGGAAAAAGTCCCTGCCTTCTTGAAAAACAGCGGTAGCGGCTGGATTACGGCCGAGTATTCGATGCTGCCCCGCTCGACGGAAAAAAGAACGACTCGGGAAAGAATATCGGGAAGGCTTTCAGGTCGGACCCATGAAATCCAGCGGCTCATCGGCCGGTCCCTCCGCGCGGTCACTGAACTCCGTGTTCTCGGAGAAAAAACGATCATCCTGGATTGCGATGTCATCCAGGCAGATGGTGGAACACGGACAGCCTCGATCACAGCCGGCTGTGTCGCCTTGGCCTTGGCTCTAAAAAAGATGATGGAGGAGGGATTAATCGAAGAAATGCCCCTCAAGCATCTGGTGAGCGCTGTCAGTGTCGGTGTGGTCGAGGGCGAATTGTTCCTCGACCTCGACTACCAAGAGGATTCAAACGCCGATCTCGATATGAATGTGGTCGAAACCGACACGGGACAAATCATCGAGGTCCAGGCCACGGCGGAAAAAAAACCTTTCACTCGAAAGCAGCTGGATTCTCTCCTCAATTTAGCCCATAAGGGAATAAAAGAAATCATTCACCAGCAAAAAGAAGTGCTCAAGAAGAAAAGCCTTCTTTTCATGGCCTACGGAGAAAAAAAATGAATCGAGTCCTAGTCACTGGAGGCGCCGGTTTTTTGGGAAGTCATCTTTGCGATGACCTTGTCCAAGGCGGAGTCGATGTCATCTGTGTCGATAACTTTTTTTCCGGGAGCAAGGATAACATCCAACATCTCTTCCCTCATCCCTATTTCGAGTTGATTCGTCACGACATAATCCATCCTCTCTTCATCGAGGTGGATGAGATTTACCATCTGGCCTGTCCCGCTTCCCCCATCCATTACCAGTATAATCCCATAAAGACAGTCAAGACCAATGTGATGGGTACCATTAACATGCTTGGGTTAGCAAAGAGAATCAAAGCCCGAATCTTGCTCGCTTCCTCCTCAGAAGTCTACGGAAATGCCAAGATTCATCCCCAAACCGAGGATTACTGGGGCAATGTTAATCCCATCGGTCTCCGCAGCTGTTATGACGAGGGAAAACGGGTAGCCGAGACGTTGATGATGGACTACTACCGGCAGAACAAGGTGGACATCAAGATCGTCCGTATCTTCAACACGTATGGACCTCGCATGGCTATCAATGACGGCCGAGTCATCAGCAATTTTATCGTTCAAGCCTTGCGAAAAGAGCCTCTGACTGTGTACGGAGACGGCAGCCAAACACGCTCTTTCTGCTATGTCTCAGATCTTATTGAAGGACTCGAGAAGGTGATGAAGAAAGAAGACTTCATAGGTCCGATAAACCTAGGAAATCCCGCTGAATTCACCATCATCGAACTAGCCGAAAAAATCATCAAGCTCACCAAAAGTCCGTCAAAAATCATCCACAAGCCCATCCCGTCTGACGACCCGGAACAAAGATGTCCCGATATCAGCTTGGCCGAAGAAAAACTGGCTTGGCAGCCGAAAACAGATCTAGAACAGGGCTTAAAAAAAACCATCGACTACTTCAAGGATAAGCTGGGACTGAATAAGACTCTCACAGCATGAAACTTTCGATCATCATTCCTGTCTTCAACGAGAAAAAAACCATCCAAGAAATCATCGACCGGGTACAGAAAGTTGACATCGACCTAGAAAAGGAAATCATCATCATCGATGACGGTTCTGATGATGGAACTCGAGAGGTGTTGAAAGGCCTCAATTTTTCGAACATTAAAACCTACTTTCATGATCAAAATCAAGGAAAAGGCGCCGCCCTTCAGACAGGCTTTGCTGAAGCAACGGGAGACATTATCCTGATCCAAGACTCGGATTTGGAGTATGATCCCAGTGAATACCCAAAACTCCTCGTGCCTATTCTCGATGGCCGAGCCGATGTCGTATATGGCTCCCGTTTCTCGGGTGGCCCCCACCGTGTGCTCTTCTTCTGGCATTACGTCGGGAATAAATTCCTTACGACTCTTTGTAATATGGTCTCCAACTTAAACCTCACAGACATGGAAACCTGCTACAAGGTCTTTCGCAAGACGGTCATCGACCGCATCACTCTTAAATCCAAAAGATTCGGAGTTGAACCTGAAATTACCATTAAGGTTTCGAAATTGAAGTGCAGGATATACGAGGTCCCCATATCGTATTCAGGGAGAGATTACAGCGAGGGAAAGAAAATCGGTTGGAAGGATGGAATCGCCGCTTTTTTCCATATCTTCAGGTTCAAATTTTTTAATTGATGGGGTCAGACCTTCATAACTTTCCTTATTCAGTAGAATATATTCTCGCCTGCCTATATACCTCTTAATAAAGAAAGCGATAAAAAATAATGAAAGTTATGAAGGTCTGACCCCAAAATTTTACGTTTGAAAAAGGAGAGTAATTAACTATAATATGAATCACCCATTTGAGTCGTCCACTCGAGGGATGATTCTGAGGAGGTTATGATGACACTCATCTCTCAACTCATACTTATCGGCATCATAGTTGTCATACTTGCTTTATTCGTGTTTACTATCGCCAAACAGTACAGGAAGGTCGGTCCGAATGAAGTCTTGATCATCTCTGGCGGAAGAAAGAGAAGTGTGGTCGAGCCCGACGGGACCAAAAGAAAAATCGGCTACCGCTACCGGGTGGGTGGAGGAACATTCGTCATTCCTTTCCTCGAAACGGTTGGTGTTTTACCCATGGAAGTCATCACCCTGGGGATTAAGACCCCCGAGGTGCTCACCCATGGGGGCATTCCGCTTCTGGCTGAGGCCACTGCCCAGGTCCGGATAGACTCTAACGATCATGCGATCCGATTGGCAGCAGAGCAGTTCCTGGGCATAGGGAAGGAAGGCATTCGGGAAGTCTCGACGACCATCCTCGAAGGAAAAATGAGAGAAATCATGGGAACGATGACCGTCGAGGAAATTTTCCGAGGGAGGCACGAGTTTTCGATCAAAGTGACCGAGGTCACTCAGGCCGATTTTTCTCAGATGGGCCTATTCATGATTTCTTTTGCACTCAAGGATATCAGCGACACCCAGGGCTACCTCGATTCTCTTAGCAAACCACAGATTGCAGCCGCCAAGAGAGATGCTGCCATCGCTGATGCCGAAACAGAAAAAGAAGCCACGATCAAGGCCTCCGAAGCCCGGAAGGAAGGAGAGATAGCCAGGCTAGCTGCCGAAGCTCTGATCGCTAAATCTGAGTGGGACAACGAAGCCAAAAAAGCCGAATCCCAAGTGGCGGTTAATCAGAAAAAGGCGAAAGCTGATTTTGCCTACGAACTCGAACGCTTCCGGCTGAGCCAAGAAATCAAGAGAGAAGAAGCCAAGGTCAAACAGATCGAGACCGAAGAAGCCATAAAAATCGAAGAGTTGGAAATCGCACGGAAAGAGAAAGAACTGGATGCTAACGTAATCAAGCCCGCCGACGCCCGCAAACAGCAGATCAAAGCCGAAGCCGAAGCCGAAGAGTTCCGTCTCCAAGCTGAGGCCAAGGGGAAAGCCCAGGCTTTGAAGCTGGAAGGCATCGCTGAGGCAGAAAAAATCAAACAAAAAGGACTAGCCGAAGCAGAGGCCATGCTGAAGAAGGCTCAAGCATGGGATCGGTACAACCAAGCGGCTATCCTCGAAAACTATTTCGATATCCTCCCTGAGTTGGCCAGGGCTGTCTCTGAACCTCTCTCTAAAGTGGACAAGATCGTGCTGGTCGGAGGCGAAAAGGGAACAGGCAGCGCCAAAATCACAGCCCAAGTGGCTGAAGTCCTGGCTCAGATGCCCGATGTGGTCAAATCGTTAACCGGAGTAGATCTCAAAAAGTACCTCAGAGACAAGCTGACTCCCGAGGAGAAAGAAGAGGAATAGACGAAGCGGGCCAACCATGGTATCAGAAAAAGCGAATCAAATCGGTGAGTCTTTAACCCTCAAGGTCAAGGCCAAAGCCCTGGCCATGAAAGCTGAGGGCATCGATATCGTCGACCTCAGCGCAGGTGAGCCGGATTTTCCGACTCCTGATAACATAAAGGAGGCCGGGAAGCAGGCTATTGACCAGAATTTCACCAAATACACCCAGAACCAAGGCATCCCGGCTCTGATCGAAGCGATTGTACACAGGTTGAAGGAAGACTACGGGTTGACCTACACCAAGGATGAAATCATCGTCTCCGCTGGCGCCAAGAGCTCTCTTTATCATCTTATCCAGGCCCTGGTCAATGAAGGCGAGGAAGTCATCGTCCCCGCCCCTTATTGGGTCACTTATCCTCACGCCGTTTCTCTGGCCAACGGAAAACCCGTCATCATCCCCACCAAGGAAGAGAACGGCTTTCTTATGACTCCAGATCAACTCCGAGCCACCATCTCACCGGCCACCAGGGCTTTGATCCTGAACAACCCCTCCAATCCGACGGGAGCGGCCTACACCAGACACCAGCTGGAGGCCTTGGCTGATGTCATCATGGAAGAGGACATCTATGTCATCGCGGATGAAATCTACTCCCACCTCGTCTACGATGACTTCCGGTTCACGAGCTTCGCTTCTCTCGGAGAGGAGATCAAAAAGAAAACCATCATCATCAACGGCGTCTCCAAGTCATACTCTATGACGGGGTGGCGCATAGGATTTGCGGCCGGTCCTGCGGATATCATCAACGGGATGAATAAAATCCAGAGTCACAGCACCTCCAATCCTTGCTCCATCTCCCAGAAGGCCAGTGTCGAGGCCTTCAAAGGTCCTCAGTATGAAGTCTCCAAGATGAGATCCGAGTTCCAAAGACGGAGAAACTATGTCTTGATGAGGCTTCAGAGCATCCCAGACGTTTCTTGTTTCAAGCCGCAGGGAGCCTTCTACCTCTTCCCGAATTTTTCCTCCACCTACAAGAAAGAATTCAACAACGTCCTCATCCGAAACTCCTACGGTCTGGCCTATTTCCTCATCAAGGAAGCGAAGGTTGCCATCATCCCCGGCGATGCGTTCGGCACCGATGACTATATCCGAATTTCCTACGCCAATTCCATGGAAAACCTGGAAAAGGGCATGGACAGGATTATCGAAGCTGTTTCGAAACTCAAGACAGCCAAGAAAGTGAAACGCGTAGCTCTCAACAACACCATAACCCATGGAAGAGAATCGGTTCCTGTGGATTCTTCGATCTCGGTCCCGATGAGAGATGCCTTGGTTGGCGAGATGGAAAGCCATCTCAGCTACGAAAATTACTTCGAGTGGAACGCCAACATCAACGGAGTCATCGTCCAGCTTCGGACGAATGTCTCCCATATAAACGATTTCTGGATCGAAAACTGGTATCCCGCCCAGCTGGAGGCTGACCTTGAACCCCACGGGATCATCTATGCCGTCGACGGCATTTCCGGCAGGGAACCCCGCTCATTCTATAGCTCTGAGACAAACACCGGCGTTTTGGTCAACAGCGATAACTATAATCCTCTCCGCAGTCTGGCTCTTGGACTCGTCACGGATGTTTCCGAACGCCTGTTTAACGTACACACAGTCCGCGGTATGTCCGCTGACCTGGAAGGCCAGGGTCTTGTCCTGATGGGCCCGAAGGGAACCAAAAAAACGGAGCTCTTCTTTTCTTTACTCCAAGATGAACGATTCAAACTTCACTCGAATGATATCATCTTTGTCCGGTTTTCCGGAAATCAAGCCGTAGCCGACTCTACCGAGAGAAAGCTTTTTCTGCCAACAAACACGGTCGAGTCCTACCCAGCTTTTGCTCCCCTCTTCGATAACAGTAAGTGTGAAAATGTCATCACTCGCAAAGAAGACTGTCAGAATGCCGAGTGTCTGCGTCTTGATGATTGTCGATTGGACAGAGGATCTCCTTACTGCTACAAAGCCTCCAAGAATGCTCGAGTCCTCTTGGATCCCTATTGGATTAACGGCCCCTCCAAACACGTCAAACGGACGCCGCTTCGCTGGCTGTTTATCCTCCGTTATGACAAAGTCTCGCCTCCAATGGTGGAGATGGCCGCCGAGGATGCCCTCCGTATCCTCGAATCCGGGGAAAGCCTTGGGGCCAAGAGAAGTCTGACGCCTTCTAAGAGAGAGCCTTTCTTTAATCCCCATCTTCTGGTAACAGATGGTCCCCGCTTAGAACTACAGAAGAATTTCTTCCAACGATTACTGGAATGCACCTCTTGCTACCTGTTCAACAGTGGTGTGGCAACGGCTGAGGACCTGAAAAAAATCCTCGCGGGCGAGGAGGAAACTCAAGAATCAATCTAAAGTGATAAAGAAGCATGGACAGAACAAAAAGCATCCATGACCTAGACGCTTACAAGAGATTTGTCGAAGAATTTTTCCGCGTAATCAAAGGCCCTAATATCAAGACCGTCGACCGCAAGTGGCTCGAGCCCCGCGCCAGAGCTACCGGCATAAGGACCAAATTCGGCTCTTACGGGTGGCGTTCAGCGATTTCGAGCCGTATCGCTCCCAAAACTGTCTACCTGGGGAACGAACATGTCCGACTTCCCCATCCTTCTGAAGAACAAAAATCTCTGATTGAAAAGTCCCCCCAAGAGCTGGATAAGGTTCTCCATCTGCTTCGCACTCTTCCTTTCTACCGCATAAGACGTCGGATGGGAGAAAACGACACCTACAATCCTTACTGCAATCTTATCGTGTCCGAAGCCGATCTGGTCAACTACCGACTGGGGTACATGTGGGGCTCAACGCTGTTCAACCCCAAAAAGCGTCCTGGCCCGGAGTTCTTCATGGTTCATATCCCCGAAGAGCATCTCCTGCGCCAGCAGGTTCTTGTCATTCCTGAGGATAACATCAACATCGCCCTGGGGACAGATTACATGGGAGAAGATAAAAAAGGATTCCTCCGTCAGGCCATGTGGACCGCTGATAAGCAGGGTATGCTCGGGCTTCATGCCGGGACCAAGCTGGTTACGATCCGCGATCCCGAAAATAAACTCAAAACTTACGGCGTCTTCCTCTTCGGGCTGACGGCCACAGGAAAATCAACCTGGTCCTGCCATCAGCTCGGGCTTGCTCACGATAAAGGTGAAAAGACCGAAGTCATCCAAGATGATATCGTCTTCCTGAGAAAAGACGGTTCTGCCCTTGGTTCAGAGGACAATTTCTTCGTCAAAACCGATGTCGAGGAGGAATATCAGGAAGCCATGTTCAATGCGCTCGTCGATAAGACGGCTCTGCTGGAAAACGTGATGATCAAATCCAACGGCGAAGTCGATTTCCTAGACGAAAGCCTGACAGCTAACGGAAGAGCCATCATCCGCCGGGACAAGCTCAAAGTCAAGATCAAGGGCAGGATGGTGGGGATATCTTCCAAGTCCATCAACCTTCCTCCCCTGGAAGATCTGGATGGCGTGATCTTCGCCTTCATTACGCGGAGGAATACCATCATGAGCTTTGCCCAAGAGCTAACGCCTGAGCAGGCTGTTCTGGCCTATCTATGGGGAGAGAGCACCCATAGCTACGCTAGCCAACCTCACAGAGCCGGTGAATCTGTGCGTATTGTCGGGACAGATCCCTTCATCATCGGCTCCAGAGCTCAAAAAGCCAACCGTTTCTACGAGATCATAATGACCCTCATCAGTAACTTCCCGGAAAAGCTGAAGTTCATGCAATACAACACCGGAGGGCTCGGCGAAATCATCGAGAAATACGAGGAAAACGGCCAGCGGAAAAAAAGAATGGTGCGCAATGTGATCCGGGTCCCGATCAGCCTAATGGCTCAGATCCAGCGTGGCGACCTCCGCTGTACCAATCACTACGAGAAGGGGATTCTGGGCACCAAAGAAATCAAGACCTGCGAAGGTAAAGGCCTGGAGGAATACGACATCCGCAAATTGTATTCAGAAGAACAAATCCACGACTATATCCATGACTTGGTCGAGGGGAGACGCCGATTCACCGAGGAGGTAGCTGGAGAGGGTCTCCGAGAGGAAATCCTGTACGCAGCCGAACGATCCTTCCGTATCGACAAAGCCCGCGGCGAGAAAAAAGTCGCTGTGCCGGGAGTTCCCGCCGAAGAAGAAAAACCGTTCTATTACTGGGAGTCTAAATCACGCCCCCGTCGGAGCGGTTTCTGGCGATCGAAGTAAATTTCTCTAGTCAAGCTTTTTTTCTATTTCTTCTGCTAAAAGGTGCAGAAGCAGAAGATGAACCTCTTGAATACGGGGAGTGCTGGAGGAAGGGACATCCAGAAGAACATCGGGCAAAGAGGATATACGTCCCCCGCCTTGTCCTGTAAACGCCACTGATATCAATCCCTTTTTCCTGGCTTCTTTAAGGGCCTCGATCACGTTAGGAGAATTTCCGCTCGTCGAAAGCCCAAGAGCCACATCTCCTTTCTCACCCAATGCTTCTATCTGTCGGCTGAAGACATGATCAAAGGAGACATCGTTGGCAATCGAGGTTAAAGCCGAGGTGTCGGTGGTCAGAGAAATGGCGGCTAGAGCCGGTCGTTCTTTTAAAAATTTGTTCACCAGCTCACTGGCAAAATGTTGAGCTTGAGCCGCGCTGCCGCCGTTTCCAAAGACGAGAATCTTATGGCCGTTCCGTAAGCTCCTGACCATGACATCGATGGTATTCTCGAAGAGTGCGCTCTTCTCCATGAATAGCTTATCTATGACCTGAGACAATTCCTTAGCTGTATCCCCAAAGTCCATGTTTCCTCCTCTTATTCTACCAAGCCCAATTGTATGGTGCTCCACACTGCCTCGATCATCTGCGGCATCGATCGAAGATCATAATCACTCATTGGTTGAGGAGAATGGAAGAGAACACTGATCTTTCCTCTCTTTGCGAAAAAGCTGCCGCGAGGCATGAGCTCGTAAGTCCCCCGGATAGATATGGGAGCAATCGAAGCTTGGCTGTTGAGCGCGAGAAAGAAGCCCCCACGCTTAAATGATTGTAATTTTCCGTCCCTGCTTCTCGTTCCTTCTGGAAAAATTAAAAAAGAACGCCCTTTCTCTCTGATGAGTTGAACGGCTTTATCGATGCTTCTCTTCCCCCCCCTCATCGTTTTCCGGTCGACAGGGATAAAACCCACCTGCCTCATGCCCTGTCCGATAATGGGTATGCGGAAGACTTCTTTTTTCAAGATGACACTGATCGATTGGGGAATAAGCCAAAACAACAACGGTCCATCGATGAGACTCAGGTGGTTGGCCATAAAAACATACGCTTTTTTCTTGTCAATTCTTTCGATTCCGGATACATCGATGCGGACTCCAAGTATTTTCTTTCCAACAGAAATTCCCCATTTTCCGATGGCAATTATAGGCTCCCTCCTCCGGCCTAAATAGCAAACAAAGAGTACGGGAAGGAGAAGGACAGCCAATATTCCGTAGAGTAGAAGAAGGAAGATTGTTCGCATTTTAAGTGCTCCCGATTATACCACACTATAGAGAAATAAGGGTACAGTTGTCAGTTTTCAGTTCCCCGTTTTCAGTATAAGAAAAGAATCCCTTCTTTACTGACAACTGGTAACTGATAACTGGACAAAAAAAGGCGATGCATCTCTCGATGCATCGCCTTTTCTCCGCCTATAAAAGGCGAACCCGACAGCTAATGACGAGGAAGTATTTACTCTACAGCTGTTCTTGGAGCTCGAATCCAGGAGCCTGACCAGTTGACCAGATCGTTCTTGAAGTCATCCATTGAGTTTATGATGTACATTCCAGCAGTAGGTGTAGTCTCATCGTAGGCCCAACCATCAGTCGCCTTATCGCGACCGTAAGAGTCGATCAGGAAGTCATCCTCACCCAGGTCATCTTCATCTATTCCTCTGGTTGTCCCGTTGGACCCGGTGTAAATGTTTAAAGGCTGTCCCCATTGATCATTGACAGGGACAATCTTGACATAGAAAGGAGCCAGATCCTGGATGAAAGCGTCGTTATCGACAAGCGCACCATTCTTAGCATTGGCAAAAGCCCCGTTGTCTGTGATGTAATCCGCGCAAGCTGTCGCGATGGTTACGATGTCCTTCATCGTTCCTTTCTGCTTGGACTTCTGGATAGCCGTAATCGCGTTTGGAATGAGGAGTGCAGCAAGAATTCCTATGATAGCCACAACGATCAACAATTCAATCAGTGTGAAACCCTTAGTATTTTTTAACATTTGAAACCTCCTAAAAATTATTTCCCGTGATTTTCATTATCACTCTCATCGCATTTATTCTTTGCAAGCTGTGTGCCAGAGCACAAATATTCTAAGTTGTTGATAATAAATATATTGTAATTTTCATTCATCTTCTTCACGGCAATCAATTGACATTTTTTGGCGCTTTATTGACAATATTTGTCCCTTTTCTGAGTATTCCTGCGTCACCCTGCTTCGCTTTCAACTCGTACTTTTCGATAAGATAACGTAAAGACCGGTAATTCACACCCAGAAGGTTCGCTGTTTCTTTGAGATTCCCTCCTGTTGTCGCTAAAGCTTCATTTATTAAGTGGCACGTGACTTTATCCAGGTATTCATTCAAATTAAACCCTGGCTGGAGGACGTATTGATTCTGTGTCGCTGGTAGATCTAGGAAAAGATCAGCTGGGAGGCTCTCTTCAGTAACCGTTTCCCTCTCTTCTATAGCGACAATCCTCTCAATGACATTCTCCAACTCCCTGACATTTCCCGGCCAAGGATAGGACTCGAGAACACTCATGGCCTCTGGGGATAGTCTTTTCATCTTCCTTCCCATCTTCTGGCAATGCTTCTTTAGAAAATGAGAGATGAGGAGAGGAAGATCTGGTCTTCTCTCTCTTAAAGGAGGCATTTCGAACGAGATGACATTCAGACGGTAATACAGGTCCTCACGGAATTGTCCTTTGTCGATCAGCGATTTTAAGTCATGGTTTGTGGCCGCGATGATGCGAACATCAACCTCGATCTCCTCTGTCCCACCTACTTTTCTGACCTTTCTTTCTTGGAGAGCTCTTAAGAGTTTCACCTGTGTCCAGGGAGACATTTCTCCCACCTCATCCAAGAAGAGTGTGCCCTGCTGAGCGACCTCAAACATCCCCTTTTTGTCGGCCACAGCCCCAGTGAAAGATCCTTTGCTGTGTCCGAAAAGCTCGCTCTCCAGAAGGTTCTCTGGGAGGGCACCGCAATTGATCGAGACAAACGGCCTCTCCCTCCGATAGCTGAGGAAGTGAATTGCCCTAGCTGCCATCTCCTTCCCTGTCCCGCTTTCGCCCATGATCAAAACCGTTGAATCTGTTCCGGCAATCCTCTCTATCAAACTATATATTTCTTTCATCTTCCGACTTTTGCCCACCATATTCTCGAATTTGTGCTTTTCTTCGAGCTCCTTGCGAAGCTGGATGTTTTCTTCTTTCAGCTTGTACTTCTCCAGGCCTTGAGCCACGACGATCTTCAGTTCTTCCACATCGAAGGGTTTGAGCACGTAATCTAAGGCTCCGACTTTCAAGGCTTCCACAGCCTGTTTGATCGAGCCGTAGGCGGTAATCATGACGAAGGGAAGCTCGGGTTTTTTCAACTTAACTTTTCTTAAAATCTCCATCCCGCTCATCTCGGGGAGTTTGATGTCAGAGATAACGAGGTCATAATCCTGCTTTTCGATGAGATCCAGGGCCTTGGATGCAGAAAGAGAGGTTTTGACTTCATACCCCTCCTTCTTGAAGACAGTACTCAACAGCTCGAGGATGCTTCGTTCGTCGTCGATAATCAGCAGTTTATCCATCTTTCACCGTGTTCCTCTTTTTGAGTTCTTTTGATCTTCTTTGGATCTCTCCAGGGGAGGATTATCACCACTTCTGTTCCCTGATTTACATCTGAAAAAAGTCTGATTTCTCCGTTATAGTCGCCAACGATTCGCTGAACAACGGACATGCCAATCCCCAAACCACCATTCTTGAATCCAGAAAAAAAGGGGTCAAAAGCCTTCTTCTTCTCCTCCGCGGCCATGCCTCTTCCTGTGTCGGTGAACTTTATCTCGATTTCCTCATTCTTCCTGTTTTCAAAATCTACGGCTAATGTTCCCCCATTGGCCATAGCTTTGAACGAGTTCTTCGCCAGGTTCCAAAAAATCTGTTTGAAGTGATAGGCATTTCCGAAATAAGGAAACTTCTTCCCTCTGAAATTTCCTGTCACGTGATGTGTTCCGTTCAAATCTCCGCTTTTCTCGAGCAGCTGAAGTGTCTCCCGTAAGAGAGCGGAAAGATCAATCCTCGAGTATTCTGGTCTATCCGCTGAAGCATAGCTTAAAAATTGTTCGATGGATCTGGAAACCCGCTCTGATTCTTCGACAGCGATTCTCATCAAATCCTTCTGGCCGGGATTCAGGGGCAACTCCTCTCGGAGAACCTGAACTGTCCCAGATATGGCGGCCAGAGGATTCCGGATTTCGTGAGCCACCCGAGCGGCGACCTCTCCAGCTATGGCCAGGCGATTTCTCATCTCAAGCTCTCTTTGGGCCTGATACAGCTTTTCCCGGGTTTTTCTTAGATTTTCAGTCAGATAGTTCATCAGCAACGCAACCAGGAAAAAAACACACCAAGCGATGAAAATGTTGTTGATGACTTGACCCAATGACAAATTCATGGATTGAGTCTTGGAGAAAGAAGGAACTATCCCAAAATACATCCCATCCACGAGAACTCCAAAAAAGATGGCCGCCAGCGACGCAATGATATATGCGGCTTGACGAGTTAGGATGATGCTGGCAGCAATGATCTCGAAAATATACAGAAAATAGAAGGAACCTTTGAGTCCACCTGAGATGTAGACAAGTCCTGTGATCAGATAGAGGTCGAGTATGATCTGTAGATAAACTTGAAGAGTATAGTTTTTTCCCAAAAAATAAAAAAGAAAATAGAAAAGAGTGAGAACGTAAAACGTAATGATCAAATAATAAAAAGGGGAGAGAGGAAGAAAAATCGACGTGCTAAACTGGATGATAAAGGCAGAAACGACGAGGGAGGTGACGACGATGAGACGTAATAAGATGAACCAAAAGACATGTCTCTTGCGGGTATCCATTCTAACTTTCTCGTTCCATTCTCTTTTAGAATTGTTGCATTAAGCTAAAAATCGGAAGATACATGGAGACAACCAAAGTCGCGACCATTCCTCCGACCATTATCAGAAGGACTGGTTCTAAAATAGAAAGAAGTGATGACACAGAAGCTTCCACCTCATCATCGTAGAAATCGGCCAGCTTGGCCAACATATCATCAAGTGTTCCTGTGGCTTCTCCCACGCCCACCATTTGGGTCATCATGAAAGGAAACTTCCCCGCTTCCTTGAACGCGTCGGTCAGGCTGGTCCCTTCAGTCACCTGCTTTCGTGAATCCATGATCCTCTCTTCCATAACTACGTTTCCAGCCGTTGAGCCTGTAATTTTCAAGCTCTCAAGCATCGGCACCCCACCCGAAAGAAGGGTACTCAAAGTCCGAGTTATACGTGAGAGGGCGACTTTCCTGAGGATCTTCCCAAACAGCGGAATCTTGAGTAAACTCTGATCTATGAATCTTCCTCCCTTTTCTGTTCGTCTAAGGTACCGGAAAAGAAAAACGAGAACTACAGCACCAATAACCATGAACAGGAAGTACCTCTGGATAAAATGGCTGAGAGTGATGATCGCCATGGTCAAGAAGGGCAGCT
>CAYFXE010000039.1:0-11062 GCA_964347035.1 uncultured Eubacteriales bacterium | reverse complement strand
ATCGAGGAAATCAAGAAGAAGCAGGCCGACTTCGCGATCCTGGCTCCCGGGCTGTGCCGTTTCCGCTGCCACCTCTACCGGCAGCTGGGCTCCGAGTTCAAGAAAAATCGAAGCAAAAACTGGGATGACCTTCCACAGCATGAAAATAACGACCAAACAGGCAAAACCAATAATGGCCGTTGGATACATCATCGCCTGTTTGACTTGAGACTTGATCTTTACGATTTTCTCCATGTACTCTGCTAGACGCTTGAGCATGATATCCAGCGACCCACTCTGCTCTCCTGATCCCACGATGTTGCAGTACAGAGAATCGAACACCTTAGGGAATTTTCTTTTAGCCTGATTGAGTGTTGAGCCAGCCTCAACATCATCCTTGATATTGTTTATGACGCTCTTGAAATACTTGTTTTTTGACTGCTCCGCCAGAATCCCTAAGCTTTGGATTAACGGCAATTCGGCATCGATCAAAACTGAAAGCTGCCGGCTATAGATGGCCAGTTCCTTCATCTTCACCTTTTCTCTCTTAAATAAAGGAATTTTGAACTCTAACCTTTTCTTTGAGATGTCTTGAACAGTGATCATCTCCTGCTGAAGAGTTTTATTGAGCTCTTCAGATGACTGTGCGACTCGTTCACCTCCGACAACGTCCCCGTATCGATTCTTACCTTTCCATTGGTATGTTGGCATGATTCATTCTCCTATTTTCTTGCTTGTTGGGTTTAATAGCCCACTTTAGCCTCTAGGACTCCTTCCCGCCGTTGGAGGATGTCGGTAAGCTCTTCAGCTTTAGAGGTCGCGCTTATGGCTGTCTCGAGTGTGATGGCTCCTTTAAAATAAAGATTGGCCAGCGATTGGTTGAAGGTTTGCATCCCGAATTTTTCCTGGCCCATCTGCATGGTGGCATAGATCTGATGGATCTTGTTTTCTCTGATGAGACTCCTGATGGCTGGATTGGGAATCAAAATCTCCATGGCCAACACTCTTCCTTTCCCATCGGCCCTAGGAAGAAGAGACTGGGTCATGATGCCTTCCAGACACATGGAAAGCGTGATTCTGACTTGAGACTGGTATTGGGAGGGGAAAATATCTATGATTCTAGTTATGGACTCGGCGGCTGAATTTGTGTGGAGTGTGGAAAAGGTCAGATGGCCTGTCTCAGCAACCCGCAAGGTAGCTTCAACGGTCTCCATGTCTCTCATCTCTCCGACCAAGACTACATCCGGGTCCTCTCGAAGGACGGACCGGAGCGCATTGGGAAAGCTCAGAGTGTCGACATGAAGTTCCCTCTGGTTGATGATGGACTTTTGGGGTGAAAAAAAGTATTCGATCGGGTCCTCTATGGTGATAATGTGGACAGCTCGTTGTCTATTGACGTGATTGATCAAACAGGCCAGTGTTGTGGATTTTCCGCATCCAGTCGGCCCCGTCACTAACACCAACCCTCGAGGCAGCTTGCAGAGTTGAGAGAGTTTTTGAGGGATTCCAAGTTGGATGAAACTAAATTCACTCTCGTGAAATCTCCGAAAAGCCGCGGCAACAGCCCCTCTCTGCATAAAGATGTTTCCTCGGAAACGGCCTAACTTATCAATCCCGAATGAAAAATCCAGCTCCATCTTATCCTCGAATTGTTTTTTCTGTCTGTCGGTCAGAACACTGTAAGCAAGACTCTTGGTTTCAGAGGCCGTCAAAGGAGGGTAATCAAGGGAGACAAGGTTTCCATGAACCCTTATCCGGGGGGGGATATAGGTCGTTATATGAAGATCGCTAGCGTCCATCTCCACTGCCTTCTTCAACAATTCCTGTATAGTTATATTCATTCTTGAACTTCCCCATCTTTAATGGTTTCTCTTAGAACCTCTTCGATAGAGGTCATACCTTCTTTTATCTTAATCAGTCCACTCTGACGCAGGGTGATCATTCCCTTCTCTTTGGCTTTCCTTTTTATCTCTGAAGATTGGGCCTTGCGCAGAATCAGTTTCTTGATATCATCTGTAATCTGCATCACTTCGAAAAGCCCAACCCTTCCTTTGTATCCTGTGTTGTGACAGGTGCTGCAGCCAGCTGGCTTGAAGATCGTTCCTTTCTTGGCCTCCTCTGGAGAAAATCCAATATCCACGAGAGCTTCCTCTGTCAACTTATCTTGGACTCGGCATTTTTTGCACAAGCGCCGGACCAATCTTTGGGCTACGATCATGATCACAGAATCAGCGATGAGGTAGGGCTCGATATTCATGTTGACCAGCCTGGAAACAGTGCTGGCCGCATCGTTTGTGTGGAGAGTGGAGAAAACCAAATGTCCAGTGAGTGAAGCTTTTATGGCGATATCGACTGTTTCAAAATCCCTCATCTCCCCGACCAGCATGATATCCGGGTCTTGTCGGAGAAAACTCCTCAACGAGGCCGAGAAGGACAATCCAATTTCTTCTTTTATGTTGACCTGACTGATACCAGGGATATGAAACTCCACAGGGTCCTCAGCCGTGATGATGTTTTTCTCCAAGGAGTTCAAGTTGGAAATGGCTGAATACAGAGTGTTCGTCTTTCCGCTCCCCGTGGGTCCGGTTACGAGGATGATCCCCCAAGGCTGAGATATCCCCTCCTTAAAGATCCCTAAGGCTTCCTTGTCAAAGCCCAATTTCGTCAGATCTAATTTCAGCATCTCACGGTCGAGTATCCGGGTCACCACTTTTTCACCGAATATGGTGGGAATGCTGGAGACACGCATATCGACTTCTTTCCGGCCCCCATTTTCCAGCTTCACTCTCATCTTGATGCGCCCATCTTGAGGGAGTCTCTTTTCAGCAATGTCCATATTGGAAAGAATTTTTACTCTTGAGACCACAGGCTTGACGAATTTTGTGGCCAGGTTCATCATTTCATGAAGCGTTCCATCCAGGCGGTATCTGATGCGGAAGGATTTCTCGTAAGGCTCGAAATGAACGTCACTGGCTCCCTTTTTTATGGCATCTATGAAAACCGTGTTGACAAGAGTAATGATCGGAGCTTCTTCTGTGGAATGAACCAGCTCTTCAATATCATAATCTTCGTCTTCTTCTTCGATGATATTGACCGTTGTGTCCTCGGCCAGCTCGATTTCATCCAGTATTTTCTTGACCCGCAAGGAATCCGTGGCCCCGTAAAATTTACTGATCGCATTCATAATCCCTGTCTCGGAGGCGATGACGGGCTGGATGCTGAGGCCGGTTCTGAACCGAATATCTTCGATGATATCCAAATCCGTCGGGTCAACCATTGCCAAGGTCAAGAATGATCGAATGCGATGGATGGGTATAATCATGTGCTTTTTGGCAATTTCGACCGGGATCAAGCCGATCACTTCTGGATAGACTTCGAACTGGTTGAGGTCGATATAAGGGTAGCCCAGTTGATGGGACAACGCTTTGGCCATTTCTTCTTCGGTGATATACTTGAGATTGACCAGAGCCGTAGTGAGAGGGAGACCGTTTTTCTTTTGAAGCTCGAGAGCGGACTTCAATTGATCAGAAGTGAGGAGCTTCTCGCGTAAAAGAAGTTCACCGAGATTAGAAGCCATCAGCGTACCTTATTCGATATCTTTTGATTCATCACGAAAGCGAAATAAAAGGACATGTCGTTATTCACCTGTTCATAGGGAGAAGACGGTCTCTTCGTCGAAATCTTCTCTGTCTCCGAACAATTTTCCTGGTTGCATGTATTCCTTTTCCTTCAAGACGGCTTTCATGGTCGCAGAGATGCTCTCAAAGCGTCAATCACCACGAGGGGGGATTTATTAGGTGATTTTGACAAAATTTGTCTCACCTTAAGCGAGCAGGGAATTCATCGCTGCCGATGAGGGGAATTACTGGAGACCCACGATTTTAGGGGTGTAGACTTTAATGAGCCAGGATAATCCTGACCCACAGAAAGGCCTTATTATTCGGGCTGCTCCCCACTATAAGGATCTGTATGAAGTCTTTTATTGACACTTTTTGTCAAAACAAAAAACAGGAATAAGAAACGGAGACGGTTCTATTTTTCTCCCTTTCCGTCATCTCGTCGTTCTCCCCGTCATTCCAGCCCCTGCCTCCGGAAGGTCAGGCTTCGGCTGGAATCCAGCCTTTCCCTGCGGAGCCTGTGCCCAAACCTGCCTGCGCGGGTGCAGGTTTCAGTGGGCAGCAGGGATCCAGCCTCTCTCTGGCATTCCCGCGAAAGCGGGAACCCAATACAATAAAATTCATCCTTGACGAGTGAAAAAGGGGATATCTCTTTGCCCTACCCCTTTGGGCGGAGGAGTTCTTGGAAGGGTTTGTAGTCACGGAGTGGTTCGAAATTCATGTTATTCAAAAGATACGACCCATACGCTCGGCCCTGGGCTAAAGCCCTCGTGAGGAGCGTAACAGCCTGTTCCTTCTGGCCTAGGATCGCTGCAATATTCGCCCGCCAATAGGTATGGATGCCGAGTAAATAAGGACGGTCGATGTTTTTTAATTCATCGGATATTCTCAAGGCTGCTTCACGGTCCCCTCTTCTTGCTGCGAGGGCTCCTAAAAATCCCTTATAATCTATATTATCAGGGAACTCTGCGGCCAATTCCTCTACTAAGGGCAGAGTTTCATCCCAGCGCTCGGCCAAATACAGAGCATTTGCCAGTCTTACTCGAAGTCTCTGGGTTGCTTTTCGCTCAGATAATCTCGTTTTATGCCATTCGACAGCCTCATCAGCTATTTCTTTGCAGGCCTCATGATGACCATGCGCACGCAGCTCCCGGACAGCCTCGAGCAAGACGTTTCCATGGAGTCCTGGTCGAAATGTTACAGCCAGGCTCTTTTCGATGACTTCTTTGACTTTGTCTATCCTCCCCACAGCGGCTAAGGCCCGTGCTTCATCCAAATACATCTCGTCCGGGTAATGCTCTTGAGCACGACGCACTTCTCTTAATTCCTGCTTATAATCCCCCAGCATATGATAAGCCTCGGCAAGAAAACTAAACCAACCCCTGCCCCATCTAGAGCTGAAGAATTCCCCCCAAGGCTCTATATCGACATCCTGACAGGCTTCCACGGCTTCCCGAGGACGATTCACATTGACGGCATTTTGTTCGATAAGAAAAATAAGCACGATGTTATCGGGGACTAGTTTTGCAGCCTGCCGGATGTGATGCAGTGCATTCTCATGATTTCCTTGAGATTGGCCCTTTGCCAATCAAGAATATGGCGCCAATAAGGAGAAAGCTGCTCCCGGTTTTGATTGAGAGCATTGACGATTGATTCTGCTTCGGTAAGCTTTCCTTGATTCCAGTATGCTTGAGCAATCCATATTTTTGGGGGTAAAAACTCTGGGTCGAGCTCCACGGCCCGGGCGAAGTGGTTTAATGACTGAGAATAGTCTCTCCCGAAAAGATCGATCCCCAGCAGAAATTCTCTGTATGCTTCGAAGAGAGGGGGCTTTTCATATTGGTTCCTTCCCCAAGGCGTATCAAAATGAGCCGCCAAGGCACCGACGACTCTCTCCCGCAGTATCCTGATGACTTCCATTTTATCCTCGGAGGAACCGCTGACAGGCGGCGGGGCGGAGAGGAGATTTCCGTGCTGAGCGTCGACAATCTGGACCTGAAACCTCAAGGTCTCATCTACCACCTGGTAGGCTCCCGAAACCACAGTACCCGCACCTGTTTTCCTGGCCAAGGCTCGGACAGGAAATAAACCCTGATCGTCTTCCTTCTCTGATTTTAACTGCTGCGTTGACTGCAGGACTCTCATCGTGGGCACAACTTCTACATTCTCGATTTGGGAAATCCCCTGGGTAATCCAGTCCGCTGCGATACTGCCTATGGAATCCAATGAATCATCACCCGTCTGATTGTCGAAGGCAGTCACCGCGATGCGCTTCGAGTCGACATTGAGACCAGGCTTCCTGAAAACAAAAAAAGCAGCCACGGCCATAGCTAAAATAACGGCAGCAGGGATGTAAAGCTTCTTCAAGGTGAATTTGATGGCTATTTCCTTGGAAGTGAGGGGCTTTTTCTCCGAAACCTCTCGCTGGACAGTCGGGATGCCCTTCTCTACGTTATTCAGTTCATCCAGAACTTGTTCAGCCGACTGATACCTGTCCTGTTTTTCTTTTTCCAGACACTTGAGGATGATTTGATTTAAACCCACAGGAATCTGGGTGTTCAAATTTTTCGGTTCCTCGGGTGTCTCAGCCTTATGCTTCATGGCGATACTCAGCGGTGTCTCCCCCTCAAACGGCAGCCGCCCGGTGGCCATCTCATAAAGGATCACTCCCAGCGAGTAAACATCCGATCGGCCGTCTGTGTCTTTTGCTTCTGCCTGTTCCGGCGACATATACTCGGGCGTGCCGATTATGACTCCTGCCCCTGTTATTCCTTTGGCTTTTAATAAGCGGGCGATCCCGAAGTCCATGATCCGGGCATTCCCGTCTTTATCGATCATGATGTTGCTCGGCTTTAGGTCCCGGTGGACGACTCCCAGCTTATGGGCTTCGACCAGACCATTACAAATCTGCTTGGCTATATTTATTGTCGTCCCCACGGCCAACTGACCCGACTGTCTGATCAATCCCTTCAGGTCCTGCCCGGGCACGTACTCCATCGTGATATAATGAGTGCCCTCTTCTTCCATCAGTTCATACATCCGGCCGACATTCTTGTGCGCAATCTTGCGGGCCAGTTTCAGTTCATTGCTGAATCGCCCCAGGGCATCCCTATCCGAAACCACCTCTGGTTTGATGAGCTTGAGAGCGACCTCTTCGCTCAGCTTATTATCGACAGCCCTATAGACCTTCCCCATCCCTCCTCGTCCAAGCTCTTCGATGATCCTGTACCGGCCGGCAAAGGTGGCACCTGTGGTGAGTTCTTCAACGGCAGTTTCTAGGGTCTCGGTGGGTGGAGAAGGGCTTTCTTCAGAAGCGACTAGCTGAGTTCCACACTCTTTGCAAAATTTGGAATCTGAGGGATTATCGTAATGACACTTAGGGCACTTTTCCTCCATTGTCAACCCTTTCTTTAAGTTGCCAAAAGCATAACAATGATAAAAGGTATAGTCAATTTCTAATTTTGAATGGTCTTTAAAAGATCAATTATGGGCAGCAGCAAATACAACTCTAAAAGCGCCAAAGAGACGAACGCGTTCGGAAATACTGTTCGACCAATACACCTGAGTCATTAACTTTGTTTAATTAACTGTATTCAGATGAATTTAAAATATTGTTAATATTTATTGACAAATAGTTACGTTTACTATATATTATGTTTAGTTTTATTAACTTTTATTAAAATTTTTAGTCTAAAGGAAGTTAAGATGGCGAGCCAAATAGAAAAGATGAACAGGATGCGGAGGAATATCTTATTAGGTGTTTTAATAGGTTCTGTCATCGCATTCGCCCTGCTTATGTATCCCACTATCTACTCTATCATCCATTTAAACGCCAGATTGCGATGGTCAAAGACTCTCCGCTTTTTTGAAGGAGCCCTCATTCTGTGGATTCTCACATTACTTATCTTTATAATCAGGTACTTGTTGTATAAGAAGAAATTAAGAAAAGATCCCTCCTTGCTGGCTGCGGTCAATGATGAGAGGATTAAATTAAACTGGTTAAAGGCCTATCGCTTTGCTTTCTTCACTATCATTGGTATTACAATTTTCTGGAAATTGTGGGACATGTTTTTAACACCTGACCTTTTGGCCCTGAGAATTTCCTTTCCCCATGGACCTTGGTTGATTCTGTTTGGCTCTGTCATATCCTTAGTCGGAGCCTTTCTCTATTACAACAGAGAGGCTCAAGATGGGTGAAAATATCCTGAAAAATAACATAAAAGTGCACCGAGCAAAAAAAGATATTACCCAGGAACAATTGGCTGAATTAGTCGGCGTGACCCGCACCACAATTAATTTTGTGGAGCGGGGACGATGGGTGCCGTCTACAGTTCTTGCCCTAAAAATCGCCCGGGTGTTCGGAGTGCCGTTAGAAGAAGTCTTTTATTTGGATACTGAAGAGCAAGGTTCTCGTTAAAGCCTCTTCATTTAAATATCATATTGTAGCGCTTTATGACACTGATTCCTTCTTCTGTCTCACCAGCGGTGTAAAGCTTCCCTTTCAGGCCCAATTTTCCCTCTAGTCCGGGTGGAGGATCGGGTTTTTTCGGATTATAAACAACAGGGATACCTTTTTCTGTTTTGATTTTTATTTTATCTGCCAGGCCCAGCTGGACAAAAAAGACAACAACAAAGATAGACTAGCCGCTTTTCTCATTATGCTTTCCCTTTTTTTGCGCTGTATTCTAAAAGAATTTCCTGGAATTGGGGGTCTTCACGAATCGCTTCGAGATAAGGATCCACTTTTTCAATCCACTCAAGCATATTTATCAATCCACGCTCGAGAGCTTTTTTTAAGCAGGCGAAGGCTTCTTTCTTTTTCTCTAAACAGGAGTAGACGCATGTGCAATTATAAAGGACCATGCCATCCGTGGGGTCTATCTCCATGACTTTTTTTGCGGCGTCAAGAGCCTTTTCGTTCTCGCCCATATTTGCATAGGTCAAAGCCATTCGACTCAAAGCAGTAACATCCTCTGGATTCACCTCGATTTTTCCTTCTCCTAGTTTAATTACTTTTTTGGAAGCCTTCTGAGCAGCCTTCAGGTCGCCATGTCTTCGAAAACTCATATCAAGCCAGTGCCAAGGCTCCTCGCTGTAGGGTTTAAGACTGACACATGTTTCAAAACACTCAATGCCCTTGTCATAATCTCCGGCTATTTCTGAGGTTATTCCCAAGTAAAAATAGGCCGGATACATATCAGGTTTCGCACGAATAACCTCTTCAAAGCTTTTTTTTGCTTCGTCATACCGCTTTTGAAAGAAGTGAACCATGCCTACGCCGAACTGCGCCTCTATTAAATCAGGGTCAATCTTGATGGCTTTCTCATTCATTTCCATCATTTTTTCTAACCACAAACGGTCACCGCTATAAATAGAATAATTCCAAGAATAAGCTTCAGCAAGACCGACATAGGCAAGGGAAAAATCGGGATCGATGGATAAAGCATGCTCGAACATCTGAATAGCTGCATCATTGTTCTTCTTTCCCTTTCGGAGGAGGAATTCACTGCCGCGCATGTAGAAATCATACGCCCGGACATCATAGGTCGGTTTCCGGGCAAGGGACTGCTTCTCCGATTCTGTCAAAGAGACTTTCAGCGCTTCTGCAATTTTTTCGGATACCTCCATCTGAATATCGAAAATATCTTCTGTCAACCGATCGTAACGCTCGGCCCACACTTGAAACCCGCTTCTTATGTCTATTAATTGAGATGTAATGCGAATCTTATTTCCCGCCTTTCGAACACTTCCTTCCAGGATATACTGAACTCTGAGTGTCTCCCCAATTTGACGAGAATTGACTTCCTTGTTGCGGAAAGGCAAAACATCCGAGCGGGGAATGACGCTGAGCTGACGAATCTTGGAGAGGTCGATAATGAGATCCTCTGTCATCCCGGCACAAAAGTATTCGTTTTCCTTATCAGCGCTCATGTTTTCAAAGTAGAGGACAGCGATTGATTTTTTATCATCGTCGATCGCTTTTCTTGGACTTTTCGCTTTCAACTGTTTGACGAATTCCTTAGCCGAGGAGATACGTTGGGTGGTATCTTTTTGTAAGAGGAGAGAAATAAGGGTGGTGATATTATCAGGAACATCAGACCGGTACTTTTGAATGGCCTTGGGTTCTTCGTTCAGAATGCTGTAGATGACGGCAGCCTCATTTTCTCCCTGGAAAGGCAGTTCTCCCGTGAGCATCTCATAGAACAAAACACCCAAGGACCAAATATCTGTCTTTTTGTCTGTATCTTCGCCACGTGCCTGCTCCGGTGACATATAAGCAACTGTTCCGAAGGTTGATCCTGGTTTTGTGATCTTGGACTGGCCAGCCAGCTTGGCGATACCAAAATCGACGATCTTTGCCTTTCCCTTTTCTGTCAACATGATGTTGCCAGCTTTGATATCCCTATGGACTATTCCTTTGTCGTGGGCTTCTTGCAGGCCCTCTGCGATTTGGATGGCAACGCTCGAGGCTTCATTTACGCTCAACGGGCCAGATTTAAGTGTTTCTTTGAGACTTTCACCCTGGATGTAGGTCATTGCAATATAGTTTTGGCCTTCGAATTCATCAACTTCATACACGGTGCAGATATTCGTATGATCCAAAGCTGCGGCTGCTCGGGCTTCTTGTTGGAATCGATCTATTGCCTCTTGGTCAAGTGTAAGCTCCTGGGGAAGGAACTTGAGGGCAACTGTCCGGTTGAGTTTTGTATCTCTGGCTTTATAAACTCTGCCCATACCTCCTTTACCTAGTTCCTGAATAATCTGGTATCTTCCGGCAAAGGAGGATTCAGTCATCATATCTTCCTTGGGAGTTTTTATGGTCTCCGTAACAGAGATATCCTTGGGTGCGGAGAGCTTCGTGCCGCAGTCTGCACAGAAGCTGGCCGTCTCAGGATTGTCAGATTTACACTTGGAACATTTTACTGTCACAGTTATCCCTCTTCCTGCAGGCCAAAGGATATCAAATTCAGGGGAATAGAGTCAAATCGTATATGCCCGAAATTTATTGCTCATATCAGAGCGGGGATAATATTGTGATGAGAGGTGAATTGGGGGGAACAGGTCTCTTTAGAGCGTGGCTAACTATTAGGCTTCTAATCTCTTGGCCCATTCCTCGATTTGCTTTCTATGTATATCATAATCCTCTATAAGTTCATCGACAGTATTTTGAATGGTTATAGTAACCCCTTTATGCCTAACACCGTAGTCACGATCCCATTCATTGGAGTCCAATGACTTTAGGAATTGTTTCAACTCTTGAGCCGAGGCTTGAAGCTCATCAAGCAGTTCATGCTTGTCTTCAGAAGAATATTGACTGACGAGCAAAGCATTCACCTTGTTATAATCATCGCCAGGATCAATGTCATAAAAGGGGAGTTCTCTCTTTTTTATTTGCTTGCTTCCTTTTATTATGTAACGGTTCCAGCCAATCAGATGAGCCACAATGTCTCTGGGTGACCAATCAT